>NZ_JBTSFG010000001.1:0-697036 GCF_054604835.1 Sideroxydans sp. | reverse complement strand
GCCCGCCATCAATTGGTCAATCAGCTCCGGCGAAGGCTTCTTCTGTAATACGGTCATTTCCACTCCTTTCAATGTGATGGCAGTTTCCTGCCTTATGACCGTTTACACAAAATCTTTTACACCCCCGACACTTGGCTATATTGGCCGGATATAGCCATATCGGCATATATGCCAAAGCTTGATGACGTGATTCAATGCGCTCGAACTGCGTCTCAATGCGCTCGAACTGCGTCTCCTTGCGCTCGAACTGCGTCTCCTTTTCAATAAAGTAATAGAGACGCGGGAATACAAAGGCTGAAAATACTCATAAGGCTAGGTGCGAATAGTGTCTGTCTCATTATTAATCAATGTCCGGACCCATGGGTCTCTACACTAACTGTTAGGGGCTGACCATATGAATTACCTTTGCGCTCATCGCATCGTATTCATAACAACCGTGTTAGGTCTTACTCTCGCCGCGTGCAGTACATCGCATAAGCCGCCCCTTCTGGTAAAGGCAACAGTCGGTGGTTTCGCCTCCGCTTGCCCGTCACGAAGCGAGAACGGTGAAATCTCGGGAGTGCTTACCGTTCCCCCCAAAGGCTCCCCCGAAGTAGAGCAGCGCCTTCGAGACGAATTCCCTCCCGGCTCAGATGATGCTCTGCTGATTGCCGCGCTAACGACTCAGGGATTCAAGATGCAAGTACCCTGTGAGAATGATTCAACGATTCAACGCGCCACGTTCTTTCAAGAGGGCACCGGTTTTTTGCCTTACTCTACTTCAGCCTACGTTTACTGGAAGAGCGATGGAGAGCACCGCATTGTTTGGACAAGAGGGTATGTGTTATATAGTGGCCTATGAGAAAGCCCCTAACCCTGCGGTCAAGTTCGCCCTTCGGGCTGGGACTGCGCTAAAGCGCAGCCCCTTACCTTCACGTTGAATGTCCGTTATCGGGAGACAGAAAACGTCCCTTATGGGTTAGCAAGCGACGGTCGATCACCATCAAACGTTTAGTTTTGAACGTCCGCTGTTGGA
Source organism: Sideroxydans sp. (assembly GCF_054604835.1). Classification (NCBI taxonomy): domain Bacteria; kingdom Pseudomonadati; phylum Pseudomonadota; class Betaproteobacteria; order Nitrosomonadales; family Gallionellaceae; genus Sideroxydans; species Sideroxydans sp. The sequence continues at coordinate 696,021 of NZ_JBTSFG010000001.1, read as the reverse complement.
AGTGAAGCGGACTAACCTTCAGAACACTCCATTAGCCATTTCAGCAATTCCCCATCGTCTCTTATGGCCGATTATGCACAGTTCGCGATTATGTGAAGCATTGGTGCGAATTATGCTGAGAGGCAGGAAGTAAGCGGCATTGCAGGGTTTGATGCAAATGTAAGCTGGACATAATTTCTGCGGTAGCCTGAAGTAGTGGTCCCACTTCAGGAGACCATTATGGACCACGCTACTACGCACCGTGCCGCGTCAGATGCACGGAAACCAGCAGCATATTCAAATCACATTGCCGAGGAACTGCGCAGCTTCGAAGAGCACCTGCGCTATGTACGAGGATTGGCAGAAGGCAGCTGTCGACTGCAGACTCGCATCGTAGGACGTTTGCTTCATAAGCAATTCGCGGGTCGACCGGTCAACATTTCCGAACTGCGAGCAGAAGATGTGCGGCGTTTCTTTGCCAGCCAGTTGGATGCACGCCCAACTCATTCCAACGCCTCGAAATTGGCATCTGCATTGCGTAGCTACTTTCGTTATCGGGCGACCTGCGGCGATCCGGTAGGCAAGCTTACCGCCGTTATTCTGAATCCTGTTCATTGGAAGCTGGCATCATTGCCGCGCGCTCTCAAACCTGAAGAAGCCGAACGCCTGCTGAATTCATTCACTGCTGACCTGAGCTTTCCGAAGCGTGGTTACGCAATTGTGCGTTGTGCATTGGACATGGGATTGAGATCCGGCGAAATCGCTCATCTCATGATCAGTGACATTGACTGGCATGCCGGCACGGTAATGTTGCGAGGGACGAAATCGCTACGTCAGGACATCCTGCCATTGCCGATGGAAACCGGTCAGGCACTTGCCGATTATCTGCAACATGAGCGACCTGCCACCCGGAACCCTGTTATCTTCGTCCGTCAGAAGGAGGGGCGAGACTATCCAATTACCTCCATGGCGATACAGAAGGTAATCAAGCGCGCCTGTTGCCGCGTAGGATTGCCACATTCCAGCGCACATTCACTTCGGCATACTCTGGCGTGTCGCCTTGTTGAAAGCGGTAGTTCGCTCAAGGAAGTCGCCGACCTGCTGCGCCACCGCTCGTTAAACACCACACTGATCTACGCCAAGCTCGACACGCCGAAGCTGGCATCCGTTGCCCTGCCGTGGCCCGGGAGCGCATCATGAGTACGCGCATCGGATTGCAACGGCGAATCAACGATTATCTTGCCGAGCGACACCGCCTCGGTTTCGAACTGCGTTCACGGGATACGCTGCTGACTGGGTTTGCCCGCTACGTTGCGGCCCGGCATCACCATGGTCCGCTGACAGCCGATCTCATGATCGAGTGGGCGCGCCATGATAAATGGCACCATGAAACGCCATCAACTTGGGCTGTCCGGCTTGCCAGAGTTCGCCATTTCGCGCGTTACCTGAAGCAGTTCGAACCGGAAACTGAAGTTCCAGAGGAATCTGTCTTCGGTCCGGAGGCGGGCCGTGTCGCTCCCCATATCTTCCATGATGAGGAAATCGTCCAATTGCTCGCAGCTGCCCGCCAGATTGGACCTCCGGGCAGTATTCGACCGGCAACCTATGAAACCCTGATTGGCCTGATGGCCTCAACTGGGCTGCGGGTTTCGGAGGCCATCCATCTGCTTGATACCGATGTCGACCTCAAGCTTGGAATGCTCACCATCCGGCAAACCAAGTTCGCCAAGTCGCGACAGTTACCGATTCACCCAACTGCGGTTGCCGCATTGATGAAGTACCGCCGACAACGTGCGCGGCATGTTGCCACCATCGCTGAGATGCCATTCCTGATCAGCAGCCGTGGCCGGCGACTTGGGGAGCCTCTCAGCGGTCGTCAGGTACATCGCGTCTTCAATATGCTGCGTGACAGTTTGCATTTGGTAAATCGTGGCGGCCACGCAGCGCCGCGCCTCCATGATCTACGTCACACCTTTGCGGTCCGTCGCATGATGCTCTGGCATACCGAGGGCACCGACATTGATCAGACGATGCTGGCGCTGTCGACCTATATGGGACACGCAGAAATCTTCTACACCTATTGGTATCTGACCGCCGTGCCGGAACTGATGGCCTTGGCTGGCGGCAAATTCGAGTGCTTCGCCAACCTATTGGGAGACGGCAATGCGTAAGCAATCCAAGGTGCCACCCTCATTTGCCGCACTCGTCCAAGCCTACTTTGCCGAGTATCTGACGCAGCAGCGTGCGCTCAGCGCACAGACCATCGCCGCCTATCGTGATGGCTTTGTGCTCTTCCTCGGCTTTGTCGAATCTCGGCTGGGCAAATCACCGAACGCAATAACCTTGGCTGACATCACGCCAGATATGATCATGGCCTTCCTCGATCATCTGGAACGTCAGCGACATAATTCCGTGCGCAGCCGCAATGCGCGACTGGCGGCGTTGCGGTCGTTCCTGAAGTTTGCTGCGCACCGCGACGTGGCATCACTACAAGTGATCGAACGCGCATTGGGAGTCCCGGTAAAACGTTTCGAGCGCCCGATGTTCGGCTATCTGACCCGCGAGGAGATGCTGGCGGTGATCGGAACGCCGGATGAGTCCTGGATAAGCCAACGGGATCATGTGCTGTTTCTGCTGATGTACAACACCGGGGCGCGCGTGTCGGAAGTCACGGGCATCAAGGTAAGTGAGGTGGTGCTTGATGAGGGTTCCGCCTGCGTCCACCTGCATGGCAAGGGCCGCAAGCAGCGCAGCGTTCCTCTATGGCGCTCGACAGTCAAGGCGGTCCGTGCATGGTTGAGGTTGAATCCGCAGTTCGATGCCGCATCACCGCTTCTGCCGAACCGTAGCGGACATGCGATGACACGTAACAATGTCACCCAAAGGCTTGCATTGGCGGTGGTGGCTGCAACAGAGAACAACCCCGATTTGGCAAAGCGACGAATCTCACCACACACGATCAGGCACACTACTGCGATGCATCTATTGCAGGCCGGCGTCGACATCAGTGTCATTGCACTTTGGCTTGGCCATGAGAGTCCTGTCACCACACATCACTACGTCGAGGCTGATCTGACTATGAAGGAACATGCCTTGTCCGTGCTGCACGAACCAGAGACCAGGATACATCGCTACACGGCTCCTGATTCTCTGATCGACTTCCTGAAGAGGCTGTAATTATGTGAAGGTCTGAATTTGCGAGAGTCACCGAAAATCAGCGATTGGTGCAGATTCCAACCTTCACTTCACATAATCGAGAACTGTGCATAATCGGCCTTATGTGAAGATTCACATAAGGCCGAAACACGGACAGCTCGACCTGCTCATTTAGTTTGGCAGCTTAGTGCATAAGTAGCGGCGGCATAGCGCTTGTTCATTCGGCTTCAAGGCGTTCAACCTGCTTCAGGTGTAGCAGCGCTTTGGAATAAACAGATACCTTTCGGCGAATCTCCGCCAGTTTTGTCTCGATCTCTTTCACCATCTCTATTTCCCATGGCTGGGCATACTTTAGCAGTGTGGCAAAGTTGTACCCGTAACTCTTCGCTGGCTTGGTAACCAGTTTCTTCACATTGCGTCGGGTATTACGAGCTTTCGAACCATACCAGTTCACTTCGTACCAATTTATTGTCAGGCCAAATCCTCTGACTCGAGTTACCGCATACAGCTTGCTCCTGGAATCCCAGTCCTTACTTTTGTTCTTGGCCATGACAAATTCAAAGTGGCTCTTGCATAGCGAATCAGCCTCTTTGCCATATGCCTCCACTCTTTCCTGTAGTCCGTCCAAAGCTACCTTAATAATGTCCATTTCTGCTCCTATCGTAAAAAATCACATCCATCGAAATCTTTGGTTTGAGCTCAGGTTTACATCCACGCAGATGTCTATCTTTTGGCGCGGCAATCCCGGTCGTAAAACAAATCACTTTGTGGGCTCTCGCGGAAAAATTCTCCGCTGTATATTCAATAGGTTGAGTGCGAAAAATCCTTCATAACGCATGCCGGAAAAATCCTCCGGATGCGGAATTTCCTTCCGCGCCCGCATCATAAAAGTGCCTCGAGGAATTTTCTTCCAGCATCTGCGGAAATCTTTCACATTAAATATCATGGTGTTGCGTGTGGAATATTTTTCCGCTCTATGACAATGACTTCTTGGTGCGAATCGTGGAAAGTTTTTCCGCCCCATCATTTTTTTCGGAAGAAAATTCCGGCAGCGGCTTGGCTATCAATTCATCAATAATCGGTTTGAACTTGCGCAGAGGCGAAGTCGAACATGTCACTGCATGCAACTTTGCGTAAGGAACGGACAGCCTGTCCGCGCTTCCGCAGTATTGTTTGAGGGTCCTTGATGAAGGAGGCTGCGAACAGGTCTAAGGACGCAATGAGTTTGAACGCGGATGATTGGATTCTGATGGCTTGCTGCTTCCCCACTTTGATACCTCTCGACTTGATTGACTGTCGAAAGTCTAGTCACGCAGGAAAAGTAAATCTCCAAAATGCGGTTCAAATTTGAACCGCATTTCAGAAACAAATTTTGAAATATGCAGGTGGAAAAATTGCCAAGCGCTTCACAGTTGCTCTGTGGTTACTCTGAAAATGGGAGGCCATGTCAGTCATGTACCAGAGTTGCGCTGCAAGTGCTGTGGGATTGCGCGTTTCCTGCCAGATGCGCTACAGCCGTGCTGCGGGTGATTTGCAAAAATTGGCCCACAAAGCAATCAAGGATGCCTTCTGGCCGCGGCTGGTTATGGGGAGAAAGAAATGCTGTTACTTATTCTTTTTCGGGGATCAGTAATTGCCAAGGCTCGACATTGAGTGCAGCGGCAATCTTTCCGATGTTCCCTAGCGACACATTCCAGATGCAGCGCTCGACCGCTGAAATATAGGTTCGATCCAGATCACTCCTGAATGCCAAGTCCTCCTGCGAAAGAGACTGTTCACGCCTAATGCGACGCACATTTTGCGCAAGGATGCTTCGCAGATCCTGCTCCTCTGAGGATTTTCCAAGATCGGCTGCTTTACGTTTTGCCATGCCGCAAAGAATCCATTCTTGCGGCGTTTGTTTCCACGGAGTTTGCTTCTCATTTGTGATAAATTAAAGCCTCGCATAAATGGAGATTTCAGAATGAAAAGCGTTCTCGGGATTATCGTGTTGGCGGTGTGCGCTATCGGTGTCGTATCGGTGATGCGTTGGGCATTCGTGCAGGGACCTAAGCTGTTTTCAACAAAGTTACCCTCCTCTTCCCCGAAATCATTCGCTGTCCAATATGTAGATGATGTTTTGGATAGTGTCCGCGACAGAATAAAAAATCCCATACCGACGATAGTCTTGTGGGGCCTAGTTGCTATGTTCAGTCTGTTCAAAACCGCCGAACAATCTATCGCAATCGTCGCGTTGATCATTTGTTTCTGGTACCTCCCCGCACTGTTCTTTTGGGGGCCAGCCTCAAGGAAAAGCGCCAGAGAACACGAAGAACTTTGGGCCCAAATGCGTATTAAATCCATGCAAGCCGCCAAAAAAACCGAAGAGGCAATGAAAGCTTTACGTAATAAGTGGGCAAAGCTAGAGCCTGAAGAGCGCAGACATCAGGAAATGCTCCACCAGATAGCGGTGACAGCTAGGCGCAATCAAATCGAAACTGAGATGGCAATTGATAGTGCGGTTACTTCCTTAGAGCAACAAATTCGCACCCGTCCTCGCGGGCCCTATTCTCACTGGTGATTTTTTTCAGTACAGCGGGATTTGGGGCCTATGAGCGCAACTTTGAGCGGCAGTAAGACCACAATTTTTTCTCAGGGGAGTAGAACGTATGCTTAAAATGAAGTCGAAGGTATTAGGTTTAATATCGTTGATCTGTATTCTCTTCTCAAGCCACTCGTGGGCTGAGGACAAGTGGTACGGACTGCTGACTGTCGATAATTTCCCCGTTAATAACTGCGCAGTTGTCGACATTGAGCCTATGCATATTGCGCAGTGGACGGATAACGCATCACCTAAAGAGCTCTATGAAATGCGCATAAGAATTGACAACGAATTCTCTAAGTTAGCGAGGGATAAAGGATTTAATGCAGTCCTTGGATATACGGGTACTTTTTCTGGCGGATCTCATAGTTTTAGCAATACAACCTATATTGGGGGAATCATTAGCACCAGGGGAGTCATGGCGAAAGTAAAATGCAAATAGTTCAACGTACATTCTGGTAGGTACGCTTCAGCCCACCGATCTACAGATGCACATATGCATCATCTCATTCAGAGAAATTGGGGGACGTGGAACATTAACGAGTGCCGGCCTTCCCAAAAATTGAAACAACGTTCGTACCTTCGAATTCCTTGTGGGCTGAGTGCATTTCGACCGAGTGCTTGATTAGTTCGCCAAACGATCCGGGAAGTTGATCCCCTTCCAGCAAGGTGGCAATATCGTCCCTGATGTATTTGGGTGACTGGCCGATGACAAAAGCTAACCGCTCAGTTCGCATTACACCTTCCAATATTTCTTGTTGATTCTCCATGGTTGCCACCCTCTGCTCAGTAATGAGCCAGATTGTAGTGCAGAACGCAGCAGACTAATTAGCGTTGGTTTGCTTTTGGTGGCACCTTGCTCTGCCTACCGTTTTAGTAGTGAAAAATGCAATTCCTGATAATAAGAGTTATCAGGAACGTCACAAGGTTGGTTCGGCAATTATTGATGCGGAATGGCTGTTTTGTCGTTGCATTCTGAGTTGTGGTGGCTCAGATTTGATGACTGGGACTGGTGCGTCCACATTCCCCTCCTTCCCCCCTTTCCAACGCGAACTGGATTTGTTAGGATGGTGATGTGAAAAGAGCTCTAAAATCGGTTCACCCCAAAAAAGACTCCTCCCTGAGATTTGTCAAAGCCAATGGCGCTGGCAGGTTTATCAGCAAGGTGAAGAGGCAAGACGCGTTCAAAAAAGAGGTGATGGTTCTCCACCTTTCCCCGAAAGAAGCTGCTGAGCGTGCCAGGTTGATCCCTGCAGCCGACGTAAAAGATTTTCGCGTCATCCGCATGCTAGGGTAATTCATGGCCAATGGGTTTGACTGGTTTTGTCCGGACGACCTGCCGCTATTTTTCAAAGCACTCCAAAAAGCACCCTCACCAGCTATCTTAGTTGGCGGACAATCATTAACCTTCTGGATCGACTGGTTTAGCATCCCAATCCCTCCGCTCGAAACAACCTATCTCACCAAGGATGTGGATGTTCTGGCCACAAAACACGACGCCAAGATCGTTGCCGAAGAACTGCATGGCACTCTTCGAATGTCCGACATGGATGACCATACGCCCAATACAGCCATCGTGACGTATCGGGCACCGGACGGGCGCAAACTTTTTGTCGATTTCATGGGTTCGTTAATCGGCCTGACCAACAATGAAATACGCGAAACGGCAGTTGAGATGGAGCATCCAACATATGGCCTAATTCGTGTTCTACACCCGACGCTGGTGCTCAAAAGTCGCATCGAGAACTTGTACCAGTTGCAGGTCAAGCGCGATGCCAATGGTATCGAGCAGGCGCGCCTCGCGGTCCAGGTAGCAAGGGTGTTTTTCGAGGAATTCGCGAAATTGATGACGGAAGATCCTGATGGGTACCTGATAGACCGTGTGGGCTGGTTGCAGAAACTGGCATTGTCCGATGCCGCGATCTACGTGTTCGCGAACTACGGAATCGATGTCCTTGATGCTGCACCAGTCCATCAAATCAAAACCGAGATGTTCCATTCGGAACATTGGCCACGGACGGTTGAACGGGTAAAGAAGAAACGGGCGCAAGCTATGAAACGTATGGGTAAAGTCAATATGCGCTGAGTTGGATGAATCTGCTATATAGATTCCAGCCTAAGTCACAATCGATCCTCATAGTTACCGGCTAGGTCTGTTTGGCACCGAGTTTCAGTCAGTGCACTTATTAAAAGCTTTGCCGTATAGTGTTCGCAAGTAGTCGGTGTCTGGATGTGGGAACAGGACGGTGATACGCCGTTTATATCGGTTCGACCCCGATCCGGCTGCGTTATAGGCGGTTACGTTTCGGACGTTTTAGGCTGGGGGGAACATGCATCAGCCCCCGCCTGCTCACGATCAGCAGTAAATTTCTCTTGCAGAAGACGGTTGTTCCCAATGGGATGCAAGCGCGCAAACGCCGCGTTATCCGGTTCGAATCCGGCGCCGCTCTCGGCACCTACAACTCAAAGCCATATCAGCCTACCAACTGAGCCTTCTTTGGGTCATATGCCACTTCGGCAATAGATCCATCCAGAATCCGCTGAACCGCTTCGTCAATTACATGAAGCGGCACAAGGAACCATTCTCTTGGCTTAACTGGGTTTCCAAAGCGATCCTCAATGGTCACATCAAGCTGTGCAGCTTCGAATAATCGGTGGAAAATATTTTCTAATTTCACACGATTAATATTGTGCAGCTTATATGTGGCCACCACCTCCACATCTGCCAGCAAATAGGTGGCATCATTTTCTGCACCTGATATGCGTGTCTCAACCTTACCGCCAGTTACCCCAATTTTGTGTATAAGCTCACGGTGCTCGACAATAAAAGGGTGATTGGACAGGCTCCGCAACACATAGATGGTCCCGGACTCGATGTCATCAGGCTCGACGACTCCACCAAACAACGGCCCAGCATCAACCTTGATCAGGCGGCGCCCCACTGGCGTATCTCCATCTGGGTAAAGCGAGCGAACGAGAGAACGAAGTAGCAAATCCGCTTCCGTTTGATTATCGAAGATGACACGCAGGCGTGGGTTATCACGACCGTCTTTGGTTATGGAACCCTTTTTCATCTCCGCAATATAGGCAATCAACCCGCCGACGATGAAAAAGTCGCCCACTTCAATACTGGCATCCTTGCCAAAAGGTTTGGTAAACCATGAACCGTCTTTGAGGCCAGATTTCGCTTCTTTGAACAATTCCTCAAAATGATTGAAATCCTTGCAGGGTGTCCGATTGGCAATTTCCTCTGCAGCCTTGATTTCGGCGTAGGGGCGGACATGACGCAGCACTGTAATGTCGCCCTGCCCGGAAATACCATCAGTTACCCCCAGCTCGGCCAACAGGGCATCCTCATCCATCCCATCCACATTCACTTGGGTTGCCACAGCACCTAACAGCAGTCCTGGAGTATCCAGTTCAGCAAGCAACGTTTTGGCTTCTGGCAGTTTCCGTAGCTGATCCAAGCGCACTGCATATAGGCGCTCGAAAATATCCTTGTTTTCTCCATGTTGGGGGGCTCGGCCATGAGCTTCGTAAAAACGCAGGATGTCCTCAAATCCGGCAATGATGCGTTGCTCGCGAGGCGTGTGGCTGGCTGAACTAAGTGGTTTTACTTCAAGCTCTAGGTCGGCAAGCAGTTCGTCTTCATCAATTTCGCCCATTTGAAGCTCCACCTTTTTCTTTAGCTTGCTCTTGTGACTTGTATCGAAGGAAGGCGGCCACTCCTTCAGCCATTCGCTTTTCCCATGCATCAGCAGAGTTTATATCTGGGAGTCGACCACGCTCCCTCTTAAAACTCCTAGCTCTATTTGCAAGCTCAACAGCTTCTTCTCGCGAAATGCTCACCTTCTTGGAGGCAATGCTGGCCTGTACCTGACGCAGTGATTTCTCATCCATTGCCTTTGCCAGCACAGCATAAGCCGCATCGAAAGGATTGATGCGATCAATCAGGTCAATATCCAAATCTCGCACATTAATGAATTTCTTCACGCCATCGAGTAAAGCTGTACTCCCTTGGACAGTTCCTTCTGCGTCGGCTTGGGCCAAGGCCAGCTTTGCCTGCTGGGTGATGTTCATGGCTGCAATGGCGTGTTGGCGGATGGCTTCCTGATCGGCTTCGCTCAATTCTGGGTAACGCTCGCGCACGATCTTGCCCATATGCAACTGAGTCAGCTCCTCAGGCAAAGTGTTTTCTTTGTCGAACAAGCCACGCTCCAGAACGGTTTTCTCTTGCAAGAAACTGGTGACGACCTCGTTCAAATCTTCCTTGCAGATGCGCGTGGCTTCGGAACTGTGCGGTGTCGCCAGCCCGTTAATCTCCAGATGAATCTGTCCGGTATCCTTGTTCACGCCGATATTGTGGCCGCCCTCCTGGTAGCCGCCCTCGCCATAATCAAAGCCTACCTTCGGCCCGCTGTTCTTTGGCGTGAATTCATAGCGTGGCGCCAGCACCTGCTCCATTAGCAGGCTCGCGGAAATCGCTTTCAGCATGTCATTCACAGCCTCTGCCACAGCCCCCTGTTCGGCTGCGGGTTCGGCAATCAGATTGGTGAATCGCGCTCGTTCCTTGCCTTCGGCATCTCGGGTCGCACGGCCAATGATCTGCACGATCTCGGTCAGGCTGCTACGGTAGCCGATGGTCAAAGCGTGCTCGCACCAAATCCAGTCGAAGCCTTCCTTCGCCATGCCTAGTGCAATGATGATGTCCACATAATCACGATTATTCTTTTGCGCCGGGTCTTTCAGCGCAGCCAATACGCTAGAACGCTGGGCCAAGTCACTGTCGTCTACCAAGTCAGCCACTTTCAACAGACGGCCTTCGCTTGTTTGAATCTGATGAAAACCGGTAGCGGGGTCTATACCCTTCCATTCACCCAGCGAGTGCATGATCTCGTTTACTTCGCGTTCCTTATCTTTCAGGCTTTCGCGAGCATTGACATTGGGAATGTGGACGATGGTTTTAAGCCGAGGGTCTAGCACCTTCTCGACCGCCTCGACATACCGCCCTGTGTAAAAGAAGTAGCCGATATCTAACGACTTTAGCCAGTTGTAACCGTTGAGCTGCTCGTAATAAGTGTAGGTGACAGTCTCGAATTTCGCCTCATCCGTCGGCGCCAGTACCGCTACGCTGTCGCCCCGGAAATACGAGCCGGTCATGGCAACGATATGTGCCTTGTCGCGAGCAATGAATGCCCCCAACTGACTTCCCAACTTGCTGTCTGGGTCACTGGAAACATGATGGAACTCGTCAATCGCAATCAGTCGACCGTCAAAAGCCTGGACACCCATTTCATCAACTGCGAAGCGGAATGTTGCATGGGTACAGACCAGCACCTTGTCGGAGCTCTCCAAAAACTTGCGAACAGCCTCAACCTTGGATTTCGCCACTTTGGGCTCATCCACACCTGGTGCGTTACACAGGTTCCATTGTGGTGCCACCTGCCAATCCCAATAGAAGCCGTACTGGCTCAATGGCTCATCTGCAAAGCTCCCTCCAATGGATCGCTCCGGCACCACGATAATGGCCTGCTTCAATCCCTGATTGTTGAGCTTATCCAGCGCGATGAACATCAGCGCACGAGACTTCCCTGAAGCCGGCGGGGATTTAATTAGCAGATATTGCTCACCACGCTTAGCCCAAGCTCTCTCCTGCATGTCACGCATGCCCAGTGCATTGGCCTTGCTCGATGCACCCGTGCGAGCCGTAGTGATGGACACCGACGGCACGGTATAAGCGTTAGTTGGATTCCCGGTCGGTTGGGGCACTATTTTCTTCCTTTCGTCGCCTTGATTGCAGGCTTGGACTTCTCATCCGCAGTCATTTTTGTATAGAGTTCAAACAGTTTTTCCAACCGTTCAGTATCGTTTCTGAAACGGCGGCCGATGTAGATACGCTCCAGCACTTCATCGTTGTGTTCGTGGGCACGGCGCAGATTCTCCGGCATGTTGTCCGGGTCGTACAGGTCGGCGATAGTGTCAGGGAAATGCGCCTCGCGGGCCAGTAGAATAGCTTCAGCACAGGCGGTTAGGTCAGCCTTGTTTTGCTCGGTGAGCAGTGGTACAGGGAAGGTATTCCAGCCAAGCTGATTGGAGTATCTGTAGCGCGTTTCCAGTGCTCCGCAAACAGTGGCAATCCAGATTAGATGCAGGCGTGAAGCAATCAGTGCCATGTTCCAAAGCGGAGCATTAAACAAGCCAAACGCCAGATTGCTAATAATGGTTCCCTGCGGCATCAATCCAACAGGAAGATATGGACGATTTTCCGAAGATGCCCCAGCTACTACGAGAACAGATTCATTGCCAGTCTGCCTAACCTCGCCAAAACGATATGGAACTGCAGCAAGTCTATTTGTGGCTAGACGGTCACTGCCTGATCGATGCGCTTTAGTAATAGAGAATCTGCTGGCCAACCACGGATTGTTGGATGCGACCTCGTGGTCCTGATCATCAATCCAAAGACAATGGCGCAATTTCCCTTCAATAAATTCCTCCGTCCCGATGAAGGGGCGAACAAATTTATGAGGAACACCATGCTGCACAGCCTCTTCTACATCAACTATATTCTTGAGGATCAAACCTCCATCATCGTTCGGCATATTGCCGAATGTCATAGGAGCTATCTCACTAATAGCCGTCGCACTTTTGTCGACGATGATGTTTTTTGCTGGAACCAGGTATGCGTTGATATTTTCAACGTCTTTTACCGTAAGCGTACCTTCCTTATCCGAGACATACAGCCTGCGAATTTTACCGGGTTGCCTTGAAAGACCAACAATCACGACAGTCACACCAGCATTGTTTGTCGCCAAGTTCTTCCACTTGAACGACGTATGTGCGAATGTGATTTGGTGCCCGGTCTCAATAATCAAAGGCCATAAAACTGGCACTTGCTGACCTTGGCAAATGGAGTTCGTAGCCACAAATGCGGCAGCAGATTTGGTTCTATTGCCATAATCGACTGCCTTCATGAACCAGCCCGCAACGTAATCAAGTGTGCCCCATGTGCCAGTACGATTTTCAAAGACGGCCTTCATGTCCGCCTTGCGGGATTCGGCTTCTCTTTTCAACTTTTCCTTTTGTTCCTTGGTTGCGTTCTTAGGCGGTTTCACATTTGACCCGACATACGGCGGATTGCCGCAGATATAGGTTTCACCGCCCTCGTTCGCAAAGTCGATTTCCGCCTGATCGAGCGGCGTACTGAATAGGTCATCACCGACCAACTTCACACTGGTACCCGTGGGGGGGCAAACGCTAAGCCAATCCAACTGCAAAGCGTTATGGCAAACAATCCAGTTATGCGCATCCAGCGGCAAAAATTCTGCCAGTGCTTCTTTCTGCCCGCGATACAGCACATCGCACTGGAACTCGGCAATGATAAGCGCCAGCCGCGCGATCTCCGCCGGAAAGTCACGCAATTCGATGCCGCGGAAGTTGGTCAGCGGTATCTCGCTACCCAGATGCGACTCGCCCCGTCGGCGGTTAATCTCCGCCTCAATCTCGCGCATCCGCTTGTAGGCAATGACCAGAAAATTTCCGCTCCCACAGGCCGGATCAAACACGCGGATACGCGCCATACGCTTGCGCAGATTGAATAGCTTAATCTTGTTGTCACCCGCCTCTTCCAGTTGCGCGCGCAGCTCATCCAGAAATAGAGGGTTAAGCACCTTGAGAATATTGGGCACACTGGTGTAGTGCATCCCCAGAGCACCACGCTCTTCATCGTCAGCCACCGCCTGAATCATGCTGCCGAAGATGTCCGGATTGATTTGCTGCCAGTCGAGATTGCCCGCGTGACTGAGATAGGTTCGCGCCATGCGGGTGAAACGCGGCACGTTCGTACTGCCCGAGAATAAGCCGCCGTTGACATATGGAAAACCATTGACCCAGTTTGGCAGACGAGGCTGAACGGCTGCTCGTTCATCTGCCTTAATGTTCATGGCGCGGAAAATTTCAGACAAAACCCCATGAGTGTTGCTGCCGTCGCGCTCGCTCATTTGCTCCACAATCTTGGTGAACAGGCCATTGACGTTGAAAATACCTGTGTCTTCAGCGAAAAAACAGAAAATCAGACGCGCCATGAAGTGATTCATGTCATGGCGACGCTCGGCAGTAGCCCAGTCTGGGTTCTCGCGCAACAGTTCAACGTAGAGTTTGTTCAACCGCGCAGTGGCGCGCCTATCTAACTCGGTGTCCTTGATCTCCTTGGGATAGGAGATACCTGCCAGCGGCAGGAAGAATCCAAAATGGTTCGGAAAGTCTTCGTAAGCGCAGGCGACAGTTTCGCCGCCGGTCAACTCTTCGGCTTCCAGCATCTGCCCATCGGTGGAGAGGATATATTTGGCTTTTGCTTTGGCGGTGGCCGAGCTGGTGCGCAACGCCTTGAGCGTGTCGCTCACTTGGCCCGCTTCACACACGGCAAGGTGGATGTTGTTGTTCTGAAGCACGCCACCAGGCACATCTGATTTGTTGCTATTGCCCATGCGCAGGCGCTTGAGGGTGGTTTCCTTGTTGCCAAAAGCAGCCAAAAAGGCGAACGGGAATTCCGCCGCATCAAAGGGCTGGAGCGCAAGTTCGGAAATTGCCTGTTCGATTTCTACTGCATTCATGAGGCTTCTTGCCTGTATTTATATTTATCGCTCGTGTCTGGCTGATGTTCTGTAACCGACGTGGCACTGCGGGGGCTCCATTGTAAATGGTTGTGCCGGCAAGGTGCATCAAACAGGGGTAAGCCGCTACCATGATGCTAGACTGAACTCATGAACAAGCCATGTTCCACACCATTCAAAGTCATTGATGGCGGCAAAACTGAGCTGGAGCGCAATAAACACCTCCTGTTCAATCAGCCGTGGACTTTGTCCTGCGATGAATTCGATCAGCTTTGTATGCAGTTCGAAGTGCCGAGGGCAGAAGCGTTTGACTTGCAGTTGATGTGCATCAGGCATAAAGCCCGAACGAATTATGAGGCCGCTGCTGTACTTGCTCTCTTCGAGGGGAGCGGAAACGCATCAGACATTCTGGCCAAAGGAAGGCGGAACAGCTTTAGGCTTGCATCCGGTGCCACCCCTTCTCTTTCCTCAACCATCCACTCAAAACGAACCGGGGAATAACATGATTCGTTGATTCGCCTAGATACCTGTGGTGGTGTCTGAAGTAATCTAAGCTGTGGTGTCTGTATTATGTTTTTCGCTTTTTGGCGGACAAGGCACAGGCTTCTGACCAGACTTGTTTTCCTAAACTGCTGCACCTTGTTTGCCACAATTGGGCGAACTGGAATCCTGGACCCGCAGCGCATAAATGGCCTCCAAGATAGCTTGCTTGTCGAGTCTGTAGTAAGGCTTGGCCGGAATCCCGGCTCGCTTATAGTGGATAAGCCCTCGCTCGATTAATTTCTTTCGAGCTCCCTCTACCTCAGATACGGTCAGCGCTGTCTCAGTAAACCATTCGGGCGCCGTTTTCCAGATCCAGCCCTCCTCATTTTTCGTTCGGCCAGCAGACCAGTACCAAAGTTGCGACAGCATTACTCCTGCATTCACACTGCCTCCAAGTTTTGCAAAGACCGGGAAGAATGCGACTGGGCGAATTAATAGTTGATCGAGAGCGAAATGAACATCATGACTGTTCAGCATTTTGCGTCCATTTTCGGGCGGCCTACCCCATTGTTTCTCCACCAGTCATTAGGGCGTGTCGTTCCGAGTCGGCGAACATGAGATTCTGTTAGCTCTGCGAATGCTTTCGCATCGAGTCCGAAAAGCGCAAATGAAGAAGCTACCTCTTCCTTCTGCAGAGCAGACAAAGCACGGTCAAGTCTCGATTTTGAATGGACATATCGCAGTGAAAAGATTGAGCGTAGTGCATCGATAATTCTCAGTCTGGCCACTTCACGGGCCGCCACCTCTTCGAGCTCGTCGCTATGAGGTTGGATCGCTGATACCTTCATATCGCCATCTACAATTTCGTCGGAAAAACTCAGGGGCCTCATTTTGTCGCCTCCGAATTTTCCACCTTGCGGCTAATTGATTCAGCCTTTGTGGGGTGGCCAACTCGGCGCGCATCAACTGATGCAGCTGCAAGATGCGGTCGTAAGTTCTTAATATACTCAAGAAGATCAACGACCCTCACCATCGGCCTGCCGCCAAATTCGACGGTCGGGATGGGATATTCATCGTTGTAGATTTTGTTGTAGACCGTCTGTTTTGCCCAGCCACAGGCAAACCCAGCTTCAACACGTGTTAATAGAACTCGATTCTGAAGAAAATCGGGGCGCAGGTTTGCTGCCGATATATATGACATCGGTTGATTCTTGTTCGGATGTTTGTTCATGCCGCACTCCTAAAAAATTGGACGTGCGCGCGGCGCCGCGCGGAAAATATTTTTCGCACTTTGAATTCGACAAATTCGATTTGCAGAATGGATGCAACCGCCCAGCGCCGCGGGAGGAAGTCAGAAATTGATTCTTGATTAGAATCGCCGCCGAGAATTTAAGACGGACTGATTTGGGGAGCACGCAACTTGGTTGTAGCAAGCTGCTGCAGCTTTAGGCTTCTCGTGGGTTTATGCAGACCCACGAGATGTTAGATAACCAATCGCAAGGACCGGAGTACCTTTGTAAATCCCATCTGATGAGACGGGGATTTTGATGAATTGGGTATTTCTTTTGGGTGATTCTTGGGGTAAATCTATGTCGAGGCGAAAATCGACGGTAGCTATATTCTTAATTCTCGGCGTACATGTCAACACCTTTCAACAACTTTTTTCGTCTTATATTTCCCACGCCCTACCCTAATTTCTGCGCCAGTTTTTCGGCATGAAGATGCGTGTAACGTTGAAGCATCTTCAATGTCTTGTGCCCAGAAATACTGGCAATCTCAAGCATTGAGAGGTCACCGCGTTCCGATAACCTGGACAGTGCTTCATGCCTTAAGTCGTGGAAAGTGTAATCGTTGATTTTTGCGCGCTTAACTGCGGCAATGAACGCATGGTATAGCGTCATGCGTCCAAGATTGAATACCTTTCCGCTGTTTATATGTATGGGCAGGCTTTCTAGTATCGAAAGTGCCTGGCTGGACAAAGGAACCGGTCGGTCTTCTCCGTTCTTCGTTTCGCGCAGCAATGCCACACGGCGCTTTTTATTGACATCCTTCCACTGCAGATTAAGAAGTTCACCTTGGCGGGCCCCTAGTGCAACAGCGAGTTGGACACATGGCCACAAGCTGCGATTGCGACTGGCGCGGCACTCAATTTCCAGACGTTCCCATTCATTTTCAGTCAGGCGCCGGTCGCGTCCTGCAGAATCTTTCGGCATGCGAACCTTTCTCACAGGATTGCCGCGAGGTAGATCAATGCCTTCCTCGATTTCCGCAAATCCCATGAGCTTGCTCAGCATGTTCAGTTCTTTTTTTACGGTGCTGCCTGAAATCGGTTTGCCGCGCCACATATCAGCCAGACGATCATCTCGATATTGCGCCACCACACGTTGATCGATAGCGGCCAGACAATATTTTCCGAGGCGCTTCTTGAGGTGTGCGCATTGGAATTTGTAAGCCTCTTTGCCGTCCTCGCGTCGCTTGTATTGGAAAGGGGCATGCTCCTTCAGGAATGTGTCGATGAGATCGCCTAGGGTGGTTCGTTCCGCTTCTGATCGATTGAAGTAAATACCTTTATCCATCTTCGATTCGATGTCGCGCGACCACTTGATTGCCGCGTCTTCCGTTTCAAATGTTTTCGTTGCAGTCGGGAATCCCTTGCGACGAATTTGAACGTGCCACTGATAAGGACCTTTTTTTCGGATAGTTGCCATAGATGCGCCTCGCTGTGCCAAAAATGTGCCAAATACTCTCTTTTCAACCTAGCACAGCTTCGAAAAACCTATTTCCAATGGGTTTCAGGGCGTGAAATTACCCGGCTGGAAAGCGTGTGTGGGATAACATCCCACCGCGGGTTCGAATCCCGCCCTCTCCGCCAGACAAGTCAAGACATCCGCAAGGGTGTCTTTTCATTTGCGGGATGAGGGTTGCGCCGTGGCAACGCGAAACCTGAACAATCCCGCCTTCTCCGCCAAATACATACCGTCACATGTGGACGGTTTTTTTTGTTTTCGCCTGCAACAAGACCGTATAGACTGATTCCCGGTCCACACCCTGAAAGCGCAGCGCCATCCACATGTTTTTCATGCAGGAGATCGCAGGCAATATCTTTCGCCATCCACACGTTCTCAGAATCGTGTCGGCTCTGTTCGCCGCCGTCTTGTCGATAGGCAGCGCCCAGGCCGAATCCAGACAGATACGGATCGGCCTGTATGAGAATCCTCCCAAGATATTCACCATGGCGGATGGCAAGGCTTCCGGCATCATGGTCGAAGTGATCGAGGAGATCGCCAAGCAAGAAGATTGGCAGCCGATCTACGTCCCCTGCGAATGGCATGCCTGTCTGCAGGCCTTGCACGAAGGCAAACTCGATCTGATGCCGGATGTCGCCTTTACCGAGGGGCGCGACGATGGATTGGATTTCCATGACACGCCGGTGCTGCATAGCTGGAGCCAGGTCTTTGCCAACGACACCACGCACATCACTTCCATCCTTGATCTGGAGGGGAAACGTATCGCCGTACTGGATGGTGGCGTGCAGCAGGAATTGCTGGCGTCGATGATGCGCAACTTCGGTATCAACGCAAATATCATTCCTGCACGCAGTTATGAGGAAGCGTTCCAGTTGACGCAGTCCGGCAAGGCGGATGCCGTCATCACCAATCATCATTTCGGAGAATTCCACGCAGGCCGCTATGGCCTGCGCGACACGGGGATCTATTTCAATCCCGCCCGCCTGTTCTATGTGACTGCACAAGGGCGCAATGCTGACCTGCTGCAGGCCATAGATCGGCACCTCGGCGGCTGGAAGGCAGATCAGGACTCGGTCTATTACCGCACACTCAGACACTGGGGGGCACCGGAGCCTACGCATATCATCCCTGCCTATATCAAGCAGGCGCTGGCTTTTATCCTTGCTTTGCTGCTCACGACCTCGGGCGTGGCCCTTGTGCTGCGTAGCCGGCTGAAGAAACGCACCCGCTTCCTGCGCGATACGAAGACCCAGTTGCAATCGACCCTCGATGCCTTGCCCGATCTGTTGTTCGAGGTCGATGACGAGGGCCGTTATCTGGACTATCACTCACCGCGCACCGAGCTGCTGGCGATGCCCGCGGAATTCTTCATCGGGAAGCGATTGAGTGAAGTATTTCCGCCGCAGACTGCGGAGATCTGCGCGCATGCGATCGCCGAAGCGCGGGAGAAAGGTTATTCGCACGGACTGCAGATCGAGCTAGATCTGTCCGACGGCAAGCACTGGTTCGAGCTGTCCGTCTCGCGCAAGCCGGCAGCACCGGGACAGTCGCCCAGTTACATCATCCTGTCGCGCGACATCACCGGCCGCAAGACGACCGAAGGCAAGCTGCTGCGCATGACCGATCTTTATAACGCGCTGAGTCAATGCAACCAGGCTATCGTGCGCAGTACGGACGAGGCGGAACTGTTCGACATCATTTGTCGCGATGTGGTGGAACTGGGCGGCATGGAGATGGCTTGGATCGGTTTGGTCGACGATACAGGTTCGCTGCTCAAGCCGGTCGCATCATTCGGAACGGGCACTGAATATCTTGACGGGCTGGAGATCTCGACCAGCGCGGACGAACAGACCGGGCGCGGGCCGACCGGGACCTGTGTGCGCGAGCGACGCCCGTACTGGTGTCAGGATTTCCAGCATGATCCCGCCACTTCGCACTGGCACGAGCGCGGCGCTTTCTTCGGCTGGGGCAGTTCGGCATCCCTCCCCCTTTACCGCAAGGGGCAAGTGGTCGGGGCTCTGACGCTCTATGCCAAAGAGATCAATGCATTCGATGAAGCCGCCAGCAATCTGTTGCTGGAGATGGCGATGGATGTCAGCTTTGCGCTTGACCGCTTTGCCGATGACGCGTTCCTGAGGCGGACCACACAGGAACTACGCGACAAGGACGAGTTGTACCGAACCGCCTTCTTCACCAGTCCGGATGCCGTCAACATCACGCGCCGGCGCGACGGGATGTATATCGATGTGAACGAAGGTTTCGAACGCATCACCGGCTGGCGCAGGGATGAGGTGGTCGGCATGACTTCGCTGGAGATCAGTGTGTGGCATTCACTGGAAGACAGAAAACGTCTGATCGAGCGGCTCGAACAGGATGGTTATTGCGAGAATCTTGAGGCTGAGTTCAGGATGAAGGACGGCAGCACCATCATCGGTCTCATGTCTGCCAAAGGTGTCGAGATCAAAGGCGAGCCCTGCATCCTGTCTATCACCCGCGATATCTCGCATCTGCGCCAAACGGAGTCATCCCTGCTCAAACTGTCGTTGGCGGTCGAGCAGAGCCCGAATATGATCATCATCACTGATCTGGATGCCTGCATCGAATATGCCAACCAGTCATTCACCAGCGTCACCGGCTACACGCTGGATGAGATCAGAGGCAAGAACCCGCGTTTCCTGCAGTCAGGTCAGACACCGAAGGAGACCTACAACGATATGTGGGCGCGCCTCACCGCAGGCGAGGCTTGGCATGGCGAACTGACCAACAAGCGCAAGGACGGCTCTATCTATATAGAAGCGGCGACACTGTCGCCCGTGCGCCAGGCGGATGGGCGTATCACCCACTATCTTGCGGTCAAGGAGGACATCACCAACAGGAAGCACAATGAGGCGCGCATCCTGCAATTGTCCAACTTCGACCTTTTGACGGGCTTGCCCAACCGTAGCCAGCTGAACGAGCACCTCAGCTACGCGCTCGGCTTTGCCCAGCGGAACCGCGAAAAGCTGGCCGTGATGTTCCTCGATCTGGACAGGTTCAAAAACATCAACGATACGCTGGGGCACAGCATAGGCGACCGATATCTGGTCGAGATCGCACGACGGCTGAAACATACCGTGCGGGAAGAAGACACCGTTTCCCGTCTTGGCGGCGATGAGTTCATCCTGCTGTTCCCGGGGGCTGATGTGGATGCGGCGGCACTGGTCGCCAGCAAGCTGTTGGAAGCGGTCAGGCAGCCCTGTTTCATTGAGCAGCACGAGTTGACCGATACCGCTTCAATCGGTATCGCCCTCTATCCGGATGACGGCCTGTCTGCCGAAGAGCTGCTGAAGCACGCCGACACCGCGATGAACCGCCTCAAACAGGGCAGCCGTAACGGCTATTGTTACTTCACACAGGAGATGCAGGTGCACTCTGTGCGCAACATGCAGCTGCTCAATGCCTTGCGCCAGGCGCTGACGCGAGATGAACTGCATCTGCACTATCAGCCGCAGGTCTCTTTGCTCGATGGCCGCGTCATCGGTGTGGAAGCCTTGCTGCGCTGGAACCACCCCGAACTGGGGCCGGTCTCCCCAGCCGAGTTCATCCCGCTGGCAGAGGAAAGCGGCATGATCATTCCCATCGGTGAATGGGTGTTGCGTACGGCGACCAGACAGATGAAAATCTGGCTCGATTCCGGCCTGCCCTCCATGATCGTCGCCGTCAATCTGTCAGCTATCCAATTCCGCCAGCCTGCGCTGCCGGAACTGGTCACGCGTATCCTGGATGAAGCCGGACTCGCAGCGGAGCATCTGGAGCTGGAACTGACCGAAGCCGTTGCGATGGACGATCCGCAAGCCGCCGTGGTGATGATGGACAAGCTGCACGGGCTGGGCATACGCATGTCCATCGACGATTTCGGCACGGGATACTCTTCTCTGAGCTATCTCAAGCGCTTCAAGGTTTATAAGCTCAAGATCGACCAGTCGTTCGTGCGCGACCTGACCGACGATCCGGAAGACAAGGCCATCGTCACCGCAATCATCAATCTGGCCAGCAGCCTGGGCATGCACACCATCGCTGAAGGGGTGGAGACGGCTGGCCAACTGGCTTATCTGCGCTTGCAAGGGTGTGACGAGGTTCAGGGGTATTACTTCAGCAAACCGCTCTCGGCAAATGATCTGGAAGCGTATCTGCGTCGGCAGTCCGCCTGACGCCACTATTGGAAGAGGATCGAATGAGTCAGAAACGTACCGCCTTCTTCGTATCGGACCGCACCGGTCTGACGGTGGAAAAACTGGGGCGCAGCCTGTTATCCCAATTCGAAGGGATAGAGTTCGCGCGCATCACCCTGCCCTTCGTCGATTCTGCGGAGAAGGCGCGCGAGGCGGTGCAACGTATCAATCAGACCGCACTGACCGACGGGCAACGCCCCATCGTGTTCAGCACCCTGATCGTGCCGGAGATCCACGACATCATCGAAGAATGCGATGCACTCATCCTCGATCTGTTCGAGAGTTTCATCGTGCCACTGGAGAACGAGTTGGGTATGCCTTCTTCCCATGCCATCGGGCGTTCGCACCAGACCGGCATGTATTACAACGAACGCATGGATGCGGTGAACTACGCGCTGAACCACGATGACGGAGGCGTCACGCGCGACCTGGGGAAGGCGGACATCATCCTCGTCGGAGTATCGCGTTGCGGAAAATCGCCGACTTCTCTCTATCTGGCCTTGCAGTTCGGCATCTCTGCCGCGAACTACCCATTGGTGCCGGAAGATTTCGAGAAGCATGCATTGCCGGAAGCGCTCAAACCATTGACCGGAAAATTGTACGGATTGACCATCCAGCCTGAGCGCCTGAGCCAGATCCGTGCCGAGCGCATGCCCAACAGTCGATATGCCTCATTGGAGAATTGCCGCAAGGAGATATTGCAGGCTGAAGATCTGATGCAGCAGGCCAGGATTCCCATTCTCGATGTGACTACCATCTCGGTGGAAGAGATCGCCACCACCCTGCTACACCTGACCGGCTTGAAGCGTTAACGTCTCTGGCGAGCCGCCTCGAAC
The DNA here is from genome assembly GCF_054604835.1 of Sideroxydans sp. Lineage (NCBI taxonomy): Bacteria > Pseudomonadati > Pseudomonadota > Betaproteobacteria > Nitrosomonadales > Gallionellaceae > Sideroxydans > Sideroxydans sp. The sequence goes on along the minus strand of NZ_JBTSFG010000001.1, from coordinate 673,419 downwards.
AGGCAAACTGCCGTGGCGGCCGCAGCGTTCAACGACTCCACCTTACCCGGCATCGGGATGATGAAACGCTGCTGCGCCTTGTCCTGCAGCTCGGCTGACAAACCCGCCCCTTCGTTACCGACGGCAAAGGCGATCTTGCCGCGCAGGTCGCACTCGTATAGCGACATATTCGCCTCCAACGAGGAGGCAAAAAGACTGCCATCAAAGCGCGAGGCGATATCAAGAAGATCGCTTGACTCATTGATTGTAAGCACAAAGTGCCCACCCATCGCCGCCCGTAACACGCGCGGTGACCAGGCATCGGCACAGCCTTGTGACAGATAGACAGCATCACATCCTGCGGCGGCCGCACTGCGCAAGATGGAGCCCAGATTGCCTGGATCCTGAACATCCTCCAGTAGCAATGCGAAGTTGTTCGATCGAGCAGGATCGGGTTGCGGGATGTCGATCAGCGCCAGCAGGCCGTTCGGGGTCTTCAGTCCGGAGAGCTGCTTGAACAAGGTTTCATCGAGCAGGGTACAAGGGACATCTGGGCAATCGGCGCGCAGGCGACTGATCTCGGTATCTTCCAGGGCGAGTGGGCTGATCAGGATATGCGCGGGAAGTCGCCCGCTATCCAGCCAGGCACGCAGCAGGTGCGGGCCGTCCAGCAGGGTCTGCCCCGCATCGCGGCGTTCACGGGACGAGCTGGTCAGTCTGAGTAATGACTTGAAGAAAGCGTTGTCGCGCGAACTGATGCGCTTGAGGTCAGACATCAGTCGCGCGAATCGCCGCTCTGGTCTATCAGGCTGCCCATCTCTTCCAGCGCGGGCAGTTCGCTCAAGCTGCGCAGATTGAGGTCGTCCAGCAGTTGCTGGGTGGTGGCATACAGCGCCGGTTTGCCCGGTGTATCGCGGGTACCGATGGCCTCGATCCAGCTACGACCTTCCAGCGTCTTCAAAATCTGCGAAGAGACGGCCACGCCGCGGATATCCTCGATGTCGCCGCGCGTCACCGGCTGGCGGTAGGCGATGATGGCCAGCGTCTCCATCACGGCACGCGAATAACGCGGCGGCCGCTGCGGATCCAGGCGATCCAGGAATTCCTGCATCTCGGGACGTGCGCGGAAGCGCCAGCCGCTGGAGACGCGGGTCAGTTCGATGCCGCTGTCGGCATATTTCTCACCCAGTTCCTGCATCAGCACCTCGACCTGACGGGTCTCCAGCGCCACCCCGCTCAGCCGCTTCAACTCGGCCGGGGACAAGGGTTCCTGCGTGGTCAGCAAGGCGGCTTCGAAGATGCGTCTGAGCTGCGCCATATCCATATTCACTGCCGCCAGTTCTCCGCCGACCTCTTCGGTCAGCACCGGGAAGGATGGTGATTCCACCAACGCTTCCTCGGTCACGATCTCTTCTTCATTCTGCTGTGATGGCGCGACAGGTTCGGACATAGATGTTCCCCAATGACTCGGTTTGTGTGATCTCGATCAGTGTCTCTTTGGCCAGCTCGAGGATGGCGATGAAGGTGACGACCATGGTCGGGATGCCCTCTTCCGGTTCGAACAACTCCTCGAACGGGACGAAATCGGCATCGCGCAGGCGGCGCAGCACTTTGGTCATCTGTTCACGCACTGAAAGCTCCTCGCGTCTGACCTTGTGGCTGGCATGTACCCTGGCGCGCGTGAGCAAGGCCAACCATGCGGTGCGCAGGTCATCCACGGTCACATTGGGCAGGCGTTCCACCACGGTGCGTTCGATCAATACTTGCACCAGCTCAAAGTCGCGACCGGCCTGCGGCATCTCGTTCAGTTTGTGCGCGGCCAGCTTCATCTGTTCATATTCGAGCAGGCGGCGCATCAGTTCGGCGCGCGGATCCTCGTCACTCACCTCTTCGCCCTGTTTGGGCGGACGCGGCAGCAGCATGCGTGATTTGATCTCGATCAGCACAGCCGCCATCAACAGATATTCGGCTGCCAGCTCCATGCGGTGTTGCTGCATCGCTTCGATATAGCCGATGTACTGCAGGGTGAGCTGCGCCATCGGGATATCGAGCGGGTCGAGATTGTGGCGGCGGATCAGGTAGAGCAACAGATCGAGCGGCCCCTGGAACGACTCCAGCGCCACTTCCAGCGCGTCCGGCGGGATGAAGAGATCGTGCGGCATCTCTGTCATCGGCTGCCCGTGGACGAACGCCACGGGCGTGGTCATCGGCAGATCGCTCTGGGAAAGCAGTTCGCTCACTTGTATTCCAGTCCCATTACTTCGCGCACATCACGCATGGTGTCGATCGCCAATTTGCGCGCTTTCTCGCAGCCGTCGGCGATGATGTTGCGCACCAGCGAAGGGTCGTCCAGATAGCGCTGGGCGCGTTCGCGCATCGGGCGCTGTTCGCTCAGTACGCCATCGATGACCGGCTGTTTGCACTCGATACAGCCGATGCCGGCACTGCGGCAGCCTTGCTGCACCCATTGCTTCACATTGTCGGTCGAATACACCTCGTGCAACTGCCACACCGGGCATTTGTCCGGATCGCCGGGGTCGGTGCGGCGGATGCGCGCCGGGTCGGTCGGCATGGTCTTGATCTTCTTCGCCACCTCGGCCTCGTCCTCGCGCAGGCTGATGGTGTTGTTGTAGGACTTGGACATCTTCTGCCCGTCCAGACCCGGCATCTTGGAGGCCACGGTCAGCATGGCCTGCGGCTCGGACAGGATCATCTTGCCACCGCCTTCCAGATAACCGAACAGGCGCTCGCGGTCACCGTGCGACAAGTTCTGCTGCTCATCCAGCAAGGCTTTGGCCGATTCCAGCGCCTCGTCGTCGCCCTGCTCCTGATAACGGGTGCGCAGTTCGGCATACAGCTTGCCTTTTTTGCCGCCCAGTTTCTTCACGGCTGCCTCGGCCTTCTCCTCGAAGCCCGCCTCGCGGCCATAGATGTGGTTGAAGCGGCGCGCGATCTCGCGGGTGAACTCGATGTGCGGCACCTGGTCCTCGCCCACCGGCACTTGCGTGGCGCGGTAGATGAGGATGTCGGCACTTTGCAGCAAGGGGTAACCGAGGAAACCATAGGTGGACAGATCCTTGCCGGACAGTTTCTCCTGCTGGTCCTTATAGGTCGGCATGCGTTCCAGCCAGCCCAGTGGTGTGATCATGGACAGCAGCAGATGCAGTTCGGCATGCTCCGGCACGCGCGACTGGATGAACATCGTGGCATGGGCAGGGTCGACCCCGGCGGCCAGCCAGTCGATCACCATGTCCCACACGCTCTGCTCGATGATCTGAGGCGTGTCGTAATGCGTGGTCAGCGCGTGCCAGTCGGCCGCGAAGAAATAACAGTCGAACTCGTGCTGCATCTGCACCCAGTTCTTCAGCACACCATGGTAGTGGCCCAGATGTAGATTACCTGTGGGACGCATCCCGGATAACACGCGATCAGCAAACATTATTTAGACTTCACATTCACAAGAAAAAGTTGATCAGATCGATCACCGCTATCACCGGCGGCGTCAATATCCAGCCCAGCACCGGCGTGATGGCCAGCCCGATGAGGATGAACAGGCCATAAGGCTCGATACGAGAAAGCTGGTACGCCTGACGGTGCGGCAACAGACTGACTGCGACCCGTCCGCCGTCAAGCGGCGGCAAGGGCAACATGTTCAGCACCATCAGGATGACGTTGATTTTAACCCCGATCTGGGCCATTTCCATCATCGGTTCGGAGAAGTAGCCGCCGGGAAAGCTCCAGGCCAGCTTGGCCACCAGCGCCCAGAAGATAGCCATGAGCAGATTGCTGGCCGGTCCGGCGATGGCGACCCACAACATGTCCTGCTTGGGCCGGCGCAAGGCCGAGAAGTTGACCGGTACCGGTTTGGCCCAGCCGAACAGGATGCCGCCCAGTACCAGCGTCAGCATCGGCAGCAGGATCGTGCCGACCGGGTCGATATGTTTGATGGGATTGAGCGTGATGCGGCCCTGCTGGTAGGCCGTCATATCACCGAAGTGGCGAGCCACATAACCGTGGGCAGCCTCGTGCAGTGTGATCGCGAACAGAACAGGGATCGCGGCGACGGTGATGAGCTGGATCAGATGTTCCATCTAGTCTTCGATCCCGAAAGGCACCACATCCCCGCGTCCGGCACGCAGCAACTGTGGCGTGGCGCCGGTCAGATCGATCACCGTGGTCGGCTCGATGCCGACTGCCCCGCCCTCGATGACCAGTTCCACGCGATGCTCAAGCTGCTCGCGTATCTCGTCTATATCGGTGAGCGGGAAAGGTTCCTCCAGCAGGATCAGGGTGGAACTCAGCAACGGTTCGCCCAGCTCTTCCAGCAAGGCCAGCGCCACCGGATGGTCCGGGATGCGCACGCCGACCGTACTGCGCTTGGGATGCTGCAGGCGGCGCGGCACTTCCTTGGTCGCTTGCAGGATGAAGGTGTAGGCACCGGGCGTATTGTTCTTGAGCAGGCGGAACTGCACGTTGTCCACCCGCGCATAGTTGGCCAGTTCGGACAGATCACGGCAGACCAGCGTCATGTGATGCTGCTCATCCAGTTCACGGATCTGACGGATGCGGGTCACCGCGTCCTTGTCGCCCAGATGGCAACCCAAGGCATAGCCGGAATCGGTCGGGTAGACGATCACCGCGCCGTCGCGCAGCATCTCGGCCGCCTGACGGATCAGGCGCGCATTGGGATTGTCGGGATGGATATTGAAGAATTGTGCCATCAGGCTGCTTTCAATTGAGTGGGGTCTTGCCAGTGTTGCCACACCGGACGACATATTTCCGGCAGATCGGGCAGACGCCCGAGATCACGGTAACTTTCCTGCGGGCCATGGAAATCCGAACCGCACGAGGACAACAAATGGAATTCCTCGGCGTAGCGGGAAAACTCCGCGTATTGCGGCGGTGTGTGGCTACCGGTCACCACTTCCAGCGCGCCACCGCCCAGTTCGACGAAGGTTTCCAGCAACTCGTGCATGGTCTGTTTGCCCATGCTGTGGCGTCCCACCATATAACGTCCCGGATGAGCCAACACGGCGATGCCGCCGCTGCCGCGTATCCAGGAGATGGCTTCTCCCAGATCAGCCCATTGGTGCGGGACATAGCCGGGCTTGCCACTGGCCAGATAACGGTTGAACACGCTCTTCACATCCTTGCAGCGGCCGGATTCGACCAGATAACGCGCGAAATGGGTGCGACCGATCATGTTGGGGTTGGTGGTGAATTTGTAGGCGCCTTCCAGCACGCCGCCGATGCCGACCTTGGCCAGTTCATCGGCCATCTTCTGCGCGCGCTGGCCGCGTCCGCTGCGCACTTCTGCTAATCCTGCCACCAGGGGCGGATAAGTCGGATCGATGTGCAAACCCACCAGATGCAAGGTGTGTTTACGCCAAGAGACGGATATCTCGACGCCATTGATGAAAGTCATACCGAGCTTTTCAGCCTCTGTCCTAGCCCTGTCCAGGCCGGAGATCTCATCGTGGTCGGTCAACGCCAGCATGGTCACCCCGCGCTCGGCCGCACGCGCCACCAACTCTTCCGGTGTCAGTGTGCCGTCGGAGCAACTGGAATGACAATGCAGGTCGATATCAAGCATCGCCGCCGCCCTTCTTCATGACCTTGCCCTCTTCGGCGCGCTTGCGGCGCACTTCCTTCGGGTCAGCGATCAAGGGACGATATATCTCGATGCGATCACGCTCGCGCATCACCACATCGGCTTTGCTCAGCTTACCGAAGATGCCGTATTTGGCTTTTTCCGGATCGATCTCGGGATGCTTGTCGAGGATGCCAGAAAGGCGCACGGCATCCCCCAGCGTGGTGCCAGCTGGCACTTTGAATTTGAGCAACGCCTGCTCTTGCGGCAAGGCATAGACCAGCTCGATATCGATATTTTCGGTGTTCATGCTGTGGTGTAGATCTTTTCTGCACGGTGGATGAAAGCATCCACGAAACTGTCGGCGATGTAATGGAACACCGGCCCCACCATCTTTTCCAGCAGCTTGCTGGAGAATTCGTAATGCAGACTGAATTCTATTTTACAGGCTTCCTCGTTCAAGGGGATGAAACGCCAACTCCCGTCCAATTTCTGGAACGGACCGTCCTTGAGTTTCATTTTGATAAGGAATGGCGGTTCACGCAGATTCTCGGTGGAAAAGTGCTGTTTGATGTGGTGGTAATCGATATGCACCGTGGCATGCATGGTCGTACCCTGCATGTCGTCCATGGTCGCACCGCCGCACCAGGGCAGGAACTGGGGATATTCCTCTACCCGATCCACCAGATTGAACATCTGCTCCGCCGTATGCGCCACCAGTACCGTCTTTTCCACCAACGCCATGCTTCAACTAGCCCGTCATCAAAGGCTGGTAGAATAGCGTAACCACAGGCAAAACACATCTTCAAATGAGTATCATCCAGAACAAAAAAGCCTTTCACGACTACTTCATCGAAGACAAACATGAAGCAGGCATCATGCTTGAAGGTTGGGAAGTCAAAGCGATCCGCGCCGGACGCGTGCAGCTCAAGGAGGCCTATGTGCTGGCCAAGGACGGCGCACTCTGGCTGTTCGGCTCGCATATCAGTCCGCTACTGAACGCCTCCACCCACATCCATCCCGACCCCGTGCGCACCCGCAAGTTGCTGCTGCACAAACACGAGATCGACAAACTCATCGGCAAGGTACAGCGCGCCGGATTCACCCTGATGCCCTTGAACATGCACTACAAGGGCGGCCGTGTGAAGCTGGATATCGGGCTGGCGAAAGGCAAGAAAGAGCATGACAAGCGCGCCACGGAGAAAGAAAAAGAATCCAAACGCGAAGCTGCTGTCGCGATGAAGAAAGAGCGGCGATAGATTGATTCGCAAGGTATTTATCCTGCTGCTCTTGAGCATTGCCCTCCCCGCTTGGGCGGGACAGAAAGGAACTGCGATGAACGACACCACACAAACCGCCTACCTCGCCGGCGGCTGCTTCTGGGGTATGGAAGAGCTGGTGCGACAGATCCCCGGCGTGCTGGAGACTGAAGTCGGCTATACCGGCGGCGACGTACCGAATGCGAACTATGAGATCGTGAAGATGGGACGTAGCGGCCATGCCGAATCGTTGAAGATCGTGTTCGATCCGGCCAAGCTCACCTATCGTCACCTGCTGTTCGAGTTCTTCCGCATGCATAACCCGACCACGCGCAACCAGCAAGGCAATGACCGGGGCACGCAATACCGTTCGGCCATCTTCTATGTCAGCGATGCGCAACGCGACACGGCAGCAGAGGTAATCCGTACCGTGGATGCTTCGGGTGATTGGGGCGCGAAAGTGGTGACAGAAGTCGTGGCCTTCAAGGAGTTCTGGCCAGCCGAGGCGTATCACCAGAAATATCTGGTGAAAAATCCGCACGGCTACACCTGCCACGTCAACCGTGGTTATCGTCTCGGGGAATGAGCATGAAGCTGCGTTTTCTGGATGGCATCGCCCTCACCCTTTGGGTCGGCAGCTTGTGGACGGTCGGCTATCTGGCCGTGCCCATCCTGTTCCAGGCGCAACCCGATAAACAACTGGCTGGCATGCTGGCGGGCGAGATGTTCCGCGTGCAGGGTTTCGTCGGCATCGCATGCGGGGTGTATCTGCTGCTGCGGGATGGTGTGAAGTTCGGCAAGCTGGCATTGCGCCAGCCCGCCTTCCTCGCCATCGCGCTGATGCTGCTCATCACGCTTGCCCTCCAGTTCGGCATCCAGCCGTTGATGGCCGGGCTGAAATCACAGGCGCTGCCGCTTGAGGTGATGAAAAGCTCGCTGGCAGACAGCTTTTCCATGTGGCACGGCATCTCCAGCATCCTGTATCTGATCGAGAGCCTGCTGGGACTTTCCTCTATCTATCTTTTCCTGCGCAACGATCCGGGACACTGAGCCTGCTTCCGCTCACAGGCGACATGACGCTTCTCCATTGACAGTCTTGTCTCGGAACTCGCGTAACATATCGGCATTTCGATATACCTGCCCCGCATGCCCACCATCGTCCTCACCACCCTCAACGCGCGCTACATCCATGCTTCGCTGGGCTTGCGCTATCTCGCCGCCAACATGGGCGAGCTGGAGTGTGACACGGAGATCATGGAGTTCACCCTGCAGAACCGGGCAGAGGAGATCGTCGAGGCTTTGCTTGCGGCCCAGCCGCGCATCATCGGTTTCGGCGTATACATCTGGAACGTGAGCGAGATCACCCGCGTGGTCGCCTTGCTGAAATGCGTAGCCCCGCAGATCACCGTGGTGCTGGGCGGGCCGGAGGTCAGTTACGAATGCGATGAGCAGGAGGTCGTGCGCCTGGCCGATCATGTGATCACCGGCTGGGGAGACATCAGCTTTGCCAAACTTTGTCGCGAACTTCTGCAACAGCGCCCGCAGGCACAGAAGATCATTGCCGGCATCCAGCCGAAGCTGTCCGAGATCGAACTGCCCTATGCGTATTACTCGGACAGCGACATCGCGCATCGCACGCTGTATGTAGAAGCCTCGCGCGGCTGCCCGTTCAAATGCGAATTCTGTCTCTCGTCTCTGGACAAAACGGCCTGGGCCTTCGATCTGGACCGCATCCTCGACGAGTTGGACAAGCTCTATAGTCGCGGTGCGCGCCAGTTCAAATTCGTCGACCGCACTTTCAACCTCAACATCAAAGACAGTGTGCGCATTCTGGAATTCTTCCTTGCGCGGCTGGACGACAAATTGTTCGTGCACTTCGAAGTCATCCCTGATCACCTGCCGGAGCAACTGAAAGCGCTGATTGTGAGATTCCCGGCCGGCGCGCTGCAATTCGAGGTGGGCATCCAGACCTTGAACCCGGAGGTGCAGGCGCTGATCTCGCGCAAGCAGGACACCGCCAAAGCCGAGGCGAACCTGCGCTGGCTGCGCCAGGAAAGCCAGGCGCATATCCACGTCGATCTCATCATTGGCCTGCCCGGCGAGGATGTGGCGAGCATCGCGGATGGCTTCGACCGCCTGATCGCACTGAAGCAGCAGGAGATCCAGGTCGGTGTGCTCAAGCGTCTGCGCGGTACGCCCATTACCCGCCACACTGAAGCGTACGCCATGCGCTACACCCCGTATCCGCCCTACGCCATCCTCGCCACCGACCGCATCGACTTTTCCACCATGCAAAGGCTGGTGCGCTTTGCGCGCTACTGGGATCTGGTAGGTAACTCGGGACGCTTTGCGAAAACGCTGCCACTCTTGCTGGCTGAAAGCCCGTTCGCCCGCTTCCTGACTTTCTCCGACTGGCTCTATGCCACCACGCGCAAGACACACCAGATTCCGCTGCCCCAGTTGTTCGATCTGCTTTTCACCGGTCTGACCACCGCGCTTGCCGTAGCGCCGGAAACGGCCCGCAGCGCCCTGGAGCATGATTTTCTTCAGTCGGGCAGCAAGGAGATGCCGCCGTTCATGAGAAACGAGAAGGATATGCCCCGCAAGACCAGGACAGGCAATCCTGCGAAGCGGCAGGCACGGCTGCAGGCGGAATAGCTTTCCCTGCGGCAGGCAGCCGCCACAAAAGAAAAGAGCCGCATGCGCGGCTCTTTCATCAGTCCATCCGTGGTGCTTTACGCCTTCAGCGCGACCAGCACCTCATCCAGCATCTTCTTGGCATCGCCGAACAACATGCGGTTGTTCTCTTTGTAGAACAGCGGATTGTCCACGCCCGCATAGCCTGAAGCCATGCTGCGCTTCATCACGATGGAGGTCTTGGCCTTCCACACTTCCAGCACCGGCATGCCGGCGATGGGGCTGCCGGGTTCTTCCTGCGCGGCCGGGTTCACGATGTCGTTGGCACCGATCACCATGGAGACGTCGGTATCGGGGAAGTCCGCATTGACCTCATCCATCTCCATCACGATGTCGTAAGGCACTTTGGCTTCGGCCAGCAACACGTTCATATGGCCGGGCATGCGGCCTGCCACGGGGTGGATGCCGAAGCGCACGTTGACGCCTTTTTCGCGCAAGAACTGAGTGATCTCATTGACTGTATGCTGGGCCTGCGCCACAGCCATGCCGTAGCCCGGCACGATGATGACGTTCTTGGCTTCGCGCAGCAGTTCTGCCGTTTCGACTGCGCTGATGGACACCACTTCGCCCACCGGCTGTGCGTCGCCGCCGGACTTCTTGGCAGGCGCGCCGCCGCCGAAACCGCCCGCGATGACGCTGATGAAGTTGCGGTTCATCGCGCGACACATGATGTAGGAAAGGATCGCGCCGCTGGAACCGACCAGTGCGCCGGTGACGATCAGCAGGTCGTTGTTCAGCATGAAGCCGGTCGCTGCGGCCGCCCAGCCGGAGTAGCTGTTCAGCATGGACACCACCACCGGCATGTCGGCGCCGCCGATGGCCATCACCATGTGGATGCCGAACAGCAGCGCGATCACGGTCATCACCGCCAGAGCGAACATGCCCGCATCGATCGTTTCCGCGTGCAGGAACTGGTAGCCGAACGCGATGACGACCAGCAGGCCGATCAGATTCAGGAAATGGCGCCCCGGCAGCAACAGCGGTTTGCCGCCGATCTTGCCCGCCAGTTTGCCGAAGGCGATGAGGGAGCCGGCAAAGGTCACTGCGCCGATCAGAATGCCGACATAGACTTCGATCTCGTGGATCGCCTTTTCGGCATGTGACAGATTCAGTGACGCCATCGGGTCGATGTAATTGGCGTAGCCCACCAGACAGGCGGCCAGACCGACCAGGCTGTGCATCAGCGCGACCAGTTCCGGCATCTGCGTCATCTGCACCTTGCGCGCGGCATACAGGCCGATGCTGCCGCCCACCACCATCGCGCCGATGATCCATGGCAGGCCTTCCATCGTGACGCGCGGACCGAACACCGTGGCCAACACGGCGATGGTCATGCCTATCATGCCGTAGAGATTGCCGCGACGTGAGGTCTCGGGGTTGGAAAGACCGCCGAGGCTGAGGATGAATAGAATCGTCGCACCGAGATAAGCGACACTGGTCAAACTTGAAGACATCATGATCGTGATCCTTATTTGCGGAACATCGACAGCATGCGTTTGGTCACCGCAAAGCCGCCGAACATGTTCACCGCAGTGAGCGCAATACCCGCCACGGCCAGCCAGAGTATCCAGCCGTCCGGTCTATCCAGGCCGAGCACCGTCGGCGGCGCGATCTGCACCAGCGCTCCGATGGCGATGATGCTGCTGATCGCGTTGGTGACGCTCATCAGCGGGGTATGCAGGGCTGGCGTGACGTTCCACACCACCATATAACCGACGAAGCAGGCCAGCACGAACACGGTGAAGTGTCCGAGGAAAGCTGCGGGCGCATACGCACCGATGAGCAGGAACAGCAGCGCCACGACACTGAATATGGCGACTATCTTCCCTGCCGAGGCCGGCGCACCGGCACTGCCGTGGCCTTTCGCAGCGGGAGCGGTGGCCGGTTTGGCTGCGGCGGGTTTGGCCACAGCAGCCAACTTCGGCGCAGGCGCAGGCCAGGTGATCTCGCCATCCTTGATGACCGTCAGGCCGCGTATGGCGTCGTCTTCCATGTTGACGTTGATGACGCCGTCCTTGGTCTTGCACAACTCTTCAGCCAGACGGAACAGGTTGGTGCCGTACAGCGTGGACGATTGTTTGGCCAAACGACTGTTCAGATCGGTGTAGCCGACGATGGTCACACCGTGCTTCACCACCGCCTGACCGGGTTCGGTCAGTTCGCAGTTGCCGCCGCGCTCTGCCGCCATGTCGACGATGACGCTGCCGGGCTTCATGCTCTGCACCATCTCGGCGGTGATCAATCTGGGCGCGGGCTTGCCGGGGATCAGCGCGGTGGTGATGATGATGTCCACCTCGCGGGCCTGTTTGGCGTACATGTCGCGCTGGGCTTGCTGGAAGCCCTCGCTCATCACCTTGGCGTAACCGCCACCGCCACCGCCCTCTTCTTCATAATCGACTTTGACGAACTCGCCGCCCAGCGATTTGACCTGATCGGCCACTTCGGCGCGCGTGTCGTTGGCGCGCACGATGGCGCCCAAACCGGCCGCCGTACCGATCGCCGCCAGACCGGCCACACCGGCACCGGCGATGAACACCTTGGCCGGCGGAACTTTGCCCGCAGCCGTGATCTGTCCGTTGAAGAAGCGTCCGAAGACATTGGCGGCCTCGATGACAGCGCGGTAGCCGGCGACGCCGGCCTGGGAAGTCAGCGCGTCCATCTTCTGGGCGCGGGAAAGTTGGCGCGGCAAGGCATCGATGGCCAGCACCGTCGCCTTCTTCGCAGCCAGTTGTTGCATCAACTCGGGGTTTTGCGCGGGCCAGATGAAACCGATCAGGGTGCCGCCTTCGCGCATCAACGCAACTTCGGCACTTGTCGGGGCGGCCACTTTGAAGACGATGTCGGATTCAGCCCACAGCTTTGCTGCGCCATCAATGATCTCTGCGCCGGCAGCACGATAAGCATCGTCACTGCAATTTGCCGCGTCTCCCGCGCCTGATTGAACCGCGACTGTGAAACCCAGCTTGATGAGTTTCTCTACGACTTCCGGTACTGTCGCAACGCGCTTCTCGCCTGCACTTGTCTCGGCAGGAATCCCAATACGCATGTAACCCTCCTGTAAACCGCATACTGAAACGCCCGGTTGTTCCGGGCGCAATAAAATCGCCCGCAATTATATACGAGCTTTGCGCCCCGCCCCAGCCCATTGAAAAACGAAGAGGCACGACTCAGCGTGCCTCTTCACCTTTATGGCGAAAGGGATTTCCCTGTTATTTGGACAGGGTGATGAAGGATAGTTTGCTTACACCGGACTTCTGCGCCAGCGCCATCAACGCCGCCACGCGACCGTAAGGCACGGCGCTGTCAGCTTCGATCTGCAACTGGAACTGCGGATCGGTAGCGCGGACACGCAGCATCTCGGCCAGTTCGCTATCGTTCACCGCTTGCTTGTCCATCTCGATATTGCCCTGTGCATCCACCACCAGACTGACCTGTTGCGGTTTGTCGTTCTGCTGCACGGCGTCGGTCTTGGGCAGGTTGATCTTGAGCGACTGCGGCGCCAGCAAGGGCGCGGTGATGATGAACACCACCAGCAATACCAGCATCACGTCCACCAGCGGCGTGACGTTGATCTCGCTCATCATGCTGCCTTCATCCTGTTGCGAAGAATTGCCGAAAGCCATGTCCCCTCCTTACAACTTGAAGTCTTGCTTCTGCGCCAGACGCATGAAGTCATGCGCGAAATTCTCCAGGTCGGTCACATGCACCTTGAGGCGGCGCAGGAAGAAGTTATAGGCCAGCACGGCAGGCAAGGCGGTGGCGATACCGATGGCAGTGGCGACCAGTGCTTCACCGATCGGGCCTGCCACCACGTCCAATGAAGCGGTTCCTGTCTGCCCGATGTTCTGCAGTGCATGCATGATGCCCCACACGGTGCCGAACAGGCCGATGAACGGCGCGGTGGAACCGATGCTGGCCAGCTCGGCCAGACCGCGCTCGTGATAGCGCTGGATGTTCTGCAACTGCTGTCGCAGCATGCGTTCGAGCACATCCTGTGGTGCACCGGAATGTTTCAGATCCTGTTGTGCGGAATTCAGGTTCTTCAGTTCGGCGAATCCGGCCTGCGCCAGTCTGGCGATGTCGCCTTTGCTCGATGCGCTGACCTTTTCCGCCCCGCTCCACTCACGCGCCGCCCAAAACTCGCGATTGAAGCGCTGGTCGTGCTGGCGCGATTCATATTGCTTCCATAGTTTGAACAAGGCGATGGACCAGGTCACGATGGACAGCACGATCAGCAACAGTAGCGTGCCCGAAACAACGGGGGAGCTGACGGAAAAGAAATCATTCATCATGCGGCTCATTCCTCTAAAGAAAATTTGATCGGCACCAGGAACCACTGCGTGATCGGCTGGCCGAAGCGTGTGGCAGGCGAGAACTTCCAGGTCTTGACGGTCTGTAGCGCGGCCCTGTCGAGGATGTCGTAGCCGCTGCTGGTCTGCAACTTCACCTCGCCCGCCCTGCCCTCGGCCAGCACCTCCACATTCAGTACCACCTTGCCCTGATAGCCCATGCGCCGCGCCACCAGCGGATACGGCGGACGCGGATTGTTCAGATAGTCGGCGCGATAGTCCGGCTCGGCATCCAGTTGCACCGGCGACGGTGGCGTCTCCGTCGGTGGCGCGGACACCTCCACCACCGGCTCGGCCGATGACTGCGGTGCCTCGGGTTCGATCACACGCGGTTCGCGCTTCGGTGCCGGTTTAACTTCCGGCTGTGGCGCAACATCCGCCTGCTGCATCTGCATGTTGGCGAAAGAGATGGACATCTCGTTGACCGCCACCTTGGGCGGCTGCGGCTGCGCCAGCCAGAAGGCGAACAGCGACAGATGCGCAAGTACTACGATACCGACCACGGTCAGGCGTTCGTACCAAGGGGATTCCAGCATGGTGTCGCGCAACGCGTCCATATGCATCAGCGGCAGATATAGAACAAGGGCCGACATGCTACCAGTGCGCTCCGCCCGACACCAACTTACACATAGAGCAACACCCGGCGCAGACCGAGCACGATCAACACTGCCGCCGCGCCCCAGCGTATCCAGCGCGTCAGCCAGTCGCGGTTCTCGCGCAACTGTTTACCGAGCAGGCTGATCAGCGGCAATAGTATCAGCAGCGGTGTCAGCGCCGCGCCCAATCCGAACATCACGCCGTTGGCCATGCCGAGCTGGATGCTGCCTGCCGCCGCACATACGGCGAGCAAGGATGCCAGCGGTGCGCACGGCGTTAGGCTGAGCGAGAAGCCGAGCAGCAAGGGCGGCGCACTGCCCGCCCGCTTCGACACTCCGCACGGTGCACGCGTTGGCTTGCTGCGCAGCAGCCACAGCCCGGCGGCGATGGACGCCGCCCCGATGAACAGATTGCCGCTGCCGCCCTGCATCACCTGCGACAGCCATGTGCCCGCCGCTGCGGCCAGCGCCCCCAGCATCGTATAAGCCAGGATGCGGCCGCTGACGAACAACGCTGTGTCGCGCAGCGCCTGCATCTGACTGCCGCCGCGTCCCAATATCCAGGTGCCCATGAACGGCAGACAGGTGGCGGTGCAGGCGGTCAGGCCCAGCGAGGCACCGAGCAGCCACACGGTGAACAGCGTGGTCTGCTGCGACAGTTGCCACTCATCCATTTTCTTTGGCGCGCAGGATGGGGATCACGCGTTTCTTCGGTTGGCCTTCCGGTGTTTCGAACTTCACGCGTGCCTTGTAGTAGTCGCGCGAGGAACCGAACAGCTTGAAGCCGAAGAACTTGATCTGGATCACATCGTCGTCCGGACAATATTCGGCACAGCGTCCGCATAGCGTGCAATCCTCGTGGAAGGCTTTGCTGCCGAATGCCGTGCCGATCTCGTGGATGTCCATCGGGCAGGCTTTCTCGCACACGCCGCACTTCTCGCATTTCTCGTGTGATTCCTTCTTCACCAGCCTCATCGGCGACAGCTTCTGGAACAGCGCATTCCACGACAGCAGCGGGCAGATGCGGCAGAACGGCTGACGCACCGCCAGGGCGGCGATGATGATGAAGCCGAACAAGGCATTGCCCAGCGCACCCAGGAATAGGTTGATGCCCGTGCCGGTATGCACGGCGAGCTGCTCGGTATCCGCCGTCAGCAAGGTGGTGGCGATGCGCGACGGGCATACCTGACAGAACGGGTCGCCCAGTTCGTTGGCGACGGTGCCCATGCCGGCCAGTGTCGGCAGGCCCAACACCAGTACCAGCAGCATCAGCCATTTGGCCGGCCGTACGCGACCCACGTTCTCGGGCGTGAAGCGTTTGAGCGGACGGCCGATGCGGCGACCGATCTTGTAGATCATTTCCTGCACCGTGCCCAGCGGACAGACCCAGCCGCAGAATGCCTTGTTCAAAAAAAAGAAGAACATGAAGAACACGCCCACCGACATCAGCGTGGGGATGAACACGTTGAGCGCGACATCGCCCGCCTTGGCAAGTGCGGCCCCGACGCGGTGGTGCAACTGATGCTGGGTCACGATGAGGATGCAATGGTCGCCGGTCATCTTGTCATAGGCACAGGACAGGGACGGCAGTGCCTGTGAGATGCGATCCACGGTGTAACTGCCGAGCAGCGCGCCGCCGTACACGGTGACGAACAGCATGACAATCTGTACGGAGAAGCGGAAGCGCGCCAGCGTGGGGAACAGATTTTTAAGCATTCGTGTTCTCCTCTTTATTGGCGGCAGCCTTGCGATTGCGCAGCAACGGTGCCGCGCCCAGCATGCCGAGCAAGGTGAAACCGATACCCAGTGCCAGATCACGCTTGGCAAAGGCGTCCTCACCGTAATTGCTGTTGAAGGCCGTCAGATATCGTATGCCGCCGTCTTCATGCGACACCGCCAGCACCATATCGGCCCCGCGTCGCATGCCATGGCTTTCCCCCTTGCTTTGCGCTTCTTCGGGTTTGAAATCGTCCGGCACATGAACTTTCACCACGCCCAGCGCATCCGTCATGAATTCGGACCGGCTACCGTTCGAGGTCTCCAGCACGACCTTCTGCCCGACCAGCGGCTGGCCCTTGAAGCGCACGCTGAACTGCCAGTCTTCCTTGGCACGATAGCGTGAGTGTTCGCGCGGATAAGGCTGCGGCACGATCTCCAGTTCATGCTTGATCTGGTCGAACATGGTGGTCGGATTCTTGCCGCCGCGTTCGCCGAAGTAATGCACTGTGGATGCGACGCGCACGGCATCGTCCTGCTCTTCTCGTGCGGTCAGCATCTGGAAACCGCCGCTGGCGGGCTTGTCCAACGGCGCGCCGCCCATGCCTATAGTTAGACTGCGGTGGCCGTTGGCATCATCCAGATCGTTCGACCAGGCTTCGATCGCATCCGCCGCGATGTTCTGCGGCTGCATGATGACTTTGCGCGCTGCCATGCCCTGCCCTTTCATGCGAGCCTTGAGCAAGGGCAGTTGCGTCCAGATCTTTGACTGGCTGCGCATCATGGCACCGTGGTCATGTCCTGCCATCGCAGTCGGTTCGGCGGCGGAAGCTGTCGCGGTGCAGATTGCAAACAGACAGGCGGAATAGAGGATCCTCATAGTCATCCTTTAGAAGCTGAGCGACGCGCCGACCGTCCACACGCGGCCGGGATTGACGGTGATGGACACGTCTTCCGCGTCGTACACACCGTCGCCGTTGCCGTCCGAACCGCCGCGTATGGTCGAGTAGTAATAGCGGTCGAACAGGTTGTCGATACGGGCGAAGGCCGACCATTTCATCTGGCGATCGCTCCTGAACTCGTAGTTCGCCATCAGGTTATAGGTGGTGCGTCCCCCGACCCAGACGATGTTCACCTCGTCCGCATAGATGCCGGATTGGGTATTCATCTCGCCGGTGAAGGTCCAGCCGTCCATGGGGCGATAGCGCGAGGTCAGATTCAGTTTGTGTTTGGGCGTACGCGGCACGACATTGCCGGTGTTGTTGTACAGCACCGAAGCCAGCGGCACGCTGCGTGAGCCCATGGACATCCAGTAGACATCGTTGCGGGTGAAGACGGCATTCAGATAGGTATAGGCCATATCGGCAGACCAAACTTCGCGTGCATCGGTCTTGATGCTGGCTTCCAGTCCACGGTTACGCACACCGCCGATGTTCTGGTATTGCTCCAATGCATTGGTCAGCGTCGCACCGGTGGTGGATTGATACTGGCCGCCTGTGTTGAGGATGAAGTCCTTGCGGTCGATCTGGAAGATCGCCACATCGGTATCCAGCGGGATACCCAGCAATTCAGTCTTGGCACGCAGGCCGACCTCGGTGTTGTAGGAATGCTCCGGTTTCAGATCCGGGTTCGCCGCCACAGTACCTGTTGGCGAAATGGTGCCGCCATAAAGTTGCGATAGTGTCGGCACACGGAAACCGGTGGACAGGTTGGTGTACAGCTCGCGTTCATCATTGAAGGCATAGTTGAAGCCGATGCGTTCCGACAGGACATTGAATGTCTTCTCACCCGTGGTGGTGCGCCCTTCCGCGATCTGCGTTGCGGTGAGCGGCAGGTTGCTGACGTATTTCTGTGCGATGTTATCGTAGCGCGCATTGAAAGTAGCGGTGAGCGGTGAACTCAATTGCCATTTCAGTTCGCCATACACCGCGCGCGTGTCGGAAGTGGAGAGGCTGTCCTCCGTCAAAGCCCCTGCCAGATTGAGCGGATTGGATGCCCCCACAGGCGAACTGCGGCTGGTATAGGTCACCAGATTATTGGACAGCGAACGGTCTTCGAACTGTTGCAGATCCAGACCGCCCATCCATGCGACTTGCTCGCCGCCCTGACGCCATTCCGCTTTTGCCCCACTCTGTGTCTGCTTGGTGTCACGCCCGCTGGCATAGGCATCTCGCATGGTGCTCATGTCGCTGGCGGCGGAGGTGCTGTTCAGGAACGTACCTGCGCTGTTGCGCAGGAAACCGTTCGGGTTCTGCCAGCCGAAAGTGTGGTCCTTGAACAGATAAGTGTTGAGCATCAGATTGCCGCCCTCGCCGGTGTCCTTGGCGTAAGACAGGTTGACCTTGTCCAGCGTCACATCGTATTTGCGTGCAAAGTCCTTGCCGCTGTCCACGCTGGTCGGATCGAGCAAGGCAGCGGTCACGCCGCGCACGGTGCCGTGGCTGTCCTTGTTGCGGATGGCATGCTCGAAACCGAAAGTCATGTCGCTGGTTTCGTCGATCATGTACTGCAACTTGCCATCGACATAATCGCGGCCCCAGTCGCCCTGATCGTGGAAGGTCTTGGATTGCAGCTTGGATTTCTGGATGTGTCCCACCCATTTGCCATCGGCGAACCCTGCGCGCAGGATACCTTTGTAATATTCATAGCTGCCTACTTCGGCGCTGGCGGTATAGCCTGCCATCTTGGCACCGCGCTTGGTGGTGATGATCACCGCGCCGGATAGTGCATCCTCGCCGAACAGATAAGAGGCTCCGCCCTTGATGACCTTGATGGATTCGATGTTGTCCAAGTCGATGTTCACGCGCCCGGTGCGCTCCACTACCGGCACGCCGTCGATCACGATGGCCACGCCCGGCTTCTCGCCCATGTAGCGCTGCGCTTCGACACCGCGCAGCATGATCTTTACCGAGTCGCCGCTCTGTACTTCGGCCGATACGCCGGGGATGGATTCCAGCACTTCGACGATGTTCTGCCCGTGACGGGCATCGACTTTCTTGCCGCTGATGTTGTTGACGTTGGAGGGTTCTCCGCGCTTGGAATCGAAACGGTCGTCGATGGTGGTGGATGAGACAGTCACTTCCGGCAGGGCGCCGATCTCGGCCCAGCTTGCCTGCGGTGCGGAAAGTGCCAATGCCACACATACTGCGATCTGTTTGCTGCTTGTATTCACTGCTTCCTCCTTGAATATCCCTGTTTAGAACCGGGTCGGATTGTAGGAAGCGAAGCAGGCGGCGGGAATGTGACATGATGTCGCGCGGCGGATTGTCGCACCCCCTATCCGCTATAATCCGCCGATGTCTTCCATCCAGTTACTCCCCGACCTGCTCATCAACCAGATCGCCGCCGGCGAGGTGATCGAACGTCCTGCTTCGGCGCTCAAAGAGCTGCTGGAGAACAGCCTGGATGCGGGTGCGACCGAGATCGCAGTGCAGCTGGAAAGCGGCGGCATCAAGCTGCTGCGCGTGCGCGATAATGGCTGCGGCATCGACAAAGTACAGCTCCCGCTGGCGCTGATGCGCCATGCCACCAGCAAGATCGCCTCGCTGGATGACCTGCAACGCGTCGCCAGCATGGGCTTCCGCGGCGAGGCACTGGCGAGCATGGCGGCAGTGGCGCAAGTCACCTTGACCAGCCGCACGGCCGATGCGGCACATGCCTGGCAGGTCGAGGCGATTGATGGTGCGCTGAGTGAGGCTGCGCCTTCATCCCATGCGCCCGGCACCAGTTTTGAGATGCGCGAGCTGTATTTCAACACCCCCGCCCGGCGCAAATTCCTCAAGAGCGAGAACACCGAGTTCGCCTGGTGCGAAGAGACTTTCAAACGCATAGCGCTGTCGCGACCGGATGTGGCGTTCTCTTTGCAGCACAACGGTAAATCGAAATGGCAACTGGCAAGTCAGGATCTGCCGCAACGCATCAACGCCATCCTCGGCAGTGAGTTCGGCCAATACGCGGTCAAGGTCGAACGCGAGATCGGCCCGCTGCACCTGTACGGCATAGCCGCCCTGCCCGCCTATTCGCGCTCCACGCGCGACGAGCAGTATTTCTTCGTCAATGGCCGTTTCGTGCGCGACAAGGTGCTGATGCACGCCGTGCGTCAGGCCTATCAGGACATCCTGCACCACCAGCGCCATCCGGCCTTTGTGCTGTTCCTCGACATGCCGCCGGAACAGGTGGACGTGAACGTGCATCCGGCAAAGAGCGAGGTGCGCTTCCGCGAGAGTCAGGGTATCCATCAGTTCGTGTTCCATGATTTGCAGGACGCCTTGAGTGCGACGATGGCTGACAAGGGAGAGACACCCGCCGCATCGCCACGCCTGGAAACCCCGACGTTCGCACCGACCCAGCAACAACCCATGCGCTTTGGTGCAGCCGAACAACAAGCGACGTATCGCGTTTGGGAATCACAGAGTCAGACCTTGGGATCAAGGAACGATGAGCACGCAAGAGGCGACCATGAGCCTCTCAACTCTGCTCGATCCTCAATCCAAGATACGAGCTCCTCACATGACCACCCGCTCGGCTACGCATTAGGCCAACTGTCAGGCATCTACATCCTCGCGCAGAACCAGCAAGGTCTGATCGTGGTAGACATGCACGCGGCGCATGAGCGCATCGTGTACGAACGCCTGAAGACCGCCTTCGATGCGCAGCAGATGCCCACCCAGCCATTGCTGATCCCAGTCACCTTCGGCGCCGATCCGCTGGCCATCGCCACTGTGGAAGAAGAACAGGAGGCGCTGAACAAGCTGGGCTTCGACATCGCACCGATCTCCACACACACGCTGGCCGTGCGCGCCATGCCCGCCATGCTCAAGCAATCCCATGCCGAGGCTGCCGCGCGCGAAGTGCTGCACGAACTGCATGAGTTCGGCGCCTCCCGTGCGCTGACCGAACGCCGAAATGAACTGCTGGCCACCCTCGCCTGCCACTCCGCCGTACGTGCGAACCAGCAACTGAGCCTGCCCGAGATGAACGCCATCCTGCGCGAGATGGAGCAAACCGAGCGCGCCGACCAGTGCAACCACGGTCGCCCGACTTGGTTCCAAGTGACGCTGGCGGAGCTGGATGCGATGTTCATGCGGGGCCAATAATCATCATTACTTAGACTGTGCATCTGTCCGTGAAGCCGCAAGAACAGGCATAATGCGCACCTTTCCGGCCACAACTGCAGTCTATTGCTATGAAACATATCGTCGACGACGTTCGCATCAAAGAGATCAAAGAACTCACCCCGCCCAGTCATCTGCTGCGCGAATTCCCGGTCACCGATAGCGCTGCTGAAACCACCTACAACGCTCGCGCAGCGATCCATCGCATCCTGCATGGCGCGGAAGACCGTTTGCTGGTGGTGGTTGGGCCGTGCTCGATCCACGATACCGAGTCGGCGATGGAATATGCGGCCAAGCTGAAGGAAGAGGCCAAGCGACACGAGGCCGATCTGGTGATCCTGATGCGCGTGTATTTCGAGAAGCCGCGCACGACGGTGGGCTGGAAAGGCTTGATCAACGATCCGCATCTGGACGGCAGCTTCAAGATCAACGAAGGCCTGCATATGGCACGCAAGTTGTTGTGGGAGCTCAATGAACTGGGCTTGCCCTGCGCCACCGAGTTTCTGGATGTGGTCACACCGCAATACACGGCCGACCTGATCTCCTGGGGGGCCATCGGCGCGCGCACCACCGAGTCGCAGGTGCACCGCGAACTGGCTTCGGGCATCTCCTGCCCCATCGGTTTCAAGAACGGTACCGACGGCAACCTGCGCATCGCGGTGGACGCGATCAAAGCAGCCGCCAGCCCGCACCATTTCCTGTCGGTCACCAAGGCTGGCCATACGGCCATCTTCTCTACCAATGGTAACGAGGATTGCCATGTGATCCTGCGCGGCGGCAAACAGCCCAACTATGATGCCGCTTCCATCGACGCGGCCGGCAAGGAACTGGCCAACGCCGGATTGGCGGCACGCGTGATGGTCGACTTCTCGCACGCCAACAGCCGCAAGGAATATCAACGTCAGGTCGAAGTGGCGCAGGACTGCACCGCCCAGCTGGCGAATGGCGAAGAGCGCATCTGCGGCGTGATGATCGAATCCAACCTCAATGCAGGCAGGCAGGATCTGCTGCCCGGCAAGACGCTTGCCAAAGGCGTCTCCATCACCGATGGCTGCATAGGCTGGGATGACACCGTGCGTGTGCTGGACATGCTGGCTGAAGGTGTGCGCCAGCGTCGCCTGAAACTGGCAGATCGTTGAACGCCTGCCGCTGTCGCGTGCAATGAACATCCGCCCGCCGGCCATCTTCCTGATGGGTCCCACTGCCAGCGGCAAGACCGGCGTGGCGGTGGAACTGGCGCAGCAGCTGCCGATCGAACTGATCAGCGTCGATTCCGCGCTGGTGTTCCGCGACATGGACATCGGCACAGCCAAGCCGGATGCCGCCACCCTCGCCCGTGCACCGCATCACCTCATCGACATCATAGATCCGACCGAAGCTTATTCCGCCGCCGCCTTCCGCAAGGATGCGCTACACCTGATGGCCGAC
The DNA here is from genome assembly GCF_054604835.1 of Sideroxydans sp. Classification (NCBI taxonomy): domain Bacteria; kingdom Pseudomonadati; phylum Pseudomonadota; class Betaproteobacteria; order Nitrosomonadales; family Gallionellaceae; genus Sideroxydans; species Sideroxydans sp. The sequence continues at coordinate 650,691 of NZ_JBTSFG010000001.1, read as the reverse complement.
ATCACCGCGCGCGGCAAAGTGCCGCTGCTGGTGGGCGGCACCATGCTGTACTACAAGGCGCTGCGCGAGGGATTGAGTCCCTTGCCGCAGGCCGACGCTGTTTTGCGTGCCGAGCTGGATGCCGAAATCGCACAGCACGGCATCGAAGCGCTGCACGCCAAACTGGCCGAGGTAGATGCCGAGACTGCCGCGCGTTTGCACAGCACCGACACGCAGCGCGTGCAGCGCGCGATGGAGATCTATCGCGCTTCGGGCAAGCCGATGTCGGAACTGATCAAGCAGCAGGAACAGGAACCGCTCCCCTACGACCTCCTGTCCATCGCCCTCATCCCCTCTGATCGTTCTGTGTTGCATGACCGGATCGCCTCTCGCTTCGAGAAGATGCTGAGCGAAGGACTGGTAGATGAATTGCGCAGTTTGCGTGGCAAATATCCACTGCAGCGCGAGATGACCTCGATGCGTTGCGTCGGTTACCGTCAGGCCTGGGAGTATCTGGAAGGCGAGATCGATGAAGCAGGTTTGATGGAAAAAGGCATCGCGGCGACGCGGCAACTGGCCAAGCGACAGCTCACCTGGTTACGCAGCATGCCCGAGAACATGGAGGTGGATTGCTTGGCGGTGGACCTGTACGAACGCGTGCTGGCGAATATCGATTCGAAAGTGCGCTTCAGCCCTGTTTGAGCGGCGCCTGGCCGTTGTTTTGCGCGAGCCAGTAATCCCGGTATTTCATGTCTTCGTTCAGCAGGTGCGCCACCAGAAGCTGTTTGACCTGTAGCCCCGCCTCGACCCACTCGTAATCCTGCTCGCTTTTTTCTATGCGCTTCATGATCGTTACAAAGATCTCAGCAGCCGCAGCATGTTCACGCGCATGCTGTTCGGCTTCCGGGTAACCCCATTCGATGAACAAGACCTCCTCGTGGTCGAAATGGGCGACGGCATCATCCAGCACATCCTGCATGCGTTTGCGCACCTCGCTCAGCGACATGCGCTCCGCGATGGCTTCGTTCAGGGCATTGATGAGTTCGATGAAGTGTTTGTGTTCGGCATCGATCTCGGGGATGTGCACACTGAGTTCCTGACTCCATTCCAGTCGCCAGGGCATGGGGTTATTGGGGTAATTCATATCCATCCTCCCTGAACAATGCGGTGCAGGCATCCACCACTTGTGTGTCGAAATGGGTACCGCGTCCGTTCTGCAATTCTTCCAGCGCCGCCTCGATGCCCAGTCCGGGCCGATAGGGCCGGTGCGAAGACATGGCTTCCATCACATCGGCCACGGCCAGTATGCGCGAACCGGGCAGGAATTCGTCTCCCTTGATGCCCAGCGGGTATCCGGAGCCATCCATGCGTTCATGGTGCTGATGGACCATCTGGGCGATCGGCCAGGAAAAATCTATCTCCTTCAGGATCTCGTAACCGGCTTGCGGATGCATCTTGATGAAGTTGTATTCCATATCGTTCAGGCGCCCCGGCTTGCTCAGGATCTCGGCCGGGATCTTGATCTTGCCCAGATCATGCACGATGCCGGCAAGCCGGATCGCCAGCCCCTCTTCCCTGGACATGCCCATCTTCTTTGCAATCGCCTCGGCGAGTTCGGCGACCCTGCGCTGATGACCCGATGTATAGGGATCGCGCATCTCGACGATGCTGGCGATGGCCTCGACCGTCTTCAGCATGTTGCGCTGCAGGTGCTGCTCATGTTCTCGGTGGTCCGCCTTGATACGCAGAGTGAGGATGCCGAAGGCCAGGTCGCCCGCCATCTCCTCCAGTAGCTGGATCTCGCTCGCATCGAAGACATTCACCTTCTCGTCGAATAGCACCAATGTGCCGAAAGCTCTATCTCCATCCATCAAGGGCAGTGCGATACAGGAGGCGTAACCGTATTGCCGCGCATTCTCGTGCCAGGATCCCAGATCGGCATCGTTCAGGATGTCTTGTACTATCTTTGGCGTTCCACTGAGGATGGCAAGACCTGCCGGGCAGGATTCATGCTTCTCTTCGTTCCATGTCAGGGGCGACGGGTTCGGCCATCCTTTCTCGCTGCCGTATTGCGCCATCTGCGCGATCGTCTTGTCGTCATCGTCGCGCGCATAGCCTATCCACGCCAAGCAGTAACCTCCAAACTGGACCGAGACTTCGCACATCACCTGCAACAGGCTTCCTTCATCGGTCGCATGAATCAGCGCCTGGTTGCCCGCACTGATGGTGCGCAAGGCCCGGTTGGCACGCTGCATGGCGATCTCATGCTGCTTGCGCTCGGTGATATCGATGGTATAGCCCGCCAGATAGGTCCTGCCACCTAGCGGGATCGGGAACTTGATGCTCATGTAACTGCGGCCGTTCAACTCCTCGTCCAGATGCAGCACCTCATTGCTGCTGACTGTGCGCCAGTCATCCGCGGTCATCTTCTCCGCGAACTCCGCAGGGAAAAGTTCAGGCATGGTTTTGCCAGTCATCTGACTGCCGGTGATACCGATCATGTCTACATAGTTCTCGCTGGCAGCCAGCACTTTGCTTTCAGCAGGGCCTACTTCCTTGATGAAGGTATAGATCGGGGAGTGCGCGATGAAGGCCAGCAGCAATTCCCAGTTCTCGCGCAACCGGTTCTCCATGTGTTTGCGTTCGGTCACGTCCTCCATGGTGTGCACGCTGTACAGGTACTCACCCTGCAGGTCGTGCACGGGGAAGGCGCGCGAGCGATAGGTGCGCCCCCCGGCGATGACCTCCTCTTCCTCGCCATCCGCACCTGCCTCCAGCGCATGCAGACAACCGGGCAAAGGACCGGGCGCTTTCGGGAAGACTTCGTAATAGGGACGACCGATGAATCCTTTGAATGGCAGACCGGTGCGCTGCTGATAGGCCCGGTTCGCTCGCAGGATACGAAACTCCTTGTCATGCACGAAAACAGGATCGTCGATTGCATCCAGTGCAGCCATCCATTCCTGACGTACTTGCTCGATCTGCTTGAGTGCAATATCGAGGTCTACTTGCGGGACGGTATCATTTTTATGTTGAGCACTCAGCTCCGTGATCTGCTTCTGCAATGCCGCGATGGTGCCCCGTGCGGCATCGAGTTCGGTACGTAGCGTTTGGGAAGTATCACTCACGATGTACACCCATTCGAATGATCAGGAAGAAGGCGCAACGATAGTGCTACTGCGGATGAAAGCAGTAAGACATTTGGAAACAGATGCAGCTTACCGAGATCGATACCCATAGCATCAAATCCCCTGCAATATTGCCGCCGAAACATCTTTTGCCGGAGGCGGAGGACCGGCTTGATCATTGATGTCAGTGTGGTTTACTCAGGTCGCAGGAATTGCCTTCGTCCGGACTGACCAACGCCATCGCATCGGTGGCGGGGATGCGCAACAGTTCCCCCAGTGCCTTGTAGTCGTCCGGCAAGGCGGCATCGTCCCATCCGTTGGCGGAATGGCGCGCGAGATTGACCGCCAGCACCACGTTGCGCACGCGTATCTTGTTCGCGTTCTCATCGTCCATCAGGATCAGCAGCAACTGGGGCAGATTCCACTCCTTGACCAGTGTCTTCTGCAGGTCGTGCAGATTGAAGCCCAGCACTTGTTCCTGTACCGCCTTGCTGCGCAGGGATTTGTCCTGTTTCTGCATGGCGTATATCTTGAGCATGTCTACCGGCGCATAGATCCACATCAGCATCTCCGACAGATCATGCAGCAGGGCAGCGATGCGCACCTCTTCGTAATGCAGGTCGTTCAATCGAACCGCCCAGTCGAACGCATATTCGGCAGCACGATGCGAGCGATGCACGACATGCAGCAAATGTACCAGCGCTTCCGTCTGCCCTTTCAAAGCATCTTGTACCAGAGGGTTGGGAGGCACTTTGTTGTAGAACGCCTCGACACCCAGCATCAACAGCGCTTGCTCGATCTGCATGACTTCACTGGTTTGGCTGATGCGTTTGTGCTGCTGCAGGTAACGCAACAGTTTGACGGTCAACATCGGATCACCGGAGATGGCGTTGGCTACGTTGCGCGCGCTGAGCTTGTTCGCGTCTTCGCGCAAGGTATCAAGTTCGCGCGCGGTCTGTTTGAGGACGGGAATATCGGCCTGAGTCAGGAATGCGATTCTGGCACTAAGTTTGTCGGTTTTCTGCTCTGGCATATGCCCTCCCCTGGGTACGCTTGCAGTGAAGTTTACGACAATTCGAGAAGATTCTTTAGCTTTGTATCGCCAGCGTGCCGCTGCGTCCTTCGATGCTACCCATCGTCACCTCGTGGCGCGGCAGATCGGAGATATCCAGTCCCTGCAGATATTGCTGCATGGACACCAGTTCATAGCCCTGCTGCTGCCAGCCCTGCAGCAGTTGCTCGAATATCGGCATCCACTTCTGACCTTCAAGTTCGGCATGCAGCGTGTAGACATGGCTGGTGGCGGTCGGCGTCTGGGTCAGTTTCAACAAGTGATCTGCGACGTTCTCGAGTGTGATGCCGTCGCGGCCGATCAATTCATCCAGTGTTGGCAGGGTGGTCGGCAACTGCGGGCAGGCGATGATCTCCGCATCCCAGGTCGGTATGAAGGGATGGGTGCCTCGCGTATCGGAACTGTAGGCTAAGCCCAGCCGCTGGGTCTGGCGCAATGCGTAGCGGTTGGTCTGCCAGCCTGCAGCGGCATGGGCTTTCGGTGGCTCGCCAAATATCTCGGTGTAACGTTCCACAGCACGTTGGACCTCGCGTTCCGTCCACGCGGCATCCTTGCCGGCCACATGATCCTGCCAGCGTATGTGATCGTAGCAATGGATACCGACCTCAAAACCTGCAGCGCGCACCGCACGCATGATGTCCGCACACTTCTTGCCGATGTCCGGACCGGGCAGCAAGGTACCGTACATCAGGGTCTTGAAGCCGTAGTGTTCAAGGACCGAAGTGCGTGAGACTTTCTTCATGAAGCCTGGACGGAACACGCGTTTGATGGCGCGACCGGTATGGTCCGGGCCCAATGAGAAATAGAAGCTGGCTTGCGCGTGGTGGCGTTGCAGGACTTCGACCAGACGCGGCACGCCTTCACGCGTACCGCGGTAGGTGTCGACGTCGATCTTGAGGGCGAGTTGTTTCATTTGGATCAGAGAAATCTAAGCATGGTTAAATAAAAAGCGGAGCCACGGGTCTCCCCTTGCTCCGCTTCCCTTGCATCCTGAAACTGCGATTAATCCACCAAGCCCTTCGCTTCTGCGATCTGCGTGCGATAAGCGTCGAAGATCTTGCGCAGGGTGTCGGCCATGGTGGTGGTCGGTTTCCAGCCCAGCTCTTCGCAGGTATTAGTGATCTTGGGTACGCGGTTCTGAACGTCCTGATAGCCCTTGCCGTAGTAGGCGTCGGAGGTGGTTTCGACGATCTTCACCTTCTTGGCGGATTCGCTGTACTCGGGGTACTCGTTCGCCAGCTTCAGCATCATGTCGGCCAAGTCGCGGATGGCGTAGTTGTTGGTCGGGTTGCCGATGTTGTAGATCTTGCCGGTGGCGATGCCGTTCTTGTTCTCGATGATCTTCATCAGCGCATCAATACCATCGTCGATGTAGGTGAAGGCACGTTTCTGATGGCCGCCGTCGACCAGGCTGATGTTATTGCCACGGATGATGTGACCGAGGAACTGGGTCACCACGCGCGAGCTGCCTTCCTTCGGGGTATTGATCGAATCCAGACCGGCGCCGATCCAGTTGAACGGACGGAACAGCGTGAAGTTCAGGCCTTCCATGCCGTAGCCCCAGATCACGCGATCCATGAGCTGCTTGGAGTTGGAATAGATCCAGCGCGGCTTGTTGATCGGGCCGCACACCAGCTCAGAATTCTCCGGGTCGAATTCCTCGTCGTGGCACATGCCGTAGACTTCGGAAGTGGACGGGAACACCAGATGTTTGTTGTACTTCACGGCGGCGCGCACGATGGGCAGGTTGGCTTCGAAGTCCAGCTCGAACACGCGCAAGGGCTGCTTCACATAGGTGGCCGGTGTAGCGATGGCGACCAGTGGCAGGATCACGTCGCACTTCTTGACGTGGTACTCGACCCATTCCTTGTTGATGGTGATGTCGCCTTCGAAGAAGTGGAAGCGCGGCTTGCCGATCAGGTCGGAGATGCGGTCGGTGCTCATATCCATACCGTAGACTTCCCAGTCGGTGGTCTCGAGAATGCGGTTGGACAGATGGTGACCGATGAAACCGTTCACACCCAGGATCAGGACTTTCTTCATTTTTATAGCCTCAACGATTGAATTCAAATTTTTCGGTGCCGAATCTCTCGGCGAAATCTTGTGCAGTCATCTCGCTGCCGTCCAGCTCGAAACGCACTACTTGTAGCGTGCCTGCGCCGCATCGCGCATAAGCCTTGCCATCGCACACGTAGAACGCTGCTTTTCCACTGGTAGTGCCCTGCACCATCAGGCTCTGCAGGATGCGCATGGGCTTGCCCATCAGTGTCGTGGTCGCCCCCGGATACGGCGGTGCCACGGCGCGGACGAGATTATGAATGTTTTGGGCGCTCTGTGCCCAGTCGATTTCGCCATCCTGCGGTTTGCGTCCGCCGAAATAGGCACCTTTGCTCAGATCCTGCTTCACGCGCGGCGCAGTCCCGGCCAGCAACGCCGGCAAAACGCCGTTCAGTGCCATCTCGGCCGCGACCGTCACCTTCTGGAACACCTCATGCGCCGTATCGTCGGGCAGGATGGGCACAGCCTGCTGCGCCACGATGTCGCCGTTGTCCGGTTTCTCGGTCATGTAGTGCAGCGTGGCGCCGGTCTCGGTCTCGCCATGGATGATGGCCCAGTTCACCGGCACCCGGCCCCGGTATTTCGGCAACAGGGAACCGTGCATGTTCAAAGCGCCCTGCTCGGGTATCGCCAACAGTTCCGGCTTCAGCATCTCGCGGTAGTAGAAAGAGAAATAGAAGTCAGGCTGCAAGGCAGCGATCTGCGCAATCACTTCAGGCGTATTGGGATTGTCCGGCGTGATGGTCGGGATGCCGTGCAACTCGGCCAGCTTCTGCACGCTGTCGAACCAGATGTTCTCATTGGGATTGTCGCGGTGTGTCACCACCAGCGCCACGTCCACGCCGTGCGCGAGCAATACGTTCAGGCAACGGAAGCCGACGTTGTGGTACGCAAAGACGACCGCACGACTCATTCTTCGCCGTCCGCGAACAGGTCGCTCGGTGCGGCCCCTGCCTTGGGTTTGCGTGCGCGTTTGGGTTTCTCGTCTGACTTTTCCAGCACGGCTTCAACCAGATAGCGCGGCCTATGGCGCACCTGCTGGTAGATACGGCCGATGTATTCACCCAGCAAGCCGATACCGAACAGCGCGATACCGATCAGGAAGAACATCAGCGCGAACAGGGTGAACAAGCCTTCCGCCTCGGGCCCGATGATCAGGCGACGGATTACCAGGAAGACGAAGAACAGACCTGAACCCAGCGAGATCAGCATGCCCAGCATGGAGAATATCTGCAACGGTACCAGCGAGAAGCTGGTCATCAGGTCGAAGTTGAGGCGGATCAGACTGTACATCGAATACTTGGATTCGCCAGCGGTGCGCTCTTCGTGTCCCACCACCACCTCGGCCGGATTGCGCGCGAAACTGTAGGCCAGCGCAGGGATGAAGGTGCTGACTTCCTTGCAGCTGTTGATGGCGTCGATGATGTTTCGGTCGTAGGCGCGGAACATGCAGCCCTGGTCGGTCATCTTGATGCGGGTGATCTTCTCGCGCAGACCGTTCATGGCGCGCGAGGCAACATGACGCCACCAACTGTCGTTGCGCTGGCGACGGATGGAACCGACGTAATCGTGCCCCTCGTCCATTTTGGCCAGCAGCAGGTGGGTGTCCTCGGGCGGGTTCTGCAGGTCGGCATCCAGCGTCACCACGCGCGCGCCCCTGCTCTGCTCGAAGCCGGCCATGATGGCCATGTGTTGGCCGAAGTTGCCGTTGAACAGCACCACACGGGTCACATCGGGGCGTTTCTGGAACTGCTCGCGAAGGATGGCGGCAGAACGATCGCGGCTGCCGTCGTTGACGAAGATGACTTCATACGGGATCGCCAGCTTGTCCAACGCCGGATAGAGCCGGTCGAACAAGGCTTGCAGCCCCTGCTCCTCGTTGTAGACGGGAATGACGACCGAAAGTTGGATAGCGCTCATAGGGGCGGCATTCTACCGCAATGAGGTGAATTGCACTAAATCGGCAGTGTTTTCCGCACCGCCTCAACCACCCGCTCCACATCCGTCTCGCTCATCCGCGGGAACAGGGGCAATGTGACGATACGGCTTCCAACACTCTCGGCGACCGGGAACATGCCCTCCTTGAAGCCGCGTTCACGGTACATCTGGAACAGGTGGATGGGCGGGTAATGTACGCCGCAACCGAGGTTGTGCTGTTCCTTCATCACCTTCATGAAGTCTGCACGGTTCGTTCCTTGCGGCAATACCAGCTGGAACATATGCCAGTTGCTATTCCCGAAATTCGCCAACGGCAATTGCGCGCCCGTCTGCTGTTCGAAGTCCGTACCGAAGGTCTCGAAGTAATGTCTGGCCAAAACATGGCGGCGTGCAGTGATGCCATCCAGCTGTGCCAGCTGGTTCAGCCCGATCACGGCGGCAACGTCTGTCATGTTGAACTTACCGCCCAGCACGTCCACGTCCATGCCGTCGAAGCCGGTACGCGTCACACCCTGCAGGCGGTACTTCTCTGCCAAACGAGCCTCTTCCTCATTGTTCAGTACCAGACAACCGCCCTCGGTGGTGGTGAGGTTCTTGTTGGCCTGGAAGCTGAAGGAAACGAAATCTCCGAAGCTGCCGATGCGCTTGCCCCCCCACTTCGAAGCTATGGCCTGCGCGGCATCTTCCACCACGCGCAGTTTGTGCTTGGCCGCCAGCGCGTACAGACGGTCCCTGTCCACAGGCAGGCCGGACAGATCGACCGGGATGATGGCTTTCGTACGCGGCGTGATGGCGGCCTCGATCTTGTCCAGATCGATGTTGCGCGTGACCGGGTCGATGTCCGCGAACACCGGCGTCGCGCCGACTTCGAGGATGACGTTGGCTGTCGCCACCCAGGAGATGGGGGTGGTGATGACTTCGTCGCCGGGGCCGATACCCGCGATGCGCAGGGCGATCTCCATGGTGCAGGTGCCGGAGTTGAAGGTGCGCACAGGACGTCCGCCGAAATATTCAGAGAGCGCTTTCTCGAATGCCTGCACCTTGGGGCCGGAAGTGATCCAGCCGGAGCGCAGCACATCGCCGACGGCGGCGATGGTCGCTTCGTCGATGTAGGGTTTGGTAAAGGGTAGGAATTCGGACATGCTTACGCTCTCGAAATGATGATGACGCCGATGATGATCACACCCATGCCGACCAGTTTGGTGACGTTGAAGTCCTCACCCAGCAGGTACTTGGCCGCGACGGCATTCACCACATAAGCCATGGATAACATGGGAAAGGCGATGCTGACCGGCACACGCGACAGCGCAAGGATCCACACCACCACGCTGATGCCATAGCAGAACAGCGCGGTGACGATGTGCCACTCGGTCGCCAGCTTCCATCCTACCGGCAAGATGTTGGCCATGCTGAATTCGAAATGACCGATGGCATTGGTGCCGGCTTTCATCAGGATCTGCGCGGCGGCGTTGAGCATCACGCCGATGAAGATGAGACTGAAGTTGAGCAGGCTCATGGTTTGATCACTACCACGAGCTGATGGTCACGGAATATCTCTTTCATGGGCAGGCCTTTCTTCTTCAGTTCGGGCAACACACTCAGCGGCATGATCGCATAGGCTTCCTTGTCATCCAGCCAACGCTGCGCGAACGTGGCGATGTCGGGTATCCACTTGTGCGGCTCCTGCCCGATGCCGAACGCCATCTCGTCCTTGAAGTCGACCAGTATGAAGGTGCGTTTCAGGTAGAACGGCAGCGTCTGTTCGTAATTCTGTATCGAATAGAACGGCACATCCGGTTTGATCTGCGCTGCAATCGCTTCTGCAATCGGGTAGCCGGAGCGTTCGCGCGCGATGGTGTTGTAGCCGGTGATGCCGATCTGTGCAGCGAGCAGCGAAGCCAGTGACAGAACCGCAAGCGAGGCTCCTGTTTTGTTGCGCCGGATACCGTACAGCGCGGCAACCGTCCCCACCAGCCAGATCGAGGCGGCGCCTATCAGCCAGTCTGCGTAGGCGGAATACATCTCATGCTGTACCTGATTCTCCGACTGCTGGTCGACCAGCGGCCCCAATCCGAACAGCAAGACCAGCAATATCGGCAATACCGGCGCGATCATCCAGAACAAGCGACGTGAGGACATCTCCGCGATCTGTTTACCCATCAGCAAGGCCAGTGCTGGGAACATCGGCAGCAGATAGGACGGCAACTTGGAGCTGGAGATCGAGAAGAACACATACACGAACACCACCCACACCAGCAGGAAGCGCTCGGCGCTGAAGTGCCTCGCCTGTGACGCCGTTTCGCGCCAGGTACGCAGCACGGCATCAAACATCAGCACCGTCCATGGCAGCATGCCGAACAGCAATATCGGCACGAAGTAATGCCAGGGCTGGTAACGGGCATGCACCTTGGTCAGAAAGCGCTCGAAGTGCTCATGGATGAAGAAGAACTGAAAGAACTCGGGATTCGCCTGCATCACCAGCACGAACCAGGGCGCTGCGACCGCGAAGAAAGCCAGCAGGCCGCTGATCCAGTGCATGCGCAGCCAGATGGACACATCCCGATTGAACACCGAATACAGGAACAGCGCCGCGCCTGGCAGGATCAAGCCCATCAGTCCCTTGCTCAATACCGCCAGTGCCATGGCGGCCCAGGCCAGCATCATCCAGTTTCGCCTGATAGGGATGGCCGGTTCATGCTGTGCCAGCAACAACGAGAAGATGCCGAGCGTGATGAAGAAGGTCACCCCCATATCCAGGGTGTTCACATGCGCCATCAATACATAGAGTGTGCTGCTGCCAAGGATCAGTGCGGCATATAGTCCCGCTGTGCGCCCGAACAGGCGCATGCCGACGAAACCGGTAAGCAGGATGCCGAGGAAACCGGTCAGCGCGGTCCACAGGCGCGAGCTCCATTGATGTTCGCCGAACACCTCGTAGGCGACCGCCGTGGCCCAGTATTGCAGCGGCGGCTTCTCGAAATATTTGAAGTCGTTCAGATGCGGCGTGACCCAATCCCCGCTCGCCACCATCTCGCGCGGGATCTCGGCATAGCGCCCTTCGTCCGGCTTGATCAACTTGCGGTATTCCAGATTGCCGAACCAGATGACGACCAGTGCCAGTAGCATCAGCCACAATGTGCGTCGTGAGAAAGGAAGGTTCATCTTGGCCAAGGGTGAAAGGAATCGAGCGCGAATTTTATCCTAAACCGCTTTCGGCTCTACGGTTTCCTGTACCTGAACGCGTGCGCCACCTTGTGCGAAGGTGATGTCCAGCGCTTCACCGGCCCTGACCTGCCGACCGTCTGACACGATGCCACCCTGCGTGTTGCGCACCAGACTGTAGCCGCGCGCCAGTACCCGGTTCGGGTCGAGCAGATGGAGGTGCTGCTGTAGCGCCAGCAATCTATCCTCGTGGCGTTCAAGTTGACGCGCCAGAGCGGCCTGTGTGCGTTGCGAGTATGCGGTCAGCAGATTCTGCGACGTCTCAACATCCGGCGCGAGACTACCCAAGCGTTGCATCAATGAGCGCCAGCGCCACTGTCTTTGCGCTATGCCGGTGTTTTGAGCCAAATGAAGGCGTCGACGCAATGCATCCAATCGATCAGTCTGCAGTTGTATGCGTTGTGCCGGATGCACCAGTCTGCGCTGCAGATGATCCACTTGCTGCATGCGACGTTCGATCTGCCGCATCAATGCTTGCGTGAGCTGCTGTCCCTGTTTCCCCAGAGAGTGAAGCAAGGCTTGCCGGTCGGGGACTGCGGCTTGTGCGGCCGCAGTCGGTGTCGCGGCACGCAGGTCGGCCACGAAGTCGGCAATGGTGAAGTCGGTCTCGTGGCCGACACCGCTGATGACCGGGATCTCGCTGGCCGCGATGGCGCGCGCCACTACCTCTTCATTGAACGACCACAAGTCTTCGATACTGCCGCCGCCCCGGCAGACGATGAGCACGTCGCATTCGGCGCGTTCGTTGGCGGTGCGAATCGCCTGCGCGATCTTGCGTCCCGCGCCCTCGCCCTGCACCGGAGTCGGATACAACACGACCGGTACACTCGGCATGCGGTTGGACAAAGTACGCAACGCATCGCGCAAAGCCGCCGCCTGCAGAGAGGTGACGATGCCGATCTGGCGCGGGAATGCCGGCAGTTCACGCTTGCGCACCGCATCGAACAACCCTTCTTCCGACAACTTCTCCTTCAGGCGCTCGAACGCCTCGTACAGCGCACCTTGTCCGGCCGGACGCATACGCTCAAGCGTGAGCTGGAATTCGCCGCGCGCCTCGTACAGTGTCGCCAGAGCATGCACCTCGACCAGCATGCCGTTACTCGGGCGGAGATCAAGATATTGTTGTTTGTGTCGGAACATCACACAGCGCACCTGCGCCTGTTCGTCCTTGAGCGAGAAATACCAATGCCCGGAAGAAGCCGCGACGAAATTGGATATCTCGCCACGCACCCACACCAGCGGCAGGCCGCTTTCGATCAGGCGTTTAGTGGCAAGGTTAAGTTCTCGTACGCTGAGTACGCTATCGTTCGGAAACATCTGATCTAGCGGCCGCGCGCATCACCCCAGCGCAGCGGCGTACGGTCGTCGCCGATGTACCAGGTCGAGCCGGTTTTGTGTTCAACGCAGTATTTGGGCGAGACGATGGTCTCTTCGAACACCATGTCATGCGTGATGCGCGTGTATTCCAGCAGGATGCTGCGGATGACCTTGGCATTCGCACAGATATGGGAACCGCGCGTAATCCACGTCGGCCCGATGATCTCCGCCCCGTCTTCGATACATACGCCGGAGTCGATATAGACCGGTCCTTCTATCTTGACCTTGTCCCAGTTGATGCAGGTGTTGATACCCACCCATACGCCCGGCTTGATCTCCTTGCCTGGCATCTGCATATGCGCGACCTCGCCCCGCAGCACGCGCTGCAGCACACTCCAATAATCAGCGATATGTCCGATGTCGATCCAGTTGAAGTGTCTTTTCTGTGCATAGAACGGCATGCCCTTCTCGGCCAGCATGGGGAACAACTGACTGCCGATGTCGAACACCTGCCCCGAAGGGATCAGGTCTATCACTTCCGGTTCGAAGATGTAGATACCGGTGCTGGCGAAATTGGAACGCGCTTCTTCCGGCTTAGGTTTTTCCTGGAAAGAGAGGATGCGGCCTTCGTCATCGGTTTCGACCACACCGTAGTTACTGACCTCCGAATTTGGCACTTCGAGCGTGACCACGCTCGCCATCGCCTTCTTGGTCTTGTGCTCCCACACGGCAGCACCGATATCGAGATCGATCAGCGCATCGCCGCACAAAACTATCGTGGTGGTATCGAAGAAACCACCGAAGTCCTGGATACGACGCATACCGCCGGCCGAACCCAGCGATTTGGGCGTGATCTCGCCGTATTCGTACACGCCTTCGAAGGAATAACCGATATCGACGCCCCAGGTGCTGCCGTTACCGAAGTAATTCTCGATCTTCCAGTGTTTGTAGGCGACGTTGACCATGATCTCTTTCACGCCGTAGCGCGCCAGATGGTCGATCAGGTATTCCATGACGGGTTTGCCGAGGATGGGGATCATCGGTTTGGGCAGGTCTTGCGTCAGCGGCCTCACGCGAGTCCCCTGCCCTGCGGCTAGGATCATGCCTTTGATCTTGTCCAATCGACGTCCCTCCCTGTTTGAATGGGCACGATTCTACACCGTGACAAAACAAAAGACCCGCCACAGAGGACGGGTCTAATGATATTTGGGGTGGCTGATGGGGCTCGAACCCACGACAACTGGAATCACAATCCAGGGCTCTACCAACTGAGCTACAGCCACCGTTGAACTTTTATGTTTGTTTGGCGTGCCCGAAGGGAATCGAACCCCTAACCCCCAGCTTAGAAGGCTGGTGCTCTATCCGGTTGAGCTACGGGCACCCTTCTTTCGGTATCCACAACAAACTTCTACTACTTGAACCTGGTCGGGGTGGAGAGATTCGAACTCCCGACATCCTGGTCCCAAACCAGGCGCGCTACCAGGCTACGCTACACCCCGAGAGCGCGGCATTATACAGAGCGAATCCGAAAAATCAATTTTGATTGCGGGTTTTTTCTGAAATCTGCGGAATAGCCAGCATCAGGTAATACACCATCGACCACAAAGTGAGGATAGCGGCCAGATAGATGAGCACCGTACCGACGGTATCGCACGGGATTCCAAACAATGATTCCTGATACAGCAGGAACATGATGGCCAGCATCTGAAAGGTGGTCTTGAGTTTACCCAGCATGGAGACTGCGACGCTCTTGCTGCTGCCGAGTTGTGCCATCCATTCGCGCAAAGCAGAGATGGTCAGTTCGCGACCGATGATGATGAAGGCGATGATGGCATCCACATAGCCCAGCTTGAGCAGGATCACCAGCGCTGCGACCACCATCAGCTTGTCGGCGACCGGATCAAGGAATGCACCGAAGGCGGAGCCCTGATTCAGCATGCGCGCCAGATAGCCGTCCAGCCAGTCGGTGATGGCCGCCAGCCAGAAGATGAAAGTGCCCAGCACATGTTTGTGATGCAGCGACAGCATCTCGTCCGGAACATAGAACACGGCGATGAACACCGGGATCAGGATGATGCGGAACCAGGTCAGAATGTTCGGTATGTTGAGTGGCATGTCAGTGCAAATGGTTATAGATCTTCTCGGCAAGTGTAGGACTCACGCCTTCCACTCGCGCCAGCTCTTCGACACTGGCTTGCTGTACGCCTTTCAATCCGCCGAAGTGGGTCAGCAGGTTGCGGCGGCGTTTCTCACCCACCCCTTCGATCTCTTCCAGCGACGACGTGGTGCGCGCCTTGCCGCGTTTGGCACGGTGTCCGGTGATGGCGAAACGGTGCGCTTCATCACGGACTTGCTGGATCAGATGCAGGGCTGGATGGGCTGGTGGCAATTGTAGCGGCTTTTCCACCCCCGGTCGCAGCAATTGCTCCAGTCCGGCCTTGCGTTCCACGCCTTTTGCCACACCGACAAGTGCAATGTCGGACAGGCCGAATTCGGTCATTACTTCTATCGCCATCGCCAGTTGACCCGCACCGCCGTCGATCAAGATCAGGTCTGGCCGTTTCCCTTCGCCCGACTGCAGTTTCTGATAGCGCTTCTGCAAAGCCTGCTTCATCGCAGCGTAATCGTCACCGGGCGTGATGCCGGTGATGTTGTAGCGACGATATTCCTGCGGGCGGATCGCCAGTTCGTCATACACCACGCAGGAGGCGACTGTCGCCTCGCCCATGGTATGGCTTATATCGAAGCACTCGATGCGTTTCAGGTCCGGCAGCGACAGTTCATTGCGCAATGCCTCCAGTCGCAGCGTCTGCCCTGCTTGCAAACCGGCTTGCTGTTTCAATCCCAGCAATGCATTGGCCTGCGCCATCTCCAGCCACTGACGCCGCTCTCCCGTCACCGAGTGGCGTATCTGCACCTTGTGACCTGCCTGTTCGCTCAGCAAGGCTTCCAGTGCTTCATCCTGCACCTCCAGGCTGGTGATGATGAGCGGCGGCACACTGCGTTCCAGATAATGCTGGGCGAGGAAGGCTTCTAGCACCTCGCCGGCGTCTTGGCCCTGCACATTTGCCGGGTAGAAGGGCTTGTCGCCCAGATGTCGGCCGCCGCGCACCACCGCCAGATTCAGGCATAACGCGCCTTCTGCTTCCACCACGGCCACGATATCGGCATCCGTATCGCGTCCGCTTTCCACGAACTGTTTCTGCTGCACGGTGTGCAAGGCCTGCAATTGGTCGCGCAGGGCTGCGGCGTGTTCGTATTCCAGCGCCTCGGCAGCCCGCTCCATCGCCGTGCGCAAACGCTTCTCGACCTCGTCGAACTTGCCGTGCAGCAACAAAGCGGCATTACGCACATCCGTGGCGTAATCCTCGGCGCTGATCAGTCCGACACAGGGAGCGCTGCAGCGATGGATCTGATGCAAAAGACAGGGACGCGTGCGGTTGTTGAACACGCCCTCTTCGCAGGTGCGCAGCTTGAATACCTTCTGCAGCAGGTTGATGCTCTCCTTCGCCGCCTGCGCATTGGGATAGGGGCCGAAGTACTGATGGCGCTTGTCGGTCACGCCGCGATAGTAGGTCAGTCGCGGTGACGGGCTGCCGGTGAATACGATGTATGGATAGGACTTATCATCGCGAAACAATATGTTGTAGCGCGGTTTTAATGACTTGATCAGGTTGTTCTCAAGCAGCAATGCCTCTGCCTCCGAACGCGTGACCGTGGTTTCTATGCGCGCGATGTGCGACACCATCAACTGGATGCGCGGCGACAGGTTGCTCTTCTGGAAATACGAACTGACACGCTTCTTGAGCTGGTTGGCCTTGCCGACGTACAGCACTTGCCCCTGACTATCCAGCATGCGGTACACGCCAGGCTGCAGCGGCAGACTGGCGAGAAAGGACTTTGAATCGAATACTTCGTCTGTCATCTTTTAGATCAGCGCCTGAAGACCTCTGGAAAACTCGGTTGCGCCCCCGTTCGCGGGATGCCTGACTGCACCGGAGACCTTCACACCCATTTCGCTCAGTAGTCCTTCTGATTTCTTGCCTACCGCGACGATCTTGGCCTGCGGGAATGCTTCGATCAACATGCGTATCGCCGGTTCGCCCAGTGCGATCTCTTCCGGCCTGGGGGTCCTGTTCGTCCATAGATCATCATCGCGGTGCGGATGAAGCTGCAGCGCATTCCACAGGATGGTGCGCTCGGCGATACCCAGACGATACAAGGTTTTCCAAACAATGGTGGCTGATGGCTCGGAGAAAGGCAGGCGCCGGGTCGACAAACGGTTGGGTAGTGCCGCGATGCGGGGAATGGCCCCCTCGCCCAACAAGCGTTCGCTGGTGAAAGCGATGCCACTGTATCGGCAGCCTTGATAGCCAGGTGCCTCGCCCGCAAGGATGA
Organism: Sideroxydans sp.; assembly: GCF_054604835.1. Lineage (NCBI taxonomy): Bacteria > Pseudomonadati > Pseudomonadota > Betaproteobacteria > Nitrosomonadales > Gallionellaceae > Sideroxydans > Sideroxydans sp. The sequence continues at coordinate 633,579 of NZ_JBTSFG010000001.1, read as the reverse complement.
ACTCCGGTTCGCAATCCAGATGCAGAGCCAAGCGTTCCAGTTTGGCAGCCGGGCCGTTCCCTTCAGCATCGTGCGGACAATGATCCGCCCACGGATTGAACAAACCCGGTTTGCCGGAGGGCAAAGTGGCAACTAAACTGCGAGCCAATGAAAGTCTGGATGTCGGCATGTTCTTCCTTCGTCGGATCATACAGCAGCAATGAAAAGCCCCGCTCGCGGCGGGGCTCGTTCAGACAACCGGATGGCTTATTCAGCAGCCGGTGCGGCCGTCGCAGATTGCTCCTGCAATGCCTTCATGCTCAAACGCATGCGGCCCTTGTCGTCCACTTCCAGAACCTTGACCTTCACGATCTGGCCTTCCTTCAGGTGATCGGCCACGGCTGCGATACGCTCGTGCGAGATCTGCGAGATATGCAGCAGACCGTCCTTGCCCGGCAGGATGTTGATCAGTGCGCCGAAGTCCAGCAGCTTGACCACGGGACCTTCATACACCTTGCCGACTTCGACTTCAGCCACGATGTCTTCGATGCGCTTCTTGGCCAGTTCACCGGCATCGCCGCTCACGCAGGCGATGGTGATGTTGCCTTCGTCGTCGATGTCGATGGTGGTGCCGGTCTCTTCGGTCAGCGTACGGATCACCGCACCGCCCTTGCCGATCACGTCGCGGATCTTGTCCGGATTGATCTTCATCTTGATCATGCGCGGTGCGAAGTCGGAGACTTCCGGACGCACAGACGGCATCGCCTGTTTCATGATGCCGAGGATGTGTTTGCGGCCTTCCTGAGCCTGGCTCAGAGCGACCTGCATGATTTCCTTGGTGATCCCGTTGATCTTGATGTCCATCTGCAGCGCAGTGATACCGTTTTCGGTACCTGCCACTTTGAAGTCCATGTCACCCAGGTGATCTTCATCACCCAGAATGTCGGTCAGCACCGCGAAACGGCCGCCGTCCTTGATCAGACCCATGGCGATACCCGCCACGTGATCCTTGACCGGCACGCCCGCATCCATCAGCGACAGGCAGCCGCCGCACACGGAAGCCATGGAGCTGGAGCCGTTGGATTCGGTGATCTCGGATACCACGCGTATCGCGTAGCCGCACTCCTCTTCGCTCGGCAGCACGGCAACCAGTGCGCGCTTGGCCAGACGGCCGTGGCCGATCTCGCGACGCTTCGGTGAACCGACACGGCCGGTCTCACCGGTGGAGTAAGGCGGGAAGTTGTAGTGCAGCATGAAGCGGTCGGTGTATTCGCCTTCCAGTGCATCGATCTTCTGCGAATCGCGCATCGAACCGAGTGTCGCGACCACCAATGCCTGTGTCTCGCCGCGCGTGAACAGCACCGAACCGTGGGCTCGTGGCAATACGCCGGTACGGATGGTGATCGGGCGCACGGTGCGGGTGTCGCGACCGTCGATACGCGGTTCACCGCTGAGGATCTGGCCGCGCACGATCTTGGCTTCCAGTGCGCTGAACAGATCGTTGATCTCGTTTCCGGAAACGTTCTCGAATTCGGTTGCCAGCGCGGCAGCCACTTTGGCGTGGATCGCCTCCACTTGGTGGGTGCGCGCCTGTTTCTCGCGAACGGAATAAGCAGCCTTGAGGTCGTTCTCGGCCAGTTCGTTGATACGGGCGATCAATGCCTCGTTCTTGGGGGCGGGTGTCCAGTCCCAATCATCCTGGCCGACTTCTGCAGCCATCTCGTTGATCGCATTGATCACGACTTGCATCTGCTCGTGACCATAGACCACTGCGCCCAGCATCACTTCCTCGGAAAGTTGCTGCGCTTCGGATTCCACCATCAGCACCGCCTTGGAAGTACCGGCAACGACGAGTTCCAGTTGTGACTCGAGCAGTTCGTCCTTGGTTGGATTCAGCAGATACTGACCGTTGGCATATCCGACGCGTGCCGCACCGATAGGGCCATCGAACGGAATGCCGGAGATGGCCAGCGCGGCGGAAGCGCCGATCATGGCCGGGATATCGGCATTGATCTGCGGATCGGAGGACATCACGGTCGCCACGATCTGTACTTCGTTGTAGAAACTGTCCGGGAACAGCGGACGCAGCGGACGGTCGATCAGACGGCTAGTCAGAATCTCTTTCTCGCGCATCGGGCCTTCGCGCTTCAGGAAACCGCCGGGGATCTTGCCTGCCGCATAAGTCTTTTCCATGTAGTCCACGGTCAGCGGGAAGAAGTCCTGACCCTGCTTGACCTCCTTCTTGCCCACCACGGATACCAGCACCATGGTGTCATCCAGACTCACCATGACTGCTCCGCCGGCTTGACGTGCGATCTCGCCGGTCTCCAATGTCAGTTGATGATTACCGTAGCTAAGTGTTTTTTTATAGTGGCTCAAAGTAGACCTCTCATGAAGTTGTACGGATGCGGGCGGATCGACACGCCAAAACGAAGCGGGCCGCATTTGCGACCCGCTTTATTGCAGAATTACTTGCGCAGTTCGAGGCGCTGAATCAGTGCCTTGTAACCTTCTTCGTTCTTGCTCTTCAGGTAGTCGAGCAGCTTGCGACGACGACTCACCAGACGCAGCAGACCGCGACGGGAGTGATGGTCCTTGTTGTGCTCCTTGAAGTGGTCGGTCAGGTAGTTGATACGTGCCGTCATCAGGGCTACTTGTACTTCAGGGGAGCCGGTATCGCCTTTGGCGCGCTGATAGTCAGTCACGATCTGCGATTTTTGAGCGGCGGTAATAGACATTGACTTCTTCTCCAGTTAAAAAGGTGCGGTAATAAAAAAAGTGCGGCATTCTACACTTGAAAGGCCTAGGCACTCAAGCTGATTTCGGTACTGCTGCCATACGGGCGATGCCGGATAGAAGGCGGCTCGGGGACAGTCGCCCGGTGACCAACTCCCCCAATCCGATGAAGTCCCCCTCGGCATACAAGCGGCGCTTGCCGTCCGGATGATCATCCCGCATCGCCAGGCGCTGCCCTTGCGCCAAGCGACCGGCCTGCACTGCATCCAGCATCAAGGCCGGAAATCCCTGGGTCAGGCTGTCTACAGGCAACAACAAGGCATCGCGTGCCGGCCCGTCCAAGGCCTCGAGTTCCGGCAAGGTATGTGCCGCATCCAGCCCGAACTCGCCGATGCCGGTACGTCGCAAGGCGATCAGATGGCCGCCACAGCCCAGCGCTGCGCCGATATCTTCACCCAAGGTGCGGATATAGGTGCCCTTGCTGCACAACACGTCGATATCCAGCTCGGTGGCCGCCCAACGTTCCAGATTCAGCTCGCGAATGAACACCTGACGCGTCTCGCGCTCGATCACCTCGCCTTTGCGGATATATTCGTACAGCGGCCTTCCCTGATGCTTCAGCGCGCTGTGCATGGGAGGAAGTTGCGATATCTCACCGGTGAAACGAAGCAGCACTTGCCTGATCTGCGCTTCATCCACCGTAACCGGAAGTTCTTCGATGATCTCGCCTTCGGCATCCCCCGTCGTCGTGCGCTGACCGAGTCGGATCGTGGCGCGATAACGCTTGTCTGCATCCAGCAAGGCATGGGTGAATTTGGTCGCTTCGCCGAAACAGATCGGCAACAGGCCTGTGGCCAGCGGATCCAGTGTGCCGGTATGGCCCGCCTTCTCCGCGCCGAACAGCCCGCGCACCTTCTGCATCGCGGTGTTGGAGCTGAGTTCCAGAGGTTTGTCGAACAACAGCACGCCGTCGAGTTGGCGTTTGATGCGGCGGACCTGCTCAGTCTTTCTTGTCACTGGCTACCGCTTGTTCGATCAGTTGGGAAAGGTGTGCGCCGCGCTCGATGGAAGCATCGTAGACGAAATGCAGCTGGGGTGTGATGCGCAACTTCATGGACTTGGCGAGTTGGCTGCGCAGGAAACCGGCGGCTCGCTCCAAACCCGTCTGCAGTTGCTCAGTCCCGCCTTCCAGCGAGGTATAGAACACCTTGGCGTGCGCATGATCGTTGGTGACGCTGACACCGGTCAGCGTCACTTTGCTCACGCGCGGATCCTTCACTTCCAGGCGGATGAACTCCGCCAGTTCGCGCAGGATCTGCTCGGAGATACGGTCGGTGCGAGAGAAGTCCTTCGCCATTTAAAGGGCTCGCGCCACTTCGACGATCTCGAATGCCTCAAGGAAATCGCCCACTTCCAGGTCGTTGAAGCCCTTCAGCGACAGACCGCACTCGAAGTTGGATCGAACTTCCTTCGCATCGTCCTTGAAGCGCTTGAGCGAATCCAGCTCGCCAGTATGGATCACCACGTTGTTGCGCAGCACGCGCACGCTGGAAGTGCGCTTGATCATACCTTCTGTGACATAGCAGCCGGCCACCGTACCCACCTTGGAGATGTGATAGACCTGACGGATCTCGACCATACCGATGATGCTTTCCTTCTTCTCCGGTGCCAGCATGCCGGACAACGCCGCTTTGATCTCGTCCACCATCGCATAGATGATGTTGTAGTAGCGGATGTCCACACCCGCCGACTCTGCCAGCTTGCGTGCCGATGCATCGGCACGCGAGTTAAAGCCGATGACGACAGCCTTGGAAGCCAGTGCCAGGTTGATGTCGGATTCGGTGATGCCACCCACGCCGCTGTGAATGATGCTGACCTTCACCTCGTCGGTGGAGAGCTTCTGCAGGGAACCCGAGATCGCCTCGATGGAACCTTGCACGTCCGCCTTGACGATCAAAGCCAGGGTACGCACTTCGCCCTCGCCCATCTGTTCGAACATGTTCTCCAGCTTGGCTGCTTGCTGCTTGGCCAGCTTCACATCGCGGTACTTGCCTTGACGGAACAGTGCGATCTCGCGCGCTTTCTTTTCGTCGGCCAGCACCAGGAAGTCCGCACCGGCGACCGGCACTTCGGACAAGCCCTGGATCTCGACCGGGATGGACGGACCCGCTTCGGTCACGGCCTTGCCGTTCTCGTCCAGCATGGCACGCACACGGCCGGAGACCGAACCGACCAGCACGGCATCACCGCGCCTCAGCGTACCGGATTGCACCAGCATGGTCGCCACAGCGCCCTTACCCTTGTCCAGACGCGCCTCGACCACCACGCCCTTGGCGCTGGTGTTCTTGGCTGCTTTCAATTCAAGGACTTCAGCCTGCAACAGGATACCTTCCAGCAATTGATCGATGCCCTGACCAGTCTTGGCCGAGACTTCAACGAACATGCAGTCGCCACCCCAATCTTCCGGCACCACACCTTCGGCCACCAGTTCCTGACGCACACGCTCTGCATTCGCATCCGGCTTGTCGATCTTGGTCACAGCGACCACGATAGGCACGCCTGCCGCCTTGGCATGGTGGATCGCTTCCTTGGTCTGCGGCATCACGCCATCGTCGGCTGAACAGACCAGGATCACGATATCGGTCGCCTGCGCACCGCGGGCACGCATCGCCGTAAAGGCTTCGTGACCCGGGGTGTCGAGGAAGGTGATCATGCCGCGCGGTGTATCGACGTGATAAGCACCGATGTGCTGTGTGATACCGCCAGCTTCGCCACTGGCGACGCGGGTACGGCGGATGTAATCGAGCAGCGAAGTCTTACCGTGGTCGACGTGACCCATGACCGTCACGACCGGCGCACGCGGCTCAAGGATCGCATCTTCGTGCGCTACGTCTTCCATCAGGAAGGCATCGGGATCATCCGGCTTGGCCGGCACGGCCTTGTGGCCCATCTCTTCGACCACGATCATCGCGGTCTCCTGATCCAGTACCTGATTGATGGTCACCATGGAGCCCATCTTCATCAGGGCTTTAATGATCTCGGCAGCCTTGATGGACATCTTCTGTGCCAGTTCAGCGACAGAGATGGTTTCCGGGATGGTGACTTCCTGCACGATAGGTTCGGTCGGCAGCGAGAATGCATGCGCGGCTTCAGCCTTGCTGTGTTTGTCGTGACGACCGGCGCGCAACGAACCCGGACGTGCGGTCACGCCGCTGCGGGTATCCGTCGTGCGTGATGCCGGGCGCTTCTTGTGACCGGCTTCATCCCATGGACTGTCTTTGGGGGGCGCCTTCTCGGCTTTTCTGGATGGCCTGGCTACCTTGTCACCCGGACGCAGGGCAGGCTTGTGCAAAGTACCTTCAGGTGCGGCGGCCGGAGCGGCTGCGGCAGGCACGACCGGTGTCTCGGCAACAACAGGCTTTTCTTCAGCCACCGGCTCCGGCTTTGCCTCTGCGACGACGGATTTGCGCTTGCTGCGCGCCTGCTTGGCTTCCACATCGGCTGCCTGACGCGCTGCCAGTTCGGCCAATTGACGGGCTTCTTCCTCGCGTGCCAATTTCTCGGCTTCGTCCAGTACTTGCTTGGGTTTGGCCGCCACTTCAGCTGGAGCCTCTTCGGGCGCAACAGTCGGCTTCACTTCCGCCTGTTCCGTCAGCGGTGCGATGGTGCGCTTCTTGCGCACTTCGACCTGAATGGTGCGCGACTTGCCGGAGCTGTCCGCTTTCTTGATCGCAGTCGTCTCGCGGCGTGTCACCGTGATCTTGCTCTTGCTACCGCCGCCGTGCGCGCTGCGCAGGTGCTCAAGCAACTTCGCTTTATCTTGCTCGGATATCGGATCGGAGTCCTTTTGCTTGGCTACACCGGCCGACTGCAACTGTTCCAGTAGCAGTTCGACCGGGAGACCCAGTTCCCCGGCGAATTGAGCGACATTGATTTTTCCCATTACTTTCCTTCAGCCCAGAGGCTCTACTTATTCGAACCATGGCGCACGCGCCGTCATGATCAACTGGTTGGCGCGCTCACCGTCCATACCGGTCATTTCGACCAGCTCGTCGGTATCGAGGTCGGCCAACGCATCCTGCGTGCCCACCCCTTTGCCGGCCAGCGTACGTGCCGTGTCGGCATCCATACCTTCGATCTTCAGCAGGTCTTCGATGTTGTGCTCGACCTGTTCTTCGTTGGCGATCGCGGCGGTCAACAATGTATTGCGTGCGCGGCTGCGCAGCTCTTCAACGGTTGCTTCGTCGAATGCCTCGATCTCCAGCATCTCTTCCAGTGGCACATAGGCCACTTCTTCCAGCGTATTGAAACCTTCCTGCACCAGGATGTCGGCGACTTCCTCATCCACGTCCAGCTTGGACACGAACAGATCGCGGATCACTGCGAATTCCTGCTCGTTCTTCTCGGCGGACTGCTCGACCGTCATCAGGTTGATCTCCCAGCCAGCCAGCTCCGTCGCCAAGCGCACGTTCTGACCGCCGCGACCGATGGCCTGCGCCAGATTCTCTTCTTCCACCACCACATCCATGCTGTGCTTTTCTTCATCCACCATGATGCTGGTGACTTCAGCCGGGGCCAGCGCATTGATGACGAAAGTGGCAGGATCGTCCGACCACAGGATGATGTCCACGCGCTCGCCCGCCAGTTCGGTGGTCACCGCCTGCACGCGCGAACCGCGCATGCCGACGCAAGTGCCGATGGGGTCCAGACGCTGGTCGTTGGTGCGTACCGCGATCTTGGCGCGGGAACCAGGGTCACGAGAAGCGCTGACGATCTCGAGGATGCCTTCTTCGATCTCGGGCACTTCCAGTTCGAACAGCTTTTTCAGGAACTCGGTGGTGATACGCGACAGGATGATCTGCGGGCCGCGCACGGTACGGTCGACACGCAGCAGATAGGCACGCACACGGTCGCCGACACGCAGATTCTCTTTCGGGATCATCTGGTCGCGCGGCAGCAAAGCCTCGATCTTGCCGAATTCGATGATGGCGTTGCCGCGCTCGATACGCTTGATCGTGCCGGACACCAGATGCTCGTTGCGCTCCATGAAGTCGGCCAGGATCTGCTCGCGCTCCGCGTCGCGGATCTTCTGGAAGATGACCTGCTTGGCAGCCTGCGCGCCGATACGACCAAAGTCGATGCTCTCCAGCGGCTCTTCGATGAACTCGTCCATCTCGATCTCGGGATCGCGCTTTTGCGCTTCTTCAAGCTTGATGTGCAGTTCGGGCGTCTCGAAGGTCTCGTCGTCCATCACCTGCCAGCGACGGAAAGACTCGTACTCGCCGGTCTGGCGGTCGATGCTCACACGCACATCGGCTTCTTCTTCCACGAAACGCTTCTTGGTCGCGGAGGCCAAAGCGGACTCCAGCGCACCGAACACGATCTCCTTGTCCACGTTCTTTTCACGTGCCAAGGCATCCACCAACAATAGAACTTCACGACTCATCGTTATTCTCCGACTGCATCAAATCAAAATACGGGCACCAAACGTGCCTTGTCCACATTAGACAGCTCGATCTCGACCGAACTGCCAGCCATATCCAGCTGCAGCACACCATCCTTGCATTCGCCGATGATGCCCACCAACTGCTTGCTACCGTTCACAGGCAGGCGCAATTTGAATTTTGCCTTCTGCCCTTTGAAGCGAACGAAATCCGCTTCTTTCTTGACTACTCTGTCCAGCCCCGGTGAAGAGATCTCAAGGCGCTCATATTCCACACCTTCCACCGTGAACAGGCGCACCAGCTGGTTGCTCACCCGCTCGCAGTCTTCGACCGAGATACCTTCCGGCTTGTCCATGAACACGCGCATCATGCCGCGCCCGGACAATTCCAGATCGACCAACTCGTAGCCCATACCGGCCAGCGTCGTTTCAACCAGATTCGCAACGTCCATATTCGATCCCACAAATAAAAAACGGGCCTGAAGCCCATCTGAAAACGGCGCGGATTGTACCAAAAGGTTTGCTTATGGGAAACAGGTATTTATGGAATATCCAACAATACAACCCGCCGCTCCCCCCGCGTGCCGCGCAAAGCACCTGCCACCATGGGCTGAACGGGGTTACGGCGTGCCGGATCAGGCCGATCCGAATAGCTTGCGTATGCCTTGCTCATCCGGGTTCAGTACCACGCCCTTCTCAGTGATCAACCCCGTAACCAGCTCCGCCGGCGTCACATCAAAGGCCGGATTGCGTATCTTCACCCCCTCCGCCGCCCAGTGATAATCGCGGAAGCCCTTCACTTCCTCCACCGAACGCTCCTCTATGGGGATGTCCTTGCCAGAGGCGATGTTCAGGTCGATGGTCGACAATGGGCACGCCACATAGAACGGGATGTTGTGCCGCTGTGCCAGCACCGCCACCATATAAGTACCGATCTTGTTCGCCACATCGCCGTTGGCCGCCACGCGGTCCGTGCCCACCACCACCGCGTCGATCTCGCCATGCGCCATCAGATGGCCCGCCATATTGTCGGTGATCAGCGTCACCGGGATGTTCTCCTGCACCATCTCCCAGGCTGTCAGTCGCGCGCCCTGCAGGAATGGCCGCGTCTCGTCGGCGATGACCGAGATCTTCTTGCCCGCCTCCACCGCAGAACGGAATACCCCCAGCGCCGTACCCCACCCCGCCGTCGCCAGCGCGCCCGCATTACAATGTGTCAACACCCTCGCCCCGTCCTTGAGCAAGGCCGCGCCGTGCGCGCCCATCGCCTTGTTGATGCGGATATCCTCGGCCAGCACCTCATGCGCCTCGGCCAGCAAGCGCTCTGCGATCTGTTTAGGGTCTTGTTCCGCCACGCTTTCCCAAACCTTGCGCATACGCTGCAAGGCCCAGAACAGATTCACCGCCGTCGGGCGGCTGGCGGCCAGCACATAGAAGCCGGTTTCCATGCCTGATGTGAATTCTGATGTGGAATTGTCGCGCAAGCGCAACGCCTCCAGTGCCACACCGTACGCCGCTGCCACCCCGATGGCCGGCGCGCCGCGCACCACCATGCTGCGGATGCCCTCCGCTACGGAATGCGCCGTGTAGTAACTCAGATACTCAAACGCAGCCGGCAGGATGCGCTGGTCTATCATCTCCAGCCGGTTGTTGAACCAGCGCAGGGTTTCGATCTTCATCAATCCCCCTCGAACTCGCACAACGCAAACACCTTGTGGCCGCGATTCTCCAGCCGTGCACGACCACCGATGTCCGGCAGGTCGATCATGAAGCTGCATTCGATGACATGCCCACCCATCTTCTCGATCAGGATGACGGCAGCTTCGGCCGTACCGCCAGTGGCGATGAGATCGTCCACCAGCAATACTTTCTCGCCTTTGGCGATGGCGTCGGTGTGGATCTCGATGCGGTCGGTGCCGTATTCGAGTTCGTAGTCGTGACCGATGGTTTCGGCGGGGAGTTTGCCTTTTTTGCGGATGGGCACAAAGCCGACACCTAGTGCGTAGGCCAGCGGTGCACCAAGGATGAAGCCGCGCGATTCGATGCCGGCGATCTTGTCGATCTTCACGTCTTTATACCTGCGCACCAGTTCGTCGATTGTGGCGCGCAGTCCAACGGGGTCTTTGAGCACCGTGGTGATGTCGCGGAACATGATGCCTTGCTTTGGGTAATGCGGGACGGTGCGAACTCGGGACTTGATGGGCATGCGTTTCTCCTAACTGCGTTTCTTGTATTCGACGAATTTGGCTTTGACTTCGTGCATCTGCTGCGCGCTGAGTATGTTCGGCTCGCCCACCGACAACGTGCGCCAGTAGATCTCGCACAGGTATTCGACCTCGTGCGCGACGGACAGTGCATCGTTCAGATCCTTACCCAAGGCGATCATGCCGTGATTGCCGAGCAGGCAGGCTTTGCGGTCGCGCAGGGCTTCCAGCGCAAGGTCGGACAGGTTCTGTTCGCCAAAGATGGTGTAGGGCGTGCAGCGGATGCTGTCGCCGCCGGCGATGGCGATGTGGTAATGCACGGCGGGCACTTCCTTGCCCAGGCAGGCCATGGTGGTGGCGTAGGTGGAATGCATGTGCAGCACCGCGCCGATCTCTGCTCTCGCATTAAGGATGTCGCAGTGGAAGCGCCATTCGCTGGAGGGTTTGCGACCTTGCAGCACCTTGCCTGTTTTATCCAGCAGCACCAGATCGGATTCAGACATCTCGGCCACTGGTAAGGCGGACGGCGTGATGAGGATGTCCTCACCGCAGCGCACCGAGGCGTTGCCCGCCGTGCCACGGTTCAGGCCGAACTCTACCATGCGGCGGGAGGTTTGCAGCAAGGCGCTGCGCAGTTGCTGTTCGTTCATTTCAGCACGCGCCCGGCGATGGCCTGTAGCTTCTTCTTCATCGCTTCATCGCGCGCTTCCGGCGCGGTGATGAGAGCATGCCGCAAGGCGGAACGACAGCCGCACGCGCAGGCCTGTGCATCGGTCGCGATATGCGGCACGGCGTGTTTCACCAGTGTGCGTGCCTTGTCGGCGTTAGCGAGCAGCACCTGGATGATCTGGTCCACGGTCACATCATCATGATTGGGATGCCAGCAGTCGTAGTCGGTGACCATAGCCACCGTGGCGTAACAAAGCTCGGCTTCGCGCGCGAGCTTGGCTTCCGGCATGTTGGTCATGCCGATCACGTCGCAGCCCCAGGTGCGGTACATCTCGGACTCTGCCAAGGTGGAGAACTGCGGGCCTTCCATCACCAGATAGGTGCCACCGCGCATGACGGAGATGCCTGCCTCTATTGCGGCATTCTCGATGTGTTCACCCAGCCGCCCGCACACCGGATGCGCCATGGAGACGTGTGCCACCAGACCGTTGCCGAAGAAGGATTTTTCGCGGGCGAAGGTGCGGTCGATGAATTGATCGACGATGACGAAGGTGCCGGGTGACAGATGTTCGCGCAGTGAGCCGACCGCACTGACCGAGATGACATCGGTCACACCAACGCGTTTCAGTGCATCGATGTTGGCGCGGAAGTTGATGTTGGAGGGCGGTATCTTATGACCACGTCCGTGGCGAGGCAAAAAGGCTAGTTGCACACCGTGCAATTCGCCGAACAGCAACTCGTCCGAGGGTTCACCGAAAGGCGACTCGACCTTTTCCCAGCGTTTGTTCTCCAGCCCTTCGATGTCGTAAACGCCGCTGCCGCCGATGATGCCTATGCTTGCCTGCCCCATGATTCCCCCAAGTCCGTAATGGGCATGGATTGAAACAGGAAACAGACATGCACTCAAGTGTGACGTTTCTCACAGACACTGCTGCAGTCGCTGCCTATGATGCGCCGCATTCCACACAGGGCCTCAAGATGAAAACAAACAAGTTCGCAATATTCGCCGTTGTCCTCTGGGTCGTCAGTGCACTCGTGTTCGGCTGGTTCTTCGTAGAAGGCAACACCACCGCAATAGAAGGCCAGCGCGATGCCATCGTGCTGCAGCCTGCGGAACGCGAACTGGTACTGCTGGAGATGCGCGGCCTGCTGATCTCAACTCAGGGCATCCTGGCCGGACTGGATAAGAAAGATATGGCACAGGTCGCCCAGGCGGCGCGTGCATCCGGTATGGCTTCTGCAGCCGATGTGAACCCCGCGCTGATGTCGAAACTGCCCATGTCGTTCAAGGATCTGGGCATGAGCGTGCATCACGCCATGGACGAGATTGCCCAGGATGCGGAGGCCGGAAAGCCATCCGCCGACATCCTGAACAAGTTGAGCAACACCCTTACCAGCTGTGTGGCCTGCCATGCAGCATGGCAATTGAAGTCGGAGTAGTATTCAACAACCGTAACCCTTAATTAAAGGAGTCGAAGATGAAATGCAATTCAGGTGGTATTGATCGCGGACTGCGTATAGTGGCCGGACTGGCTTTGATCGGTCTGACTTTGACCGAGATGATCGGTGTATGGGGCTGGATCGGCGTGGTGCCTTTGCTGACCGGCATCTTCGGTTTCTGCCCGGCCTATGCGATCTTCGGTATGAGCACCTGCTCGACTGAAAAGAAGTAATCGATTTTTCCCCAGACTTGCCCGGCTCAGGCCGGGCATTTTTTATACGGAAGGAATACCCATGAAGAAATCCATGCTTTTGACCACCCTGCTCGTCCTGTCCGCCCCCGCGATGGCAGACAATTTGGATAAATACCGTGAAGAGAGCCGCGCCGTGATCGGCCCGTTCATGCAAGAACTGATGGCCGCGAACAAGAAGGCCGTGACGGAAGGTGGTCCGGAGTCTGCCATCACCGTGTGCAAGGACATCGCTCCCGCGATGGCTGGCGATATCTCGCGCAAACAAGGTATCAAGCTGACGCGCGTGTCTGACAAAGTGCGCAACCCCATGCTGGGCACACCCGATGCATGGGAACAGAAGGCACTGAAAAAGATGGCGAAGCAACTGGCCAAAGGCGCGAAGCCCGAGACGCTGGAAGTGGCCGAGATCGTGAAGGAGCCGAACGGCAAATACCTGCGTTACATGAAAGGTATCGTGCTGCAACCCGGCTGTGTCGCCTGTCACGGCGGCAGCGGCGACATCTCTCCCGCAGTACAGGCGCGTCTCGCCGAAGATTATCCGCATGACCAGGCCACCGGCTACAAGCCCGGCCAGTTGCGCGGCGGTGTGAGCATCAAACGCCCGTTGTAAATCGTGGTAGATTCGGCGTGCCATGACTGAAAAGACAGAACACGCCGAATTGCAGATCGCCGGGATGCGTTGCGCATCCTGCTCTGCCCGTCTGGAAAAATCCCTGAATGAACTCCCCGATGTCACCGCTGTGGTGAACATCGCCACCGAAAAAGCCAGCCTCACCTTCGATCCCACCAAGACCGATCTGGAAGCAATCCTGGAGACCGTACGCCACACCGGCTTCGATGCGCATCCCGCGCGCGATTTCGCCGCCGAGAAAGCGGATCGCATGGCGATGTTGCAGCATGAGCGCAGGGTGTTCTTCGTATCGCTGTTACTGACCTTGCCACTGGTCGGCGAGATGGTGCTCATGTTCGCCGGTGTTCATCTGATGATGCCGCTGTGGGCGCAATGGCTGCTCGCCACACCGGTGCAGTTCTGGGCCGGGGCGCGCTTTTACACCGGCGCCTGGGCGGCATTGCGCAGCGGCGGCAGCAACATGGATGTATTGGTCGCGCTGGGCACCAGCGCAGCCTATTTCATGAGCGTTGCGGTATGGCTGCTCGGACTGGATCAGCCGGTGTATTTCGAAGCCAGTGCCACGCTGATCACACTGGTGCTGATGGGTAAGCTGCTGGAAGCGGGTGCCAAAGGCAAGGCTTCCGCCGCGCTGGAAGCCCTGATCAACCTGCAACCAAAGATTGCGCACACCGAACGCAACGGGCAGTTGCTGGATGTCTCGGCTGGTTCATTGCGCCCCGAGGACATCTATATCGTGCGTCCCGGCGAGAGCGTGCCGGTGGACGGCATCGTGCTGGAAGGCGAATCAAGTATCGACGAAGCCATGCTCACCGGTGAAAGCCTGCCGCAATTAAAGCAGGCAGGCACCAAGGTCTATGCCGCCACGCTCAACCAGCAAGGTGTACTGCGCTGCCGCGCGTTGGCGGTCGGCTCGCAGACCCAGCTCGCCGCCATCATCCGCTTGGTGGAACAGGCACAAGGTTCCAAAGCCGCGATCCAGCGTCTGGCCGACAAGATATCCGCCGTGTTCGTCCCCACCGTGCTGGGCATCGCCGCACTGACCTTCACTGGCTGGTGGTTGTACGGCGGCGAATTCAGCCTGGCCTTGATCAATGCCGTGTCAGTGCTGGTGATCGCCTGCCCTTGTGCACTGGGTCTGGCGACGCCGACGGCGGTGGTAGTCGCCACTGGTCGCGCGGCGCATGCAGGCATACTGGCCAAGGATGCCGCCGCACTGGAACGCGCGCACCAGCTCAACATATTAGTATTGGACAAGACCGGCACACTGACCGAAGGCAAACCGGCGGTGACCGATGTCGCCCCCGTCGCCGGCATCTCAAAAGAAACACTGCTGCACACTGCCACCGCACTGGCCCAGCACTCCACTCATCCGCTCGCGCGCGCCCTGCTCCTGCATGCAGGCGAGCAAGCCATCATCGAAGTCGGCGACTTGCACGAACATACCGGCCAGGGGCTGACGGCCACTGTCGATGGCGCGACCTGCCTGCTGGGCTCGCCCGCCTTTGCGAAGGCTCAGAATATCGTGCTGGATGATGCCGCCCTGACTGCCATGCAAACCGATGGCCGCTCGGTGATCGTGCTGGCACGCGACAACGCCGTGCTCGGCTACATCGCGCTGGCCGACCGTCTGCGTGCAAGCAGCCGCGAGGCGGTCGTCAAACTGCGCGGCATGGGTATACGCGTGGTGATGCTGAGCGGCGACAACGACGCCACCGCGCGCGCCATCGCGCAGCAGGCCGGTGTCGATGAATATCTGGCAGAAGTGTTGCCGCAGGACAAAGCGCGTCACGTGACTTCGTTCAAGACCGGCGGCAAAGTGGTCGGCATGGTGGGCGACGGTATCAACGACGCGCCGGCACTGGCGGCGGCCGATGTGAGCTTTGCCATGAAGAGCGGCAGCGACATCGCGCTGGAAGCCGCCGATATCACCCTCATGCGCAACGACCTGATGTCGGTGGCCGATGCCATCTCGC
The DNA here is from genome assembly GCF_054604835.1 of Sideroxydans sp. Taxonomy (NCBI): domain Bacteria; kingdom Pseudomonadati; phylum Pseudomonadota; class Betaproteobacteria; order Nitrosomonadales; family Gallionellaceae; genus Sideroxydans; species Sideroxydans sp. Next base: position 618,247 of record NZ_JBTSFG010000001.1, on the reverse strand, counting down.
TGTCGCGCGCCACCCTGCGCAAGATCCGGCAGAACCTGTTCTTCGCCTTTGCCTACAACGTTCTTGGCATCCCGCTGGCAATGCTGGGTATGCTGAACCCAGTGGTGGCAGGCGCGGCAATGGCGATGAGCTCGGTGTCGGTGGTCAGCAATGCGCTGCTGCTGAAACGCTGGAAGCCGGATAGCGAAAAAAACAATTGAACTGTGGACGGACTGCGAGCTCAAAGCGCTTACCACCCACTTCGATCCGATCAAGGAGCATCCTCATGAATATTCCCTCAACCATTCTGCTGGTCGCCGGCACCTTGTTGCTTGGCGCGTGCGCCAGCAGCAAATCGGGCGATGTCTATACGCGCGACCAGGTCCGCCAAGCCCAGACCTTCCGCGTGGGCACCATCGAACAACTTAACGAGGTGCGCATCGAAGGCACTGCCACACAGATCGGCACGGCAGCCGGCACCGTGGTCGGCGGCATCGCCGGGAGTACGGCAGGTGACGGCAAAGGCAGCGATGTGATGCGCGTGCTGGGCGCTGTGGTTGGCGGCGTGGTCGGTGCGGCGGCTGAAGAGGGTTACACCCGCGAAGACGGCATCGAGTTTTCCATCCTGCTCGAAGACGGCAGCCACATCTCCGTGGTCCAGGAAAGATCGGTCAACGACGAGACTTTCAATGTCGGCGACAAAGTGCGTGTGATCGAAAGCGGCGGCGTGGTGCGCATCTCGCACTGATCTTGCATAGCCAAAACAGAACGGCGGCCTGGGCCGCCGTTCTGTTTCCTCCCCAAGCAACTTGTTATTCTGCCGCAGCCGCCTGCAATGCAGGCATACTCAACTCCGTCGCGAGTTGGAAGCTGGCCAGATCCATCCGGGGTTCCGCCACCATAGGCGCTGCCGCCCTAGTCGCAATCTGGCCTGATGCATAAGCGACCGGGTTCGGCGCACTCATCCACAATCCGGCACTCAGCACCAATGTCGCCACCAATGCGCCCTGCGACAAGCGGGCGATCCAGTTGGTGCGGCGTACCCGTGCCAACAGATGCTCCGTCTCAAGTGCAGCAGTCAGTTGCTGCATTTCGTCGCGCAAGCCTGCATTCTTGCGTGCATCGTGTTCGGCATAGGCCTCCGCTATCGTCTTCAACTCTGCCTGCAGACGTGCATTCTCCTCCGCCACGACGCGTGCCAGATGTTCGGCTTCGGCACGTTGCGCACTTGATTCGGCAAGCTGCCGCTCATGTTCGATACGCGCCACCGCTTCGATATTAGCCAAACGCTCGGCCTCCTCGCACGCAGCGCGCATGCTTTCGACCAGAGCACGGTTCTCTTCATTCTTCAGTTCGATCACCTGCAAGGCTGCTTCTTCCTGCGCGATCAGCTCCACCAGATGTTCGGCTTCCTGTGATGCCTTGATGCGCTGACGAGCGACCACAACGGCTCTGGCATCCGCCTCCAACGCGGCCTGTTCGGCTTGTGCGGCTTGATTGAGTGCGTCGATCTTCATCTTGTTCATGTTCATGGCACGCAAAGCCACAGCCTCTTGGTTGCGCGCAGCTTCCAACAGCAATCTATCCTGCTCCAATTGGGCAGCCGCGACTTCTTCTGCGCGTACCTCTTGTGCAAGACGTTCGTTGTCCACTTCAATGGCGCGCATCTCTGCATCCATACGTGCCGTGATGGCATCGATGGCTTGCTGTTCGGCGATCACACGACGCAACGCGACCTGCTCCGCTTGTTCTTCCAGTTCGGCTCGCTGCTTGGCCTGACGCTCTGCTTCTGCCTCTGCTTCCGAACGCTGACGCGCGGCGGCTTCAGCCTGCTGCTCTGCGTCGATGCGCTGCTGGATGGCGACCAGTTCAGCCATTTCTGCGGCCAGGCGCTGCTCTTCAGCCTCGCATTCGGCTATTGATAGTTGAACCCGAGTCTCTGCCGCTGCCAGTTGCTGATTGATAGCGTCCAGACGCTGCTGGAACATCAGCACTTCCTGCTTGTCGTTGGCGGCCTGTTCTTGCTCTGCCAGATAGAGTTGCTGCTCGGATGCGGCTTTCTGTATGGCAAGTTCCTGGGCACGCTCGGCCATCTCGCGATGTTTGTGAGCATTGGCGATGGCCTGCTGTTCCGCTGCCAACTGCAGCTCCAGCGCGCGCGAGGTATACATCTCCGCTTCGGCACGTTGCTGTGCTTCCTGCACCAGTTGATGCGCTGTCTGCGCGCGCGATTCGGCGGCGCGTTTGGCTTGTTGTTCGGCCACCAGCAGGTCGCGTGCATCGGCTTCCGCCTTGCGCAGCAACAGATTGGCGGCTTCGCGCTCGGCTGCGGCCTGACGCTCGGTCTCGGCGCGTTCGGTCAACGAACGCAGCGCTTCGTGCTCGGCTGCCAGTTTCTGTTCGGCAGCGGCACGGGCAAGTTGTTCTTTCTCCAGTGCCTGACGTGCAATCTCAGCGGCACGGCATTCCGCGGCATTGCGAGCAACAGCCTCTTCCTGCGCTTGTTGCTCGATACGACTGCGCAGCTCGATGCTCTCTGTGAGGGCGCGTTCCTCATCGGCACGCGCAGCAGCGGCACGCTCGGCTTCCAGCTCAGCCGCGATACGCGCCTGGATTTCGGCCAAAGCCAGCGATTCGCTGCGTTCGCGCGCGATCAGAGATTCCTGAGCAGAGCGCTCGGCTGCCAGTTTTGCATTCACCAGCGCAACCACTTCACGCTCCTGCTTGAGCTTATCTGCCGCAACCTTGCTCAATTCTGCTTCGCTGGCCTCGCGTTCCTGCGCCTTCAGTGCAGCTTCATGTTCAGCCTCGGCACGGCGTCGCTGCTCATCATGCATGCGCTGCTCGGCAAGCAGGCGCTTTTCCAATTCCTTTTGCGCTTCCAGTTCGGCTTGCTGGCGGATACGCACGGATTCTGCCAAACGCGCTTCGGCGGCCACTTTCTCCTGAGAAGCGAGGGTCAGTGCACGTTCCTGCTCAAGTCTGAGTCGGACTTCTTCCACCAACTGTGACTCGGCACGGTTGCGCATCTCGATCTGCTCGGCGATCTCGCTCTCGCGCTGGGCTTTGCCCTGCGCGATGGCACGAGCGTGAGCTTCGGCACGGGAACGCGCCTGGGCGGCGAGTTGCGCATCGATCTCGGCCTCTATGCGACCGCGCGATTCGAAAATAGCTTCAGATTCAGCCGCTTCATCTTCGCGGGAAGAAACCAGACGGATCTTGTTGAGTGCTGACATGTTTAACCTCGCTTAAAACTTGTTTGCCGTTTTGGCACGAGGCTAAATTAACAGTCGGGGATATTTTGTATCTGCGGAATAAAGCGGGGAAAGTGGCTTATTTCAGTTGTCAGCAGACTGAAAGCCGCCGGAATCACGGTCAGTGATCGTAGAACGGGAAACGCCGGCGGTCGCTCGGGTCAGATCCCCAAGCTGCGCGCGGGGCCCCTCTTCCACCTGCGCTTCCTTCACTCCCACTCGATGGTGGCGGGTGGCTTGCCCGAGATGTCGTACACCACGCGGTTGATGCCGCGCACTTCGTTGATGATGCGATTGGAGACCTTGCCCAGCAACTCATACGGCAGGTGCGCCCAGTGCGCAGTCATGAAATCGCTGGTCACCACGGCGCGCAGCGATACCACCCATTCATAGGTACGGCCGTCTCCCATCACACCGACCGATTTGACCGGCAGGAATACGGTGAATGCCTGCGAGGTCTTGTCGTACCAGCTCTTGCCCTCCTCGTCGCGCGTGGCACGCAGTTCTTCGATGAAGATGGCATCGGCGCGGCGCAGCAACTCGGCAAATTCCGGCTTCACTTCGCCCAGGATGCGCACGCCCAAGCCCGGCCCCGGGAAGGGATGGCGATAGACCATATCTGCAGGCAGGCCTAAGGCGACACCAAGTTCACGCACTTCGTCCTTGAACAGTTCGCGCAAGGGCTCCAGCAGCTTCAGATGCATGGACTCGGGCAAACCGCCGACGTTGTGGTGGCTCTTGATGGTGTGTGCCTTCTTGGTCTTGGAGCTGGCAGATTCGATCACGTCGGGATAGATGGTGCCTTGGGCCAGCCATTTGGCACTCTTGAGCTTGGCCGACTCGCGCTGGAACACTTCGACGAACTCGCGCCCGATGACTTTGCGTTTCTGCTCGGGATCGGTCACGCCTTGCAGATGCTTCATGAATTCGGCACTGGCATCCACATGCACGATCTTCATGTGCATGTTCTTACCGAATGTCTCCATCACCTGCGCACCTTCATTCAGACGCAACAGACCGTTATCAACAAACACGCAAGTCAACTGGTCGCCGATGGCGCGATGTATCAATGCAGCGGCAACGGAGGAATCCACACCGCCCGACAGCCCAAGGATGACTTCTTCATCGCCGACCTGCTCTTTGATCTTGGCCACGGCTTCGGCGATGTAGTCAGGCATATTCCAGTCCTGACCGCAGCCGCAGATGTCATGCACGAAACGACCGATGATGGCCTTGCCCTGATGGGTATGCGTCACTTCGGGATGGAACTGCACGGCATAGTAACCGCGCGATTCGTCTGCCATCGCCGCGAACGGCGTGGCTTCATTGGAAGCGATCACGCTGAATCCGGGCGGCAAGGCGGTGACTTTGTCGCCGTGACTCATCCACACATCGAGCAGACCGTGCCCTTGGGCATTGGTCTTGTCCTGTATGCCGTCGAACAGTTTGGAGTGCCCGTGTGCACGGATCTCGGCATAACCGAACTCGCGCACCGCACCACTCTCGACTTTGCCCCCCAGTTGTGCCGACATGGTCTGCATGCCGTAACAGATACCGAATACCGGCACGCCCAGATCGAACACGACCTGCGGCGCCTTGGGCGTTTCGTCCTCATAGACCGAGTTCGGCCCGCCAGAAAGGATGATGCCTGCCGGATCGAACGCGCGGATGTCTGCTTCGGTCATATCCCAGGGATGCAGTTCGCAATAGACATGCGTCTCGCGCACGCGACGAGCGATCAACTGGGTGTACTGCGAACCGAAATCGAGGATGAGGATCTTTTTATGCATGGTCTGGAACCTGAGAGGGTGAAAGGAGAAGGAGCAGCGCCTGCGGCAATCAAAGGTGAAGAGGCGGCTGTTTTACCAGCCCTCTGCACCTTCGCTCTTCCCGTTTAGTCGATATGGTAGTTCGGTGCTTCCTTGGTGATCTGCACGTCATGCACGTGCGATTCGCGGATGCCGGCGGACGTGATCTCCACGAATTCAGCATTGGCATGCACCGTGGGAATATCCTTACAACCGAGGTAACCCATGCTGGCACGCAGCCCGCCCAGCAGTTGGTGGATCACTGCCAGTACGCTTCCTTTATATGGCACGCGACCTTCGACACCTTCCGGCACCAACTTGTCGTTGTTACCTTCCGTATCCTGAAAGTAGCGATCCTTGGAACCTTGCTGCATCGCGCCCAGACTGCCCATACCACGATATGACTTGTAGGAACGGCCCTGGAACAACTCGATCTCGCCCGGCGCTTCTTCAGTGCCCGCGAACAGACCGCCTAGCATCACGCAGTTCGCGCCTGCCGCGATCGCTTTGGAAATATCACCGGAGAAACGCACGCCACCGTCGGCGATCAGCGGCACCCCGGTGCCTGCCAGTGCTTCTGCAACGTTGTGGATCGCAGTGATCTGCGGCACGCCCACCCCCGCCACCATACGTGTGGTGCAGATGGAGCCCGGACCGATACCGACCTTGACGCCGTCCGCGCCATGATCCACCAGCGCTTTGGCTGCGGCAGCAGTGGCGATGTTGCCGCCGATGACATCGACCTGCGGGAAATTCTTTTTGACCCACTGCACGCGGCTCAACACGCCTTGCGAATGGCCGTGGGCAGTATCCACCACGAGGACATCCACACCCGCTTCGACCAGCAATCTGACACGCTCTTCCGTGCCCTCGCCCACACCGACCGCGGCACCGGCACGCAGACGACCCTGGCTGTCCTTGCATGCATTCGGGTGTTCGGTGGACTTCAGGATGTCCTTCACCGTCATCAGTCCGCACAGTTCGAATGCGTCGTTCACCACCAGCACGCGCTCGATGCGATGCTTGTGCATCAGGTTGCGGGCTTCGTCGTGGCTGGCACTTTCGTTGACAGTGATCAGACGCTCGCGCGGCGTCATGATGTTGCTGATCGGCTGATCGAGATTGTTTTCGAAGCGCAGGTCGCGGTTGGTCACGATACCCACCACGTTCTTGCCCTGCAGGACCGGCAAGCCGGATATCTTGTGCTGACGCGTCAGATTGAGCACGTCACGCACTGTCATGTCCGGGCTGATGCTGATCGGGTCCTTGACCACACCGCTCTCGAAACGCTTGACCTTCGACACGTGAGCAGCCTGCTCCTTGGCAGTCATGTTCTTGTGGATGATGCCGATGCCGCCCTCCTGTGCCAGCGCTATGGCAAGACTCGCTTCGGTGACGGTATCCATCGCTGCCGACAGCAGCGGGATGTTCAACTGGATGTTACGGGTAAGATGGGCGCGTAGACTGACATCGCGCGGCAAGACGTCGGATTGCGCGGGAAGCAGCAGAACATCGTCGAAAGTGAGAGCTTTTTGAGTGATACGCATGGAACCTTCCTCCGCAAAGCGCGCATTATATCAAAACTTGCCGCCGCAACCGGGCTAGCTTGCTGTCCCGCGCTTACGTTTCCCGCTTGTTCCCCATCACATAGATGATGTGCTCGAAGAACAGCTCGCACCAATCCAGATCGCTACCCTTCAGGGTCTGCAATAACTTGTTGACCTCGGCCAGCGGCCAGTTCTGATTGAGCGTGACCAGTTTTTCGATCGGATAGTGCGGCAACAATGCCTGCATCTTGACCGCATGCTTGCCGATGCCGTCCAGCATCAAGGCCAGATCGTTATCTGCTTCCACCCCGCCGGCCATATCGCCGTACTGCTTGGGATGCTCGCGCGTGTATTCGATGAACTGGTTCAGTACGTAATAGAACTCGCCCTCGTTGTTCTGGGTCACTTCATCCCCCAGCATGAAGGGAAAGACAGAAAGCTCCAGCCAGTAATAGTTCAGCTTGGGATTGCGCCATTTGCTGACACCGACAAAGCCCTGGCGCTCCTGCGCCCGACGCACACAGTCTTCAAGAATGAGACGGTCGGAGGCGCGCTCTATCAGATCCGGATCCTTCAGCACGATGGGTTTGACCAGAAAGAAGTCGGGGAAATCATCGAACAGCTTGCCGGAAGTCTGATGCGAGCGATAATAGGTGCGGAACAGACGCAACACCAGATCCTGGTTGCTCTCGACCCGCATGAACTCCTGTCTCTGATTGGATGGTGCCTTGCTATGCGGCATCTGCCCTCCGGCTAAAACTGCATTCTGGCTATCAAGCTGGATAGCCTTATTCAAACTGGGGGGCAATGATAAATTGACGCACCCAAAATTAATAGGTAGTTTTACATCAATTTTCTTCGGGGGGTCCCATGAGATCTGCTACCGCACTAGTCTTGCTCGCTTGCCTATCCATGTCAGCCCAAGCCGGGCTCAACAAATGGGTGGATGAGAACGGAAAGGTCCACTACTCGGACTCCCCGCCGTCAGATGCCAAGGTCGAGTCGGTACGCAATATCACCGGCAAAGGCCAGGAGGCCGCCCCGGCCGACTACTCTTCCAAGAGTTACTCCCAACGCGAAGTCGAACTGAATAAAGCCCGCCAGGAGAAAAAAGAAGCATCCGAAAAATCGGCGCGTGAAACCGCTCAGCAGCAGGAGAGAAAGCAGAACTGCGCAGCCGCACGCGAGAATCTGCGCGCACTGGAAAGCGGGACACGTTTGGTGACCTACGACGAGAACGGCGAGAAACGCTATCTTGACGACGGCGAACGCGCCCAGCGGTTAAGCAGCGCCCGCGAAGCAGTCAAAGCCAACTGCGACTAGGCCGCCACCGGCGCGGCGCTTGCGTCGCGCATGCGCATCGCCTCTTCGATATCCACCGACACCACCTTGGAGACACCGCGCTCCTGCATGGTCACGCCGACCAGTTGCTGCGCCATCTCCATGGTGATCTTGTTATGGCTGATATAGACGAACTGGGTATTGACCGACATCTTCTGGATCAATTTGCACAGGCGTTCGGTATTAGTGTCGTCCAGCGGCGCATCCACCTCGTCCAGCACGCAGAACGGCGCCGGATTGAGTTGGAACAGCGAGAACACCAATGCGATGGCAGTCAGTGCCTTCTCGCCGCCGGACAACAGATGGATGGAAGCGTTCTTCTTGCCGGGCGGATGCGCCATCACCTGTAGTCCGCTATCCAGGATCTCTTCTCCGGTCAGCACCAGACGCGCCTCGCCACCGCCGAACAGCACCGGGAACAACTCGGTCAGATGACGATTCACTTCCTCATAGGTCGCCATCAACAGGTCGCGTGATTCCTTGTCGATGCGACGGATCGCGTCCTCCAGCGTACCGATCGCCTCGTTCAGATCCTTGGCCTGCGCATCCAGATAGGTCTTGCGCTCCTGCGAGGATTGCAATTCTTCCAGCGCAGCCAGATTGACCGCGCCCAAGGCGCTGATCTCGACACCGAGTTTGGCAAGTTCAGTCTGTAACCCGCCGATCTTGGCGCCCTCCAGCAGAGGCAGCAATGGCTCTTCTTCGATGTTTTGCAGTTGCTCCGACCACTGCTCGAACTGCAAGCGTGCTTCCTGTTCCTTCAGGGTGAGTTCACTGACCTTTTCGCGCAGCGGATTCAACTTCTGCTCGCAGGACAGGCGTGATTGCTCCAACTGGTTCAGATTCAGCGTGGCATGCTCCAGCGTGTTGCGAGCCTCAGCCAATGCCTGTTCCTGCACCTGACGTTGCTCCAGCACCCCCTGTAACTGAACCTGCGCATCCCCGTCGGTCAGGTTCGCCAACTCCTGCTGGCTGGCCAGCAGCGCCGACTCCTGCTCCTGCAGGGTCGCAGTATTTTGTTCGATATTCGAGCCCAGATCGACCAGCTTCTCGGCACAAGTCTTGGCAAAGAAATTAGCTTCCTGCAATTCACGCTGCGCATGCTGGGCGCGCTCACGCACCTCGCGCAGTGCCGACTCCTGTGCACCGGCCTGCTCTCTGGCCTGCTCGCACTCGATCTGCTTCAGTTCAAGACGTTCGCGCTGCTCGGCCATGGTCTGCGCGATCTCTTCGAGTTGCTGCTGCGCTTCGGCTGCACGCCCGGACAGTTCTTCCGTCTCCTGCGCGATCTGCGCACTGCGTTCATGCGTGCGATCGTTCGCCTGTGTCAGCTTGAGTATCTGCAACTGGGCATCGTGCAGTTGTTGTTGCGCGGCAGACGCACTGCTGCGCAAAGCGGCGATCTGACCTTCCATCTCCTGATAGGCAGCCTCTGCCTGTGCGGCGGCCTCTTTGCCTTGAGTCAGGGCGTGGGCGCGCAGTTCCGATTCTTCCTGCAGCAATTCGATCTCGCGCTGACGCGCCAGGATGCCATGCACCTGACTATCCGGCGCATGGAACAGCACACTGTGCGCACTGACCAGATGCCCCTGCGGGGTGACCAGCCATACGCCTGCAGCAAGCCCGCCACGCATATTCATGGCGACCTGCAAATCGTCTACCGCATAGACATCGTGCAACCAGTCTTGCAGCACCTGCGCCGCCTTGTCATCCAGCACTTTCACAAAGTCGGCCAGCGGTTTCATGCCAGCGCGTGATGATGTCGCGCCCATGCCAGCATGGGCGGCATCGAATAACGCCACTTTACCCGGCGGCTGATCCCAGACGGCGGCGGCATCCAGACGTTCCAGAGGCAAAGCATTGATGCGTTCACGCAACACGGCTTCCAACGCATCTTCCCAACCTTGTTCGATACGTATGGATTGCCACAGCCGGGGCGCGGCATCCAGCCCCTGCCCGACCAGCCACGCATGCAGATCCTTGTCGTTATCGAGCTGGGCCTGCAACTGCTTGAGCGCATTCAAACGCGCTTCGGTGTGGCCCAGCTGACGTTCAAGGTCCTGTGCCGCCATGCGCGCGTCGCGGCGTGCCGTATCGACCTGAGGCAAACGTTGCTGCAAGTCCGACAGCTTCTCCCGCTGGGTCTCTTGCGCCATCTGCATCTCGGCGGAACGTTGCTGCGCTTGTGTCAGCGCATCGGTGTCCGGACGCGGCAGGCTGTCACGCTCCTGCAGCAAACGGGAGCGGCGCCCCTCAAGCTGCTGCAGATTGCTTTGGATATGCCCGCGCTGCGTTTCGGCCAGTTGTAGCTGTTGCTGGATCAGCAACAGCTCGCGCTGCATGGCATTGTGCTTTTCCTGCGCCAGACGCGATGCATCTTCGGCCTGCGGCAGATATTGCGCTTCGTTCCCGGCACGCTCCTCGCAGACATTGACACGCACTGCGCTGTCCTGTTGCTGCTCCAGCCAATGGCTCTGCAACGAGCGCAACCCTTTCAGTTGGGCCTGCTGCTGAGCGATCTGGCGTTCGCCGTTCTGGATCTGTTGTGACAGTCGATTTCGTTGCTCATTCAGGAAAGCGATCTGCTGCTCCAGACGCGCCGCCTCGGCATTGGTCGCATACAGGTTGCCCTGCTTGGCATGCACGGCATCGGATAACGCGAAATGTTCGCTGCGCCGTCCTTCGAGTTGGCTCTCGACCTCGCGCAACTTGGCGATTTCGGCTTCCAGCTCGTTCTTGGTCTTTTCCAATTGCTGGATATAGCGCTCGCGTCGTGCCTCTGCTTCCTGCTTGTTCAGCAGCCAGAGCAGGCGCTGCGTGGTCTCGCGGCGCGCTTCCAGTTCACGATAGACCTGGGCCACTTCGGCCTGCTCACCCAAGTGTGTCAATTGTTTGTCCAGCTCCAGCAGGATGTCGGACACGCGCGACAGGTTGACGCGGGTGTCGGCCAGACGCAATTCGGTCTCGCGACGGCGGTCGCGGTATTTGGATACACCCGCTGCCTCTTCCAGGAACACGCGCAGCTCTTCCGGCTTGGCCTCGATGATGCGCGAGATCATGCCCTGTTCGATGATGGCGTAGGCACGCGCGCCGACACCGGTGCCGAGGAAGATATCGGTGATGTCCTTGCGGCGGACGTTCTGGTTGTTGATGTAGTAATTCGAATCGCCGTCACGCTGCAATGCGCGCTTGATGGAGATCTCGGCGTAGCTGGCCCACTGCCCGCCCACCTTACCCAGCGAGTTGTCGAACACCAGCTCCACGCTGGCGCGCGACACCGCCTTGCGGTTGCCGGAACCGTTGAAGATCACGTCCTGCATGGATTCGCCGCGCAAAGCCGAAGCACGGGATTCGCCCAACACCCAGCGCAGCGCATCGATCACGTTCGATTTTCCGCAACCGTTCGGACCAACGATACCTACCAGCTGCCCCGGCAGCGAGATAGTGGTGGGATCGACGAAGGACTTGAAGCCGGCGAGTTTAATCTGACTGAGGCGCAATTTGCTGACAGGGAGACGTTATAATGCGCCGCATTCTAACTGAACTCCCAAGGGCAACCAACAATGACTACAAAACCAGGCAAAACACTGGAGACTTTCCCCAATCCTCAGCCCGGACGTGATTATCACATCCACATGGAGATCCCTGAATTCACTTGTCTTTGTCCAAAAACAGGACAGCCGGACTTCGCCACCCTGATCCTGGATTACATCGCCGATGAGCAGTGCGTGGAGCTGAAGAGCCTCAAACTCTATATGTGGTCGTTCCGCGAGGAAGGTCATTTCCACGAAGACGTGACCAACCGCATTCTGGACGATCTGGTAGCCGCCACTCAGCCGCGCTTCATGCGCCTGACCGCCAAGTTCTACGTGCGCGGAGGCATCTTCACCAACGTGGTCGCGGAACACCGCAAGGACGGCTGGCAGCCCGCTCCGCGCGTCGAACTGAGCAGTTTCCACGGTCAATCCAACACCCGCGGCTGAATCCATGGAATATCGCGTGATCGGCAGTAGCGACCTGAAAGTGTCCGCACTGTGTCTGGGTACCATGACCTACGGCGAACAGAATACCGAGGCCGAGGCGCATGCCCAACTGGATTACGCCGTTTCCCAGGGCGTGAACTTCATCGACACCGCCGAGATGTACCCGGTCGCCCCGCGTGCCGAAACTGTGCATCGCACCGAGCAATACATCGGCAACTGGCTAAAGCACCAGCAACGCGACAAGCTTGTCGTCGCCACCAAGATCGCCGGTCCCGCGCGCGGTTTCGGCTGGATACGCGGCGGCCCGCGTGTCAACATGGAGCACATACACGCTGCTATAGATACCAGCCTGCAACGCTTGCAGACCGACTATGTCGACCTGTACCAGATCCACTGGCCGGATCGCTATGTGCCGATGTTCGGTGCCACCAGCTACGATGCCACGCAAGAGCGCGAAGCCACCTCCATCGCCGAACAGTTGCAGGCGCTGGGCGAACTGGTCACAGCAGGCAAGGTGCGCCATATCGGCCTCAGCAACGAGACGCCATGGGGCGTGATGGAGTTCGTGCGTTGCGCCGAACAATTGGGTTTGCCCAGGATCGTCAGCATCCAGAACGCTTATCACCTGATGAATCGTACCTTCGAAGCCGGGCTGGCCGAGGTCTGCCATCACAGCGATGTCGGTCTGCTTGCCTACAGTCCGCTGGCATTCGGCTGGCTGACCGGTAAGTATCTTGCCGATCCTGCTGCGCATGGCCGCATCACCCTGTTCCCCGGCTTCGGTCAACGCTATAACAAGCCGAATGTCCCCGCTGCCACGCAGGAATACGTGCGTATCGCACAGCAAGCAGGCCTGACGCCTGCCGCGCTGGCGCTGGCTTTTGCTCGCACTCGCCGCTTCACCAGCAGCGTCATTCTGGGGGCGACAACGATGCAACAACTGAAAGAGAACCTAGAAAGTGCGCCAGTATCATTGCCTGAAGAGACTCTGGCCGCCATCGAGGCTGTTCACCAGCGTTACCCCAACCCCGCCCCATAACCTTCCGCAAAACAGGCTATGATGCGCGCACCCAAACCAACCTTCCCGAGGAGCTGGAAATGCTGAAGAAAGTGATTGCTGTCGTTCTGATCGTGCTGGCTGCTGGTGCATGGCTATATCTGGACCATCTGAACAAGCAGGAACAACTCCTTGCGGAACAGGCCCGCCAGGAGATGATTCAGGCACGCGCTGAAGCGGCCGCCCGCGCTGCGGCACGCGCCAAGTTCGAAGCAGAGCTGACGGAAGCGTTCAATACCTGCAAGGCGACTGCCGACCAGGCCAAGGAAACCTTCCTGACCGAGCACCGCAAACCGGTCAGGCGCAAACCCGGCGAGTTCACGATTCCGGAAGAGATCGTCGCCCAAGCGGAAGATACCCTGATCGCAGCCTACGCGGAGTGCCAGCAGGCGCACGACACCCGCTACGCGCAAGGCAACTAAACTTCTTCAGTTCAAGTCAGTGTCGCACCGCGACTGCGGTGCGGCAGTTCCAGATAATGGCGGGTCTGCATCTCGGTCAAACGGCTGGCGATGCGTTGCACTTCGCTGTCATGCCTGCCCGCCTCATACAACTCATCCAGACTCACAGCAAAGCTGGCAGCCAATTTGACATGGTTGTCATACAGCACGTCGATCAGCCATGTGAATCTGCGTGCCGCGGCGCCGTTTTCGGCAGACAACTGTGGAATACCGGAGACGAGCACCGTCGGAAAACGATGCGCGATATCAAGATAGTCCGACTGGTCATGATGGCCGCCGCATAGCTCTGCAAAATCGAACCACACCACTTCACGCGCAACGCGACGCACCGGAATCCGGATATTGCGAACCTGTATGGACTTCTCTTCTGAAGGGGCGCCCGCCGTCAAACGGTCGAACAATGAAGCCAACTGTCTTTCGTTCTCTTCGACATCACCGAACATGAACAGCGGATCGCGCTCCATCTGCAACAAACGGTAATCGGTATCACTATCCAGATGCAGCACCTTCAATTCGCGCTTGATCAGCGCGATGGCCGGCAGGAAGTTCTGGCGCTGCAGACCGTGCAGATAGAGCGCGTCCGGTTCGATGTTCGAGGTGGTCAGCAGTACCACACCGCGCTCGAACAATGCCCCTAACAGCCTGCCCAAGATCATCGCATCGGCGATATCATCCACATGGAACTCATCCAGACACAGCAAACGTGTCGAGTGCGCGATTTGGTCGGCAAGCGCGATCAGCGCATCGCGCTCATGCGCGAGCCGCTTCATCTCATGGTGCACTTCGACCATGAAATTGTGAAAGTGGATACGGCGTTTGCGTTTGTAGGGCAAGCATTCGTAGAACCCATCCATCAGGAAGGTCTTGCCGCGCCCTACGCCGCCCCAGATATACAGCCCCTTGGGCACATCCGGACTCAGCAAGCTGCGTCCCAGGAACTGGTTGCGCTTCTGTTTGAATTCGACCAATTGATCCCAAAAGATCTCAAGTTGCTCGATCGCCGCAAGCTGCGGCGCATCGCAAACGATACCGGATCGCTCGCATGCGGCCTGATACCAGCGCTTTGGACAGACTGGAGGGTTCATGGCTTCGCTTGAACAAACTCCAGCGCGTTGTCGTCCGGATCACGGCAGAACAGCGCACTGCGTCCTGACTGGCTGAGCGTGAATGCAACCCCCGCTGACAGCAGATGGGAAGCCAGGGTCTTCACATCTTCCACCATGAATGCCACATGCCGATCGCGCCCGCCATGCAGCGGGCGCTCCACACCTGCATCCGGGTTGGGGAGCAGCATCAGATGGATCTGCTGACCCAGTGCCACGTCGTACCACACGCCATCAAAGCTCATCAGCGGGCGTTTGGGATCGGCCTTCAATCCCAGCAAACCTTCATAGAAACCTCTCGAACGCGCCAGATCGCTGCTGATGAAAGTCACATGGTGGATGCCGAGGATCATGGTTTGAATGGAATGACTTTGCTTGCCGCAAGCTTGGCACGCTGCCGGGCCTCGTCTGTATCGCTGCCGGTAGCCAGTGCCACGCCCATACGGCGGCGCATGAACGCTTCCGGTTTGCCGAACAGACGGATGTCCGCGCCCGGCACACGCAAGGCATCTTCCACACCCTTGAAGGCGATGCCCTTTTCGTCCATCTGGCCGTAGATGACCGCCGACGCACCAGGCTCGCGCAACGACGCATCCACCGGCAGACCGAGTATGGCGCGGGCGTGCAGCTCGAACTCGTTGAAGCGCTGCGTGCACATGGTCACCATGCCGGTATCGTGCGGACGCGGGCTGACTTCGGAGAACCAGACGCGATCGCCTTTGATGAACAGCTCGACGCCAAACAGGCCCAATCCGCCCAGATCGTCGGTGACCTTTTTCGCGATGTCGCGCGAGCGCTGCAAGGCGACTTCGGACATGGCCATCGGCTGCCAACTTTCCACATAATCGCCATGTACCTGCACATGGCCGATGGGTGCGCAGAAATGCGTCTCCACCTCACCATCGGTACCCAGTGCGCGCACGGTCAGTTGGGTGATCTCGTAATCGAAATCGACGAAGCCTTCCACGATGACCCGCCCCTGATTCACGCGCGATCCGCTGGCCGCATAATCCCAAGCTGCGTGCACATCCTGCGGGCCGTCCAGTTTCGACTGCCCTTTGCCGGAAGACGACATCACCGGCTTAACGATACAGGGATAACCGATGCCGCCATCTATCGCCGCTTGCAGTTCCTCAAGACTGTCGGCGAACTTGTAGGGCGAGGTCGGCAACCACAGTGCGTCAGCCGCCAGACGGCGTATGCCTTCGCGGTTCATGGTGAGCTGTGCGGCCCGTGCGGTGGGAATGACCCGCACCAGCCCTTCACGCTCGATCTGCACCAGCATATCGGTGGCGATGGCCTCGATCTCCGGCACAATGATGTGCGGCTGCTCTTTTTCTATGAGCGCGCGCAAGGCTGCGCCATCCGCCATGTTGATGACATGCGCGCGGTGTGCCACCTGGTGACCGGGCGCGTTGGCATAGCGGTCCACCGCGATGACTTCCGCGCCCAGTCTTTGCAGCGCAATGATGACTTCCTTGCCGAGTTCGCCGCTCCCGAGCAACATGACCCGGGCGGCCGAGGGGGAAAGCGGTGTGCCGAGGATGGTGGGCTGCATGACGGGTTCCGATGGTGGATACGAATGGCGGAATTATATCGGAGGAGTAAGATGGGACTCACATTCCGTTGCTCGCTACATCGTATTTTTTCAAAGGAGAAAGAATCATGACGAACATCACGCAGCTGTTAGCCGAAGAAGCCGAATCCCTGTTGAATCATCGCTGTGCAGGCATCCCCAAGGAGTCTCTGCATGTGCCGGGACCGGATTATGTGGATCGCGTGGTGGCAATGAAGGATCGCCAGACCGGTGTATTGCGTAGTTTGCAGGCATTGTACGGAACGGGAAGGCTCGCCAACACCGGCTATCTGTCATTGCTCCCGGTCGACCAGGGGGTGGAACACTCCGGCGGTGCATCGTTCGCGCCCAACCCCATGTATTTCGATCCCGAGAACATCGTCAAACTGGCCATTGAAGGCGGTTGCAACGGCGTGGCTTCCACACTGGGTGTGCTGGGTTCGGTCGCGCGCAAATATGCGCACAAGATCCCGTTCATCGTGAAGATCAACCATAACGAACTGCTCACCTACCCCAATGAATTCGACCAGACGCTGTTCGCCAGCGTTGATCAGGCCTTTGATATGGGCGCGGTAGCGGTGGGTGCAACAATCTTCTACGGCTCTGAACACTCGCGCCGACAGATACAGGAAGTCTCGGAAGCATTCGAACATGCGCACAGCTTGGGTATGGCGACCATCCTGTGGGCTTACCTGCGCAATCCGGCGTTCAAGGTCGGAGACAAAGACTACCATGTCGCGGCCGACCTCACCGGACAGGCCAACCATCTCGCCGCCACCATCAACGCCGACATCGTGAAGCAGAAGATGGCGGAGAACAACGGCGGCTACAACGCCATCAAATTCGGCAAGACCCATCCCAAGGTCTACAGCGACCTCACCACCGACCATCCCATCGATCTGGTGCGCTATCAGGTGGCGAACTGCTACATGGGCCGTGTCGGCATGATCAACTCGGGTGGTTCATCGGGAAACAACGACCTGGCGCAGGCGGTGAGAACAGCGGTCATCAACAAACGCGGTGGCGGCATGGGACTGATCTCGGGACGCAAGGCTTTCCAGAAGCCGATGGCAGATGGTGTGACTCTGCTGAATGCGATCCAGGATGTCTATCTGGACAAGAAAGTGACCATCGCCTGAGCTTCAGCTATTGGCGCGGTCATTCAAGCTTTCGCTGCCACGCTTGCTTCCTCAGCCTGATACATACGGCTGGAAAGCAGCGTGGCCGACACGATGAGTGCTGCACCTATCCATTCACGCATTGTCATCATCTCATCCGCCAGCACCCAGGATGCCAAGGCCGCCACCACCAGCTCGAACAGGAAAAGCACCACGGCACGATTGGCGGGGATATGTGTGACGCCATATTGCACGGCGAAGCTGGTCGCACACAGCACCAGCCCCATCAACAGCAACAAACCCCAGAAGCCGGCCGAGACAGTCGTCAGCTGCTGAGACATGCCCCCCTGCCACCACAGGAAAGGCAGGCTCAACACCAAGGTGCCCAACCAAAGGCTGAATGATTTGACCTCCACCGACAGGTGGGAGGAACGGCGAGAGACGACATTGGAGAGCGCGAACCCCATGCCGGCTGTCAGACCCAGCCATTCCGAGACGTTCTGCGGGAACGGCAGCCCGACCTCCGGCTTCCACAGCATGACCAATGCCCCCCCCAGCGACAGCAACACGATGGCGTAGCCATAGCGATCCAGTCGTTCACCCAGCAACCAGTAGGAAAACAGGATGGTCCACACCGGCGCGAGGTAGAACAGCAACAGCACGCGCATCACCTCGCCATGCAGCATGCCCAGCACGTAACCCAGATTCGCCCAGCCCGCGCTGAACACCAGCAGCAAGGCCCAGCCGCCTAGCGTTTTGCGTTCCCGCCAGAGTCGCGGCAGGATGAAGGCACCGCATAGCATGGCAAAACCATAGGTCAGCGCCGTCGCCAGCGCACCGGATATCCCAGCGTCCTGCAACACCCGGTAGGGATACCAGATCAACCCCCAAACCAAGGCACCGCTCAACAAGCCTGTTATTGGCACGACATTTCTATTGATTGGCACTTCCCGGCCCTGTAGGTTCAAATGAAGCAGCTTAACCAGTTGCGTCGATTATCACATAGCGCTCTTTGGTACAGGAGCCAGGTATTTTTCTGCGCAAGCCAACGTCCGATTAATAAAAAGCGACATCTCAAAAAGGCCTTAATCTACCTCTTCCCAACCAGTGATCATCGCCTTGATGTGGGACAAGGGGGTATGTCCGGTCGTGGTCAGATAGATGTGCGCGATGAGGAATGCCAGCATCATGAACGCGCCCGCCGTATGGAAGAACGCGACCCACTCCAGCGACAGCAAGCCATCCACGCCCCAAGCCTTCCAATCCCCGAAGAATAGGTAGCACCAGCCCGAGACCCAGAGCAAGGGGCCGATGAACAGCAACACGCCCAGATAGGCAAGCCGTTGCAAGGGATTATGTTTCTTCAAGACGGTCGGACGATAAGGATGCGGCGCGCCCTTGAATATCCCCACCGAGTAGAAAGCCATCATGGCCACGACCTTCTCGGTGGTCGGGATGTACTGCTTCCACTCTCCGGTCGTGAAATGCCAGAAGATAGCGAATACCCAGAGTCCGACCAGCGTCCATGCTGTAACGGTATGCATCCCGACCGCATCGGCGAAACCAAACAGATGATAGCTGCCATGCACCTCGAACCCGGTGAGCAGCATGAAGATGATGAGCAAGGCCTGCGACCAGTGCCAGAACCGTTCGAACTTCTTGAATACGTAGATCTTCTCGACTGTCATTTCATCACCCTGCCTTCCTGCTGTTCACCACACGGATCGCACCGTGCACCACAACGCCGATCAAGGTCAGCAACGCCAGTGCCCAGCCGACTATGTCCAGCCAGCGACTGCCGTCCCGTGCCGGCATATAGATACCTTCGATATCCTTGAGTCTCCCGTTCTTACTGTGGCATTGCGCACAACTCAGCGCATCCTGCTTGGGCGCGACCATGTGCGTGATCGGCCAGGTCAATTCGGTCTCTACAAAATCGAACTTGCCGCTATAAGGCAGTCCGGCTGCCTTCATGCCGGTACCGATGGCCTTCTGCCAATCGTAGTTATGCCAAAGTGCCGTCGCGTCCTCGCCACCGGTATGTTGCACGGTCAGCGTCAGATTGACAGTGTCATAGGGCTGTTTGCCTCTATGCACCTTGGTCGGCCAGATGCGTGATTCCGGGTCGTCAGGTCCGCCGCCGACTTCACTGAGTTGCACCGACTTGCTCGGGTCGATCTTGTCGCCGATCACCTTGTAAGTCGATGTGCCGTTGAACCAGCGGTATTCTGGAATGACATGCGACTCCCACTTCCACTCGCCCTTCTGCGAATCGAAAGCGCGACGTCCGGCACTGTCCTTGCGCACCATACGTTTGCCGTCCGGCCCCATGGTGGTCGCCTGGGACCAGTCCCAGCTCAGCTCGGTGCCGATGTCGTTGCGTGCGAATTCAGGGATGTGACAGGTCTGACAGGCGATACGGTCGGTATGCTGATCGAGCCGCGCCTGATGATGTGGCTTGTTGCTGTGACAGGCCTGACAGGCAGCCGGATTTGCATCCGTCTTGCCGCGCATCGCCGCTTCGCCAGTGCGCGCCGCTTCGACGTTGTAGCGGCTACCCGTGATCTCGTGGCGCTTCGTGGCATGACACGTCGTGCAGCTGAAGTTCAGCCCTTTTTCGTCCATATGCACGTCCAGATAGCGCCCCGGGTGCTGCAATGAACTGTCCATGTCGCCGTGTTTTGCACCATTGGCACCCCCACCGAAGAAGTGGCAGGAACCGCAGTTGGAACGACTCGGCAACTGGATAGTCTGCGCAACCTTGCGCAGATCGACCGCTTCGACGAACTTGCCGGAACCATGCGGGAACTCGACGCGCTTGTAGACCGGATGCCCTGCATATCCCGGCAGTTTTCGATAGGTCCCCGTACCGTCATGACAAATCAGACAGTCGACGTTCTTCTGCACCGAGAAATCGAAACTCTGGTCTTTCCAGCCGTAACCAGCATGGCAAGCCATACAATCCTTCTCGTTGGAGACGACCGCCGTGCAATAGTTGTTGATGATGTTCTTCTTGCCTCGCACCTGCCCTGTCTTGGGATCTTTCGATTGCCAAGTCCAGTGTTTGGTGTGCTGTACCTGTTTCGCGGCCTCGTTATGGCAGATCAGACAGGCTTGTGTCACTTCTGGCCCCGTCTTGAATGGGCGGTTCAGTTCCGGGAACTTGCTATGGTCAGCTGTCGAAACCCTGCTCGACATCGCTTCTTTCTGCGAATCAGCATCGGCGGGTTGGCCAAGTGCGAAGGCCGAGAGTGCTGTCAGCATCACAGCAGCCCAGCATGTCGCGAGTAGTGTGCTTCTGATAGTAGACATCGCTCAGCAGCCTCCGGGGGCGCTTGCTCCCGCCCCTCCACTGGATCCGGGCGGCGCGGGTTTGATCATAGGCGGGGCCGGCTGACTGGGATCGAACTCGATGAACTTCTTCTGGTCCTCTGCCACCTTGGACATGATATCGCCCACCAGCGGGCCGAACATCTTGCCCATCAGCCCGGCATTCATCATGCCTATGTAAGTCTTGCCGTCGTTCTTCTTGTACACGGCGACCTTGCAGGGCATCAGGATGGACAGGAAACGTACCGAGTCATCTTTCAGGATGGGGCCGGAATACTGGGTGCTGCATGCCTCGACCATCATCACCGGCAACACGTTGCCACCTGATGACTCGACAGCTTTGCCGGGATTGCGCAAACCGGACAACGCCCAGCCATTGCCGACTTTCTGCACGTTCTGCTGGATGCGGGCGACTGTTTCCTCGACCCCGAACGGACTTTCGACTTCCCAGAACATCAGACTACCCATGTAAACATAGGCCAGCACAGCAACTGCCAGTACCCCAGCGATAAACCCCCCGAACAGTTTCAACATGACTTTCTCCTGATAGACATGATGCGGTAACAACCGGAACGCAGGCCATGAACATTGCGCAGTTTCAATGTGCTCATTCTATGCCTACACTATCTGCGCAGATATGATTCTTTGGGGTTATCGAAACGATTTCCAGCTGACCAAGAGCGACTATTAATCTTGATGGAAAGATATCACGCAGACATTGCGACACGCTGCAGCAAGACCTTTCCACATGTTTGCTCGCAAAGAATGTGGTGCGGGATGCTCGATATTTTTGGCAGCACATGCGAGTGGCGAATATAATCCTGAAGTCCGTAATATCCTCACCATGCCGGCTCGCAGATGAACCCATACCTAGACAAACTCCAACCGTATCCATTTCAGAAACTGGCCAAACTATTTGGTGAAGTCAAGGCCAATGCATCATTCAAACCCATCAGCCTGCACATCGGCGAGCCCAAACACACGACACCACTTTTCATTAAAGAAGCACTGGTCGGAGGTCTGGATGGACTGGCGAATTACCCCACAACGGTGGGCAGCGACGCATTGCGCCAAGCTATCGCCGACTGGCTACACAAGCGCTACGACATCCCTGCCCCGGACATGAAGACACAGGTAATGCCGGTGAACGGCAGCCGCGAAGCCCTGTTCGCTTTCGCGCAATCGGTGATCGACTCCAGCAAGCCAGATCCAGTCGTGGTCTGTCCCAACCCGTTCTACCAGATATATGAAGGGGCAGCCCTGCTGGGCGGTGCCACGCCCTGCTTCATCAATACACTGCCTGAAGACGACTATGCGCTGAACTTCAACCAGTTGGCTGACGATGTCTGGCAACGCACACAGTTGATCTACGTCTGCTCGCCGGGCAATCCGAACGGACGCGTGATGCCGCTGAGCGAATGGCAGACCTTGTTCGAGATGAGCGACCGTTACGGTTTCGTGATCGCTGCCGACGAATGCTATTCCGAGATCTATTTTGGTGATGAGCAACCGCTGGGCGCCTTGCAGGCTGCGCAGCAATTGGGACGTGGCAGCTACAGGAATCTGGTGGTGTTCTCCAGCCTGTCCAAGCGCTCCAATGTACCGGGGTTGCGCTCCGGCTTCGTTGCCGGTGACGCTGCCATACTGGAAAAGTTCGCGCTGTATCGCACCTATCACGGCTGCGCGATGAATCCCGCGGTACAAGCTGCCACCATCGCCGCTTGGAATGATGAAGCGCATGTGATCGAGAACCGCCGTCTGTATACCGAGAAGTTCGAACTGGCTATCAAAGAACTCAGTCCGGTATTGCCGGTGAGTAAACCTGACGCAAGCTTCTACCTCTGGATACGCACGCCCATCGCCGACACTGCCTACGCGCAACAGCTCTACCGCGACTATAATGTGTCCGTGTTGCCCGGCAGCTTCCTGGCACGCGAAGCGCACGGCATCAATCCCGGCGCGAATTTCATCCGTCTGGCGCTGGTCGCCGGGCTGGAAGAGACACAGGAAGCCGTACACCGCATCGCCGAATTCACCAATAAACTTAACTAGGAAAAACCATGCCTCAATTGCAAGCCATCATCGAAGAAGCCTTTGAACGACGCGCCGAGATCACCCCGCGCAATGTGGACGCCCAACTCAAGGAAGCGATCAACACCGTCATCGAATATCTGGATCAGGGCAAGCTGCGCGTGGCCGAGAAGATCGACGGTGCATGGGTCACCCATCAATGGCTGAAGAAGGCGGTGCTGTTGTCGTTCCGCATCGAGGACAACGCCTTCATCAAGGGCGGTTTCACCAACTATTTCGACAAGGTGCCTTCCAAGTTCGCCGACTACAACTCCAAGGAATTCCGCGAAGGCGGCTTCCGCGTGGTACCGCCGGCCGCCGCGCGCCGTGGTGTGTATATCGCCAAGAACGTGGTGCTGATGCCTTCCTACTGCAACATCGGCGCATATGTCGATGAAGGCACCATGGTCGACACCTGGGCCACCGTCGGTTCCTGCGCACAGATCGGCAAGAACGTGCACCTGTCCGGCGGCGTCGGTATCGGCGGCGTGCTGGAACCGGTGCAGGCCAACCCCACCATCATCGAGGACAACTGCTTCATCGGCGCGCGCTCGGAAGTGGTCGAGGGCGTGATCGTGGAAGAAGGATCAGTCATCTCCATGGGCGTGTTCATCGGCCAGTCCACCAAGATCCTCGACCGCGAGACCGGCGAGATCATCTACGGTCGCGTGCCTGCGGGTTCCGTCGTGGTCAGCGGCAGCATGCCTTCCAAGGACGGCTCGCACAGCCTTTACTGCGCAGTGATCGTAAAGAAGGTCGATGCCAAGACGCTGGGCAAGACCGGCATCAACGAACTGTTGCGCGGCATCTAAACCCACTCCACCCGGGAGAAGAACAATGATCGTCACACCGCTGTTGCAACTGGCTGCAGACAAACTGGCATCCGACTTGTTCTTCTCTGTCGGTGCGCCGATCAACATCAAGATCAACGGCGTCCTGATGCCGGTCAATCAGCAGAAGCTGACCGACGAGCAGGTCAAACAGATCGCCTACGAGATGATGACGCCGGAGCAGATCTCCGATTTCGAGCTGCATATGGAGATGAACTTCTCCTTCCGCGTTCCTGATATCGGCAACTTCCGCGTCAACGTGTTCCGCCAACGCGGCAGCATCGCCATCGTCATCCGTTATGTGCGCAACAACATCCTCAACATCGAGGATCTGCACCTGCCACTGGTGCTCAAAGAGCTCATCATGGAGAAGCGCGGTCTGGTGCTGATGGTCGGCGCGACCGGTTCCGGCAAGTCCACCACGCTGGCCGCCATGCTGGAACATCGCAACCGCACGCAGAGCGGCCATATCCTGACCATCGAGGACCCGCTGGAATACATGTTCCATCACGGCAAGTCCATCGTGAACCAGCGCGAGATCGGTACCGATACGGAAGACTACGGCGCGGCGCTGATCTCCGCCATGCGCGAAGCGCCTGACGTGCTGATGATCG
Source organism: Sideroxydans sp. (assembly GCF_054604835.1). Lineage (NCBI taxonomy): Bacteria > Pseudomonadati > Pseudomonadota > Betaproteobacteria > Nitrosomonadales > Gallionellaceae > Sideroxydans > Sideroxydans sp. The sequence goes on along the minus strand of NZ_JBTSFG010000001.1, from coordinate 594,176 downwards.
GCGAGATCCGCGACCGCGACACTTTGAAACACGCGCTGATCTTCGCCCAGACCGGCCACCTGTGCCTGTCCACCCTGCACGCCAACAACAGCTATCACGCACTCAACCGCATCGTGAACTTCTTCCCGTACGACGCGCGCCAGAGCATCCTGTCCGACCTGGCGATGTGCATGCGCGCGGTGATCTCGCAACGTCTGGTGCGCAACGCGCAGGGCAAACAGGTCCCCGCCGTGGAGGTGTTGCTCAACTCCGCGCTGATCGCCGACCTGATCAAAAACGACCAGATCGAAAAGATCCGCGAAGCTATCGAACAGAGCGTATCGCACGGCTCGCAGACCTTCGAACAGGCCTTGTACAAACTGTTCAAGTCGGGACAGATCACCAAGGAAGAGGCATTGAAGAACGCCGACTCGGCCAGCAACCTGTCTTCGCTGATCGACTATTCCGTGACCAGCAAGATGAAAGCATTCGATCCTGCGGCAGAGCCATCACAATCACCTGCACCAAGCTCGGGCGCCGCGAGCTTCGACAGTATCAAGTTGAACATCGAAATGCCCGGGTCCGATTCCTGATGAAACTGTACGGCATCCCGAACTGTGACACGGTGAAGAAAGCCCGTGCTGCATTGGCGGCGCGCGGTGTTACTTACGAGTTCCACGACTTCAAGAAACACGGCGTGACTGAGGCAATGTTATCCGGCTGGCTGAAACAAACAGGCTGGCAACGGTTGCTGAAAAAGACCGGCCCCACCTGGGGGAAGCTGCCGCAGGAAGTGAAGGATGGCATCAAGGACGATGCTTCTGCCCTCTCACTGTTGTTGCAACACCCTAATATCATCAAACGCCCGGTACTGGAATCGAACGGCAAGGTGCTGGCGACCGGATTCAACGAATCAGAATATATAGAATTGAAATTATGAGCAGCACACTGGAACTGACCAAACAACTCATCTCCCGCAAATCCCTGACCCCCAATGACGACGGTTGTCTGGACATCATCAGTGCACGTCTTGCGCCGCTGGATTTCGATCTGGAGAAGATGCGCCACAGCGAAGTGGACAATCTGTGGGCACGCCGTGGCAATTCCTCTCCGCTTGTCTGTTTCGCAGGACATACCGATGTGGTGCCGACCGGCCCGGTAGAACGATGGGACAGCGACCCGTTCACACCGACTGTACGCGATGGCATCTTGTACGGACGCGGCACCTCCGACATGAAAGGTTCCATTGCCGCTTTCATCACCGCCACCGAGCGCTTCGTCGCCGAGCATCCGCAACACAAGGGCAGCATCGCCCTGCTGCTCACCTCCGACGAGGAAGGCATCGCGGTGGACGGCACCACCCGTGTGGTGGACACCTTGAAAGATCGCAAGCAAGGCATCGATTACTGCATCGTGGGCGAGCCGACCTCTGTCAGCAAGACCGGCGACACCATCAAGAATGGCCGTCGCGGTTCGCTGTCCGGCACCTTGACCGTCAAAGGCGTGCAAGGCCACATTGCCTACCCGCATCTGGTGAAGAACCCCATCCATCTGGCCTCGCCGGCCATCGCCGAACTGGCCGCCACCGTCTGGGACGAAGGCAACGAATATTTCCCGCCCACATCGTTCCAGGTCTCCAACATCAAGGGCGGCACCGGCGCCACCAACGTGGTGCCCGGCACCGTAGAGATCGTATTCAACTTCCGCCATTCCACCGCCAGTACGGTGGATAGCCTCAAATCGCGCTTCATCGCCGTCCTCGACAAGCACAAGCTGGAATATGACCTGGAGTGGGAGAACTCTTCCGGCAAACCTTACCTCACGCCGCATGGCGATCTGGTCGATGCCGTGGCTGCCGCCATCAAGCAGGTCACCGGACTGGATACCGAACTCTCCACCAGCGGCGGCACTTCGGACGGCCGCTTCATCGCCGACATCTGCCCGCAGGTGATCGAACTCGGCCCGCTCAACGCCACCATCCACAAGGTCAACGAATGTGTGGCGGTCGCCGACCTCGATGCGCTATCCGAGATCTACTATCTGACGCTGTGCACACTGCTGGCTAAATAAGGAACCTGCGCAATGGACATCAATCATTTTTCCGAGGCCAGCACCTCGCTCAGAACGGTGCGCGACTGCTTCCGCTTCGCCATCAGCCGATTCAACCAGGCCAAGCTGTTCTTCGGCCATGGCAGCGAGAATGCCCAGGACGAAGCCGCCTACCTCATCCTGCACACGCTGCACTTGCCGCTCGAAGAGCTGGAACCGTTCATGGATGCGCGACTGACACAGTCCGAGATCTACGAAGTGCTCAACATCATCGAGAAGCGCGTCGACCGGCGTCTCCCGGCCGCCTATCTGACCCAGCAAGCCTGGCTGGGTGATCGCTCGTTCTATGTCGACGAACGCGTCATCGTGCCGCGTTCTTTCATCGCAGAACTCCTGCGGGAAGGCCTGTTCCCCTGGATCGAGGATACCGAGCAGGTGAACAGCGTGCTGGATCTGTGTACCGGCAGCGGCTGTCTGGCCATCCTCGCGGCCGAAGCCTTCCCGCACGCCATCATCGACGCGGTTGATCTGTCTGCGGACGCACTGGATGTCGCCCAGTACAACGTGACCGACTACGGCCTGGACGAGCGCATCGAACTGATCGAATCCGACCTGTTCGAGAAGCTGCAAGGCCGGAAATACGATCTCATCATCAGCAACCCGCCCTATGTCGACGCACCTTCCGTCGCCGCACTGCCGCAGGAATACAAGCACGAGCCGGAACTGGCGCTCGGTAGCGGCACGGACGGACTGGATGCCACACGCATCATTCTGCAGCAGGCTGGCGAGCACCTGACCGAGAACGGCATACTGGTGGTCGAGATCGGACACAACCGTGATGTGCTGGAAGCCGCCTATCCGGATGTGCCCTTCACCTGGCTGGATGTCACGGCGGGCGGTGAATTCGTATTCCTGTTGCACAAGAACGATCTTCCTTGATGTCTGTAGATCACTACGAGAACTTCCCCGTCGCTTCTGTTCTCATGCCCCGCCGCCTGCGCAAACCGGTGGCGGCGATCTATCACTTCGCCCGCGCGGCGGATGACATCGCCGATGAGGGCGAGCTGAGTGATGATGAACGCCTGCGACAACTAGACGAGTTCCGTGATGAGCTGACGCACATCGCCAACGGTGAGACACCGCTGCTGCCGCTGTTCAGGCATCTCGCTATCGAGATACAGGAGCATGCGCTGCCCATACAGCCACTGCACGACCTGCTCGATGCCTTCTCGCAGGATGTGGTGAAAAAGCGCTACGCAAACTACGACGAGCTGCTGGACTATTGCCGCCGTTCAGCCAACCCGGTGGGCAATCTTTTGCTGCATCTGTACGAAGAAGCAACGCCGGTGAACATCGCCTACTCCGATGCAATCTGCAGCGCGCTGCAACTCATCAACTTCTGGCAGGACGTGGCCCAAGACTGGGCGATCGGTCGCGTCTACCTGCCGCAGGATGACCTCGCCCGCTTCGGCGTGAGCGAAGCACAGATTGCCGAGGGGCGCTGCGACGACCACTGGCGCGCCTTGATGAAGTTCGAAGTGGACCGCGCACGGGCGCTGATGCTTTCCGGCAAACCGCTTGGGAGCATCCTCACCGGACGCATCGGGCTGGAGATGCGCATGATCATCCAGGGCGGGCTGCGCATCCTCGCCAAGATCGAAGCCGCCGACTACGACGTATTCAATCACCGCCCGGTTTTGAAGCCGCATGACTGGGTTATCATGCTGGCCAAATCAGCCCCCTTCTGAAGCGCAATGAATCCCTACGAATACTGTCTGGACAAGGTCAAGCAGAGTGGCTCAAGTTTCACCAGCAGCTTCCGCATCCTGAGCCGGGAGCGGCGCGAGGCCATGACGGTGCTGTACGCCTATTGCCGCGAAGTGGACGACGTGGTGGACGAATGTTCGGATGCCAACGTCGCGCGCACCACGCTCAACTGGTGGCGCAACGAAGTGGCGGCGATCTATGCCGGCAAACCCACCCATCCGGTATGTCAGGCACTGGTGCCGGTCGTCACGCGCTACCAGTTGCCGCAAGAACACCTGCTGGAGATCATCGACGGCATGGAGATGGACCTCGACCAGCCGCGCTATGCTGATTTCAAATCGCTGCAGTTGTATTGCTACCGCGTCGCATCCGTGGTCGGTCTGCTGTCGGCCGAGATCTTCGGTTACACGGACCGCGAGACACTGAAATATGCGCACGACCTCGGCATCGCCTTCCAGCTCACCAACATCATCCGCGACGTGGGTGAAGACGCCCGCCGCAACCGCATCTATCTGCCGATGGACGAGATGCAACAGTTCGGTGTGACCGCCGCCGACATCCTCAATGCGCGCGAGACTGACAACTTCCAGAAACTGATGGCGTTCCAGATCGAACGGGCACGCCGTTACTACCAGCAGGCATTCGACCACCTGCCACCTGCCGACCGCAAGGCACAGCGCGCCGGACTGATCATGGCTGCCATCTACCGCGCCGTGCTGGACGAGGTCGAACGCAGCGGCTGCCACGTCTTGAGAGAACGCGTCTCGCTGGGGCCGGCCTACAAGCTGTGGCTCGCCATCAAGGCATGGCTGCAGAATTGAAGGTCGGCATCATCGGCGGCGGTTATGCCGGTATGGCTGCTGCAGCCGAACTCGCTGACGCCGGTATTCCTGTTACCGTGTTCGAGAGCGCCAAACAACTGGGCGGGCGGGCGCGGGGTGTCGCTTACCACGACACGCAACTCGACAACGGCCAGCATCTTTTACTCGGTTGTTACCGCGAGACCCTGCGCCTGATCGAGCTGGTCGGCGGCGATATCGAACGCGATTTCCTGCGCCTGCCTTTGCAGCTGGACCTGCATCAGCATCTTGAATTGCGCGCCCCCCGTCTGCCCGCCCCGCTGCATCTGCTGTTCGCACTGCTCAATGCAAAAGGACTGAGCTGGCGCGAAAGGATCAAGGCTGCCCGCTTCATGCTCGCCTTGCGCGCCATGGGCTTCCGCTTACCTCAAGATATGACGGTTGCCGAATTGCTCAAGCAGCACGGCCAAGATGCCGGCCTGACGCTGAAGTTCTGGGAGCCGCTGACCATTGCCGCTTTGAACACCCCGATCAGCAAGGCTTCGGCGCAGGTTCTGCTCAACGTATTGCGCGATGCGCTGAACCGCGCGCGTGCCGATAGCGATATGCTGCTGCCTCGCGTCGACTTCAGCGCACTGTTTCCGCAGCGCGCCGCAGCCTTCATAGAGCGGCATGGCGGCCAGGTGCAACTTTCCTGTGGGGTGGATGCGATCATTCCGGACAGCGACGGTATCGCACTGCAGACCGCACAAGGTACACAACATTTCAGCCATGTGATCTGCGCCGCAATGCCTGCTGCGGCCGAAAGACTTTTGCGCCCCCTGCCAGAACTGGCGGATACGGTACGGCAGATCGCCGCGCTGGAACAACAGCCTATCTATACCGTGTATCTGCAATATCCCGCGCAAGTGCGGTTACCTCATCCCATGATCGGCCTGCACCAGCGCTTCAGCCAGTGGTTGTTCGACAAGGGCAGCATCGCCGGGCAGCACGGGCTACTGGCTGCCGTGATCAGCGCGGAAGGCATCCATCAGCAACTGGATCAGGATGCACTGGCCGAGAAAGTGGCCGTGGAGTTACGCGAGGAGTTCGGCATCCCTGAAGTACCGCTTTGGAGCAAGGTCATCGCCGAGAAGCGCGCCACCTTCTGTTGTGCGCCAAACCTGCAACGTCCTGCACAACAGACCGCCCTGCCCCGCCTGTTGCTGGCAGGAGACTACACGGCGGGAGAATATCCGGCGACACTCGAAGGCGCGGTATTGAGCGGCGTGCATTGCGCGCGTCGCTGCCTGCCGGGGCGGAAATAATCCGTGTTGTCGTAGTAAGTTTCCTGCGTATTCTCTGCCGTCCAACCCGGTATGCCGAGCAGCGGCACGGGCGTCAGTTCATGTGTCGTCATGCAATGACCCGGATCGTCCAGATAGCGGGCGATCAAGTCATCCAGCTTTTGCAGGCGCTGCGGCAGCGGCAGATCGAAGAAGTCGCGCTCAACTTTCAGCAACAATCCTTGTCCAGTCAGACCGATGTAGGGGTTGAGCACTTTTTCATACAGGCCGTGACCGAACAGATAGAAATCCATGCTGCGGCCTATCTCGGACCGTCTCTGCCAGAACAATTGATTCCAGGAAAAACCGCGCAACAGCTCGGCCATGCTGTCATCCGCATAAGGCACGACCACGCCCGATTCATCGAACAGGGTGTTCATGTCGCGTATCGCACCGCGTTCGCTGCGCCCTGCTGTATCTCGGCCCGAGGTCAACGCCGCGTAATGGCGGGCATTGATAGCACGCTTGGCAGCCGGGAAGGCGAACCAGACCAGGGCATTGAACAGATCGTGCCAATTCTCCTCGCGGGTCTGCACTTCGCCCTGCAAATAGCAACGCGGTTCGTAGCGGGCTTCGAATGGCAATTTGCCGTGGTCCTGCGCCACGAAGCGCAGCGGCTTCCCATTTCTGACACATATCGCTCCTTCCCCGCCCGGCAGCAGTGCGTTGTAGTCCGACAGCGTGGGAAAATTCTCAGCTGGCAACCTTGCGAGATGCGCATGCAAGGGAAGAAATGGGAGCGATGCCAGCAAACATTCACGTTGCCATGGATGGTCGATTTTCATGGTGTGAAGTCTAACGCAAGCACAGGACTCAAGACAGGGCGGGCGTCATGTGATAAGTTGCGCGCAAACGTAAATAGCAGCGGAGGTTCCAATGGATGAAATTGATGCGATACAGGCCAGCCTGGCCAGCTTCACACAACGTCTCGACGATGTCGCTTCGGATAGTTTCAATGAGATCCGCAAGTGCTCTTTCTTCGACCCTATCCCCAGCGAACAACTGCGCCCCATCGCCGATCTGGCGACCATCCATACTTTCGTTGAAGGCGACAAGCTGACTTCTGAAGGCGAAGAGATCAGCTCGTTCTTTGTGATCCTGTTCGGACGCGCCAGTGTGCATGTGCGCGACAACGAGGTAGCCGTCATCCATAGCGGCGAATGCATAGGCGAAAGCACTTTCTTTGCCGGCGAGGCCGCATCGCGTTCTGCCACCGTGATTGCAGAAGGTGAAGTGATCGCCGCTGAGATCAAGAAAGCCGATATCGGAAAACTGCTGGGCGAGAGCCGCACTTATATGGACAAGGCATTGCTCAATGCGCTGTTCCGCAAGCTGCAACAGGCCAACCGCAAGATCGAGGAGCTGCTGCGCTGACCATCCATGAGCATCATTGCCGTATTCAACCAGAAGGGCGGCGTCGGTAAAACCACCACTGCACTGAACCTCGCCGCCGCGCTGCACAAGCGCGGTCGCCAGCCGCACGCCTTCGACCTCGACCCGCAAGCCCAATTCAGCTCCATCACAGGGACTGTCGCTCGCAACGGGCACGAAACACTGTTGTCCCTGTTCCAGCTCAACCGTCCGCTGCGCGATCTGCTGCGCACCTCTGACAGCGGTATCACGTTGATCCCATCCCACAACGAACTGGCCAAAGTGGACGTCCTCTATGGCAAGGGTTTCAACGTGGTGAACCGACTCAATTCGGCGATCAAGGCAGAACGGTTCGGCTCTGCAGAGAACCCCTTGATCATGGATTGCAGCCCCCTGATCGGCGTCATGTCGCTGAACGCCATCTTCGCCAGCAGCGGACTGGTCGTGCCGATCTCGGCCGACCATCTTTCACTACAAGGTGCCCGTCAGATCGAGAAGACGCTCAATGCGCTCGAACCAGTTCTGAAAAGGCGCGTCGCCCGCCGCTACCTGCTCACCCGTTTCGACCGCAGACGACGCATGGCATGGGACGTGCTAGAACAGGCGCAAGCGCTGTTCGGCGCAGACGTATGCAAGACCTATATCGCAGAGAATGTGAGTCTGGCCGAGAGCCCGGCCCTGAACAAAACCATCTTCGAACACGCCCCGACCAGTCGTGGCGCGCAGGATTACGATGCCCTGCTCGATGAGTTGTTGGCAGACGGCTTCATCGAATAATCGCTAGTTGTTCAGATTGTAGTTGGCAAGGGTTGCTTGGTTTTAGGCCTTATGTAGCGCTCCACATAAAGCCGAATTTCAGACTGACATTCCGGAAAGAATCCGAGGAACGAGAATTACGCGGCTTATTTCGATATAAGCGTGATGATATCTTCCACCGAGATCGCCTGTTGTGGCCGGTGGTCATCTTGTTTGCGGATCTCGCAAGTCAGCACTTCGCAATAGCGATACATCTGGTTCAACTTGCGCTCGGCATCCTGTTGATCACGGCCTGAGATCACCACGCTGACGATATGCTGCCCATCGCGGGTGCGTATCGAGAAATCGAATTTCTGCATGGCGTCGTTCATCGTGATTATTCCCCTGCCGCCCTCATCGCTCTGGCTTCGTACAGGCAGATGCCTGTGCTGACCGACACGTTCAGGCTCTCCACACTGCCCATCATCGGAATGCGGGCCAGTTGGTCACAGGTCTCACGCGTCAGGCGTCGCATGCCTTCGCCTTCCGCACCGAGTACCAGCGCGATGCCGCCCTTGTGTTTGACTTCGCCCAGTGTGGTTTCGGCTTCTCCGTCCATGCCGACCACCCAGATGTCGCGTTCCTGCAATTCACGCAGGGTACGTGCCAGATTGGTGACCGTGATAAAGGGCACGGTATGCGCTGCGCCACAGGCGACCTTCTCCACCGTGGCATTGATGCCCACGGCGCGATCTTTTGGCGCGATCACTGCATGCACGCCAAAGGCATCGGCACTGCGCAGACATGCGCCCAGATTATGCGGATCCTGCACGCCGTCCAGCACCAGCAGCAACGCCGGCTCGGTGAGCGTTTCCAGCACATCGTCCAGATGTTGCACCTTCAGTGCCGCATCGACGCGGGCGGCGACACCTTGATGACGCGCATTGCCCGCCATGCCGTCCAGACGCTTGGAATCCGCCTGGATCACTCGTACACCGTTGCTCTCCGCCAGCTTGAGCAGATCGCGCGCGCGCGGATCCTTGCGCTGCGGATCGACAAAGACTTCCAGCACGCTGTCGGCGTTCTGGCGTATGCGTGCCGTGACGGCATGGAAGCCGTGGATGATGCGTGACTCAGCCATGGCGCTTCGCTCCCTTGCCGCTCTTGCCTGCAGGCTTTGCATGCTTTTCGGACGGGGCGGCCTTTACTGTCTTCTTCTTGGCACCGCTCCAGGCGCCCACATCCACACCGGACTCGCTGGAATCGCTTGATTGCGGTTCACCTTCCAGCACGAAGTCGATCTTGGTGCTTTCCATATCCACGCGCACTACCTTCACATGCACGCGATCACCCAAGCGGTATCGCTTACCCGTGCGTTCGCCCAACATCTGGTGTTTGGTCGCATCGAAATGGTAATAGTCCGCACCGAGTTCGGACACGTGCACCAGACCTTCGACATACAGATCGTCCAGCGACACGAACAGGCCGAAGCCGGTGACCGAAGAGATGGTTCCGGCGAATACGCTGCCCAGATGGTCGCGCATATAGAAACACTTGAGCCAGGCTTCGACATCGCGTGTCGCGTCGTCGGCGCGGCGCTCGGTCATCGAACAATGCACGCCCAGCTCAGCCCACTTAAGTTTGGGTTTGTACTGCTTGTTTTCCAGCACGGCTTTGATGGCACGGTGTACCAGCAAGTCCGGATAGCGACGGATGGGTGAGGTGAAATGCGCGTAGGCCTCATAACCCAGGCCGAAGTGACCGTTGTTATCCGGTGCGTACACGGCTTGGCGCAGCGATCGCAGCATCACGGTCTGCAGCAAACCGGCATCCGGACGGCCCTTGATCTGCTTCAGCAAGGCCGAATAATCGGACGCCTGTGGATCGTCGCCGCCGCCCAGTTGCAGACCGAATTCCTTGAAGAACTCGCGCACCGTTTCCAGTTTCTCCGGCGTCGGGCCTTCGTGCACGCGGTACAACACCGGATGTTTGTGCTCTGCGAGGAAGTCTGCCGCACATACGTTGGCCGCCAGCATGCATTCTTCGATCAGTTTGTGCGCATCGTTGCGGATCACCGGCACGATCTTTTCGATCTTGCCCTGCTCGTTGAAGATCATCTGCGTCTCGACCGTCTCGAAATCGATAGCGCCGCGCTTCGCCCTTGCCTGCAGCAAAGTTTGGAATAGTTTGTACAGGTTGTTGATGTGCGGCAACACTTCAGCGTACTTCTGCGCGTCCTCACCTTTAGGGTTAGCCAGCATGTCGGCCACTTGGGTATAGGTCAGGCGGGCGTGCGAGAACATCACCGAAGGATAGAAGCGATATTTGCCGATCTCGCCCTCTGCGCTGATCTGCATATCGCACACCATGCACAGGCGATCCACGTTCGGGTTCAGCGAACACAGACCGTTGGACAATTCCTCCGGCAACATGGGGATCACGCGGCGCGGGAAATACACGGAATTGCCGCGATTGATTGCTTCCATATCCAGCGCGTCGCCCGATTGCACATACGAGCTCACGTCGGCGATGGCCACAACCAGCCGGTACCCGCTTCCGCTCGGCTCGCAATACACCGCATCGTCGAAGTCACGCGCCGTCTCACCATCAATGGTGACCAGCGGCAGATGCTTCACACTTTCGCGACCGACATAGTCGGACGGTTGCACCACCGGTGCAAAACGCTCGGCCTGATGTTTGGCATCGTGCGGGAATTCGTTGGGCAAGTCGTGCTTGCGCAGCGCGATCTCGATCTCCATACCGGGGTCTGCATAGTTACCCAGCACTTCGACGATGCGGCCGATCGGCTGGGCATGCTTGGAAGGCTGTTGCAGGATCTCCAGAATGACCACCTGCCCGGCCTTGGCTCCGCCCACACTGCCTGCGGCCACCAGAAAGTCCTGGCTGATACGGCGGTTCTCGGCAACCACGAACTGGATGCCGTGCTCTTCATACAGTCGGCCGACGACACGCGTATTGGCATGTTCCAGCACTTCGACGATCTTGGCTTCGCGCCGACCACGTCGGTCTTCACCCGCGACACGCGCCATCACAGTGTCGCCGTGCAACGCGTTGTGCATCTCTTTGGCGCTCAGCACCAGATCGGCACTGCCGTCTTCGGGGACCAGGAAGCCGAATCCGTCCGGATGGCCCTGTACCTTGCCCTTGATCAAGTCCAGCTTGTCCATCACGCAGATGGCGCGCTTGCGGTTGCGCATGGTCTGTCCGTCGCGCTCCATAGCGCGCAAACGGCGGATGAACAGCTCTTCTTCGTCGTGCTCGATCTGCAGCAGCGCGATCAGGTCGTCCTGTTCCAGCGGCACGCCCTTTTCGGCCAGAATCTGCAAGATGTATTCGCGGCTAGGCAGCGGATGTTCGTATTGTTCGCGTTCGCGCTCCAGGAAGGGGTCGAGTTCGCGGATGCTTTTTTTCTTTTTCGTCATTGACAGATAGTCCTATAGCAATTAAAGTGCGCGCCGTTGTTGCATTGCCCAGATGGCGGAATTGGTAGACGCGCACGGTTCAGGTCCGTGTGCCGCAAGGTGTGGAGGTTCGAGTCCTCTTCTGGGCACCAATTTTGAACAAGACGGTTCGCGAAAGCGAGCCGTTTTTGTTTTGTGCCTGGAACAAGTGAAGCACCTGCGTGCTTCGCACCCTGACTCGAAAGGAATCCGGTGCATCGGATTCCGAGGTCGCGCAAGCGTGACCGAGCCTCTTCTGGGCAACCATCATAAATGGCTCGCATTTGCGGGCCATTTTCTTTTTGCGGAACACTATTCAAACAAAAACACGCACCGCTCCCGCGATGCGTGCCCATTCTTTCCATAGCCTGCACCCGCTCAGACCTCAAACGGATGACGCAGCACGATGGTTTCATCACGATCCGGACCGGTGGAAACCATATCGACCGGCACTTCACAGATCTCGGCGATGCGTTGCAGATAGTTGCGCGCTTCCACCGGCAGATCCTCGTAACGCTTCACCCCTACCGTACTGTCACTCCAGCCCGGCATGTCTTCGTACACAGCCTCGCAGCCGTCCAGTGATTCGGAACCGACCGGCAGGATGTCGCTGAACTGCCCGTCGATCTTGTAGCCCACACCGATGCGCACTTTCTCCATACCGTCCATCACATCCAGCTTGGTCACGCACAGACCGGACACGCCGTTGATCTGGATGGCACGCTTGAGCGCGGCCGCATCGAACCAGCCGCAACGACGCGCGCGACCGGTGGTGGAACCGAACTCATGGCCCTTCTCGGCAAGCATCTTGCCGATGGGGTCCTGCTTCAGTTCCGCGTCGTACAACTCGGTCGGGAACGGACCGGAACCAACGCGTGTCGTGTAGGCCTTGGTGATGCCCAGCACATAGTTCAGGCTCTGCGGGCCGACACCGCTACCGGCGCATGCTGCACCGGCGATGCAGTTGCTCGAAGTGACGAACGGATAAGTACCGTGGTCGATATCCAGCAATGCGCCCTGCGCACCTTCGAACAGCAGGTTCTGTCCGGCCTTGTTCGCCTCATACAGCGCGCGCGGCACATCCAGCACCAGCGGCTTGATGCGTTCCGCCAGCGCCAATGCTTCGTCCATGGTCTTGTTGAAGTCGACCGTCTCCACCTTGAAGTAGTTCTTCAGGACGAAGTTGTGATAATCCAGTACCTCGCCCAGCTTGGCGGCGAAACGCTTGCGGTGGAACAGGTCCTGTAAACGGATCGCGCGACGCGCGACTTTGTCCTCGTAAGCCGGGCCGATGCCGCGACCTGTCGTGCCGATCTTGCCTGCGCCCTTGGCGATCTCGCGTGCCTTGTCCAATGCCTCGTGATACGGCAGGATCAGCGGACAAGCCTCGGAGATGCGCAGACGTTCATAGACCTGCACTCCAGCAGACGCCAGCATGTCCATTTCCTTGAGCAAGGCAGCCGGAGACACCACCACACCGTTGCCGATGTAGCACATGACGTTGTCGCGCAAGATACCGGACGGGATCAGGTGCAGCACGGTCTTCTCTTTGCCGATGACCAGCGTATGGCCGGCATTGTGTCCACCCTGGAAACGCACCACGCCCTGGGCATGGTCGGTCAGCCAGTCGACCACCTTGCCCTTGCCTTCATCGCCCCATTGGGTACCGATCACTACTACGTTCTTAGACATATCTATTCCTGTTCCGGATTTCAGTTTTTCATCTCGACAACGACCCATTGCCCATCACGCTGGATCAATTCACGGTCGCAATTCAATTCAGTATGCAAGGCGGCATCTCCGAGCAGGTCGACCACAACGATCTCCCCTTGCCCGCGCAGTGCTGCGATCGCCGCATCCAGGGTCGCGTCCTCACGGTACGGGGCGTGGATGGTTTTGGACAACGCCTGCTGTGGCAGCAAGCCGTGCAATTGACGCAGGTCCATGCTGAAGCCGGTGGCTGGCCGTGCACGGCCGAATACCTTGCCAAGGTCGTCATAACGACCGCCGACTGCAATGGCGTCATGGCTACCCGCATGGTAGGCCGCAAACACCATACCACTGTGATAGTGGTAACCGCGCAACTCGGCCAGATCGATACCGATGCTATCCACTTTACCGTTCAGACCGCTTGCCGCACGCTGCAGATCATCCAGCGCGGCAACCACTGCCGGCAGTTTGGGAAGCTGGCTACGGGCACGCGCGATCACATCGATACTGCCGTACAGATGCGGCAGCGCCAGCAAGGCTGCTTGAGTCTCCGCCGGCAAGGACTGCACCAGGGTGGTCAAGGTGGGCACATCCTTTTGCTGCAATGCGACAAACAGCGCCTGCTCCAGTTCGTCACTGATGTCAGCGCCATCGAGCAGGGCATGGAACACGCCGACATGCCCCAGATCGAGGTGCACCTGTTTGATGCCGAGCAAGGCCAGACTATTCAACATCAGCGCCTGTATCTCCAGATCACTTTCGATACCGCCATGTCCGTAGAGCTCCGCGCCAACCTGCAAAGGCTCACGCGTGCGCATCAGACCGGAAGGCTGGGTATGCACCACATTACCTGCATAGCACAGACGCGCGACACCCTGCCGGTTGAGCAAATGGGCATCGATACGGGCAACCTGGGGAGTGATATCGGCACGCAGCGCCAACGTGCGGCCGCTTAACTGATCGACCAGTTTGAAGGTGCGCAGATCCATATCCGCACTGTCATTGATCAACAGGGAATCAGAGTATTCGATCAGAGGCGGAGCGACCAGCTGATAGCCGGAACGGCGCATCAGCTCAAGTACTTCACGGCGCATGACTTCGATGCGCCATGCTTCTTCAGGCAACATGTCCTGGATGAATTCAGGCAACAACCATTTCATTTTCAGTTTATCCAGTAAATCAGCAGTAAACCGCTCAACATGAGCGTCAAACCGAGGAACCTCACCTGTCCATCATGCAACTGCGACAGGTTGCGCAGCGTTTGGCGCCAGGGCTTGGGGAACATGAAAGGCATCAAACCTTCCAGCACCAACATCAGGCCCAGCGCCGCCAGCCAAAAATCAAGCATCGCCTACTACTGTGTACTTTTGCCGGAATTCTTCAGATATTTGAAGAAAGCGGAACTCGGATCGATCACCATCACATCGTTCTTGTCCCTGAAAGTCTGCTTATAGGCTTCCAGGCTGCGATAGAAGGAAAAGAATTCCGTATTACGGCCGAAGGCGGCGGCATACAAGGCTGTCGCTTTCGCATCGCCCTCACCCTTGATCTTCTGTGCGTCACGATAAGCATTGGCCAGCAACACCTGACGTTGCTTGTCGGCATCGGCACGGATCTTTTCGCTCTCGGCGTTACCGGTCGCGCGCAATTCGTTGGCGACGCGTTTGCGTTCCGCTTCCATGCGGCTATAGACGGAACCGCTGATCTCAACCGGGAAATCGACGCGTTTCAGGCGCACATCCAGCACTTCCACGCCGATCTTGCGCGCGTCTCCGTCGGTCTTCTCCTGCACCACACGCATCAGTGCGTCGCGCTTGCCGGACACCACGTCATGGATGGTCAGTTTGCCGAACTCTTCACGCAGGGCGGAATTGACCGTCTGCATCAAGCGGGTCTGCGCACGCGCCTCGTCGCCGCCCACGCTGATGTAATACTGCTTGACGTCGAAGATGCGCCATTTGACGTAGGAATCGACCAGCACGTTCTTCTTCTCGGCCGTGATGAAACGCTCCGGCTCCGCCGAATCCAGCGTCAGGATGCGCGAATCGAAGAAACGCACATTCTGCAGCAGCGGCACCTTGAACTTGAGTCCGGGTGTTGTCTCCAGACGCATCACTTCACCCAACTGGAACACGATAGCAGCCTGACGCTGATCCACCACGAAGGTGCTCATACTCAGCAGGATCAGGGCAATGATCGTCCCCACCAGCAGATTTCTGATCTTCATACTCATTTAGCGTGCCTCCCGTTCGCGGCCAATCAGCAGTTCACGCGCGCGTTGCGGCATGTACTCCGAGTCAGGCGCCTGCTCAGCAGATTTGGATGCGGCTTGTGGAGCCGCTATCGCGCCTGTTTGCTGCATCAATTTATCCAGCGGCAGATATAACAGACTGCCATTGCCGTTCTTCTGGTCGATCATCACCTTGCTGCTGCTGGTCATGATCTGCTGCATCATGTCGATGTACATACGCTCGCGGGTGACCTTGGGTGCCTTCTCGTATTCAGCCAGGATCTGCTTGAAGCGGCTGGCATCACCTTCGGCATTGGCGATCACACTCTGTTTGTAACCGGACGCCTCTTCCATCAGTCGCGCCGCCGCACCCTTGGCCTTGGGCACCACGTCGTTGGCATAGGCCTGACCTTCGTTCTTCTGGCGCTCTCTGTCCTGACCGGCCTTCACTGCATCGTCGAACGCGGCCTGCACCTGCTCGGGCGGCTGCGCGTTCTGCATCGTCAGCTTGCTGATGACGATGCCGGAATTGTAGCGATCCAGGATGTCCTGCATCAGGCGCGTGGTCTCACCCGCCACCTCTTCACGCCCTTCGTACAGCACGAAGTCCATCTTGCTGCGACCGACCACTTCGCGAATCGCCGTTTCCGCCGATTGGCGCACGTTCTCATCCGGATTGCGGTTGTTGAACAGATAGGCGCCGGGATCCTTCAGGAAGTATTGCACCGCGAACTGAATGTCGATGATGTTCTCATCGTCAGTCAGCATCAGTGACTCTCTCAGCACTTTGTTCTTGACGTTGTCGCGATAGCCCACTTCGATGGTACGCACCTGGCTCAGATTGACGATCTCGACAGTCTCGACCGGATACGGCAGATGCCAACGAGGACCGGCCTCGGTAGTCTCGACCTGCTTACCGAAACGCAGCACCACGCCGCGCTGACCTTCGTCGACGATGTAGAAACCGCTGGCAAGCCAGATCAATGCCACGATCAGCACGATCAGACCGATGCTCATACCGCCACCGACGCCGCCGCTGCCACCGGACTTGGGTGTTGAGCCACCGCGACCACCGAAGATGGATTCGATCTTGCGATTCAGGTTGCGCACGACCTCTTCCAGGTCGGGCGGACCGCCACTATTGTTCTTGCCCCACTGCGGGTCATTCAATCCCATGATTCCTCACACTTTCCGATCAATGATTGTTCAACGGATGCCATTCTTCGGCCTGTTTTTGCTGAATCGGTGTATCCCGTACTGCTGTCAGTGCATCGCGCAAAGCCTCTACGCCGGCACCGGATTTTGCACTCAAATGAATGGCGACGATATTACCATACTCGTCGCGCTTGACGTCCGGCGCCAAGCCCTGCAGATCGATCTTGTTATAGATCACGATCTGGGGAATGTCCTGTGCCCCGACTTCCTTCAATACCTTGTTCACTTCGGCCACCTGATCGTTGCGCTCGGGGCTGTTCACATCGACCACATGCAGCAGCAGATCGGCCTGGGCCGTCTCTTCCAGCGTACTGCGGAAGGCGGCCACCAGCCCGTGCGGCAGATGCCGGATGAAACCCACAGTGTCAGACAACACCACCTGACAAGGGCTATCACCCGGCAGGTACAACTTGCGCGCCGTGGTATCCAGCGTCGCGAACAACTGGTTGGCGACGTATGTACCGGCGTTGGTCAAGCGGTTGAACAGCGTGGATTTACCGGCATTGGTATAGCCCACGATGGACACTGACAGCACGTCCGAGCGATTGCGCGCACGACGCTGCAATTCACGTTGGCGCTTGAGTTTTTTCAGGCGATCGTTGAGCAGATACACGCGCTTATCCAGCTTGCGCCGATCCAACTCAAGTTGCGTCTCGCCAGGTCCGCGCGCGCCGACGGCGAACTTCTGCTGCCCCATGTCCGTGTTCATACCTGCCAAACGGGTAGACAGGTATTTGAGTTGCGCCAGTTCCACCTGCACCTTGCCCTCATGGCTCTGTGCACGCAGGGCGAAGATATCCAGGATCAGCATGGTGCGGTCGATCACCCGCGCCTGCAGCTTGGCAGACAGGTTGCGCATCTGCGCGGGAGACAAGTCATGATTGAAGATGACCAGCGGGGCTTCCAGTTCCTCGACCCGGGCGGCGATCTCATCCACCTTGCCGCTGCCGGCAAAGGTGGCGGGATCGGGACGCTGCCGCTTGCCTTCGATCAGCGCGAGGACTTCCACCCCGGCACTTTCCGCTAGCAAACGGAGCTCTTCCAGACTCTCGGCGTAGTCCGGCGCGCCAAAATCAAGACTGACCAATACCGCCGTATTGGGCGCAGTCGTTGATTCGGACATCACTGCTCGTCGTAAGGGATGGAGATGGCGCGGGCCGGGACGATAGTAGAGATGGCGTGCTTGTAGACCATCTGGGTGACGGTGTTCTTCAACAGCACCACATATTGATCGAACGAATCGATCTGGCCTTGCAGCTTGATCCCGTTGACCAGATAGATCGCGACCTGCACATGTTCCTTGCGCAATGCGTTCAGGAACGGGTCTTGTAATTGTTGCCCTTTAGTACTCATGATAGTCGGCTCGTAGTGTGGTTTAAACGCCGCCACTGTACTGGAAAACGGCGGCTTGCGAAAGGAAAATGCAGCGCTTCCGACCCACATTTCCCCTTACGTGATGGATCCTTAGATTGTTAAAATGTTCAGTTCCACATCTTGCGAACTTCCCACAGGAACCGACATGCCACGCCTCGCCATCGCTTTCTTCCTTTATGCCAACCTTTTAACCCCAGCCTACGCCCAAGACAGCGATGCTTCATGGCAAGGCAACGCCGCCCTGTCTTTCTCCCGCTCTGCCGGCAATACCAGTAGCACAACGTACTCGATCTCGATCGATGAGGCGCGGACGACTGACGCCAACAAGCTATCCACCTATGCCTCGGCGCTATATGGCAAAAGTCAGGGGGTGGTCAGTGCCGACAAGACGCGCCTTGGCAGCAGATATGACCACAACCTGAGTCCGCTGCTATTCGGTTTCGGACAACTGGAGTTCGAACAAGACAGGATGGCGAACCTGGAGCTGCGTAGCGGCTTGGGTGCCGGCTTCGGTTATCACTTACTGAAAGATGACAGCGTCACATTCGATGTGTTCGGCGGTCTGTCCCACAACCGATCGGTCATGATGACCGGTAACACGGTCAGCATCGTCGAAGTGATCATGGCGGAAGAATCCACGCACACATTGACGCCGAACACCCGCTTCAAGCAGAAGCTGAGTTACTACCCCAACACGCAAACTGGCGGGGAGTTTCGCACCGTGTTCGATAGCAGCCTGGTGATCAATCTGAACAGCACGATGGGTCTGTCGATCAGCCTGCAGAACAAATACAACAGCGATATCGGCGCGGGTGTCAAACACAGCGATACCGTGTTGCTGACGGGGCTTAACGTCAAGTTATAACCTCTTTAACCGTACTTCTTGCGCCCCCGGATACGTGCTCGATGGGCGGCGCGTTCTTCGCTCTCTGTCAATGGACGCGGCGCCTTGTCGGCGAACGGATTCTTGCCGGATTTGAATTCGATGCGTAATGGCGTGCCCTGCAGCTTGAATGCATCGCAGAACACCCGCTCCAGATAGCGTATGTAACTTGCCGGCACTTTCTCCAGTGCACTTCCGTGCACGACGATCAACGGCGGGTTGCTGCCGCCCTGGTGCGCGTAACGCATCTTGGGACGGAACGGCCCGTTGCGCGGCGGCGCCTGTTTTTCCACAGCAGCTTCCAATACACGTGTGAGCTGTGGCGTTGGCATCTTGGTCATCGCGGCGGTATAGGCCTGGTTGACCGACTTCAACAGATTATCCACGCCGGTGCCCTTCAGCGCGGAGATGAAGTGCTGCTTGGCAAAATCGAGGAAGTGCAGCTTGCGGTCGATGTCACGCTTGGCACTGTCGCGTGCGTATTCGTCCAGCCCGTCCCACTTATTCACTGCCAGCACCAGCGCGCGTCCGGCCTGCAGCACGAAGTCCGCAAGGTGCGCATCCTGTTCGGTGATCTGGTCGCTGGCATCCACCACCAATACCACCACATTGGCATCCTCGATGGCCTGCAAGGTCTTCACCACCGAGAACTTCTCGATGGCCTCGTCGATCTTGCCGCGACGGCGCACACCGGCGGTGTCGATGATGGTGTACTGCTTGCCGCCGCGTTCGAAATCGATATAGATGGAGTCGCGCGTGGTGCCCGGCTGGTCGAAGGCGATGACGCGTTCTTCGCCGAGGATGGCGTTGACCAGCGTGGATTTGCCGACGTTGGGTCTGCCGACGATGGCCAACTTCGGATGATGGGACTTCTCTTCCGTTTCCGGCTCGGCTGCAGGCAACTCGTCCAGCGCGATCTCGATCATCTCCGACACGTTCTCGCCATGCGCTGACGAGATGGGGATAGGCTCGCCCAGCCCGAGCTCGTGAAAATCAGCCGTGACACGGGCGCGTTGCATACCTTCGGCCTTGTTCACCAGCAACATCAGCGGTCGTCCGGTCTTGCGCAACTGAGTGGCTATGATCCTGTCCTGCGGCGTCAGTCCATCCCTGCCATCCACCAGGAACAGCACCAGATCGGCTTCATCCACTGCCTGACGCGTCTGCTTGGCCATCTCATACAAGATGCCTTCCTTGGCCACCGGTTCAAGGCCGCCGGTATCGACCACCAGGAATGGCCGCTCTCCGACCCGCCCGCGACCGTAGTGACGATCACGCGTCAGACCGGGTTTGTCGGCCACCAGCGCATCACGGCTGCGCGTGAGGCGGTTGAATAGTGTTGATTTGCCGACGTTGGGGCGTCCAACCAGAACCAGTGTGGGTAGCATTACTTTTGTACCGAGATCGCCAGCAACTCACCGTCACTGGTTTGAACCATTGCGCCGTCACCCATCAGCACGGGGGCGGCAAGAATTGCGCTGCCATCCGTCTTGCGACGTGCCAGCAGGTTGCCATCGCGGGTGTCGAGCAAATGTACATAGCCTTCGAAGTCACCGATCAGCAAATGCTCTTCGACGGGATAAGGTGCTGTCATTTGACGATAGGCATGCTGGTCGTTCTTCCACAAGGTGGCACCAGTACTTCTGTCCAGCGCGAACACGCTGCCATCCGCATCGGTCACATATAGATAGCCGCCGAACAGGGCCAAACCCTTGTCGCTGGACATCTCGCGCGACCACATGGTGTTGCCCTGGATCGCATCGAAACATGCCAACCTGCCCTGAAAGGCGATGGCACACACTTGCCTGTCATCGGCGGCAGGCAGACTGGTGATGTCGCTGATGCGCTCCAACTCCGTGTTGCCGCGCGGTTGTGATACGGCCGCTTCCCAGATCACGATCCCTTTGGTCAATCCGATCGCCGCCAGTCGGCCCGCCGCGAAACCCGCGTAGACCATGCCGTTGCGGATGACCACGCCGGCGTTGCTGCGCACACTCAGTGCGGGTGTGACGCGCTCATACAACCACAAGCGCTTGCCATCTTCCGCATTCAGACCCGCGATGCGGCCGTTGCCGGTGCGCACCACCACGATGCCGCTGGCGATCTTGGGCGCACTCAACACTTCACTGGACACCTGCACTTGCCAGCGCAACTTGCCGTCTGTCTCATCGTATGCGGCCAGTTCGCCCTGATCGCCACCGACCAGTACCAGCCCCTCGCCCGCTCCCACGCCACCGGAGATCGTGAAGCCTGGTTCGATACGCCACATCTGCTTGCCGCTGTCGCGGTCGAAGCGATACAGATATTTTTCGCTTGCTCCGAACACCGCCACACGCGTGACACCCGGTGTCAGCACGTTGATACCGCTGTCGCCCAGCGACTGCTGCCAGCGTACCTGTATCTTCGCTGCCGGCTTGAAGTCGATCAATTTAGCCGGCTCGATGCTCGCCTTGTCACTGCTGCAAGCAGCCAGCATCAGCGCGCAAGCCAGCAGACTGAAGTGACGCAATATCATTTTGCGTTACCCAGTCCATCCAGCTTCAACTGGATCAGATTGCGTTGAACAGCCTGCTCATCGGCTTTTTCCAAGGCTTGCTTGTATGCGATGCGCGCATCGTCAGTCTTGCCCATCGCACTCAGCACATCCCCCTTCAGATCGGCATAAACGCTATCGAAGGCAGCCGGATGTTCTGTGCCCAGATGCTTGAGCGCATCCTCATATTGTTTCTCGTCCAGCAGCATGGCTGCCAGCTTGAGACGGGCCACATGTTGCAGGCCATCTTCATCCGCATGTTCGATCACCCACCACAATCTGGCCTTGGCGCGTGTCGCATCGCCGGCCTGCTGGCTGATCTGCGCAGCCAGCAGTTGCGCACGTGTCGCATAAGGGCTGTCCGCGAAGCGCTCGGCCAGTGCATCGGCTGCATCACCGATAAGCTTGTCATCGCCGCTCGCGGTCTGCTTCATCACCTCGGCATACAGGCTGGCGGCACCGGTCGACTGGCTGGCCTGATGCTGCTTCCAGAACTGGCTGCCGGCGAAAGCCAGCAGGGAGACCGTGACGAGTCCATACACCCAGCTGCTGTTCTCCTTCCACCAAGACTTGAGCGCGTCGACCTGTTCCTGTTCGTGTAGATCCAACTCTGACATTTTCATTCCCTCACTTGATCAATTCTTTAATCTTGCTTTGCAATTCCGTCATCGCGACACGCTGCTGCTCGCCACCGCGTAGCGGCTTGACGGTGACCGCATGCGCGGCCGCCTCATCGTCGCCGACGATCACCGCGCACACTGCGCCGCTACCGTCCGCTTTCTTCATCTGCGATTTGAAACTTCCGCCGCCGCAGTGCAACAGCACTCGCACGCCGCTGTCCCGCAACTGTTCTGCAGCTTGCCATGCGAGCAGCTGCGCCTGCTCGCCCTGATGCACCACATACACATCCAATGGTGCGGCAGGCGGCGTCATACCGTCTTCCTGCAACAACGCCAGCAAACGCTCCACGCCCATGGCGAAACCCATGGCCGGTGCCGGTTTGCCGCCGATCTGTTCGATCAATCCGTCGAAACGGCCGCCCGCGCAGATAGTGCCCTGCGCGCCCAGACGCGTGGTGACCCACTCGAACACGGTACGGTTGTAATAGTCCAAACCGCGCACCAGACGCGGATTGATCTCGAACGCGACTTCGTGTCGTTTCAGGATCGCCTGCACCGCCTCGAAATGCTGGATCGCCTCGTCTTCCAACTCATCCATCAACCTGGGCGCATTGCCCACCAGCTCCTGCATGGCCGGATTCTTGGTGTCGAGGATACGCAGCGGATTGCTGTACAGCCGACGCAGTGCATCGGCATCCAGCACATCCTTATGTCCCTCGAAATAGGCGATCAATTTGTCTCGGTGGCGCTGACGCGAAGCACTGTCACCCAGCGTGTTCAGCTGTAGGGTGACATCGCGGATGCCCAGCTTCTTCCACAGCCGCGCACACATGATGATCTGCTCGGCATCGATGTCCGGACCGCCGAAACCCATCGCCTCCACCCCGATCTGGTGGAACTGGCGGTAACGCCCCTTCTGCGGGCGCTCGTGGCGGAACATCTGACCGGCGTACCATAGACGCTGCGGCGCGTTATACAGCAAATTGTGCTGCAACACGGCGCGAACGCAGGAAGCGGTCCCTTCCGGGCGCAAGGTCAGCTGGTCGCCGTTCAGGCTATCCTCGAAGCTGTACATCTCCTTTTCGACGATGTCGGTGACTTCGCCGATGGCGCGCTTGAACAGCGCGGTCGGCTCCACCAGCGGCATGCGGATGTTGCGATAGCCATAGGCTTCCAGCCACTCGCGCACGGTGTCCTCGAACCACAGCCACAGCCCTGACTCGTCCGGCAGGATGTCGTTCATGCCTTTTACTGCTTGTAATGCATCACTCATTTCTTCTGGTACTTTCTTGCCACATATTCATTGACGATCCGGGTGAACTCTTCGGCGATGTTGTCGCCGCGCAGGGTCACCGTCTTCTCGCCGTCCACATAGACCGGTGCTGAGGGGGTTTCGCCAGTGCCCGGCAGGCTGATGCCGATGTTGGCCATCTTGCTCTCGCCCGGACCGTTCACGATGCAGCCCATCACCGCCACCGTCATCTCTTCCGTGCCACTGTATTGCTCGCGCCATACCGGCATCTGCGCGCGCAGATAATTCTGGATGTGCTGTGCCAGTTCCTGGAACACCGTGCTGGTGGTGCGGCCACAACCGGGGCAAGCCGTGACCATAGGCGTGAAAGAACGCAGGCCCATGGTCTGCAGGATCTCCTGCGCCACCACCACTTCTTCTGTGCGCGCGCCGCCCGGTGGCGGGGTCAACGACACACGGATGGTGTCGCCTATGCCCTGCTGCAGCAGTACAGACAGGGCGGCGGTGGATGCCACGATGCCCTTGGAACCCATGCCCGCCTCGGTCAAACCGAGATGTAGCGCATAATCGCAGCGCTGCGCCAACTCCTGATACACGGCGATCAGATCCTGCACCTCGCTCACCTTGCACGACAGCACGATGCGGTCGCGCGACAAGCCCAGTTCCTCGGCGCGTTGCGCGCTCTGAAGTGCGGAGACGATCAACGCCTCACGCGTCACCACACGCACATCCTTGGGCTCGGGCAACTTGGCGTTCTCATCCATCATGCGCACCACCAGATCCTGATCCAGGCTGCCCCA
This sequence comes from Sideroxydans sp., assembly GCF_054604835.1. Lineage (NCBI taxonomy): Bacteria > Pseudomonadati > Pseudomonadota > Betaproteobacteria > Nitrosomonadales > Gallionellaceae > Sideroxydans > Sideroxydans sp. Next base: position 570,072 of record NZ_JBTSFG010000001.1, on the reverse strand, counting down.
GTTGACACCGATGCGCACCGGCTTGTCATACTGCTTCGCCACCGCGATCATCATCGCGAACTGGTCCTCGCCCTTGCGATTCTTGCCGACGTTGCCGGGATTGATGCGGTATTTTGCCAGCGCCTTGGCGCATTCCGGATATTCGGTGAGCAGACGATGGCCGTTGTAATGGAAATCGCCGATTAACGGCACATTGCAGCCCAGCGCGTCCAGACGACGACGGATGTGCGGCACCGCTTCGGCCGCCTCAGAAGTGTTGACCGTGATACGCACCAGTTCCGAACCGGCGATCGCCAGTTCATGCACTTGCTTGGTAGTGCCGGTGATGTCAGCGGTATCGGTATTGGTCATCGACTGCACCACGATGGGAGCGCCACCACCGATGACGATGTCATCAACGCGCACCGCCTGCGTCGCGTGACGCAGATTGGAAGGATGCATCATGCGTTCTACTCCAGAACCAGCTTGGCGACGTTCGCCGGGTTGAATTTCGACAGATCGACTTGCTTGCCGTGGTAATACATGCGGATCGCGCCCGGTCTGGCGATGGTGACGTTGTACGGCGCGCGATGACCGCCGCCTATCCATTTTTCCTCACCTGCCTTGGTCACCCGCGACAACAATATCTCACCGTTCACATCGATGATCTCCATCCAGGCTTCTTCGAGGAACACGATATGGATCGGGCGCTTCATCAACAGCGCAAGTGGCACTTCAGATTTTGGGGGCGAGACTGGCGTTGCTGACTCGAGCGCTACTACCGCTGCGGGTTCCGACTTGCTCACTTGCTGCGGCGGGCTGGCAACGACCGGTTTTGGCGCTACCACTGGCTTTGCCGTTTCTACCGGTTTTGGTGCTACCACCGGTTTTGGTGCTTCCTCCACCTTGACCGGCTCAACCGGCTTTACGACAGGCACCGGCTTCGCGACCGGCAAAGGCTTGACTGCTTCGGGTTTCTTTTCAACTGGTTCCGGCTTATGCACTTCCACGACCTTCGTGGGCTCGGCCGCTTGTTCTACAACTGGCTGCTCAGGCTCCGCCTCGACTAGCGCTGCGGCACTGACAGCAGAAGCCGACTCCACTACGACCTCTTCGCTCACCTTGACCGGGACCGGCAGCGAGATGTTTGCTGGTTGCATCAGGATGAAACCAGCCAGCAGGATCGCGACTGCCAAAGCACCCAGCAGCAGATAACGGCTGCGTCGGCTCGCGTCGCCCGTGATCGGCAAGGGTGCCCCCCCTGCCTGAACGTCCGTCACATCGAAATGATGTTCGGTCTGCGTGTGGGTCGCTGCCAGCAACTTGGCCTCATCCATGCCCAGCACGCGCGCATAGCTGCGCACGAATCCGCGCAGGAAAGTCCCTTGCGGCAGATGCTCGGCATCATCATGCTCCAGCGCTTCGACTTGGCGCACACTGTACTTGACGCGCTCCGCGATCTCTTCCACAGACAAGCCGCGTGCTTCGCGCTCGGCGCGCAGGATCGCCCCGACTTTCAATGCAGACTGTTGCGCGTCCTGCCCGGCCGTCTCGTTCTGGATCTCTGTCATCACTCGCCCGCCTGCAGAAGTTGCGCTTCACGCGAATCCGGGAAACGCTTGCGCAATTGCAGCGCATAACTCGCCGCAGCATTTCGGTCCCCGGCCTTGCGCTCTACGCGCACCGCCAGCCACAGGTGCTCCGGCGTCAACGCCTCATACACTTGCATGAAACGCATCAAATGGACTTTGGCCATCGAATAGTCACCCCTGATGTAGTTCAATTCCGCCAGCCCGATCTGCGCTTCTGGCATACCCGCATGCAGGATCAACGCGCGCTCAAGATAGCTTTCCGCCGCGACCAGGTCGCCGGCCTTGATGGCGCACACCCCCGCATTGGCATATGCCATATCGGGGGTGTTGTAGAGCGGGTCTTTCAAAGCATCCAGGAACTTGGCGATCGACTCCTTGGGATGACCGCGCTGGCACAGGAACCAGCCGTAGTTGTTCAGCGCGGATGCACTGCGAGGATCGAGTTGCAAAGCACGGCGAAAATCCTTGTCCGCCAGCGCATCCTCGCGCAGCCTCATGCGCACCAGACCGCGCACATTGTAGGCAGGTGCATATTCATCATCAGCCTGCATGGCCGCACCCAATTCCTGCAAGGCGATGGAATACTGCTCCCGCTCGAAATAAGAGGCCGCCAGTTCGGTATGGATCTTGGCGCTGTTGCGCGCGCGCTCATCGGACACACCATTGCTGGCGCAGCCGACCAGCAAAAATGCCATGAGATAGACCATCCACTGTTTCATCGACTTGCCTCCATGATTCGTAGGGTTCGTTTCGATCTGTCCTGCACTTGTCCCGCTAGTTGTCCGCAGGCGGCCGCGATGTCGTCGCCACGCACCTTGCGGATGGTGGTGACGATGTTCGCCTGCATCAGGATGTCGCGAAAATGCTTCACCGTCTCCATGTCGGAACGGCGGTAAGGCGCTTGCGGGAAAGGATTGAACGGGATCAGATTGAACTTGCACGGCACATCGCGCACCAGCTCGATCAACTCGCGTGCATCCTGCGGCCTGTCGTTCACACCCGCCAGCATCACGTATTCGAACGTGACGAAATCGCGCGGGGCTTTTTCCAGATAGCGCAGGCAAGCCGCCATCAATTCCTGCAAAGGATATTTCTGGTTGATCGGCACCAGTTCGTTGCGCAGCGCATCGTTCGGCGCATGCAGCGAGATGGCCAGTGCCACCGCACACTCCTCGCGCAGTCGATCCATAGCCGGCACCACGCCCGAGGTGGAGACCGTCACGCGGCGGCGCGACAGGCCGTAGCAATGGTCGTCCAGCATCAGGCGCAAAGCGCTCACGGTGCTGTCGAAGTTCAGCAACGGCTCACCCATACCCATCATCACCACATTGGTGACCGGCCAGTTGCCGTCTTCATTCTTGCCCAATTCGTGGTTGGCCCACCACACCTGGCCGATGATCTCGGCGGTGGACAGATTACGGTTGAAACCCTGCTTGCCGGTGGAACAGAACGCACAATCCAGCGCGCAACCCGCCTGCGTCGAAACGCACAGCGTGCCCCTGCCCTCTTCCGGGATGAACACGGTCTCCACCGCGTTGCCGGTGCCCACATCCAGCAGCCATTTGCGCGTACCGTCGGAAGCGGTCTCTTCGCGCATCACCTTGGGCGTCTGGATACAGGCGAGTTGCTTCAGTTTGTCGCGAAGAGTGATCGCCAGATCGCTCATCGCGTCGAAATCGGACTCCCCGTTCTTGTAGATCCAGCGCAGCACCTGCTTGGCGCGGAACGGCTTTTCGCCGTGTTCCGCGAACCATGCGGTCATCGCAGCCGGTTCAAGATCGAGGAGGTTTTGCTTCATCAGCTGTCGCTTAGCGAGAGTAGACGTTCAGTGCCGGGAAGAAGTAAGCGATCTCGACGGCAGCTGTTTCAGCCGCGTCGGAACCGTGCACCGCATTCGCGTCGATGCTGTCGGCGAAATCGGCACGGATGGTGCCTTTGTCGGCCTTCTTCGGATCAGTTGCGCCCATCAGGTCACGGTTCTTGAGGATCGCGCCCTCGCCTTCCAGAACCTGGATCATCACCGGACCGGAGATCATGAAGCTCACCAGATCGTTGAAGAATGGACGTGCAGCGTGCACGGCATAGAAACCTTCCGCTTCGGCACGGGACAGTTGCACCATGCGCGCGGCGATGACCTTCAGGCCGGCACCTTCAAAACGGGAATAGATCTGACCGATGACGTTCTTGGCGACTGCATCGGGTTTGATGATAGAAAGGGTACGTTCAACAGCCATGCTTCTCTCCAAATGATTATTGTGAATCAGAAAATTCTGAGGGCGCGATTCTAGCAGGGTTTACCTGCAATGTCGCAGCGCGGACAGGGGAGAATAGCCCCAACCTGCCTGCCGACAGACCGCCGGGCAGGCAGGTTGCAGACTTACCAACTGATTAATTAAACAGCAGATCCGGCAGGAACAGGCTGATCTCGGGGATGTAGGTGACCAGCCCGAGGAAGGCCAGCAATACCAGCAGCCAAGGCAAGGCGGCATGGGTGACTTCCATGATGCTCATGCCGGTGATGCCGCTGGTGACGAACAGGTTCAACCCCACCGGCGGCGTGACCATGCCGATCTCCATGTTGACCACCATGATGATACCCAGATGGATGGGGTCGATGCCGAGCTGGGTGGCGATGGGGAAGAAGATGGGCGCAAGGATCAGGATGATACCGGTCGGTTCCATGAAGTTGCCCGCGATCAGCAGGATGACGTTGACTACCAACAGGAACATCCACGGCTCCATACCGAAGGCCACGATGTGTTCGGCGATGGTCTGCGGGATGCGTTCGGTGGTGAGCACGTGCGCGAACAGCATGGCGTTGGCGACGATGAACATCAGCATCACGGTGGTTCTGCTGGCGTCGACAAATACCTCGGGCAGGTCTTTGAACTTGAGGTCCTTGTAGATGAACACCGCCACGATCAAAGCATACACGGCCGACACCGCTGCCGCTTCGGTGGGCGTGAACACGCCGCCATAGATACCGCCCATGATGATGACCAGCAACGCCAGGCCCCACATGGAGTCGCGGAACTTGCCCAGCACTTCGCGCAGCGGTGCACGCGGCGTAGGGGCAATGTTCAGCTTGCGCACACGCCAATGCACCGCCATCGCCAGCATCAATCCCAACATCAGACCTGGAATAACACCCGCCATGAACATGCGCCCGACCGAGACTTCGGTCACGGCGGCATATACCACCATCACGATGGAAGGCGGGATGAGGATGCCGAGCGTGCCGGAGTTGCAGATCACCCCCGCCGCGAACGGCTGCGGGTAACCGCTGCGCACCATGCCGGCGATGACGATGGATCCCACCGCGACCACGGTAGCCGGGCTGGAACCGGACACGGCGGCGAACAGCATGCAGGCGAGGATGGAAGCGATGGCCAGACCGCCGCGCAGATGCCCCACTGCCGCGATGGCGAAATCCACCATGCGTCGCGCCACGCCGCCGGTGGACATCAGCGCACCGGCGAGAATGAAGAACGGGATGGCCAGCAGGGTGTAATGCTCGCTGGTCTCGTACAGCTTGATTGAAAGCGAAGCCAGCGAGTCGTTGGCGAAGAAAGCGATGGTCAGCAGGCTGGAAAGGCCGAGGCAGATGGCGACCGGCATGCCGATGGCCATGAAGAAGAACAGACAGGAGAACAGGAACAAGGTGTTCATTGTTTCTCCTCCTGTTTCAATTTAAGGGCTTCCGCCACTTCGTTGGCGAGTCGCAGGTGGTCGGACTTGCCGCTGATCAGGTTATACAGCACAGGCAGGAAACGCAAAGCCAGCAGGGTGAAACCGACAGGCAGGATGGCGCGCACCAGCCACATCTGCACCGGCAGGTCTTCCAGCTCGATGCCGACCTTTTTCATCTTCATCACATACTGGAACGAACCGTAGATCACCATGCCTGCGTACAACAGGCAGAGCAGCACGGCGATAGTGGATACGACGCGGCGCACTCGCGGCGTGAATATCTTGATCAATGCATCCACGCCGATATGTGCACCGACGCGCACGCCGTAGGAGATGCCGATGAAGATCATGAATGCGAACAGGATGGTGGTGAGCTCCTGCGCCCAGGTGAAGCCGGAATTGAACACATAACGCATGACCACCTGTGCAAAGGTGAGCAGCGTCATCGCCGCCAGCAGAATGGCGATCAGCCATTCGTCCAGTCGTTTCAATAACTTCATGCAGCCTCCCTGTGGCGCCCCCCGTGCATGGCGGGGGGCGTGCTCAATCCAGCAACATCACTTCGTGTTGGCAGCTACAGCAGCATCGATCAGATCCTTGCCGATATCACCCTCGAACTTCGCCCACACCGGCTTCATCGCCTCGCGCCATTGTTGGCGCTGCTTCTTGGTCAGCTTGACCAGTTTGGCCTTTTTGTCATCGATGACTTTCTGGCGAAAATTGGCATCTTCATCCAGCGCAACCTTGTTGCCGTAGGCGATCGATTCAGCCATGGCGACGCTCAATCCCTTCTTCACATCGTCCGGCAGGCCACTCCACCATTCATCGTTGGCGATCACCATGTAATCGAGCACGCCGTGGCCGCTCTCGGTGATGTACTTTTGCACCTCGTGGAATTTCTTGGTGTAGATGTTGGCCCATGGATTCTCTGCACCATCCACCACGCCGGATTGCAGCGCTTGGTACACCTCGGCGAAGGCGATCTTCTGAGGGTTGGCCCCGACCGCCTGGAACTGCGCCTCCAGCACCTCGGACGGCTGGATACGGAACTTCAGCCCCTTGGCATCCTCCGGCGTACGCAGGGGTTTGTTGGCGGAAAGATGCTTCATGCCGTTATGTATGTAGCCGAAGCCGACGATACCCTTGCCGGACATGGAGGTCAGCAACTCGCGTCCCTTGGCGCTGTTCTGGAAACGACCCACGGCGTCGATGTCATCGAACAGGAACGGCAGGTCGAATATCTGGACCTTCTTGGTGTACTTGCCGAACTTGGCCAGCGAAGGTGCGAGGATCTGCACGTCGCCCAGCAACAGCGCTTCCATCTCCTTGCCGTCGCCGAACAATTGACTGTTGGGGAACACCTGCACTTCGACCTTGCCCGGCAACAGCCGCTCGGCAACTTCCTTGAACTTCAGCGCGGCCTGCCCCTTGGGGGTGGTATCGGCGACAACATGACTGTACTTAATGACGATGGGGGCCGCTTGCGCGGAGAGGGACAGACTGAACAACAAGGCACTGCACAACACGCTCAATATTTTCATATTCTTCTCCCTGAAGAGTTGACTGGAACGGTGACGGCTTGCATCTGCAGCCGCATCATATGCCAATCATGCTTACGCCACCATTACAGATTGCTCCCCCTCCGCCGCACGGAACTCCGCTGCCACCGCCACACCGACCACACACGCCAGCTCATCGCCGCAATACAGCAAGGGCAGACGTTCGCGCTGCCAGGGTGGCACACCATGTTCCTGCAGCAGGTTCTTCATGCTGCGCCGTGCCGCGAGCGGCTGCGGGCGCAATGTCTCACCGCCGTTGCGCAATCTCAGACTCACCTGCCCTTGTGACAATCTGTCCCGGCTGATGCCCGATCCGACCGCCGCAGTGAAGTGCAGTTCACGCTGCAATGGCGGCCAGTACAGCGCCGCCTCTCCCTGCCAGTCCAGACGCAAAGCAGGATCGAATGACGACAACGCCCGCATCGCATGGATATGCCCGCGATATCTGCGTACCTGCCACTCGCCGAAATTCACACATACATCCGCATTGTCGCGTGCGCTGCGCAGTTGGCGCAGCATGTCATCCAGCTGCGCTTCCTGCGGCATCGGGGCGCCCTGCAAGTGCAGAAAATGGCGCAGCAGGTTCCTGCCGCGCGCGGGAGACAAGGCATCCAGTTTCGCCACCGCCAGCAACGGTTCACCCGCCCCGTCCGCCAGCGCGACCTCCTCCAGCATCCCGGCGGCCTCTGCGAAATGTTGCGCGCTGCGCCCCAGCGTATCGCGCCATGCCGGGAAGCGTTCCTCCAGCACAGGGAACAGGCGATGACGCAGGAAGTTGCGCGGATAAAGTTCGTCCGCGTTGCTCTCATCCTCCATCCATTGCAGGGCATGCTGTTGCGCATAGGCGAGCAATGTTGTCCGTCCGCATGCCAACAAGGGGCGCAGCAACAGCTGGCTGCCCTGCTCGCGCACCAACGGCATGGCGGAGACGCCGCGCAGACCGGCCCCGCGCAACAACTGCAGCATCAGCGTTTCCGCCTGATCGTCCGCATGGTGGGCCAGCGCGACGTAGCGGCAAGCGCTTTCGGCGAACGCGGCATGGCGCAGTTTGCGCGCCGATGCCTCGATGCCGTGCGTATCTTTCAGCGGCGCGATGTCGACATGTTTGATCTCAAGCTGAATGGCATAGCGCTCGCACAGTTCAGTGCAAAACCTTGCCCAGGCATCTGCATTGGGGCTGATGCCGTGATGGACATGCATGGCGGAAAGCGTGTAGCCCAGTTTTGGGGCGAGACGATGGAGAGCGTGCAGCAGCACGACCGAATCCATACCGCCGCTCAAGCCGAGCAGCAGCTTGCTGCCCGCAGGCAGCAGCGGCGCCAGCTGCGCCGCGATCCGGTCATCTAATTGATTCGAGTGGGGAGATTTGTGCGACATCGACGAACGTCGCGTCAGAGCAGATGAGCCTCCGTGACTACTGGAGCTCGATCTCCTTGAACTTGCCGTAGCCCATCAAACGCGTAAAGCGCGTCTGCAACAGATCGTTGGTGGATTTGCTCTGGGCCTGCTTGAGCGCATCGGCCAAGGCTTTTTTCACGCTGGCCATGGTCGCTTCGTAATCGCGGTGCGCACCGCCCAAAGGCTCGCTCACGATCTTGTCGACCAGACCGAGCGTCTTCAAACGGGTGGCTGTGATCGCCAATGTCTCGGCGGCTTCCTCCGCTTTGCTCGCGCTCTTCCACAGGATGGAGGCGCAGCCTTCCGGAGAGATCACGGAATAGGTCGCATATTGCAGCATCAGCAAGGCATCACCGACTGCCACTGCCAGCGCGCCACCGGAACCACCTTCGCCGATGATGGTGCAGATGATGGGCACACGCAGTTCGGCCATCACATACAGGTTGCGACCGATGGCTTCGGACTGGCCGCGCTCTTCCGCGCCGACGCCGGGATAAGCGCCCGGTGTGTCGATGAAAGTCATGATGGGGATGCCGAACTTCTCGGCCAGACGCATCAGGCGCATCGCTTTGCGATAGCCCTCGGGACGCGGCATGCCGAAATTGCGGTACTGGCGTTCCTTGGTGTCGCGGCCCTTTTGATGGCCGATGACCATCACACTCTGGCCGTTGAAACGCGCCAGACCGCCGACGATGGCAGCATCGTCAGCGTACACACGGTCGCCGTGCAGTTCTTCGAAATCGGTGAACAGATGCTCTACGTAATCCAGCGTATAAGGGCGCTGCGGATGGCGCGAGACCTGCGAGATCTGCCAGGGGGTGAGCTTGGCGTAGATATCCTTGGTCAGGCTCTGGCTCTTCTTTTGCAGGCGGCTGATCTCGTCGGAGATATCCAGCGCGGAATCGTCCTGCACGTAGCGCAGTTGTTCGATCTTGTTCTCCAGATCGGAGACCGGTTGTTCGAAATCCAGGAAGGTCAGTTTCATGGTAGCTATCTCAAGGGTTCATTCACGGGCGGCATGATACAACAAGCAGTGCGGCAAACCGAACGGGTTTGCTCGCCTCAACACGGGAAATCTTTTTTATCAATACCTTACTTTCCGAGCGAGAAGAAGCGCCGGATCGTGGCCAGTATCTCGCTGCTGCTTTGCGTGATGCTCGGGTGGCTGGCAACCGCATCGATATCCTGCTTGGCGCTATTGAGTTCCGCCGTGCGTACGGCCAGCATGTGCGACACCTCCTCCGCGATGGTGGGGCGTGCACGCAATATCTCCTCGAACGCCTCCTTGTCCAGCCGGTAACATTCGACATCGCTCAGTGCCATCACCGACGCACGGCGCGGCGCGCCGGTCAGCAAAGCCATCTCGCCGAAGAAGTCGCCTTTGTGCAGGATGTTGAGCGTGCGGCGTTCGCCGTTCTCCGCTTCGAGGTACACCTCAGCCTCACCGCGAATGAGGATGTAGAGGCCGTGCGACTGCTGATCTCCTTGCCGTGTGATCAGATTCCCTCTTGCGAAAGGTGCAAAACGCAACTGCTCGGCCAGCCACTTCAACTCCTCCTCGGTCATGGAGGAGAACAGGTCGATACGGTGCAAGGTCTTCAGGCGTAGCGTCACCTCATGCTGATGCTGTGCATCCTCGTATTTATCGTTCTCCTTGGTCAGGTGGATGTGGCGCTCGTCCACTGCCAGCTTCAGACCGGCGCGCTGCAAAGAAGTCATGATGTGCCAACGAATCAGGGCGTCGGTCGGATCGTCCGGCATCAGGTCGGTCAACCAGTAACGCATGGCATAACGCGCATAGCCTTTATCGTCCATATCCATCAACACACAGTTGGGAGCCGGATCGGTAGCCACATTCGGAATACTGGTCTGCCGGATAGCATCTTCCACCACACGTATCACCCGGGGGGCGGGTGCTTCCAGCGACACGTTGAACCACACCCAGCGCCGCCATTGCACCGGCTGGTCGGTACGGCGGCCCAGCACCATGAACTTGTTCTTCATCAACTGTGAATTGGGGAACACCACCGTTTCCCAGTTGCGCGTCTCTACCAGCGTGGAGCGCCAGCGGATGTCCACCACTCTACCGGCGAGATCGTCCACCTTGATCCAGTCGCCCACCTCGATGGAATTGTCGAGCTGCAGGGCAAGACCGCCGAGGATGTTGCCCAAGGTGTCCTGCATCGCGAACGCGATCACCGCCGTGATCACCGCAGACGTCGCGACGATGCTGCCCAGATCCAGCCCGGCATAACGCAACCGCACCATGAACCACGCGACATAGGCGATGATGACGAAGATATCTTCCGTGATACGCGGCGGATTGAGCTTGATACCCGGGAGGATCAGTCGGAACACCACCAACCCCCACAAGCGGATCACCGCCACACCGGCACCGATCACCGCAACCTCGTGCAGGATGTCTGCCCCGCGCGCGATTCCGAGCGCATGCAGAACACCCGCGATGAACAAGCCAAACACGCAGACGAAATAGAAGATGACGGTATTGAAGATACTGGGGCGTTCTTCGCGCAGGAAATAATGCAACAGGAAGAACAGCCCGATCACCATCACCAGCAGTGGAAAAGATTCCGCCCCCCAGAAGACAGCCGTCACATCTCGCCAGAAACTCATGCTTGCACCCTTTGTGGTTTTGCGAGGATTCTACACAGAATAGGTCACCAGTGGCTGGCGGCGACGCCACACTTTCCAGCGATCGATGGCCTTCATCTCGAAACGATGCACAGCCCCTGCAGCGGGCACTTCCAGCGTAAGCGAACGCAACTTCCCGTCAAGCAATGCCTGCCAGACGACTTGCAACAGATCGCGCTGCATCACGATCAGTTCCTCGCGCCAACGGTAAAGGTCATGTTGCCGCAAAGGTGCCTGCAGAGCGGTCGCCAGCCAGGCACCCAGTTTTGCATCGCTTGCCAGCATGGCTGGCAAACTTTCGAAGCGGCGTATCCCGGCGGCGCGCGCAAAAATCGCCAAGGGCTCGTCACCGCCTGCCGCGTCCAAGGTCGTGCCTATCTTGGCGGGGCGACCGCCTCCCCATAGCCACAGGCTGCTGACCGGCGGCAGCCCCGCTGCCAAACGTTTCTGGTTCAGGGCGTGTCCGTGCAACAGCATCTGTATCTCATTGCCCAACGCGCGCCAGCGCACGGCATCCCTGCCCTGCGGCATCATCTCGCGCGCGTCTCCCCAGGCGGCACTGCCCAGAGAGGGCATCGTCACGTCACCGACTTCGGCCACCCGCAGATACCAGCGCTGCGGGTGCGGCGCGTGGAAACTGATGCCGTCCGATGCAAAATGCGCATTCAATAGTTCGCAAAATGCGAACGCCTCTTCGGCCGTGCAGACCACATCCGGCCGCACCATCACTTGTGCAGGCTGCCGTTGCAGTTCGACCGGATCGGCACACATCCACTCGAAACCAGCCACTTCCAGACCGTCTCCCGCAGCACGCAAAGGCGCGGCACTGGCAACACCGAACAGCTCGCACAAGCGTGCTTCGGTCGCGCTTGCCGGCAGCTTTGCATGCACGGCACGCGCCAGCATCTTCTCGAGCAAGGCGAGTTCTGCTTGCGTAGCGGGCGCGATCTCGCGCGCCAGGATGAGGTCGGAGATGATGAGATGAAGATGTTCCATGGCCGCGAGTTTAGCACTCGCCAGCTTGCGCCTTGTGGCACACTAACGCCCGTAAAAAACACGGGAATCGCCTTGCAACCCTTTGAACTTTTCGTCGGTCTGCGCTACACACGCGCCAAGCGCCGCAACCACTTCATCTCTTTCATCTCGCTGATCTCCATGCTGGGCATCGGCTTGGGCGTGATGGCCCTGATCGTGGTGCTGTCGGTGATGAACGGCTTCCAGAAAGAGATACGCGCGCGCATCCTCGGCATCACCCCTCACCTGCAAGTGATCGGCAGTGAAGGCATAGCGGATTGGCAGCGCACGCTGGATACCGTCACTACCCATCCCGGCGTGCGCGCCGCCGCACCCTATGCCACCGGTCAGGGCATGCTGTCGCAGGGGGAGCGCGTGCAGGGCGTGATGGTGCGCGGCATCCTGCCCGCCGCCGAACAGGCGCTGATCGCGCTCGGCGACAAAATGAAGCACGGCACGCTGGATAGCCTGCAGCCGGGCGAATACAACATCGTACTCGGCGTCGATCTGGCAAGATCCCTGGGCGCAAGCGTCGGCGACCCGCTGCTGTTGATCACGCCGCAAGGTCAGTTCACGCCGGCCGGCATGCTGCCACGACTGAAGCAATTCAAAGTGAGCGGTATCTTCGAGATCGGCATGTCACCTTACGACAATGCGCTGGCTCTGGTTCATCTGCACGACGCGCAGAAGCTGTACCGCATGGGGGAATCAGTGAGCGGCATCAGCGGCAGCGTCGACGACCTCGACCAGGCCCCGCAGATCGCCCGTACGCTGGAAGCAAAGATTCCGGTCGACCTGTGGACCACCGACTGGACACGACAGAACGCCAGCTATTTCGCCGTGGTGGCGATGGAGAAGAAGATGATGTTCATCATCCTGTCGCTGATCGTGCTGGTCGCCGCTTTCAACATCGTCTCCACGCTGGTGATGGCCGTCACCGACAAGCAGGCCGACATCGCCATCCTGCGCACACTGGGTGCCTCGCCCCGCAGCATCATGCTGATCTTCATGGTACAGGGCGTGCTGATCGGACTCATCGGCCTGACCATAGGCGTGATCGGCGGCGTAGTGCTGGCGCTCAACATCAGCACCCTCGTACCTTTCATCGAGAATCTGTTCGGCGTGCAGTTCCTGGCCAAGGAGTTCTATTACATCAGCGAGCTGCCTTCCGATCTGCGCCAAGCCGATGTGCTGATCGTCGCCGGCATGTCGTTCCTGATCAGCGTGCTCGCCACACTGTATCCAAGCTGGCGCGCTTCCAAGGTGCAACCGGCGGAGGCATTGCGCTATGAGTAAACAGGATTCGGAAATGGTCATCACCTGCCGTGACCTGAAAAAGACCTACGCGCAAGGCGACCTCAGCGTCAGCGTGCTGAACGGTGTGAACCTCGATCTGACACGCGGCGAGAGCCTCGCCATCGTCGGCGCTTCGGGTTCCGGCAAGAGTACATTGCTGCACCTGTTGGGCGGGCTGGACAGCATCAGTGGCGGCAGTGTCAGCATCCTGGGGCAGGATGTCGCGAAGATGAACGAGAACCAGCGCGGTGAACTGCGCAACCGTTCGCTGGGTTTCATCTACCAGTTCCACCATCTGCTGCCGGAGTTCACGGCCGTGGAGAATGTCGCCATGCCGCTGCTGATACGCGGCATGAAACCCGCAGAAGCACATCCGCAGGCGATAGCCATGCTGGAGCAAGTGGGACTGGCACACCGTCTGCGCCATCTGCCCACCGAACTTTCCGGCGGCGAACGTCAGCGCGTCGCCGTGGCCCGTGCACTGGTCACCCGCCCTGCCTGCGTGCTGGCCGACGAGCCCACCGGCAATCTGGATCGCAGCAGCGCATACGCCTTGTTCAAACTGATGCAGGAACTGAATGCGCAATTGCAGACCAGTTTCATCATCGTGACCCACGATCTGGATCTGGCCGGCAAGATGCAGCGAAGCTTGCGCTTGGTGGACGGCGTCTTGACGTCCGATTGAAGCTATAGATTCGCCTTATATTCCATACGCCGCAGTGGTTTTTGATACCCGCAAAAACACCGCTTCGAATCCAGTCTCAATATCCTTCAGTGCGGCGCTTGGCACGCTGATGCCATTTCCATTGCACGGCCAGCCGCCAGGAAAAACGCACTGCAAAATACCCGGTGACCGCCAGAACTGCTGCAAGGATAGGCAAGCCGATCAGCAGCGGCTCGCCCAAGGTCAGCAGCCACTGCCACATCAGCTCGAATCCGTCTTGCCAACTCAGTTCCGGGAAGTCCGCAACCGGGCTCTGTGCCGATGCGCCCGAAACCAGCAAGCCGATGCGGTGTGCCAACAGATAGAGCGGAACGATGGTGAAAGGGTTGGTGTACAGGGTCGTCGCCAGCGCCACCGGCAGATTGACGCGCAACCACATCGCCAGCAACGCTGCCGTCGGCATCTGGAAAGGCCCGGGGATCAGGCCGCAGAACAGGCCGAGCGCCACCCCGCCCGCCACAGAATGGCGATTCAAATGCCAAAGGTTCGGGTGATGCAGCCAGTGCCGGACCGGCTTCAGCCAGCGGTTCTGCAACACCCCGTCACGCCCCGGCAGTCGTTCACGAAAGAATTTGCGCATGACGGGATTCTAATGCTCGGTTAGGCTAGCCGTATGGTTTCCTTTGCACTCAGCTTCGCGTTCGGTGTCTGGTTCCTGCAACAGATGGAGACGCTGCCGACGCTGCCGTTCTACTGGCCACTGGCACTGCTGTGCCTGCTGTTGCCGCGCACACTGCCGCCTCTGTTGCGACAGACACTGTTGCTGTCGTGTGCCGCCCTGCTCGGCTTCTGCCATGCCGCATTCATCGCACAAACCCATCTGGCCGACAGCCTGCCGGACGAGTGGCAGGGACGCAATATCTCGCTGACCGGCGTCGTGGCCGAGATGCCGCGCCAACATGAGCGCGGCCTGCGTTTCGCATTCGATGTTGAAACCGTAGAGACAGATAGCGCAACGGTCCCGCGCCGTATCCTGCTCTCCACCTACCGTGCCGGTGACCAGCCCGCACCGGACATCCACGCCGGGGAACGCTGGCGTTTCACCGTTCGCTTGAAGCATCCCCATTCGACACGCAACCCCTACACCTCCGATTTCGAGGCATGGGCACTGGAACGCAACATCCGCGCCACAGGCTATGTCTATAACAAAGTCGCAGCGCAGAGACTGGATGCCACCGTCTTCAGACCGGCTTACCTGATAGAGCGGTTGCGCGAAACGTTACGCGAG
Organism: Sideroxydans sp.; assembly: GCF_054604835.1. Lineage (NCBI taxonomy): Bacteria > Pseudomonadati > Pseudomonadota > Betaproteobacteria > Nitrosomonadales > Gallionellaceae > Sideroxydans > Sideroxydans sp. The sequence goes on along the minus strand of NZ_JBTSFG010000001.1, from coordinate 554,940 downwards.
CGCTTCCACGAGACTTTGCCGGATACACCGTATGCCGGGATACTGGTGGCGCTCTCCATCGGCGACCAGGCCAGCATCTCGCAGGACGAATGGCGCTTGTTCACCCGCACCGGCGTCAATCATCTGATGTCCATCTCCGGCCTGCACATCACCATGCTGGCCGGCATGTTCTTCGGGTTGACCTACTGGTTATGGCGTCGCAGTTCACGGTTGACGCTGCGACTGCCCGCGCGCAAGGCGGCGGCACTGGTCGGTGTCACGGTAGCGCTGGCATACAGTCTGATCTCCGGCTTCGAGATCCCCGCCCAGCGCACTTTCTATATGTTGTCCACCTTTGCCGGCATGCTGCTTATGTCACGCAATGTCGCCCCCAGCCAGATGTTGGCTGCCGCGTTGCTGGTCGTGCTGTCACTCGACCCTTGGGCGGTATTGGCGCCAGGTTTCTGGCTGTCGTTCGGCGCGGTCGCGCTGATCTTCTACGTCTCCGCCAACCGGCTCGGCAGGCCGCATTGGCTGGTGGAATATGGCAAGGTGCAATGGGCGATGAGCATCGGTCTGATCCCGCCGTTGCTCGCCCTGTTCCAGCAACTCTCGCTGGTCTCGCCGTTGGCGAACGCCTTTGCCATCCCGCTGGTCAGCCTGCTGGTGGTGCCGCTCACCCTGCTCGGTACCCTGCCGGGTTTTGCATGGTCGCTGCAACTTGCCCACCATGTGCTCGCGTTCTGCATGACACTGTTAGGCCTGCTGGATGGTCTGCCCGTGAGCGTCTGGATACAGCATGCGCCACCGGAATGGGCGATTGCAGCGGGGATATTGGGCGCACTCTGGATACTGGCGCCGCGCGGATTCCCGCTGCGCGCATTCGGCGTCATCCTGCTGTTGCCGATGTTCCTCATCCGGCCGGCGACACCCGCCCACGATTCGGCACGCATCCGGGTATTCGATGTCGGACAAGGATTGGCTGTCGCCGTGCAGACGCAGCATCATGCCCTGTTGTTCGACACCGGCCCCGACTATGCGGGCGATGCGGACAGCGGCAACCGCATCCTGGTGCCCGCCTTGCGCGGATCGGGTGTGGATAGTCTGGATACCCTGATATTGAGCCATGGCGACATCGACCATATCGGCGGCACGGATTCCGTACTGCAAGCCATACCGACCGACCTCATCCTGACTTCCATCGATACAAACGACAGGCGACTGGTGGGCATGCCGAATATCCGTTCTTGTCGGGACGGCATGCAGTGGGATTGGGACGGCGTGAATTTCGAGGTGCTGCACCCGCCCGCAACGACTGCCGCCAAACGGCACGATAACGAGCAAAGCTGTGTATTACGCATCAGCGCGGGTGAACACCATATCCTGCTCACTGCAGATATCGAGACGGCATCTGAGGCGAGACTGTTGCAACTACACCCGGACAAGCTGCCAGCCGATCTGCTGGTCGCCCCGCATCATGGCAGCAGAAGCTCATCCAGCCCGGCCTTTGTGGCAGCCGTAGACCCACAGCACGTTATCTTCACCGCCGGCTACCGCAATCGCTTCCACCATCCCCACCCCGAGGTCGTCCGCCGCTATATGAAACAAGGCAGTCATATCCTGCGTTCAGACCGCGATGGCGCGATCACCATCGATCTGGATACGTCCGGAATCAAGCTGGGCGCCTATCGCCACAGCCACCGTCGTTACTGGTCGCCAGTCCCTGAAAATTAAGTCCCCAAGTCATACACCGCCCGAATCGGCGCGCGTATAATTATCACCATTGACCAACCTCCCAAGGAAACATCGTGCCTCTTTCAACGCGCGTTCAAGCTATCAAGCCCTCCCCCACCCTTGCAGTAACCGCCCGTGCAGCAAAACTGAAAGCAGAAGGAAAAGACATCATCGGACTGGGCGCAGGCGAACCGGATTTCGATACCCCGCAACACATCAAGGACGCCGCCATCGCGGCGATCAACAAAGGCTTCACCAAATACACGCCGGTCGGTGGAACTGCATCATTGAAGCAGGCCATCATCGCCAAGTTCAAACGCGACAACGGACTGGACTACACCGCAAAGCAGATCCTGGTTTCCTGCGGCGGCAAACAAAGCTTCTTCAACCTCGCGCTGGCGACCATCGATCCCGGCGACGAAGTCATCATTCCGGCACCTTATTGGGTGTCCTATCCGGATATCGTGATCATTGCCGAAGGCAAGCCGGTGATCGTACAAGCCGGTATCGAGCAGGGCTTTAAATTGACGCCCGCACAACTCGAAGCAGCGATCACCAGCAAGACCAAAATGGTCGTCATCAACAGTCCGAGTAATCCATCTGGCGGCGTCTATTCACTGGATGATCTGAAAGCGTTGGGAGAAGTACTGCGCAAGCATCCGAATATTCTCATCGCCACCGACGACATGTATGAACACATCGCGCTGACGGACGAGAAGTTCTGCAACATCCTCAATGCCTGCCCCGACCTGTATCCGCGCACCATGGTGCTCAACGGCGTGTCCAAGGCTTACGCGATGACCGGCTGGCGCATCGGCTATGCGGCCGGCCCGGAGAACATCATCACCGCGATGGAGAACGTGCAATCGCAAAGCACTTCCAACCCGACCTCGATCTCGCAGGTTGCTGCGGAAGCGGCCTTGAACGGTGATCAGGGCTGTATCACCCCCATGCTGAAAGCGTTCCGCGAGCGCCACGAGTTCGTGGTGAGCGAACTGAACAAGATCCCGGGACTGAGCTGCATTAAGGCCGGCGGCGCTTTCTATGCCTTCCCCGATGCGCGTGTCGCCATTGCATCACTGCATCAAAAAGGCACCATTAAGGAAGCGACGGACATCGCTTTTTCAGAATACCTGCTGGTGGAAGCCGGTGTTGCCGTCGTGCCAGGTTCGGCTTTCGGTAGCGAAGGGTACGTACGTCTCTCATTCGCGACTTCGATGGAAAACCTGCAGAAAGCACTGGAGCGCATGGCAAAGGCTCTGGCTTGAACATGGTGACCGAGCAACTGGAAGCGATCGCCACAGAGGTCGATGCTGCACTCAACTCCGGCCAGTTCGAACTGCCAACATTTCCAGATATCGCCGTTAGGATCCGCGACCTGATCGATGACCCGAACGTATCGGCAGACCAACTGGTCAATCTATTGACTGCCGATCCGGTCATCGCCGCCCACATCATCAAAGCTGCCAACAGTGCGGCAGCATCCGGTGGCGGTGCGCGCGTTGAGACAGTTCGTGCAGCGATCTCGCGTCTCGGCTACCGCATGCTGCGCAATCTGGTGATCACAGTGACGGTGAGCAAGTTATTCAAGGCTGGTAGTCCGATCATTGACCGTAAATTGAAACAGCTGTGGGAACGCAGCCGCATCGTGGCCGCCAGCAGCTTTGTCATCGCCTTGCATCAACGCCATTTGAAGCCGGAACAAGCCATGCTGGCCGGCATGATCCACAATCTTGGTGCCTTGCCCCTGTGCATCTATGCAGACCGCCATCATCCGCGACTAGATGCGGATGCATTGGAAGTGCTGTTGCGTCGTTTCGGCACGCGAGTAGGGATCAAGCTGTTGGATAACTGGCATTTCCCGCAGGAGATGGTGGAAGTGGTCGCCGGTTACGAGAACCTGCAGCGCCAGAACGAGAGTGGTTTGTCTGATTACACGGATGTAGTGACGGTTGCCAACTTACAATCTGCAGGCTCTTCCAAGTTCGTGGCTTGGCAGAACGTATCAGCGGCAGGAAGATTGGGATGCGCTCCCGAAAGCTGCTTCAGCTTCAATGAAGATCACGCAGACCAACTGAACATCGCGTTCGAGATGCTGGGCCTGCCGACCAGAGCGGTCACACAAGCGCCGCCCCCGAAACCTGCGCCGATCAGCTCCGTACCGACAAAGCCACAGCAACCCGAAACATCCGGGTTGATGGGCATCCTGAGCAGGATCTTCAAATAAGCTGCGTTAGCGTGCCTTCAGCTTGGGTTCGGACAACGAGCCCGACAGCGTCAGAGGATTGTTGCCTGAACGCATCTTGATCTCCGAATTGAACGCCCCCGAAAGTTGACCATCCACTGCGGCATCCAAAGTGCCCGAGGCTTTCAACATGCCCGAAGTGATGCGCACGCTGCGGAAGCGAACGTGTCCATTCTCTGCCACAAAGGAGCCATTCAGTTCGTCAAAGTGTGTGCGGCCGCCGACCAGATGCTCGCGGCTCGCCAAACGCGCGGTCTCCACCATATCGATACCGCTGATGACGCCGCGTTTGGCCTCGAACGAAGCATCGACCCGCAATGTTTTCGCCAGATTCGAGAGCGTAGCTGCGCTGGCCGACACTTCACCATCGATGAAGACTTCACCCGACAAACCGTACTTTGGGAACAACTCGGCCAACTCCATCGTATTGGCCTTGATATTCGCGTCGAATTTCCAGCCTTTGCTCCAGTTCAATTTTCCGTTGCCGGACCAGATACCGCCATAGGCATGCGCATCCAGATCGGAGATATTGATCTCGCCCGCATTGATCTCGCCGCGCGCATTGAACGAACTGAACATCGCGGAAGGCAGCAGTGGCAGTGCCCCCTCACGAATACCGAAGGTCAGCTGGGTGCGGTTCGCCACGGCCTTTAGCTCCACGTTGAACTTCTCATCGTCGCTATGCAGCACCAAACGGGAGAACTCGCCCTGATCGAAATCAGCCCCCCCCTGAAGCGGAGGTACGGATATCTCGTCGGAGACGATCTTCAAGTTATGCAGCGTCACATGCTGCAGCGGGAATTGGGTATCGCTCCCCATGCCTTTGAGCCATCCGGCGACCTTGTCCAGATCCTTCCCGCTCAAGGTCGCCCCCTGCAATGCGACATCATTGATCGTCTTGCTGTCAGACAGCAGCGAGAGCAAATCGAAGTTCAGCGTCGCAGCAGCAGCAGTGAATTCACCCGCCGCACCGACCTTCACATCGACCAGTTCGATCTTGGGCATCGGCAACAAGGAAGCGCTCATACCGCCGACCTTCACCGGCTGCTTGAAACGTTCAGTCAGTCGCAGCTCCAGTGGCCCGATATATTCCTGCATAGGCCAGAACATGGGCAGCACGAATATCGCGATGCCCCCCAACACCATGAGCCCAGCCGCGATCTTGCCCAGCGGCAGAGGATTGCGACGACGGATCGTCGTCGACTTCTGCTTGGACTTGGCTTGCGCCAACGCTGCTTCCTTGGCAGCCTGCGCCGCATCCAGCTTGCTCTGTTGCTCGGCGCGTTGCTCTGCTTCGGCCCAGGCACTTTCCTGCTCGGCGGCCAGCGCCTGTTCCTCTTCCAAGGCGCGCGCTTCCTGTTCGGCTCGCAATCTTTCCGCTTCCTGCTCGGCCTTCAATCGCACCATCTCTGCAGCGATATCCTGCTTCGCCTCCGGCTCCTTCTGTTTGACTGTCTTTTCAGGCGCAGGCGCTTCCTTTTCAGGCGCTGACGATGTTGGTCGTGCCAGTTCATCAGCATCCGTACTGGAGTCCATAGCACTCAAAGCAGCCAGATCGATCTGGAATCCGGTTGATTCAACCTCTTTTTTCGTTTCGACTTGCGCCGACTGTGCAGCTTCAACTTCGGATTTTTTGCGTGCGGCAGCTGCCTCGGCTTTCGCACGGTCCGCAGCTTCACGCTCTGCTGCTATGCGCGCGGCCTCTTGTTCGGCTTTGATACGGACAGCTTCCGCCTCAGCCTTCACTCGCGCCGCTGCTTCCTGCTCGGCCTTGATCCGCGCCGCTTCCTGCTCAGCCTTGATGCGCGCCTCTGCTTCCGCCTTGGCTCTCTCAGCCGCCTCTTGTTCTTGCTTGATACGAGCGGCCTCAGCTTCTGCTTGCAGTCGCGCGGCTTCCGCCGCTTCGGCTTTGGCTCGCTCGGCAGCTTCCTGTTCTGCTTTGAGGCGGGCAGCTTCTTGTTCAGCTTTCAAACGCGCAGCTTCGGCTTCCTGACGTGCACGTTCCTCTGCAAGCGCCTTGGCTTCCGCTTTTGCCTTGGCCGCTTCCAATTCCGCCTTCAACCGTGCGGCTTCTGCTTCTTCTCTCGCTCGCGCCTCAGCTTCGGCTTTTGCCCTTGCCGCCGCCTCTTGCTCGGCTTTGATACGTGCGGCTTCCTGCTCTGCCCTGACCCGCTCTGCTTCTTGCTCAGCCTTGATGCGGGCAGCTTCTTGCTCGGCTTTGATCCGGGCCGCCTCTTGCTCGGCCCTCACTCTCGCTGCTTCGGCTTCCGCCTTGATGCGTGCAGCCTCGGCCTCATGTCTGGCGCGCTCTTCAGCCAGCGCCTTGGCTTCCGCTTCTGCTTTCGCTTTGGCTGCTTCCAATTCAGCCTTGATGCGTGCCGCCTCTTGCTCAGCTTTCAACTTTGCAGCTTCTGCTTCGGCCTTGGCCTTGGCTGCCGCTTCCAACTCTGCTTTGACACGGGCAGCCTCCTGCTCGGCACGTGCACGCACTTCTGCTTCCGCTCTGGCTCTTGCCTCCGCTTCGGCTTTTTGTTTTGCCGCTTCCTGGCTTGCTTTCAGTTTTTCCGCTTCCTGCGCTGCTTTGGCATTTGTAGCTTCGGCAGCCAAAGCCGCAGCATCAGGTGCAACGAACATGCTGGTGAAGTCCAACTCCTCTCCACCCTGATCGGCTTTGGGAGTGACGAATTTTGGCGCAACGACTTTGGGGGCGACTATCTTGGGACCGGCCTGCACTTTGGATTTGTCGCGAATCAACTCGGAGTCGATCAGACTCTGAATGATATCGGGCAGGTCACCACGCAGACTCGGCGGGGCATGCTTGACGATTTCAGCGTAAGTCGAATCACCGTCTATCAGCAGTAGCACGCGCTTCATATCTCCGGACATACCGGAGACTTCGCTTTCACCTTTGCTGGTTTTTATTAATATTGTTTTCTTATCCATGTCGCCCATTGTAGTTGGATTGGATTAGATGCACACAGCCTCGTCAAGCATCGATAATACATAAATATTTCCGCATCGATGTTGACCGAATGCCCTTCTGCCGCTAGTATAGCGCCCGCATCAAATCCCTGATAGCTCAGTCGGTAGAGCGACGGACTGTTAATCCGCAGGTCCCTGGTTCGAGTCCAGGTCGGGGAGCCAGAATATTGAAGGCCATCTTTCGGGGTGGCCTTTTCGTTTTTGGGTCGAAATCCAAAAAGTCCGCAACTCGCGACTCAAGCAGCTAGGTCGCGAAAAGATACAAATGGAGCACTACCAGTGACCAACGCACAACGCAAAGCACTCAGCCGCATGGCTGAAACGAATTCATCAAACAACGACAGGAAACCTGAGCCAACGCTCAGCAGTGCATTCTGCCCGCATGAGGCAGGCGCGTATTTCGTTGCGACGGTGGTGACTGTCGCAAGGATCATCAAGCTATTCGCCAAAAACATCGAGCCGCCCGTTTACACCTATGCCATCACCACCATTAACTTTGAACAGGATCCCGACACCGGTAAATGGATCTGGCTTGATGGTAAGGAAAAGCTATCCCCACGCAAAACCCAGGACGGTTGGCGTCTTGGTAGCAAGAAGTTATATGACACACGCGAAGGCGCAGAGGCTGAGCTTCAGCGCGTGATGGAAAAAAACGGTGACCGGGTGACCAGGGTACATGACCTGCCAGACGATATGACCAAACTGAAAAAGATCCGTAGTGCGCACCATCCGGATCGCAACAACCCCGATTCAGACCATGATCTCTATCAAGCCGTTATCGAGAAAATCGACAGGATGCGTGCGGTGAGTGCATGAACCACTCCGTAGCCTGACTGAGCAACCCACCTTTGCCCGGTGGGTTTTTTCATGGCGAAACATTGCTGCGCAGAAATACAAAAGGCCTGCATTTGTGCAGGCCTTCATATTCTGGTGGGTCGTGCGGGGATCGAACCTGCGACAAACGGATTAAGAGTCCGCTGCTCTACCAGCTGAGCTAACGACCCGGAAGAGCCGCGCATTTTAGGGACGCCCCCGAATTTGTCAAGATTTTTCCTGAAAGCAAAGCGGCGCTATACGCGGCGAGTACGCCGGACAAATTCTTCGCAAGCGACGGAACTAATTCGCCGGATGACAACCTATAGCACGCCCTTTCTGCATATTAAAGTCCGTGAATTGAATAAGGCCTTCACGCAACCTTCCTTCCCTTTGCAATAGAATCAAAAAAACAACCACGCCACACCGGAGAAGTCGAACCAATGAAGAAGCTATCCATCGCCATCCTGTTCCTGTCTCAATTCATCACCGGAGCTCATGCACAAGACATCGCATTGTCTGAAGAACAGATCAGCAAACTGGGCATCGTGACTGCGCCATTGCCAGCGCAAGCAAACGGCGACATATCAGGCCTGCCCGCGCTGGTGGTCATTCCGGGAGACCAGCTCTACACCATCAGCACTCCGTTGTCGGCGATGGTCGAACAAACTCTGGTGGGCGTGGGTGATGCTGTAAAGAAGGGACAGGTATTGGCGAGACTGCAAAGCCCGGCCTTCATTGAAGCCCAGCGCAGCCTGTTGCAGGCGCACATGCAAGACCAACTCACCACGGAGAACTTCAAGCGCGACCAGGAACTCTGGAAGGACGGCATCATCGCGGAGAGTCGTCTGCGTGCGACTCGCAGCCAGCGCAACGAGGCACATGCGATCCTGACCGAACGCCGCCAGGCATTGAAACTGTTCGGAATGTCCTCCAAAGCGATCGAGCAACTACTGTCCGGCAACGAACTGAGCAGCCAGCTTGCTATCACCTCCCCTATCGACGGCGTCATCCTGGACAAGTCTGCCAGCTCGGGCCAGCGTCTGGATGCGTCCACCCCCTTGTTCAAGGTGGCCAGACTGAGTCCGCTCGGACTTGAGATACAGGTGCCCTTGTCCAGCGCCGGGAACATCAATGTCGGTGCGGCCATCGATATTCCCGCCTATTCGGCAAGCGGCAAAGTGGCCGCTATCGGGCGCAGCCTGAGTGGTGGCAGCCAGACTATCCTGGTCCGTGCACTCATCAACAAAGGAACAGAAGGCCTCCGCCCCGGACAGTACGTGGAAGCGAGCATCACCACTGTAGGCAACAATATGAAGCAGTGGAACGTGCCGAACAGCGCATTGGCGAGATTGGGCGAGCAGGCTGTCGTATTCGTCAAGACACCCGGCGGATTCCGTGCAGAAAAGGTCTCGGTGAAGCTGGAAGGGGCGCAGCGTAGCCTGATCGACGGCGACTTCAAGGGCAATGAACTGATCGCCGTACAGGGCGTCTCGACGCTGAAATCCGGTGCACTGAACAACAGCGGAGCCGAATGATGCTGTCCAAACTGGTTGAATTCGCGCTGACCCAGCGCATGCTGGCGGCTGCCTTAACACTGCTGTTGGTCGGTGCCGGTGTATCCGCCTTCCGTGACCTGCCCATCGACGCCTTCCCGGATGTATCGACCACACAGGTCAAGATCATCATGAAGGCCCCCGGCATGACGCCGGAAGAAGTCGAGGCGCGTATCGTCGCCCCGATCGAACTGGAGATGCTGGGCATCCCCGATCAGCGCGTGCTGCGTTCCATCTCCAAATACGCCATCGCCGACATCACCATCGACTTCAATGATGGCACCGACATCTATTGGGCGCGTCAGCAGGTTGCCGAGCGATTGAACAACGCGATGCGTGACCTACCCTCCGATGTGTCGGGCGGACTGGCTCCGATCACCACCCCGCTGGGCGAGATGTTCATGTTCACCGTGGAAGGAGAAGGCGTATCGCTTGAAGAACGCCGCACCCTGCTGGACTGGACCATACGCCCCGCGCTGCGCACGCTGCCCGGCGTCGCCGATGTCAACTCGCTGGGGGGGCTGGCGCGCAGTTTCGAGGTCGTGCCCGACCATAACGCGCTGTCGGCGCGCGGAATTTCCTTTGCCGAACTGCAAGCAGCGATCCAGGCCAACAATCGCAACGACGGTGCCGGACGCATCAACGACGGCGACGAGTCGTTGCTGGTGCGTGCTGAGGGCAGCATCCGCAGCCTGCAGGATGTGCGCGACATCGTGATTGTCGGCACGAACGGTAATCTGGTTCGCGTCAGCGACGTGGCACAGGTCCGTATCGGCAGTTTGACCCGCTACGGCACAGTCACCAAGGATGGCAAAGGCGAAGCCGTCGAAGGGTTGGTGCTCGGCTTGCGTGGTGCCAATGCGCAAAAGGTCGTGAACGGCGTGCGCGCCAAGCTGGCCGAGATCGCCCCCACCCTGCCCGCAGGTGTGACGACGAAAGTGTTCTATGACCGGGGTAGCCTGGTCGAGCGCGCGGTCGGCACCGTCTCCAAAGCTTTGGGGGAAGCCATCATCCTGGTGGTCATCCTGTTGGTACTGTTCCTGGGTAACCTGCGCGCCGCACTGGTGGTCGCGCTCACCCTGCCGCTGGCGGTATTGTTCACCTTCATCCTGATGGGTGAGTTCGGCATGTCGGCCAACCTGATGTCACTGGGCGGGCTCGCTATCGCCATCGGTATGCTGGTCGATGCAGCAGTGGTGGTCATGGAGAACATCATCAATCACCTCGCGCATCGCCGTGCACACATCCCGCACCTGCATGTGATCTACCGCGCAGTGAAGGAAGTCATCACCCCGGTCGCGGCCGGGGTCGCCATCATCATTATCGTGTTCCTGCCGCTGATGACATTGCAGGGGCTGGAAGGCAAACTGTTCATCCCAGTCGCGGTCACCATTGTGTTCGCACTGTTCGGTTCGCTACTTCTGTCGCTGACCTTCGTGCCCATGCTGGCTTCCTTCCTGCTCAAGACTGCCAGCCACGAAGAGCCCTGGCTGGTCCGCAAGGCGATGGCTATCTATGTGCCGCTATTGCGGCGCGCGCTGGAGAAAGAACATATCGTCATCATCAGCGCGGTTTCCCTGTTGCTGGTGACCGCAGGCATATATATGTTACTGGGCAAGACCTTCATGCCGGAGATGGACGAAGGCGACATCATCATGCAGACCTCCAAGCTGCCTTCCATCAACATCGAGCAGACGGCGGAGCTGGACAAACGCATCCAGACTGCCATCCTGGCACAGGTACCGGAAGTGCAAGGCATCGTTTCGCGTGCCGGTGCGGACGAGTTGGGGCTGGATCCCATGGGGCTGAACGAGACCGATAACTTCCTCGTACTCAAACCTCAGAAGGAATGGCGCAACAGCGACAAGAACGCCATCATCGACGACATCCGCAAAGTGATGGAGAACTTCCCGGGCATCGAATATGGCTTCACGCAACCCATCGCCATGCGCGTATCGGAGATGCTGACCGGCGCACGCGGCGACGTCGCCATCAAACTGTTCGGCACCGACCTTGCCACCTTGAACGACCGCGCGGAGCAGATCGTCAAAGTGCTGGAAGGCATCCACGGCAGCGAGGATGTGTACACCGTACAGAACAGCGGTGTGCAGTATTACCGCGTCATCATCGACCGTCTGGCGGCCGGGCGCATGGGACTGAACGTGGACGACATCGGCACGGCCTTGCGCAGCCAGATAGAAGGCCAGCAACTGGGCACGGTCATCGAGGACGGTCGCCGCACGCCGCTGATCATGCGCGGCATGGCCGAGATCCGCCAATCCCCGGCTCTGCTTGCTGCCATCAAACTTCCTTTACCCAACGGACAAGCAGTCCCTCTTTCCGTCGTGGCCAAACTGGAAAGAGCAGACGGTCCGGTCAAAGTGGATCGTCAGGACGGCCAGCGCATGGTGGTCATCCAGAGCAATGTACGCGGGCGCGATCTGGTCGGCTTCGTGGAAGAAGCAAAAGCGGCGGTTGCCACACAAGTGAATCTGCCCTCCGGCTATCGCCTGACCTGGGGCGGCCAGTTCGAGAACCAGCAGCGCGCAGCAGCACGACTCGCCGTGGTCATCCCGGTCGCACTAGGCATGATCTTCATGCTGCTGTTCGCCACCTTCGGCTCGGTACGTCAGGCTGCGCTGGTGTTGACCAACATCCCGTTCGCATTGATCGGCGGCGTGTTCGCGCTGTGGATCAGCGGCGAATATCTATCCGTCCCCGCCTCGGTCGGCTTCATCGCGCTGCTGGGTATCGCGGTGCTGAATGGTGTGGTGATGGTGTCCTACTTCAACCAGTTGCACGATGAAGGACTGTCGCTGGCCGATGTGGTGTTTGAAGGAGCCAAGCGCCGTCTGCGTCCGGTGCTGATGACCGCCAGCATCACGGCCTTCGGCCTGTTGCCGGTGCTGTTCGCCACCGGTCCCGGTTCTGAGATCCAGAAACCGCTGGCCATCGTGGTCACCGGCGGTTTGATCAGCTCGACCTTGTTGACGCTGATCATGCTACCCATCCTGTATCGCCGTTTCGGCCTGGAAAAACCCGAGGTGCAAGCATGAAAGAAATGAATTGTTGTTTGACGCTGGTCTGCCACAAATCGCAGGAAGAGCGATTGGTGGATCAACTGCTCTCCCATCCGGACTGGGTGCGCGGCTTCTCCATCAAACACATCGAAGGCGGCAGCCAGAAGGAGAAACTGCCCAGCATGCTGGAGCAGGTGCGCGGCCGTTCCCAGCGTATACAGTTCGATTCGGTGATGAATCTTGAAGATGCAAGATTATTGATCGCCCATCTGAAGCAGGCCGAGCCCAATAACGAGATCGCCTATTGGCTTGTGCCGGTGCTGGATTTCGGGAGGCTAGCATGAGATCCCTGAGCAAAGCACTTGCCGTTTCATATCTCTGTCTGACCGCATCGTTCAGCTACGCAGAGACCGATCTCCCCCCGCATACGCAAGTGGACCGCGCACTGGACGAACACATCCTCGTACTCAATGCCCAGGCCGGCATGCAGATCGAACAGAGCGAGCAGCGCAAGCGCAACACGGGCGAATATGAATTCACCCTGCACGGTGCAACGTACCGCGACCGCCTGCTGGAAGGCAACGTCCAGAATGACTACCGCGACTGGGAGATCGCCATCGAGCGCCCGCTGCGTCTGCCCAACAAGATGTGGATAGACAGCGACATCGGTGCGGCCGCCCTCGCACGCGGACAACATGCTCTGGGTGATGCGCGCCATGAAGCATCGCGTCAGCTGCTTCGCCTATGGTTCGCCTGGCAGCGCGAACAGGCACAGGTCATGCAGTGGCAAGGGCAACTGGACATCCTGCATCAGCAGGCAGTGATCACAGAAAAACGCATCAAGGCCGGCGATGCGCCGCGCATGGAGTTGAACCAGGTCAACGCTGCCGCCGCGATGTCCGAAGTTTCACTGCGACAGGCCAAGCTGCGTGCGGCGCTCGCTGCCGACGAATTGAAACGTCAGTTCCCCGCCCTGCCCTTGCCCGAGACTCCGGCTCTGGTGGAACCACAAGCCATAACCCAGACCCTGACTTACTGGCATGACATCATGCTGGACCACAATCACGAGATCGGTCTGGCCATGGCAGAAGCCGACTTCCAGCGCGGACTGGCCGAGCGCGCCAGTGCCGACCGTTTGCCCGACCCGACACTGGGCCTGAAGTACACCTCGCTTCTCGACCGCAAGCAACGCGTCGCCGGTGTGTATGTGTCGATCCCGCTTGGCTATAGCGCCCGCTCGGCCAATGCCGACAGCGCCCAAGCGCAGGCCCGAATCGCGGCAGACCAGGCACTGGCACTGCAACGCAAAGTGGAGGGAGACATTTACCACGCCTACACCCATGCAGTCAGCAGCTACGAGATCTGGCAGCAAGCAGCCGCTGCCGCCAACGCCTTGCGCCACAACGCCGATCTGGTCGCCCGTGCCTACAGTCTGGGTGAAAGCAGCCTGGATACGACACTGATCTCCCGGCGTCAGGCGCTGGAAGCGACACTGGCCGAGACACTGGCGCGGTTGGATGCCAATGAATCACGTTATCGCCTTTTGCTGGATGCACATAGCTTGTGGACCAGTGATGGCGACGAGCACAGCCCGCATTGAGGCGCATCTCACCTGACATCGCTCGACAGATTCCTGCAGTGCTGACTTAAGGTAGAATCGCCCGCAGAACAATTCCGCCGGTTCATTTGATTCAGTTATGCGCAAGAGAATCCCAGTACAAAACGTCAGGATCGGCATGTTCATCCACGAGCTGTGCGGCAGCTGGATGGAACACCCGTTCTGGCGCAAGTCATTCCTGCTCGATACCGATGCGGATCTGCACACACTGCGCACCTGCGGCATCCAGGAAGTATGGATCGATCCGGCACGCGGTCTGGATGTCGAAGGCGACGTCGTGGCCGTATCGGATGAAGAAGCCGAGCGCGAGATCGCGGCCGAACTGGATCGCATCACCAAGGGCAAACCCCAGACCGAAGCCCGCGTCTCCCTGCATGACGAACTGATACGCGCTCGCCAACTGCAAGCCAAGAGCAAAGCTGCTGTCACCTCGATGTTCCAGGAAGCCCGCATGGGCAACGCCATCAAGGTCGGCGAGGCTGCGCCGCTGGTGGACGAGATCAGCAAATCCATCACGCGCAATCCGGAAGCCTTCCTCAATCTTGCGCGGCTCAAGACCAAGGACGATTACACCTATATGCATTCGGTGGCGGTGTGCGCGCTGATGATCGCATTGGGCAAACAGTTGGGACTTGAAGGCAACGACCTGAAAGAGGCCGGACTTGCTGGGCTGTTACATGATGTCGGCAAGATGATGATAGACGAGGATGTATTGAACAAGCCGGGCAAGCTGACCGACGAGGAGTTCAACATCGTCAAGGATCACCCTCGCAAAGGATGGGAGCTCCTGCAGGGCTCCAGCGACATCACCGCGACCGCGCTGGACGTATGCCTGCACCACCATGAGCGCATGGACGGCAAAGGTTATCCGGATAAATTGGCCGGCGAGCAGATCTCCCTGTTCGCGAAGATGGGCGCTGTCTGTGACGTATACGACGCCCTTACCTCCAACCGCTGTTACAAGAACGGCTGGGAGCCGGCCGAGACCATCCGCAAGATGGCGGAATGGCGCAATGGACATTTCGACGAGCGCGTGTTCCAGGCCTTCGTCAAGACCATCGGCATCTACCCTTCCGGCACGCTAGTAAGGCTCAAGTCAGGAAGACTGGCTATAGTCATGGAACAGACAGAGAAAAGCCTGCTCACACCCATCGTCAAGGTCTTCTTTTCGACCAAGTCCAACGAACCGATCATGCCTGAAATGCTAGACTTGGGACGTTCGCAGGAAAGTATCGTCAACGCAGAAGACCCGGCAAAGTGGGGCTTTGACCTGAAACAGATCACCGGCATATAGCAAACAACATCAAGGGAGAAACAAATGTCCAACATCCAGTCCGTGTTGCATGAGAACCGTGTATTCAATCCATCCGACGCTTTCGTCAAACAGGCGAATGTTTCAGGCATGGAGGCTTACAAGGCGATGTGCGCCGAGGCCGAGAAGGACTACGCGGGTTTTTGGGCCAAGCTGGCGCGCGACACCATCGAATGGCATAAACCTTTCACCAAGACGCTGGATGAAAGCAAAGCGCCGTTCTACAAATGGTTCGAAGACGGCGAGCTGAACGTCTCCTATAACTGCCTCGATCGCAATCTCGCAACCAACGCCAACAAGACCGCGATCATCTTCGAAGCCGACGACGGCAAGGTCACCAACGTCAGCTACAAGGAGTTGCATGGCCGCGTCTGCCAGTTCGCCAACGGCCTGAAGTCGCGCGGCATCAAGAAGGGCGACCGCGTCATCATCTACATGCCGATGAGCGTGGAAGCCGTGGTCGCCATGCAAGCCTGCGCGCGTATCGGCGCCATCCACTCCGTGGTGTTCGGCGGCTTCTCTTCCAAGAGCCTGCATGAGCGCATAACCGATGCACAGGCGGTCGCGGTGATCACCGCCGACGGGCAATACCGAGGCGGCAAAGCCATGGCACTGAAGCCAGCCGTGGACGAGGCACTCACGCTGGGCGGTTGCGAAGCGGTACACACCGTCATCGTCTATCGCCGTACCGGCGCCGACATCGAACTCGACGAGGATCGCGAAGTCTGGTGGCACGACCTGTTCAACAGCCAGTCCTCCGTATGCGAACCGGAATGGGTGGGTGCAGAGCATCCGCTGTTCCTGCTCTACACCTCCGGCTCTACCGGCAAGCCCAAGGGCGTGCAGCACTCTACCGGCGGTTACCTGCTGGGTGCGATGGTTTCGCTGAAATGGGTGTTCGACTATAAAGACTCCGACGTGTTCTGGTGCACGGCCGACGTGGGCTGGATCACCGGCCACAGCTATGTCGCCTACGGCCCGCTGGCCATGGGCGCGACCCAGGTCATCTTCGAAGGCGTGCCTACATTTCCGGACGCCGGCCGTTTCTGGAAAATGATCCAGGACCACAAGGTCACCACCTTCTACACCGCACCGACCGCCATCCGCTCGCTCATCAAGCTGGGCGGCGACCTGCCGAAGAAATACGACCTGTCCAGCCTGCGCCTGCTCGGCACCGTGGGCGAGCCGATCAACCCCGAAGCCTGGATGTGGTACTACGAGACCGTGGGCCAGAGCCGCTGCCCCATCGTGGACACCTGGTGGCAGACCGAGACCGGCTGCCACATGATCGCCCCGCTGCCCGGCGCGATGCCGATCAAGCCCGGCACCTGCACCCTGCCGCTGCCCGGCATCATGGCCACCATCGTCAACGAGGCCGGCGACGAAGTGCACGACGAACACGGCGGCTTCCTAGTCATCAAGAAACCGTTCCCGTCGCAGATCCGCACTATCTGGGGCGATCCGGAGCGCTACAAGAAGAGCTACTTCCCTGAAGAGATGAAGGGTGCCTATCTGGCGGGAGACTCCGCCCACCGCGATGGTGATGGCTATTTCTGGATCATGGGTCGTATCGACGATGTGCTGAACGTATCGGGCCACCGCCTCGGCACCATGGAGATCGAATCCGCGCTGGTCTCCAATCCGCTGGTGGCGGAAGCAGCCGTGGTCGGCAAGCCGCACGAAGTGAAGGGCGAATCCGTGGTGGCCTTCGTGGTGCTCAAGGGCTCGCGTCCGGCTGATGCCGCCACTGCCAAAAAGCTGGTGGAAGACCTGCGCAACTGGGTCGGCAAAGAGATCGGCCCCATCGCCAAGCCGGACGAGATCCGTTTCGGCGAGAACCTGCCCAAGACCCGCTCCGGCAAGATCATGCGTCGCCTGCTGCGTGCCATCGCCAAAGGCGAAGAGATCACCCAGGATGTCTCGACGTTAGAGAATCCGGCCATCCTTGAGCAACTCAAAGAAGTCATCAAGTGATATCGAAAGATGGCCGGTACACAACCGGCCATCTTTTCTCGCCAGTTGAAGCAAGCGGGGCCAGCCCGCAAATGTTGTATCGTTGCCCTATTCCTGATTGACGCACCCCATGCCCTCCGCTACCATCGACTCACCTCGAAATTCAAAGAAAGCCGCGCGTGCAACTTAGCAAGCTGTTCTTATTTTTACTGCTGGCTCCCCTCTCCTTCGCTCAAGCAGCGGAAGTCACAAATCCCTCTACAAATCCCGCTGTCCAACTGGCTCTTGCTGCCGAAACCGATCTCGCATTGCCTGCAACGGCTACAGACTTGACCCAGCCACCGGCGCCGATACGCGAAGCGCTCATTGTCGCGCCGGAATACATCCTCGAGGATCTCGATCAGGCGATAGCAGCAACATTTGAAGCAACCTATCCGGCGCTCTCAGCCCTGCCCGATGAAGATGTCTGGCAGCGTATCCGCAGCGGTTTTGCCATGAAGCCCTTGAACAGCCGTCTCATCAAGCGACACGAGCAGTGGTATGCCAGCCACCCTGAGTATGTACTGCGCATGAGCGAGCGAGCGAATCGCTATCTGTTCTACATCGTGGAAGAGGTCGAGCGCCGCGGCATGCCGTCCGAGATCGCACTGCTGCCGATAATCGAAAGCGCCTTCAATCCCGGCGCAAATTCTGTCGCCAGCGCTTCCGGTATCTGGCAGTTCATTCCCTCCACCGGCAAGCATTTCGGCATGGAACAGAACTGGTGGTACGACGGTCGCCGCGACATCATCGGCGCGACAAACGGTGCCCTCGATTATCTGGAGAAACTGCACAAGCAGTTCGGCGACTGGGAACTGGCGCTGGCCGCCTACAACTGGGGCGAAGGCGCAGTGGCCCGCGCACAGGCAGCCAACCGCCGTCGCGGCAAACCCACCGGCTATTCACACCTGAGGATGCCGCGCGAGACACAGAACTATGTGCCCAAGCTGCTCGCGGTCAAGAACATCGTCAGTGACCCGGCTCGTTACGGCCTGACTCTGCATGCCATACCCAACAAACCCTACTTTGCGGCAGTGACGCCGTCCAAACCGATGGACGTGAAGATCGCTGCAAAACTGGCCGATGTATCGCTCGACGAATTCCTTGCACTGAACCCCGGACATAATCGCCCGGTGATCTTGCAGGATCAGGCCGAGGTTTTGCTGCTGCCTGTTGATAAGGTCACGGTGTTTCGCACCAATCTGGAAAACAACGACCAGCGCCTGGTCTCGTGGCGCGCCTATGAATCTGAAAAAGGCGAAGCGTTCGCCGACATTGCCGACAATTTCGACATGACACTCGATCAATTGCGCAAGGCGAACGGACTGTCCAGATATGCCACGTTGAGCAACGGCCAGACCCTGCTGGTCACGGCCAAAGAGGAAGTAAACGAGAGTGAGTTCACCCCGTTCAACATGCACGCCACTGCCGTGCAGGAGATGTCCGGGTTCAGGTATGTGGTTCGCAAAGGCGATACCATCTCGGGCATCGCGCGCAAGTTCGGCATCAGCCAGCGCAGCCTGATCGCCATGAACAACGGTCGCAGCTTCCTGCGCGTCGGTCAAAAATTCACCATTCTGCCAAGCAGTATCCGCAGCGCCTCGGCGCGCAAGTCCGGCAAGGCGAGAAAAGCGGCTAAACTCGGAAATTCAAAACAAAAAGTAATCAGCTATCGGCGCTGATTCGCCTCACCTGCCGGCAACCATCTGTTTGCCAAACTACGGAACACACCCAGTCCCCTCCATAGTCCGAAGGAAGTACGCGCCATACGCCACAACTCGCGGCGACGTCTGACGAGCGCTGCGGTCAATACACCGGATATCAATGTTTGGTGACGAAAGAATCGGAACACCGAGATCCCCATGTCCGCCAGATGGAAAACGCCCTGCCAGCGCTCGCCGAACGACGCGAGCTGACCACGCTGATCGGCGATCAGACTCCGCAATTCAGCGCGACGCAGACGTATCTCCAGCAGACGATTATTCATCATGCGGCTCCAGTTCAAGCCGATCTCTGCGAATTTCTGCCAGACTGGCCGAAAACAACACCGGGGGCTGACGCAACAGACGTCGCAGCGCGTATGCACAAAAACCCGACATCACAAAGAACGATAGCGAAAGTATGGAGATTGCCAGCAAGGGATGGTCGTGCCAGAACGCGGCAACGATGAAGATGGCGAACAACACCACCGCCATGCAAACGAAGAACACGGCAAGCAAGGCCAGCATCAGCACGCGCACCAAGCGCATGCGTTCCTCTTCCCACTCGTTCGCCAGTAACTCCAGCCTGGTTGAAACGATACCGAGCGACGTGCTCAGCAGGCGTTTCAACGAGGCATACAATCCGCCCGTTTCCGACATGGATCAGCGGCTACGACCGATCAGCATGCCAAGCAGCAAACCGACACCTGCAGCCACACCGACTGCCTGCCATGGATTGTGGTGCACGTATTCATCTGTCGCTTTCGCCGCGACTTTGGTGCGTTCCACCATCGCATGCTCGGCTTCTTCCAGTCGGGCCTTGGCCACAGCCAGATTCGCTTTCGCTCTTTCGCGCAGGGAGGCCGCTTTCTCTCCGGCCTGATCGGCTGTCGCTCTCAGCAATTCCTCGGCATCGGCCACCACTGCACGCATGTCATTTGCCAGTTTGTCCTTGCTGATGTCGTAACTTGAATTCACCGCTTTCGTGCTCATGATTCGCTCCTCAAGATTGATTGAAAGGGAATAACACTCAATGTCAGACACTGCTTTATCACTCCGACATCACAGCTTCTTTTTAAGCCCGCATCACGCGATTGTCAATTCAAATTGGCACTAAAGGATACAGATGGCAGCACACACCGTGGGTAGACGCCCCTGCATGCGTCATATCCGGAAACGTTCTCGCGCACACAGGCATGGCCTGCGGGCAGCGCGGTGCGAAATGGCATCCCACGGGAGGATTGGCTGGGGATGGCAATTCGCCTTCCAGCCTTACATATTCTTTCCCCGCCCCGTCGATGCGCGGCACTGCGGAGAGCAAGGCCTGCGTGTAAGGATGCTTGGGCGCACGCATCACCTCTGCCGTCGTGCCGCGCTCGACGATGCGTCCCAGATACATCACACAAACCTCGTGCGCGAGATATTCCACCACCGCCAGATTGTGCGTGATGAACAGATAGCTCAATCCCATCTCATCCTGCAAAGACTTCAGCAGATTCAAAATCTGCGCTTGCACCGACACATCCAGCGCGGAGGTCGGTTCATCACAGATCAGCAGCTTGGGCGAGACCGCCAGCGCGCGCGCGATCGCGATGCGCTGACGCTGCCCGCCGGAGAACTCGTGCGGATAGCGCCACTTGCTGTCGCGCGCCAACCCGACCTTGTCCAACAGCACATCGATATGCGCTTGCCGCGAATTGCCGTCGTTGCCGATATGCAGCGCCGCCATGCCTTCTTCCAGTATCTCCGCCACGCGCATCTTGGGATTGAGCGACGCATAGGGATCCTGGAACACCATCTGCATCCTGTTGCGGAGTGCCTCGCCTGCAAGCAACTCGCCCCCGAAACGTACGCTTCCAGCCGTGGGAGGATGCAATCTCAACAAGGCCTTGCCCAGCGTCGTCTTGCCGCAGCCGGATTCGCCCACCAGCGCCAGCGTGCGGCCCTGCGGAATGGCAAGCGACACACCATCAACCGCCTTCACCTGCCCCACCGTGCGTTGCAAGATGCCTTTGCAGATAGGGAAATGGACTTTCAGGTCTTCGACCTGCAACAAAGGGTTCAGGAATCTGGAATCTGGATTCTGGGAATCCACCCTCTCCTCCCCGGCATCCAGAAAAGGGGAACTTGGACCTGAATCTTGGATCCCGAATCCAGGATCCCGATAAAGATGGCACCTCACCTCGCGCCCGTCGTCAACTGCAAGTAGTTCCGGCGTCTGTTCACGGCACAGTTCCCACGCCCGGTCGCAGCGCGGCGCGAAACGGCAGCCCTGTGGGATGCTGCCCAGCGGCGGCACACTGCCGGGGATGGCGCTCAATGGCTGGCCGCTGTGCCGCGCATCCGGCAGCGCGGCAAACAATCTTTGCGTGTAGGGATGCAAGGGCTCGGCGAACAATCGCTCGCGCGTTGCCTGCTCCACAATCTGTCCCGCATACATCACGCCGACGCGATGCGCGTTCTCCGCCACCACGCCCAGGTCATGGGTGATCAGCAGCATCGCCATACCGCTCTTCTGCTGAGTCTCGCGCAGCAACTGCAACACCTGCGCCTGTATAGTCACATCCAGTGCGGTGGTGGGCTCATCGGCGACCAGTAGCTCAGGCTCGCCGGCCAGCGCCATCGCGATCATCACACGCTGTTTCATGCCACCCGACATCTGAAACGGATATTCATGCACACGGCGCCCAGCATCGGGGATGCCGACCTGTGTCAGCAGGTCGATACTGCGAACATTGGCGGTCTCACCCGACATACCTTGGTGCAGTGCCAATACTTCGGCGATCTGCTCCCCCACGGTCATCACCGGATTCAGGCTCAAGCCCGGCTCCTGGAAGATCATCGCCATGCGCCCGCCGCGCACATCGCGCATCTCGCGCTCGGTCAACGCATGCAGCGCCGTCTCGCCCAATTGCATGCGGCCGCCGCAGTACGCCACGCCGTCTGGCAACAAGCGCAGCAGCGACAGCGCCGTCATGGACTTGCCGCAACCCGATTCGCCCAGCAAGGCGAAGGTCTCGCCCGCCGCAATGTCGAACGAGACACCATCCACGATGGCTGTACCGTCGTGCAGCTTCGTTAGCAATCCATCGACGTTGAGCAGCTTGCTCATGCCCCGCCCTCCGTCCGGTTCAATCTCGGATCGAAAGCATCGCGCACCGCATCGGCAAGCAGATTGGCCGCCAGCACCAGCACCAGCATGAACACGAAGGCGGACGCCAGCGCCCACCACACCACGGGTTCGCGCCCCATCTCCAAACGTGCGCCATTGATCATGGTGCCGAACGAGATCATGGAGGGATCGACACCAACGCCGACATAGGACAGCACCGCTTCGGCCAGCACCAGCGCGGAGAAATCCATCACCAGCGCGATGAGGATGATGTGCATCACGTTGGGCATGATGTGGCGCGACAGGATACGCATGGATGACACACCGAACGCCTGCGCCGCCTGGATGTATTCCATCTCGCGCAGTTTTAGCGTCTCGCCACGCAGCAAGCGGCACAGACCGGTCCAGCTGGTCAGACCGAGGATCAGGCAGAGCGCGACCAGCCGCAGGTCGGCGCGCGCGGCCGATGTCTCGAACCACTCGGGATGCGTGTCAATGGTCACCTGCATGATCAGCACCGCCGCTGCGATCAACAGCACACTGGGAATGGAACTCAGCACGGTGTAGACATACTGGATGACATCGTCCACCCAGCCCCTGAAATAGCCCGCCGCCACGCCGAGGAACAAGGCCAGCGGCAGCGTCACCAGCGTGGTCAGCGTGCCGATGATGAGGCCAGTGCGTATGCTCTTCAGCGACAGATACAGCACATCCTGCCCCACCTTGTCGGTGCCCAGCACGTGGTAGACAACGGCAAGGCTCACCAGTGCACCGATGAACGCGGTCAGCGCTACCAACGTCAGCTGCACGGCGCGTTGTTTCAGATGGCGCCGCAACGACCAAGCCAACAACAGCCCGACCAGCGCTCCAGCCAGCAGCCCCGAGACAGCCCGCTGCGCCACATCCGCCGCACGCTGCGAGGCATCAGCCAGATGCGCGCCGCCGTATTGCAGCCTCGGATAGTCGCGCACCACATTGCCCTGTGCATCGTTCATGCTTTCCTTGGCATACAGATGCAGGGCGAATGGCGCGGAATAGGTCTTTTCAGTATGCGTGCGTAAAGGACCGACCAGTTTGTCGAACACGCTCAGCACCTCGGGTGAGTACACCTTCTCGCCGCTGCCAGCCTGCGGCAAAGCAACACGGTAGTGCAAGGTATCCAGCAGGCCAATGACGAGAAAACACGACAGCACCAGCATCGACACCATTGCCACACTGCTGCACGCCACCCGTTGCCACGGCAAGCGCAGATGCGGACGTTTGCGCACATAGACGGTCGCCGCGATGATCGCGCTTATCAGCAGGAACACCAGCGCATCGCTCCACAGGATGACGGGGATAAATGTCATTGCAAGCGCACCCTCGGATCGACCACCGTATAGGAGATGTCGGTCAATATCAGCCCCGCGATGTAAAGCACCGAGCCGAGGAACACCATGGCGCGCACCACGGAAAAATCCTGCGCGTTGATGGCGTCTATGGTGTAACTGCCCAAGCCGGGGATGCCGAAGAACGATTCGGTGAGCAGGCTGCCCATGAACAGCAGCGGAATCACCACCACCACACCGGTGAGGATTGGGATCATGGCGTTCTTCAGCACATGCGTGAACAGCACACGCAACTCGGACAAGCCTTTGGCGCGCGCGGTACGCACGTAGTCCTTGCCGATCTCTTCGAGGAAGATGGTGCGATACCAGCGACTGCTCGAACCGACGCCGCCGACCACGCCGATGAGGATGGGCAACACCACGAACTTGAAACTGTCCGCACCGCCCGCATAGCCGGAGATCGGCACCAGATGCCATAGCTTGCTCACCAGGAACTGTCCGCCGATGATGTAGAACAGGCCGGAGATGGACATCAGCAATACGCATAGCGCCACGCCCGCCATGTCCAGCGCGGTGGCGCGGAACAGCGTCATCAGCAGCGCGAAGCTGACATACACCACCAGCCCGATAAGAAAGGTCGGCAGCGCGATGGCCAGACTGGGCCCCATGCGCGTGGCGATCTCGCGGCTGATGCTGCGGCCATCATCAGAGTAACCAAAGTCGAACACGAACATGCTGGCAGACTTCTGCCAGAAGATGGTATCGGTGAAAGTGCCGGCGCTGTCTGCAGCCGTATTGAAGAACAGCGGCTTGTCATAGCCGCGCTGCTGTTTCCACCTGTCGATGGCTTCCGGTGTCACGCGTTTGATGCCTAGCTGCATGCGCGCCATATCGTCCGGCGTGTTGACCACGAAGAACAGCGCGAAGGTGAGCAGATTCACCCCGATCAGTATGGGAATGGCATACAGGATGCGGCGGATGAGATAGGCGATCATGAGTGGCCGCTATTGTACGGGAACAGCCGATTGCCAAACCAGTGGAGTGGGCAGAAAATGAAGCCAACCCAACACATCATTCTGGAGAAGGTCATGCAAATCGAAGTCTGGTCGGATGTGATCTGCCCCTGGTGCTACGTCGGCAAACGCAAGCTGGAGATCGCCCTCTCGAAATTCCCGCACTGGGAGAACGTGCAGGTGGTCTGGCGTAGTTTCGAACTGGATCCCACTGCACCGCGCAATCCGAGCGGCAGGCTGAACGAGATGCTGGCAGCAAAGTACAGCGTCACCCTGCAGGAAGCAGAAGCCATGAACGCGCGGGTGACCGAAGCCGCCAAAGAAGTCGGCCTTGAATATCATCTGGAAAGCGCCCGCCCCGGCAACACCTTCGACGCCCACCGCCTGCTGCATTACGCCGCTTCGCGCCAGCTGGACGATGTCGCCTCTGAACGGCTGATGCGCGGCTACTTCTCGGAGTCCCTGCCGGTCGGCGACATCGATGCACTGGCCAAGCTCGCCCCGGAGTTCGGCATCACGGAACAGGAAGCACGCGCGGTACTGGAGAGCGATGACTATGCGGAAGCAGTGCGTGCCGATCAGGCGCGCGCCGCCGACTTCGGCATCACCGGCGTGCCCTGCTTCGTCATCGATGAGCGCATCGTGATCGCGGGTGCACAACCGGTCGAGGTATTTGCCGACACCCTGCGTCAGGCCTGGCAAGAGTCATCGACCTGATCACTTTCTCCGCAGAAGCGGATCTGCACCGTCTCGCGATAACAGTCACTCGTACCATTCCGGGAACTGCTGTTTCAGGCGTTCCAGCTTGGGACGGTCGTGGTAATAGATGTAAGGATGACGCGGATGCCGCGTAGCGAAATCCTGGTGATAGTCCTCGGCCGGATAGAACGCGGGCAGTGTTTCGAGCCGTGTCACGATCCTTTGCGGATAGACGCGCGCCGCCTCCAGTTGGCGGATGTAGGCCTGTGCGATGCGCTGTTGACCGGCATCCGTCGTGAAGATCGCGGAGCGGTACTGTGGACCGGTATCCGGCCCCTGCCGGTCGAGCTGGGTCGGGTCGTGCGCGACCGAGAAGAATATCTTCAGCAACTGGCCGTAGCTGACCCGGGAAGGATCGTAGACCACCTGTACCGATTCAGCATGGCCGGTGCTGCCGCGACTCACCGCATCGTATCGCGCCGAGTCCGCCGTGCCGCCCGCGTATCCTGAAGTGGCGGAGACCACACCTTTCACATGCTGGAACACCAGCTCCACGCCCCAGAAACATCCGCCCGAGAACACCGCCGTCTGCTGCGCCGACTTCACCGCGAGCGGTGCATCGACATCCGGGGCCGGCAATGTGGTGAGCTGACCTTCGGCCCATGCCGCAGCATTCATCAGCATGGACAGGATGAGAATGGAAAAGTAACGCATGATGACCTCCTTGCTATCTTTGCCTCATGAACCGAAGGTGAAGGCGTATATCTCCAACCCCGGCTGTTCCGCTTCGACTTCCAGCACGCCGCGCCCGATGCGGTCCTGATCGACCAGCTCGTACAAGGTATTGCGGCGCACGCTCAACTTCCCTGCGGGCGCATCCTTGCCTGCCGCCGCGCCCACCGCCTTCCCATTCAAACTGACAGTGATGTCGATCGGCTTGCCGCTGGCCGTGCCCAGCACCAGGAAAACCTTGCGCGCATTGAAGTCCAGCCGCAGCTTTGCGCCCGCTGCAATGGATTCACTGCGTTCCGGCCCGATCCGCCAATCGCCTCCCAGCGCCCAATGGTCATCCCGCAACTTCGCAGGGAAGCTGTAATGTTTCGTCGCATCCGATGCCACGCTCTCCGGACTCGCGAAGTTGCGCCCCCGCGCATAGCCCAGATAAGTCTCCGGTGTCTGCATCGCAGAGAATTTTGGCGCTTCTTCTGAAGTCTGCGCAGCCTTCTCGTCCAGCCCCAGCAGGTAGCGGATGTTGTTCTCCGTCACCCCATACTGCCCTTCGCCGAAATGGGTGTAGACCACCCTGCCCTCGCGGTCGATCAGGTAATGCGCAGGCCAGTAGCGGTTGTCGAAATTGCTCCAGGTGTCGAGCATGTTGTCCTGCGCCACGGGATAGCCGATGCCGTGTTCCGCGATAGCAGCCTGCACATTGGCGGTCTTCTTCTCGAACTCGAACTCGGGCGAATGCACGCCGACGATGACCAGCCCCTGATCGCGATACTTGCGATCCCAACGGGTGAGGTAAGGCAGCGTGCGCACGCAGTTGATGCAGGAGTAGGTCCAGAAATCTACCAGCACCACCTTGCCTTTCAGGCCGGCCATAGTCAGCGGTTCAGAATTGAGCCAGTTGTCGATACCGGCGAATTCGGGCGCGGCATAAGGTTCTTCCAGCCCATGCTCCAACTTCAATTCGCCCTGTGCAATGTCAGTACGTTCGGACGGCATGAACAGCGTCTCGATGTTGGCGCCAGAAGCGATATAAGCCACAGATGCCAGAATCAGTACACCGAAACCGCGCCGCACCGCTTGCGCATGACGGGTGAGGAAGCCCAGCTTGCTCATCAGCCTGCGCCCGGTCAGGGCGATGACGAGCATCGGGATACCGGCGCCGATACCGAACGACAGAATCACCAGATTGCCGGCGAGGTCGCTCTGCTGGCGGATCACCTGCACCAGCACCGCCGCCAGGATGGGCCCGGCACACGGCGTCCACACCAGCCCGATCAGCGCGCCGATGCCGATGCCGCTGAGCAGGCCGTCGCCGCGTGTCGCGGCCAGACTGTTGCCGAGGTTCGCCGCGCCCTGCGTCAGCTTGCTGAAACTGTCGGACAGCTTCTCCGATAACAGCACCAAGCCGAACAGCGCCAGCAGCACCAGTGAAACGTCGCGCACCACGTCGAGATCGATGCCCAGCAGCGCCACCAGCTCGCGCGCCGCGACAGCAAACAGGCTGAACGCGAGCACGAAGCCGATGATGATGCCGTACGGCCGGCGCTTGCCGCCGTCCACCGATGCGGCCAACACCAGGGGCAGCACCGGCAATATGCACGGCGATATGATGAGCGCCAGCCCTTCCAGAAATGCGAGACCGATGTCGAGCATGTCCATAATCAACCCTTATCCGGCACGAACTTCAACACCGCGCCGTTGTTGCAATAGCGCAAGCCGGTCGGCTTTGGTCCGTCCTCGAACACGTGGCCGTGATGGCCGCCACAGCGCGAACAGTGATATTCGGTGCGCGGATAGATCAACTTGTAGTCCGTAGTGGTCTCAACCGCGCCCGGCAGCACATCATAAAAACTGGGCCAGCCGGTGCCGCTATCGAACTTGAAGCGCGACGGGAACAGCGGCTGATCGCAACCGATGCAATGGAACATGCCGCTGCGCTTCTCCTTGTCGAGCGGACTGGTAAAGGCGCGCTCGGTGCCCGCCTGGCGCAGGATGTCGTATTGCTGCGGTGTCAGCCGTTGCTTCCATTCCGCGTCGCTCAGAACCAGTCTGTCACCGCGTTGTGCCGCGAACGCGCTGCGCCCGAGACCGGGTAGCAACATCAGGCCTGCACCGCCTGCTGCCAGTGTGATGAATGTGCGTCTATCCATGGTGCCACCTCTATCCGTTAATTCATGTACCTATCCGGTCGTGACCCGTGCCACGACCGGCACTCACGTTCACTGCATGCGTTGCATCGTACCGTGTTCCATCTTGTCTTCTTTCATCATCGCTTCCTGCTTCATCTTCTTTTCCTTGTCCTTCTTCATCTTCAGCGCCTTCTTTTCCTTCGCAGTCAGTTTTTTCTTTTCCATCTTGTCCTGTTTCATCATCTTGTCGTCATGGCGCTCCATGCGCATGGCCCCCTGTTCCATGGCCATGTCCGACTTCTTCATCTCCATTGCGCCATGGCCCTTCTCCTCCATGGCCAGCGCCGAGCCGCCTGCAACAGACATGCACATGGCGAGCAACATCGAGTGGATCGTTTTCATTTGAATCTCCTTTTCGTTTGATAAGCGGGTGGTATCCTCATACACAAAAGCGCATTGCCGCCCCGTGCACCCCTTGATTCGGAACAGGCGCAAAAATGGTTACATCCCATGAAGGAACACACGACCGAACTTGAACCACTGATGCGCGCGTCGCTGCAAGGCGACAAGCAGGCCTATGCCGATCTGCTGCGCGAGTCCGCGCGCCTGTTGCGACCTTTCCTGTCCAGACGCTTGCGCTTCGAGCATGAAGTGGACGACGTGCTGCAGGAGATCCTCATCTCTCTGCACAAGGCACGCCACACCTACGACGGCCAGCGCCCCTTCAAGCCCTGGTTATATGCCATCGCCCGTTTCAGGCTACAGGACCACCTGCGTATGCACTACGCCGACCACCTGCGCCATGCCGAAGATATCGCCGATCTGGAAAATATCCTGCACGACGATGTAACCGAAACCGCCATCAGCTACGAATCCATCAGCGGGGAGATCGAAAGACTCCCGGAGAAGCAGGCCACCATCCTGCGCCTGATGCACCAGCAGGGCTACACCGCGAAAGAGACGGCGCAGCAGATGGGCATGAACGAATCGGCGGTGAAGGTCGCCGCCCACCGCGCCTACAAGGTATTGAGACAAAGACTGGAACAAAAATGAAAGACATCGAACAACTGGTGGCGCAACTGAGCAGCGAGGCATCGCCGATCCGCCCCGCGCCTGCACCGCTGCAACTGAGCCTAAGATTAGCCGGTGCCGCATTCATCTACCTGCTGCTCGCGCTGGCCGCCTCCGGCCTGCGTTCCGATCTGGCCCATGCACTGCAAAACCCCTGGTTCGCCGCCGAGTTGCTGCTGTTGCTGCTGATCCTGCTCGGCACGCTGTTGAGCGCTGCCCTGCTCGCCTTCCCCGACCTGCACCAGAAGCGCGCCCTTGCCTATACCCCGCTGGCGCTGTTCACCCTGTTCATCCTGCTGCTGTTCTTCGCCTGGCACGCCGACACCCCACCCGCCCCCTTCCCCGTGCACAGCTTCGAATGCACGCTGGACATCACCTTCATCTCGCTAATCCCCGCTGCGCTGGCGTTCTTCGTCCTGCGCGGTTACGCCAGCACCCATCCGCGTTGGGCAGGCAGCTTCGCCCTGCTGGCCGCATTCAGCGTCGGCGCGATCTGGTTGAGATTGTACGAAGTGAACGACTCGATCCTGCACGTGGTGCAGTGGCATTACCTGCCGATGATCGGGGTGGGATTGACCGGATGGACGCTGGGAGCGCGATTACTGAAGTGGTGAAACTATGCTGCAAGTCGATCAGCTCGCCTGTTCCCGCTTCTTCAACACCCGCCACACCCACCACCCGAAGGCCAGCAACAAGATCATGCCGATCACCAACGGCCAATAGGCCGGGCGGTTCCATTCACGGCGCATCTGCTCGCGCTGCACAGGGTCCACGCGCCAGTACTTGAGTCGGTTGTTGGCCATAATGTTGGGTTTGATGTTGTGCAACCAGCCGTGTTGCAGCACGTAGCTTTTGGGGTGATATCCCCATAGCCAGGGCGAATCTTTTCTCAGCACTTCCAGCATGCGGTCGATGATGGCCTGTCGCTCAGGCGTGTTCTCCATATTCTTCATGCGCTCGAACAGGCGGTCGTATTCCGGACTGTCGTAGTTGCTGGCATTCTCGCCGCTGAACTTCACCTTGCCTTGCGGACCGTGCAGCAGGAAGAAGAAGTTCTCTGGATCGGGATAATCGGCGTTCCAGCCGTAATAGAACATCTGCGTATCGCCGCGCCGTATCTTGTCCTGGAAGCGGTTGTAGTCGGTGCTGCGCACGTCGAGCTGCACACCGATCTTGTCGAACTGTTTGCGTATCCAGTCCAGCCGCGACTTGTTGCCGACCCCGTTGGCGGTGGTGTCGAGGTGGATGACCAGCGGTTTGCCGGTCTGCGCATCCACGCCGCCGGGGTAACCGGCCTGCGCCAGCAACTTCTGCGCTTCCGCGACAGACTTGCGTTGCGCTTCACCCTTCACACAGTCGTAAACGTAGCGATTCACGCCGTCGCAACCCTCCCGATGGCCGAAGATGCCGGGCGGGATGGGCGACTGTGCGGCGATGCCGCGGCCGTTGGCGAAGATGGAGATAAACTCTTCGAAGTCTATCGCGATGGCGATGGCGCGGCGCAGTTTGGTAGCACGTTCGCTATCGCCACCCACCACGGGGTCCAACCAGTTGAAGCCGGTGTACATGGTAGAGGTGGAGACTGCGGTGTTCAGCGCGATGCCCTGCGCCTGCATCGCGTCGCTGACGTTCGCCTCGCCGCCCACGCTGACCTGCACCGCTTGGTCGAAACTGTCGGAGCTGATGCCGGAGGCGTCGTAATAGCCTTGCAGGAATTTGTTCCAGTAGGGGATGGTCTCTTTCTCCAGCGAGAACACGATCTGCTCGATCAGCGGCAATGGCTTGCCCGCATCTTTCAGCAATCCCGCCGCTGCATCGCCCGCCTCGCCTTCGCTCGGATAGCGTTCGCTGTCGTAATACGGATTCTTGGTCAGCACCATACGCCGGTTGGGGTCGTTCTCGGACAGGTAGTACGGCCCGCTGCCGACGGGCCACCAATCCAGCGTGAGATTGCGTTCCTTCATGCCAGACTGGGCATAGAAACGTTCGGCTTCCTGGGGCATGGGAGAGAAGAACGGCATCGCCAGCCAGTAGGCGAACTGCGGATATTTGCCTTTGACGGTGATGCGATAGGTGGTGCTGTTCACCACTTCGACACCTGGCAGCGGGTAGGCATTCAAATCGAGGAAGGCATCCGGCTGTGCCTTGTGGGCGGCCTGCAATGCGGCCGCGTATTCCTTCAGGCCGACGATGTATTCCATCATCACCCCGGCGATGGGCGTGTGCAGTTGCGGATGGACGAGGCGCTTGATCTGGTAGGCGTAGTCGGCGGCGGCGACGGTGCGCGTTCCGACTGCCGGGATGTCGGTCAGGCTGTATACACCCGCAACGTCCCGCTCCTTGAGGTACAGATTGGCCGGCACCAGCGCGGGGTGCGGCTGATAGCGCATATAGGGTTTGATGCGGATCTCGTACACGCTGTAGGCGATGCGCGCGTCCGGCGCAGTCAACGGCAATTGCTTGTGGTGCGCGTCGAAATAACTCACGCGCGGCATGTCGCGCGCGGCCAGCGGCACCAGTTGGTAGGGACGCTTCAGGTAGTGGTATTGCAGGGGCGGCGCATAGATCTGCGCCAGGAACTCATACTCATTCTCGCTGTAGGCCTGCGCGGGATCGAGATGCTTGGGACGCTCGGTAAAGGCGGTGTAGAGGGTGGATACACCTTCATCGTCCGTTGCGTAAGGAGAGTTCCACAACGCGCCGTCGCAGGCGGTGAGCAACAACAAAGACAGGGCTAGCCACAAGGATTTCATGGCGCGAGAGTTTAGCCGAAAGGCTCATGTTCACGGTAACATAACGCAACAAATTACACGGTAGACGATGATGAACACTGACTGGCAAAGTTTCCTGGCAAGCAAGAACGCGAATCTCAGCGCAGATGTGGTGCACGATTTCGGCGATGCCGCGGCAGAGCGCGCCGCCGCCGAGACCGGCGACATCCTGTGCGACCTGTCGCAGTTCGGTCTGCTGCAAGTGAGCGGCGAAGACGCACAGGGCTTCCTGCAGAACCTGCTCTCCAACGATATCCGCGATACCGACAGCGGACGCGCGCAACTCTCCAGTTTCAACAACGCCAAAGGCCGCATGCTGGCAAGCATGCTGGTATGGAAGCAAGGCGATGACTATCTGCTGCAGATGCCGCGCGGACTGTGCGAAGCGATGCGCAAGAAACTGACCATGTATGTGCTGCGTTCCAAGGTGAAGATCGCCGACATCAGTGACAACAATGTTTGCCTCGGGTTCAGCGGAGATATGGCGCTGTCCGCCGTGCAGGGACTGTATGCCGACTTGCCGGCCGATGGCATGAGCGTCGCACAAGCTGCCGATGCCACGTTGATCCGCCGTGATGCACGCCGCGTGCAGATCATCACCGACACCGCACGCGCGACGGATATATGGCAAGCCTTGAGTGCAGCCGCCGCACCAGCCGGCTCTCCCTGCTGGGACTGGCTGGACATCCGCGCCGGTGTGCCTTTCATCCTGCCACAGACGCAGGAAGCCTTCGTCGCGCAGATGGTGAATTTCGAACTGATCGGCGGCATCAATTTCAAGAAAGGCTGCTATCCGGGACAGGAAGTCGTGGCGCGCATGCATTACCTCGGCAAGGCGAAGCGCCGCATGTATCTGGCGCGCGTGATGACCGATGCCGCACCGCTGCCCGGCGACAAGGTGTTCAGCGCTGCAGATCCCGCGCAGCCCTGCGGCGAGGTGGTGAATGCTGCCCAGGCGGCGCACGGTGGCCACGAGATGCTGGTAGTGGTGCAGACTGAAGCGGCGGATGCGTTCCCGGTGCATCTCGGTGCATTGACCGGGCCGCGCTTGGAATTCGAAACGCTACCCTACGCATTGCCATGAACCTGCCGGCCACACTGTTCGCGCGCGAGTGGTTGTGGCTGTTCGATCTGCTGTTCGCAGCTTTCCTCTATCCCTCGCTGCGCAAGACTGACTGGCGCAGATTGCTGGACAACCAGACCATGACCAACGCGCTGGTCGGTCTGGTCATCGGAGCGTTCGTGTTCTGGCAGTTCAACGCCGGCATCCGTCCCGGTTTCAATTTCCACATCCTCGGTGCCACGCTGTTCGTGCTGATGTTCGGCTGGCAGATCGCCAGCGCCACGCTCACGCTGGTCATGCTGGCCTCATTCTTCAGAGCCGATGCGGACTGGATCGCACTCGGCATCAACGGTCTGCTGATGATCACCATCCCGGTACTGTTCACAGAATGGCTGCTGCGCTTCAGCCGGAAGAACCTGCCGAAGAACCTGTTCTTCTATGTGTTGTGGAACGGTTTCATCTGTGCGGGACTGGCTATCGTGCTGAACGTGGCGGCGACGACCTTGCTGTTGCTGCTGCTCAGCCACTACTCATGGGCCGAGGTACAACGCCACTATCTGATCGCCGCCCCCATCATCATGCTGACCGAGGCTTTCATGACCGGCATGCTGATCACCGCCTTCACGGTGTTCCAGCCGGAGGCGGTGATGAACTTCAGTGATGCGGAGTATCTGGACGGGAAATAATGGGATCAGCGCGGCTTGAGTTCGAGTGTCATCTTGATATGCGGCAAGCCCGCATCCAGAAACTCTTTCCCTTGCGGAGTAAAACCGAAACCCTGATAGAACGGCACGGCATGCACCTGCGCATCGACATCCACTAACTGGTATTTGCGTGATCGCGCCTCGTCCAGCAGGGCTTCCATGATGGCAGTGCCGACCTTCTGCTTGCGCCACGGCTGCATCACCGCGATACGGCCGATATGACCGGTCGGCAGGATGCGTCCGCAGCCGATCGCCTCACCTGACAGACTCAGCGCCAGAGCATGGCGGCAAGTCTCGTCGAACTCATCCCACTCCAGTTCTTCCGGCACGCCCTGCTCGCGAATAAAGACTGCTTCGCGTATCGCCCGCAGCAGCGGCTCTCCGTCATGCCAGCACACCAGACTCACTGTAAAAGGATTGCTCATCCTCGCCTCCCGAATCGTTATGCAACGATGTCCACTTGTGTACCGGCATCGACCCGTTCGAACAATTCCAGCAGGTCGGCGTTGCGCATGCGGATGCAGCCATGCGAACCCGGCTTGCCCATCTCGACCTCGTCCGGCGTGCCGTGGATGTAGATATAGCGGCGCATGGTATCGCAACTCCCGCCACGGTTGTATCCTCGCTCCAAACCGGATAGCCACAATATCCTTGTCAGTATCCAGTCACGATCGGGATGCGTTGCGCCGAGTTCCGGCGTGTAGATCTCACCGGTCGGACGGCGTCGCACGAACACGGTATCGACAGCCTGACCTGCGCCGATCTTGGCACGGATGACATGCTTGCCGCGCGGCGTGCAGTAACTGCCACTTTCCTCTCCCACTCCCTTTGCACCGGTAGAAACACCGTAGCTGCGCAACAATACACCTTTGTCGTCGAACAGCCGCATCGTCTGTGTGGGGATGTGGATGGTTATCTTCATTGGGCTTTTTGCTGCGCGCGGCGCATGGCGAAGAAATCGCTGAGCATCTTGCCGCACTCCTCCGCCAGCACGCCGCCTTCGATGCGCGCATGATGGTTCAGGCGCGGCTCGGTGAACAAGTTGAACACGCTGCCCGCCGCGCCGGTCTTGGGCTCCATGGCGCCATACACCACTCGCGCGATGCGGGCATGGAACATCGCGCCGACGCACATCAGGCATGGTTCGAGCGTGACGTACAACTCGCAGCCGACCAGCCGGTAATTGCCCAGATGTCGCGCCGCATCGCGCATCGCCGCGATCTCGGCGTGCGCGGTCGGATCGTGGCGCGAGATGGGGGAATTGAAACCGCGCCCGACGATCTCGCCATCCTTCACCACCACCGCGCCCACCGGCACCTCGCCCGCTTCTGCAGCCTGTGCGGCCAGATGCAATGCCTCGCGCATGTAATCTTCGTCCTGCATCCTGTGTCTGTGCGTTTTGTACGGGGCAGCAACGTAGCACAGATAAAGTTGCTTGTGTGTGCTTGCCATATGTCGCCGTTTTGACAACAATGCAGGCATCTAACGGAGTATTGAATGCCAAACAAGCCAGTCACCGATTTCACCCTGCCCGCTACCGGCGGCGCCGATTTCAACCTTCATCCCATACGCAGCAAGTCTCTGGTCATCTATTTCTATCCCAAGGACAACACGCCGGGATGCACCACCGAAGCGCAGCAGTTCCGCGACCTGTATGCCGAATATCAAAAGGCGGGTTGCGAGATCGTCGGTGTCTCGCGTGACAGCATCAAATCGCACGAGAACTTCAAGGCCAAGTTCACCCTGCCGTTCGAGTTGTTGTCCGACGCTGAAGAGATCGCCTGCAATATCTTCGGCGTGATCAAGCAGAAGAAGCTGTACGGCAAAGATGTTCGCGGCATCGAACGCAGCACCTTCATGCTCGATGCCAAGGGCGTGATCCGCAAGGAATGGCGCGGCCTGAAAGCCGACGGCCACGCACAGGAAGTCCTCGAATTCGTTCAATCTCTATAAGGAAAAATATGAACGCCCGTAAAACCTCGTCGGACAAGACCACCAAGCTGTTCGTGCTGGACACCAACGTGCTGATGCACGACCCCACCAGCCTGTTCCGTTTCGAGGAACACGATGTCTACCTGCCGATGTTCGTGCTGGAAGAGTTGGACAACAACAAGAAGGGCATGACCGAAGTGGCGCGCAACGCGCGTCAGGCCAGCCGCTTTCTGGACAATCTGGTCAGCGAATCCGAAGACAACATCAACCAGGGCGTGCCGCTGGATGCGCTGGGCAACAAGAACGCCACCGGTCGCCTCTATCTGCAGACCGAGTTCATCACGCATGAATTGCCCGAGAATCTTGCCAACGGCAAAGCAGACAACGCCATCCTGGCGGTGGTCGCCCACATGCACAAGCATCAGGCGCAACGTCAGGTCACACTGGTCTCCAAAGACATCAACATGCGCATCAAAGCGCGTGCATTGGGTCTGTCGGCGCAGGATTACTTCAACGACAAGGTGCTGGAAGACACCGACCTGTTGTATGCCGGCACACGCGAACTGCCTGCCGATTTCTGGGAGACACACGGCAAGGACATGAAGTCCGGCACGCAGGCCAGCCAGACTTTCTACACCATCAAAGGGCCGCTGTGCCGCGACATGCTGGTGAACGAGTTCGTCTATCAGGACAATGCCGAAAAGCCGTTCTACGCCGTGGTCGCCGCGCAGCAGGACGATACCGCCACCCTGCTCACGCTGACCGATTACACGCACAGCAAGAATGCCATCTGGGGCATCACCGCGCGCAACCGCGAACAGAACTTCGTGTTGAATCTGCTGATGAACCCCGAGATCGACTTCGTCACCCTGCTCGGTCAGGCCGGTACCGGCAAGACGCTGCTCACCCTGGCGGCAGGACTGATGCAGGTGCTGGAACAGAAGATCTATTCCGAGATCATCATGACCCGCGTCACCGTCTCGGTGGGCGAGGACATCGGCTTCCTGCCGGGCACCGAGGAAGAGAAGATGTCGCCATGGATGGGCGCGCTGGACGACAATCTGGACGTGCTCAACCAGTCCAGCGAAGAAGGCGGCGAATGGGGCCGCGCCGCGACGCGCGACCTGATCCGCTCGCGCATCAAGATCAAGTCGCTAAACTTCATGCGCGGCCGCACCTTCCTCAACAAGTTCCTCATCATCGACGAAGCGCAGAACCTGACGCCCAAGCAGATGAAGACGCTGATCACGCGTGCCGGCCCCGGCACCAAGGTGGTTTGCATGGGCAACATCGCGCAGATCGACACGCCTTATCTGACCGAAGGCAGTTCCGGCCTCACCTATGTGGTGGACCGTTTCAAGGGTTGGGCACACAGCGGTCACGTCACGCTGCAGCGCGGCGAGCGTTCGCGTCTGGCGGATCACGCAGGCGAGGTACTGTGAAGCTGATCGGCTCCAACACCAGCCCATACGTGCGCAAAGCACGTCTGGTGCTGCTGGAGAAGAACATGGCGCATGACTATGTGGTCGATCCGCCCAGCGACCCGAACAGCGAGGTATACCGCGTCAATCCGCTGGGACGCATCCCGGCACTGATCCTTGACGATGGCGAATGCATCTTTGATTCCGTGGTGATCGCGGAATATGCCGACACGCTGAACGACACGCCCATCCTCATCCCGCGCAACGATGCCTTGGCGCGCATGCGGGTGCGGCGCTGGGAGGCATTGGCCGACGGCATCATGGATTCCGCTATCGTGGTGAGGAACGAAGTGCTGCGTCCGCAAGGGAATCAACTCCCTGCCACGCTGGCATTGCACAACAACGCCATCACGCACACCTTGCAACACATCGCCGCACAGCTCGGCACGCGCGACTGGTGCGAAGGCGATGCGCTCACGCTGGCCGATCTGGCACTGGTGAGTGCACTGGCCTATCTCGACCTGCGCCAGCCAGAACGCGACTGGCGCGGCGCACATCCCAACCTTGCCGCATGGTTCCTGCGCATGAGCGCACGACCCAGCATCCAACTATCACTGGCTGACAATAAATGAGCGACATCGACAAGACTGAAGAAGAATGGCGTGAAGAACTCACGCCCGAGCAATACGAGATCTGCCGCAAAGGCGGCACCGAAGTCGCCTTCACCGGCGAATACTGGGATTGCCACGACCTCGGCGTCTACCGCTGCATATGCTGCGGTGCCCCGCTGTTCGATGCGGAGACCAAGTACGAATCCGGCACCGGCTGGCCCAGCTTCTGGCAACCCCTGCGGGAAGAGGCCGTTGAATACAGCGACGAAGACCCGCTCGGCATGGGCCGCATCGAAGTCGGCTGCGCGAACTGCGGCTCGCATCTGGGCCATGTGTTCGAGGACGGCCCCGAACCGACTGGCTTGCGTTACTGCCTCAATTCCGCCTCTTTAGCATTGGATCGCTCATGAAGATCCTGTTCGACCTTTTCCCGGTCATCCTATTTTTCATCGTGTTCAAAGTGGCGGGTGTGTTCGCCGCCACAGCGGCTGCCATCGCCGCCACCTTCGTGCAGGTCGCCTGGGTGAAATACCATCACGGCAAGGTCGACACCATGCTGTGGGTCAGCCTCGGCATCATCACCGTGTTCGGCGGTGCGACGCTGTTACTGCATGACGAGACTTTCATCAAATGGAAGCCGACCATCCTGTACTGGTTCTTCACCGCGACCTTGCTGTTCTCTGCCTTCGCGCTGAAGAAGAACCTGATGCGCGCGCTGCTGCACGAGAAGATGACCCTGCCAGATTTCGTCTGGCATAGACTCAATCTGGCCTGGAGCGGATTTTTCGCCCTGCTGGGTATCATCAACCTGTACGTCGCTTTCAATTTCAGCACCGATGTCTGGGTGAACTTCAAGCTGTTCGGTGCCACCGGCATCATGCTGGTGTTCATCCTCGTGCAGGCGGCGATGCTGGCCAAACACGTGGAAGAAGATCACAAGGAGTCCTGACATGCTGTATGCCATCTTTGGTCAAGACGTCGAGAACAGCCTGCCGCTGCGCCAACGCGCACGCCCTGCCCATCTTGAGCGTCTGGAAAAACTGCAAAACGAAGGTCGCCTGCTGCTGGCCGGACCTTTCCCATCCGTGGATGCGAACGATCCGGGCGCGGCCGGTTTCACAGGCAGTTTGATCGTTGCCGAATTCGAGACCCTGCAAGCCGCAAAGTCTTGGGCGGCCGCCGACCCCTATGTGGCGGCAGGCGTCTATGCACAAGTCGAAGTGCGCCCTTTCAAACAGGTCTTCCCCCGCTGAACACGCCGGTCACCCTGTGCTATATTTCGCGCCGGACAATCAAGCCCAACCTGTCAACTAACGCTCAAAGGAATGAAACATGCTGAATTTCTCCCGATTCGCCCTGCTCTCGGCTCTGCTGCTCGCCACGGGTGCGCAAGCCGCTGATGCCGGCAAACCTGTCGCGCTGGTGAACGGCGTGGCGATCCCGCAGTCCCGCGTCGACCTGCGCGTCAACGTCGCAGCAGCCCAGGGCGGTCAATCCGATTCTGAAGAATTGCGCAAAGCCATCCGCGAAGACCTGATCAATCTGGAAGTGCTGTCTCAGGCTGCCGACAAACAGGGTCTGGAGAAGCAGGACGACACCAAGCAGCAACTGGAGCTGGCCCGCCAATCCGTGCTTGCGAGCGCCTTCGTACAGGATTTCGTAAAGAACAATCCAGTCGATGAAGCCGTGCTGAAGCAGGATTACGAGACCATGAAGTCGCGCGTGGGCGACAAGGAATACAAGGTGTCCCACATTCTCGTCGCCACCGAAGATGAAGCCAAAGCTATCGCCAAGCGCGTGAAGAAGGAATCCTTCGCCAAAGTCGCCAAGCAGAAGTCGAACGATCCAGGCTCCAAGGACAAAGGCGGCGATCTGGGCTTCACCGTACCGAGCAATTTCGTGCAGCCATTCGGCGAGGCTATCCTCCAGCTAAAGAAAGGTCAGATCAGCGACCCGGTACAGACCCAGTACGGCTGGCACGTCATCAAGCTGGAAGACACCCGCGAACTGAAGGTGCCGACCTTTGAAGAGATGAAGCCGCGTCTGGAGCAGCGTCGCAAACAGGAAGCGGTGCAAAAAGCCATCGCCGATCTGCGCAGCAAAGCGCGTATCGAATAAGGACTTCCGATACGTCGATAAAAAGGACATCCTCGCGATGTCCTTTTTATTTTCGGAGTGGTCCGGCAGCGGACAACACTTGATTCCACGTTGACAGCCTCGGCGCACTCGCCCTAAAGTTCGGCCATAGTCACTTAATGCAAGGAATTCCCACATGTCACGAAGCCTATCCACACTAACCCTTGCTGCAGCATTGACGCTTTGCAGCGGCGTAACCATCGCATCGTCATGCGACCCGAGCGAAACGGATGTCGCGGACACCAGCATCATGCATTACCGCGAATCCAAGTGCGCCAACAAGGTGATGGATCAGGCTGATGAAAAGTTCGAGGAAGGGATCAAGTTGGAACAACGCGGCGAGATGTCGCGCATGTGCAGCAACTTCAACACTGCCTTGATGCAACTCGACAGATATCGTCGCGGAGATTGGCGCGACAATTATTCCCGTATCGCCAAACGGGTCGATGAAGTGTTCGCCGATCGCCTCGCCCGCTTCGAGAAGACCGTATGTCCGCAGAAGCTCGATCTCTACCGGCACCTGTCGGGTAAAGGTGATGCATGGGCGATGTTCCGTCTGGGCACCAGTTATGCCAAAGGGATCGGCGTGCGACAGAACGATACCGAGGCGCTGAACTGGTTGCAGCAAGCAGCCAACCGCGATTATCCGGATGCCTATATGGCGCTGGGCATGATGTACAGCGACGGCATGGCTTTCGCCCCGGACTACCGCATCGCCTACACATGGTTCTCCAAGTCGGCTGAATTGAACGATGCCGAAGCACAATTCCAGTTGGGCAGCCTGTACCGCAAAGGCATGGGCGTGGAGAAAAGTCCCAAACAGGCAGTCGAGTGGTACCGCAAGGCGGCAGAACAAGGCCATGAAGGCGCCAAGGCTCGCCTGAAAGAGATGTATCGCGCCAAGGAAGCCAAAGAGCCGTTGTTCGGATACTGAAGCAAGGGTGCGATCCACCTTCAGGATCAAACACTTGTACATCACCCGCGCGAGGCGTATGCTTTCAGGCATAGATTCACGCAGGGAGTAATGCCATGCCTACCGCATCTTCTCTATCCCTGAGCACTGGCGGCTACGTACAGCAGTTCCGGCAACAGCAAGCGCAACGTACAGCAGACCAGGCAGCTCAAAATGCCCAATCGCTACAGAGTCAGGCACGCTCGGCTCGGTTCGATGCAGCACGTGCGCAACAGAATGCCCGCGAGCTGGAAATACAGGCCGGACAGGCGCAGTCGGAAGCCAACCGCATCAATGTCAACGTCAGGGCTGCCTCGAACATCGAGACCGCACAGACGAATCTGCAGACCTCTTATGATCGGCTACCGGATCAGATCGCCACAGCCAAGGCCGACACCTATTCCGCGCCGAACGCGACGAGCAGTGTCTCCACCGCCAGCATCGGCACCGTCGTCGACACGACCGCCTGAAAACGAAAACGCCGCACAACGCTTCATGCGCTGTGCGGCGTTTTGTATTGTCTCTTAATTACATCCCGCGCTGTTTGCTCACCATATCGTAAGCGAGCTGAATATCTTTCGCCTGCTCGGTCGCCACCTTGATCATGTCTTCCGGCAAACCCTGCCCCATCAGCTTGTCGGGGTGATATTTGCTCATCAGCTTGCGGTAAGCGCGCTTCACTTCCGCATCGCTTTGTTCCTTGCTCACGCCCAGCGCCTTGTAGGCATCTTCAAGCGCGGTCTCGCTGTTCGCCTGACCACCGCCCGCGAAGTGCGTCTGGTTCACCACCATATCCAGCAAACGCTTGAACGCTTCCGGCCCGTAGCCCAAGTGCCCGGCGATCTCGGTCAACAGCTTCTCTTCTTCCGGATGGTATTCACCGTCCGCCATTGCCATCACGATCAGATAGACCAGCAGCATCTCTTTCAGGTGATGGGTATGGCCGCATGCCGACATGAATTTCTTGCAGAGCGCATACACGTCGCCATCGCCTGAAGCGCCCTGCTTGAACAGCGCGATGGCCTGCTGGCGATGCTCCGGCGTCATGCCCAGCTTCTGCATCAACACCTCGGCGTGCGCGATCTCCACCTCCGATACTCGCCCGTCCGCCTTGGCCAGCTTGCCCATGGCGATGAACACCGTCTCCAGGAATACGGCCTGCCGCAATGCCGCATGCAAGGGATTGAGCGCGCCCTGACCGAACGCGCGGATACGGTCGATGACCACCCCCAGGACCAGACCGAGGAAAGCGCCCACCCAACCAAACAGGAAATAACCGACTGCGATACCGATAAGCTTGAACACGATGACTCCAGAATCTAATTTAACCGGGAAATTGCGCCCGCATTATACCGGCGGCGAGTGGTCTGTTTCATGGCAATACATCGCCCCACTCCCTCAAAAGGGTCATTGACACACAGGTATTGTGCCCATAGAGTTTCGCCCGACTTGCAGATTCGCTGAACTCACACTCCACCGCATGCACGCTGGAGGAAGGTCAACGAGATCCCCGGACAGGAGGCTGGCGCAAGAAAGTATCCCCGTAGAGGGATTAAGCCAGTCGTTGTCCGCATCAAGGGGAATCCAGTGTCTGTAAAGCAGATCGAAATATCCGCCATGCACCTCATGGCTGACGTGAAGCAATTCTGCAAGTACGCCTTTGCGGTGATGCTTGCGGGCATGGCTATCACTCTGTATTTCAGCCTCGATGCAAAAGTCGACGCCGACGAGATCGCGCTTGAACGCTATGCCTCGGATGCAGAAGAGGTGCGCATGCATCTATTAGCTACGCTAGCCTCGCACGAACAGGTATTGCTGGGCGCTGCCGCCTTTTTCGACTCCTCCGCCAGCGTGACGCGCGATGAATGGAAGCGCTATACCCATCGCATACAGTTGAGTGAACACTTCAAAAGTGTGCAGGGCATAGGTTATGCCCAATGGATACCCCGCAAGCAACTTGCTTCGCACATCGCATCGGTTCGCCGTAAAGGCTTCCCCGACTACGAAGTGTGGCCCAAGCAGGATCATGAGAACTACACTGCCATCGTCTATCTGGAGCCGTTCACCGGACGCAACTTGCGCGCCTTCGGCTACAACATGTACTCCGAACCCACCCGCCGAGCCGCGATGGACCGCGCGCGCGACACGGATTCTGCCGCCCTTTCCGGCAAGGTAAAGCTCGTACAAGAGACCTCGGAGGATGTCCAGGCGGGCACACTCATGTACCTCCCGCTATACCGGAAAGGGATGCCGCACGAAACCGAATCCCAACGTCGTGCTGCATTGTATGGCTGGATATACAGCCCCTTCCGCATGAAAGACATGATCGAGAATGCCCTTGGTGCAGCAAAGCCCGAGGAGAGCGCCATGCCTCTTCAACTCAGCATCTATGATGGAAGCGAAGTCAGCGACACCGCCCTGCTCTACACCAACCGCGTCATGAAAGACCACGCGGCACAGCCCGTCACCATCCGCCAAAAACTCGAATTCGGCGGCAATGAATGGACACTGCTAAGCGAGCACCATGTCCTGAATGGGGCAGGTCTGGACTACAGCAAAGCCAAGACGATCTTCTTCAGCGGCACGCTGACCAGCATCCTGCTTTACTTCCTGATCACCGCGCTCACCCAGTCGCGTGCGGCCCTGCACAAAGCCAAGGTCGCCGTCTCCGAATTGCGCAGGAGCGAAGAGAACCTGCGCGTGCTGGCCAAGAACGAATCTGTGTTGATCTGGCTCGCCGGCCCGGACAAACAATGCACATACTTCAACCAGGTATGGCTGGATTTCACCGGCCGCAACATGGCGCAGGAGTTGGGAGAAGGCTGGGCGGAAGGCGTCCACCCCGAAGACCGCGAAGATTGCGTGCACGCCTTCATCATGGCCTTCGACGCGCGCCGGGAATTCACCCTGGAATATCGCTTACGGCATCACTCCGGCGAATACCGCTGGATCGTCGACCATGGGGTACCGCGCTACGATAGCAAAGGCGAGTTCCTCGGCTTTATCGGCAGCGGCGTGGACATCAACGACAAGAAGGAATCCGAAGCGCAGCTAGTGCTCTCCATGTTCGCCATGGACAAGGCCTTCGACGCCATCTACTGGCTGGATAAAGACGGCCGCATCCGCTACGTTAACAAGCAGAGTTGTGAGACATTGGGGTACAGCAAGGAAGAGTTGCTGAGACTCTCCGTTCCGGATCTGGACCCGGATTTCCCTGTGGATCAATGGAAGGCGCACTGGGAATCGCTCAAAAACGACAAGTCCCAGTTGTTCGAGACCCGTCACCGGCGCAAGGACGGCAGCATCATTCCGGTGGAGGTTTCGGCCAATCATGTCCAATTAGGTGAACTTGAATACAACATCGCCTTCTGCCGCGACATCAGCAAGCGCAAGGAGATCGAACAGGAGATCTATTCCCTCGCATTCTTCGATCCGCTCACCCGCCTTCCCAACCGGCGCATGCTGAGCGACAGGCTCTCGAAGTCGCTCGCCACCAGCAAACGCAACGATGCCTATGGCGCGCTGTTGTTCCTCGATCTGGACAACTTCAAACCCATCAACGACAAATGCGGCCATGAAGTCGGCGACCAATTGCTGATTGAAGTCGCACGACGACTCACCGGCTCGGTACGCGAGATCGACACGGTCGCGCGCTTCGGCGGCGATGAATTCGTGATCGTGCTCGGCGACCTGTCCAGCAGCCGCGAGGAGATGCAGAAACAAGCTTTCGTCGTCGCTGAAAAGATCATCACCGCGTTGGCGACCCCCTATCATCTGACCCAGCCCAAGGGCCACGAAATGATCCCCATCACGCATGAATGCACCAGCAGCATCGGCATCACATTGTTTGATGGCAAGAATGACAATCAGTACGACATCCTGAGTCATGGCGATAGCGCCATGTACAGCGCAAAAGAGGCGGGACGGAACCGGGTAGCCATTTATACCCCCGCCCAGGACGGAACTTGAATCGGCGAGCCAGATTGACAGCGATTCGACTTCCCCATACATTCACGCACGACTTGCAGTTCGTTCAAGGCACATCGCACCGCATGCACGGTGAGAGGCCAACGACAA
Organism: Sideroxydans sp.; assembly: GCF_054604835.1. Lineage (NCBI taxonomy): Bacteria > Pseudomonadati > Pseudomonadota > Betaproteobacteria > Nitrosomonadales > Gallionellaceae > Sideroxydans > Sideroxydans sp. Next base: position 510,241 of record NZ_JBTSFG010000001.1, on the reverse strand, counting down.
ATACTTTCGAAACGGCCAGAGCCGTTCGCCTAATGGGGGGGTGCGCTTGAGCGCATGTAAGTTATGTCATACACAGCCCAAGGCGTCGCGACCGCCCCCTCACACTTTCCCTCATAACCTATGATGGGCAAGCCAGCAGATCATCCGCACGCATGGAAACAGTACAGAAACCTCCTGCTGCTGGCTGCTGCATACTTCGCCGGCGCAAGGCTCGGGCTGTATTTCCCGACACATGACGACCACATCACCCTGTTCTGGCTCCCGACCGGCATGGCCGCAGCCATCCTGTTGCGCTGGGGCTCGCCCCACAACATTGCCGGCATCTTTCTCGGCGCGCTCATATTCGATCTTTCGCTCGACACCTCCACTCCGCTATCACTACTGAGTGCGGCGGGTAACACGCTGACACCGGTCACTGCTGTGTGGCTGCTGAAACGCTGGGGGTTCGACCCATCATTCACCCGCCAGCGGGATCTGCTGGCACTGATCGTCACTTCGGCGATCAGTCCCGTGCTACCCGCGATCATAGGCACCGGCACGCTGTGGATGGGGGGCCTGCTGCAACCGTCCGGCATACCGCTTGCCTGGTTCAACTGGTGGCTGGGTGACCTCATCAGCATCATGCTGGTCAGTCCGCTGTTACTGAGTCTCAATAGATCGAGCATCGCAGAACTACTGCAGCACCCTTTGCAACTTTTGCTCTGTACCTTACTGCTCGCACTCTCTGGCTGGGCAGCCTTCATCTATACATTCGAGGGACACAATCTGCCACTGGCCTTCCTGCCCATGCCCCTGGTGCTGTGGGCCGCACTCAGGCTGGGCGTGACCGGTGCCTCGATCTCCGTACTGGTGCTGGCAATGATCACAGTGATAGGCACCGCTTTGGGAAAAGGCATCTTCGGCGAATTGCCGGATGTCGAAGGCATGTATCTAGCCTGGCTGTATATGTTCACTGCCTCCCTGATCGGCCTCATGGTTACGACCATGCTGGGCGAACGAAAGAACTTGCTCGCATCGCTGCAGCGCGCGAACGAAATGTTGTCGCTGGCGCAGCGCACCTCAAAGGCCGGCGTATGGGACTGGGACCTGAAAACCGGCAAGCTCACTTGGTCGGACGAACTGTTCATGCTGTTCGGCCTCGAACCAAGGAAATCCGAGGAGACCTTTGAAACCTGGCAGAGCCTGCTACATCCTGAAGATCGCAAAGCCGCCCAAGACCGGGTCGCCGCGTCCCTGCGTGACAGGACGCCGCTCTATAACGAATACCGGGTGATACTGCCAGACGGTGAAACCAAATGGATCGTTGCCATCGGCAGCACCCGCCGCGACTCCGACAGCGGAACGGAACGGATGACCGGCTTGTGCGTCGACATCACACAGCACAAGCTGGCGGAGGAACGCATCCTCTTCAACGAAGCCTTGCTACAGCAAACGCAGGCCGTAGCCCATGTCGGCAGCTGGCGACTCGACCTGCAGCGGGACGAACTGGTCTGGTCCGAAGAGACCTACCGCATCTTCGGCATTCCACCCGGCACCCCCCTCACCTACAAGCACTTCCTCGATCATGTACACCCGGATGATCGGATCAGGGTCGACGCCGCATGGCGCAAAGCACTGCAAGACGGCAGCTATCTCACCCAGCACCGCGTCCTCGTCAACGGCGAAACCCGCTGGGTGGAAGAACGCGCATACATACTCTTTGACGCCAGCGGTGCGCCGCACACCGGCACGGGTGCCGTGCAAGACATCACTGCGCGTGTCAGGGCGGAAGAGGAATTGCTTCATTCATTCCGTATGCTCGAAGAGAAAGAGCTTTCCAAGACCCGCTTCCTTGCTGCGGCCGGCCATGACCTGAGGCAACCTGTCGCAGCCGCCAACCTGTTTGTCGATACCCTCAAACTCACTTCCCCCACCCCGCGCCAGAGCGAAATCATCGAGCGTCTGGATCAATCCATGAAGGTCTTCTCCGGCCTGCTCGAGCGCCTGCTGGACATCTCCAAATTCGATGCGGGACTGATCAAACCCCAACTCACCTCTGTCGACCTGTCCGAACTATTCAACTGGCTCGCACAAAACTTCGCCCAGAGCGCACAAGACAAAGGATTGGACTTCCGCCTGCGGTTCCCGACGCGACGTTCACTAGTCGTGCGCACAGACATCGGCCTGCTGCAATCCGTCTTGATGAATCTGGTCACCAACGCCATCAAATTCACACCGCGTGGCGGCATTCTGATCAGCGCCCGACAGCGCGGCAGCCACATCCTGATCCAAGTATGGGATACCGGCATCGGGATCGGCGAGGCTGATGTCCAACACATCTTCGAAGAGTTCTTTCAAGCATCCAACCCGCAACGCAACCGTAACGCGGGGCTGGGACTGGGTCTCTCCATCTGTCAGCGCGCCATGGCCCTGCTGGACGAAAAAGTGACTTGCCGTTCGCGCCCTGGATCCGGCTCTGTGTTCGCATTCCAACTCCCGCTCAATGGTGAAGCGCACGAGATCGAACATATCGCACCCGTAATCCTGCAGGATGACATTGCCCATGAACGACTGATCCTGGGCAAACGTCTGGTCGTGGTTGAGGACGACGCACTGGTGGCAACCGGCCTTATCAATCTGCTGCAAGGGCTAGGTGCGGAGGTTCTGCACTTTTACTCCGCAGAAGACACGCTGCGCCATTCAGACATAGGCAATGCCGACTTCTTCATCGTAGACTACTCACTCAACGGAAATCTCTCCGGACTGGAACTGTTGCGCATCCTTCAGCAACGACAACTCGCTCCCTTGCGCGCCGTCATCATCACCGGCGAAACCTCCTCCGGCTTCATCAACCTGACCAGCGATATCTCCTGGCCTATGCTCCACAAGCCGGCCAACCTCGCCAGATTGCTCGCTGCCCTGCACCGGCAGACGCCAACCTGAAACCTGTAGAACCCGGCACACCATTGACAGCATCACCGTAAGCCCATACATTCACGCACGACTTGCAGTTCGTTCTAGGCACATCGCACCGCATGCACGGTGAGAGGCCGCAGACGAGATCCCCGGAACAGGAGGCTGGCGCAAGACATGATTCCCACACCAACGGGAACAGCCGGCAACAGACTTGTTCGACCAAGGGGAGAAAGACGATGAAGTACCTGTTCGCAGTCATCACATTGCTAGTCCTGACATGGCAAGCGAATGCGCTGGACCAATCCGACACCGGCAACTATGCCGTCGTCCATCGCGACGGCCACATCACCGACTTCAGCTTCTTTGTCGCACATAGCGATGGCCAATGGAGCGTCGAACAACGCCAGCCTGACGGCACCTGGGCCAGCGCCACCTGCGGCCGCAACTGCCTGCTTAAAGAGTCACAGCCTGCCGATCTTGCCCGCTTCTTTTCTGAGAACGAACTGCAAGAGACCCGCCCCTCGTGCGTACACAACAAGGCATTCGCCTTCTGTCGTCAGGATGCACTGTTCCGCCCCAGCGAAAAGGAATACACCCTCGTCGCGCTGATGATGGCGCAGCCCATCCAGATCCAGCTCAAAAGAATGGAAGTCGGCTGGCGGGATCCGCAAGGCCGCATCCAGCCAGACTCCGATGCCAGAAAAGCACAGAATGGATTCGGCGGATGGCTGCTCGTCACCTCGGATGACGATTGGCGAACCAAATGGGAGACGCAGCCGGACGCCATCCCCCACTTCAGCATGGCCGAGACCGTTTCCAAAGGTAAGCCCATCTACGCCCTCACCTTCTTCAGCAATCCCAAGCTCGATGAACAAGGCAGTGCCGACATCAGTTGCGACATCGACCTGCGCAAGCCGGACGGCAGCGCCTCATTCCAGCAGACCGACGCCACCTGTTTCAAAGGCACGCTCAAAGGCCAGCCGAACTACCTCTACCTCTCCGCGCCGGTCATAAAATTCATCGGTGAACAGGAAGACCCCTACGGCGCATGGCAAGTCAGCATCACCCTCAAGGACAACGTCGGACGTACCAACCTGCCGCTCAAGACTTCGTTTATCCTGCAGTGAACAACTGAAGGGAATATCCGCATGGAAATGAAGAAGATCAACTCCGGCAAACTGCGCGCCATCGGCTACGACACACGCGCCCGCATCCTGCAAGTGCAACTGGACAACGGCGACGCATTGCAATACCTTGGCGTCGGGGATGACCTCTGGCGCAGACTCGCCAGTTCGGGTGCGGCGTGGAGCTTCTTCCGCGACAACATCCAGGAAGAGTTCACCGTAAAGAAGGTGTCGGCCTATGCACCCGCAGGCACAAACCCGCTGGATGAACTGTTCGGCCCAAGTGAATAAACACCGAATGCATCGCACCGGCTATATCAATATCAAGAGGAGGAAACCATGAGCCAATCCGACCACGATTCCATCATCCTCAGCGAAGAAGGTGAACACGACGGCAAAACCGTCATCCTCCAGCGCTGTCCCAAGCACGGCATCGTGTTCCTGCCCAGCGAAGGCTGCCCGGAATGCGCCAAGGAGAAGGAAGCCGCCGGCAGCTAACCGGCTAACCGGAAGCGTGGGCAGATTTCGGCATCAATCCTCCGCCACCGCCCCTCCATCCATACCGGCGGCCCTTTCGGCCTGCTCGTTCATCACAATGATGCTGATACGCCGATTGCTGGGACTGAACGGATCACCCGCATCGAATAAAGCAGAAGAAGCCAAACCGACCACACGCAGGAATTTCTCCTCATACAAGCCGCCCGCCACCAATTCACGGCGTGCCGCATTGGCCCTGTCCATCGACAACTCCCAGTTCGAATAATTGCCCGCGCCGCCCTGATAGGCTCGCGCGTCGGTGTGCCCCGTCATACTCACCTTGTTCGGCACGCTATTCAGCACCGTGCCGATCTCGCGCAATATATCAACAGTGTAAGGCTTCAGATTGGCGCTACCCAGATCGAACATCGGGCGATTCTTCTTATCCATGATCTGGATACGCAGACCATGGGTAGTAATGTCGATCAGCAACTGATCCTTGAACTTGCGCAGGTTCACACTCGCATCAATCACCTGCTCGAGATGTTGCTTCAACTCAAGCAATCTGGCTCGTTCCGCGCGTTTCGCATCCCGGCGACCATCGCTCAGATCGAAGCGGTTCGTATGCTCCTCCGCCCCCCTCTTCAATTGGGCAGCGCCCTCCTCGATGCTGTTATTTCCCACATTGATGATATTGCTTCGGTCGGTCATCGCCGGCCCGCCGGCGAAGGCCACCATCAGCGGTGTCTGGAAATATTTCGCTATGCCGCGCAGGCGTGCCTCATCGTTACTGCCCAACAGCCACAACAGCAAAAAGAACGCCATCATCGCGGTCACAAAATCGGCATACGCGATCTTCCATGTTCCGCTCTGATGCGTCTTCTTAACCAGCTTGGTGCGCCGGACAATGATCGGTTTGTGCTTCTTCTTGTCTGACTTTCTTGAAGTCGGCCTGTCCACTGCCATGGTGTCCCCGTATTGGTGATACGCACCGAATCCGGGATAGCAGAATGCCGAAAGATAATGAGGAATGACTTACCTTGCGGCCCCGCTGGCACTCGACAATTGGTCGAATAGGAACTAGTCCCTTAGCCCGGAAGCTTTGCGTCCCTGCCTTTCGACAGGTTTGCCTATGTGTTCACTGATACAGATACCAGCGCACACGCTCGGATAGATATCCCACCCAAGCGGAGCGGATTGTCACACAAGAAAGCTCATTCAACCATCAGAAAATCCCTGCACAACAAATCGTTCAGCACCTCAAACAGCGCCTGCCCCCAAAGGATCACCTACAGACATCAGTCATGGAAAGATCGACTTGGGTACAATCCATACATCCAGCCCCCTGCCTGATTGCACCATGAACAAATACAACATCACCGCAGATATGCCCTTCGTACAGGTGCAACACCAAGGCACTTCCATCACCATCCAGCGCGTGCAAGACCCTGCCGCGACCATCCGCACAGAATATGCACCCACCGCGCGCGCCTGCCCGCCCTACTGCATCCAGCCAATGCGCCTGGCAGCAGGCATCGAAACGTTCGGCGAACTGGAAGTGTTGGATTATCTGAAGCGCATCGCAGCGGGTGACACGCAATACATGGTGGTCGATTCGCGCACCCCGGACTGGTACGAGAAAGTCACCATCCCTGGCGCGGTGAACGTGCCCTACGCGCAGAACATGGCCGGTCAGGCGACTGACCTGCCCGGCGTGAAAAAGACTTTAGTGGAACTGTTCGACGTGAAAGAGAACAACGGCAGCTACGACTTCAGTAACGCCCGCACCCTCGCCATCTTCTGCAACGGCCCTTGGTGCGGCCAGACACCGAACTATATCCGCACGCTGCTCTCCTTAGGCTACCCCGCCGACAAGCTCAAATGGTATCGCGGTGGCATGCAGGACTGGTGCTCGCTCGGGCTCACCACCGCCTGAGCCAAACTTATCCCCACTCGATCTCGACCGAGCCGCAGTTGTCCAACTTCTGCAGACAGGCCGTTTCCGGTGTCGCGCTCAACAGCGTCAGCGCCGCGATGATCGGGTTCTCGTGCGACACCACCAGCGCCATCGCCGGCGGATGCCGAGCTGCCGCCTCATCCAGAAAACTGCACACGCGCTCCATCTGCTCGGTGAACGACTCGCCCCTGGGCGGTTTGATGTGCAGATAGTCGGGACGCACCAGATCGTTGAACCTATCCACATGCTGCCCGTCCATGCCTGAGATGCGCTCGTTCAATCGCGCATCCACCACCGGATGCAAGGCATGGTGTTTCAGCAGGATGTCCATCGTCTGCTGCGCACGGGGGAACTCGGACACATATGCATGCGTGAACGGCATCCCGCGCAAACGCTCGGCCGCTACATCTGCCTGCTGTCTGCCGCGCGCAGTGAGATTCACGACTCGCTTGGGATCATCATTGATCTCGTGGATCACATTACCTTCACTCTCGCCGTGGCGCACCAGAACGACCTTCATCTACCTACCCCAACTATCACTTCAGCGTAAGCAGGAAGATGTTCTCCTGCATGCGTGTCACACCGCGCGCCTTGAAGCGCGGCTCCCGATCCAGAATATCCACCTGCTTCAGCAGATCGATCTTTGCATACTGCTCATAGAGCGCCCGCACCTGTTCCACCGACACCGCGAACGGCGGGCCCGGCATCTCCTCCTGCGGATAATCGAAAGTCACCAGTAATACCTGCGTGCCGGACGGCAATATCTCCGCCAGATGTTGCGCATAACGTTCACGCATATCCGCCGGCAAGGCCACCAATGATGCACGGTCATACACCGCATTCACACGTTCCATATCTTCTTTGCGCAGATCAAAGAAATCCCCGCACAGGATGCGGATGCCATCCGCCTCGCAGCACTCGAACTTCTCACTGTGCGTATGCGCAGGGGACTTGCCCTGCTCCGAGAAAAAGTCGCGCACCGCGATCGCACTCAGCTCCACGCCTAGCACGCGATGCCCCTGCCCGCGCAGCCACAACATATCCAGACTCTTGCCGCACAAGGGCACGAACACATCGCCATCCTGTGCAGACTTCAGCGTCGGCCAAAATTGCTGCAGATACGGATTGATATCGTTCTGATGAAAACCGATCTCCGCCCGCTCCCACCGCTCCAGCCAAAATTCCTTCTTCATAATTTTCCCCTATTCAGTTTTCCGTTCGCCCCGAATCCCACGCATAGCAGGCGTATCCAAGGGCCAAATATCGCATGCTTCGAGTGTAGCAACCAAGCTGACATACAAAACCCCGCTTGCAGCATTGACAGCCATAACTGCCACGCCTACAGTTCAGGCAACGATGCGCACAACGCACATCACACGCACAGTCGATCAAGCAAAGGGGATAACACCCGATCGCGAACCACACCGGCCCCTCTCAGCCCAGCATGGATCAAGAACGGCGCCGGTCTAGTCAGTATGGCAATCAAACAATAGCGAGGCCATCATGTCCGATCTTTCATCTGCACCACAAACAAAACCAAAGAAAGACACCATCCAGTCGGTAAAAAGGTTACTGCTCATCCTGATCGGAGCGGTATTCGTCAGCGAAGTGTTCGTGATGGAAGTGGTGCGTCTGTTCCCGACCATGAGCAGATTGAACAACACCCTACTCGATGCCACCTTGCTGTCTCTGCTGCTCTTCCCCTTCTTCTACTATCTGATCTTCAGACCCCTGATCAGGCGTATCGCCGAATCCAGACAGATCGAGGACGATCTGCGCATCGCCGCAGTCGCATTCGAGATCAAAGACCCCACCGTCATCTCCGATGCCGATGCCAATATCATCCGGGCCAACGAGAAGTTCCTTGCCAAATCAGGCTACACCATGGACGAGATTGTTGGAAAGAATCCGCGCATCTTCAAATCCGGCCTGCATGACAAACCCTTCTATGAACAGATGTGGAAGCGACTGCATGAAAGAGGTTCATGGTGCGGCGAGATACGCATCAAGAACAAGGACGGTCGCATCCTCCACCCCTTCTGGCTCACCATCACCGCCATCAAGGACGAACAGCAGAAAACCACACACTACATAGGCATCTACAACTTCTGACAGTTAGTGGGACAGGAAACCTTCCGGGGGCAAACATAGATTGACACCGTCCACCCTGCCCCCTAAAGTTCGCACCAACTTGCAGATTCGCTCAACGCACATCGCCCCGCACGCACGGCGCGAGGCACGCAGCGAGATCCCCGGAACAGGAGGCCGACGCAAGACGAGATTCCCGCACTGACGGGAACAGTGTCAGCTCATAACTTGTTCGCAAAAGGGGAAACACAATGGCTTCTATTCCAAAGAAAGTTTCTGAGCGTCTGGTAAGTGGCATCAAGAAATACCAGACGATCCTTGCTTCTGCAAAATCACGCGATGTAGGTGAAGCAGATACCGTCACCATCATCAAAGACATGCTTCAAGACATTTTCGGGTATGACAAATACTCCGAACTGACTTCCGAATATGCCATTCGCGGAACCTACTGCGACCTCGCCACCAAGATCAACGGCGTCCTTCAAACTCTCATCGAGGTGAAAGCCATCGGTCTGGATTTAAAAGACCAGCACGTCAAACAAGCCGTCGATTACGCAGCTAACCAAGGCGTTGATTGGGTACTGCTCACCAACGGCATCTGCTGGCGCGTCTATCACCTGACCTTCGCCAAGCCAATATCAAGCGAACTGATCGTTGATATTGATTTCACAACACTCAACTCACGCAGTCTGCACGACCTTGATCTGCTCTACTTGTGGTGTAAGGAAGGATGGCAACGATCCGTCTTGGGCGAATATCACACCCAACAACAAGCCCTCTCCAAATTCTTTATCGGAGCCATGCTGCAATCAGATTCAGTTCTGGAAGTAATCCGCCGAGAGCTTCGCCGTGTGTCGCCAGACGTGAAGATCGACATCGAGCAAATCAAAGGTGTGCTCGTGAATGACGTCATCAAGCGCGATGTCATTGAAGGTGAGAAAGCCGAAGAAGCGAGAAAGAAAATTACCAAGGCTGCATCAAAATCTTTGCGTGCAACAGCAGTAAAAAAGAACCCGCAAGAATCTGCACCAGTTGCGCAAGCTAAACCATTGTGATGCTGATTCTTTCATTTTGAAACTGCACTAACCCCTATTCAAGGATTTTGTAATGAGCAAAACGGCATATTTTTCAGCAAACTTTGGCGAAGAAGGTGGGCTTCATGAATGGAAAACTCATGAAGAAATTATTAATTGGATTAACCAACTTCAACAGCAATGGAGTTGGTTAAGCGGACAGGGGCAGAACTCTACAAATCAGGCGTGGCAAAAAATTCATTCGAGTACATCTGCAATAATTAACCACCTACAGCAATCAATTAACTTTCGAAACCAGAACAACATAGCGCATGCAGATAATCAATTTACTGCTGCACGTACTGCCCTTGAAAACTTAATTCGTCAATTCCCATGGCTACTACCGAATTCTGCAAAGAGGAAGTTTGTTGAAGAAGTTCGAGATACAAGGCATATATTAGAAGCTGGAATCATTGTTGCAAGCTGGATGGGTATTGAAATAAGCGGCGCCCCCATCCGTTTTATTATTAACGCACTTCTTCAAGAAGGACTGTTTGAGCGAGGCATAAAAGATCGATATAAAACTGAAGCCTCATCTCTCAAAAGATTAGCCGGTGAAGTGCAAACCGCACTGACTCACTATCAAGAAGAAGAACGTACTCAAACCAACCGCTTTAATGAGTTACACGAGGTGTTTATTCAGCAGCAAAATTCTCAGCAAGAAGAATTTAACAATAATCAGTCAACTCGATCTGCTGAATGGGACAAACAGCGCGATTCATCCGAAAAAGAACTTGAGAACATTAAGAATACTTACGACCAACATATGGCCTTAGCTGCACCAGTAGAGTATTGGGAATCAAAACGAAAAAAACATTTAACACTTTCGCAAATTTCAGGCGCTAGTGTCATCCTAGGAATGATTGCTACTGGAGTATTTATTTCTTCGACGATGAACTCCATTAGTCTCGCACTGAAACCAAATATTTCTGGAACTGTTGATGCAGCAACATCATCAGTTCCGGCCACATCGACAATATCCAAGATTTCTGCTTCGCTCCTAACCTCATGGGATGTCGCCGCCTTCATCATGGTTGCTGTCCTTTGTTTTTGGGTACTGCGTCTACTTGTGAGAATATTCTTGAGTAATATGCATCTTGAGAACGATGCTGCAGAACGAGTCACAATGGCAAAAACATATCTATCGCTAATTCGTAATGATAGCCTTTCAAAAGAAGGAAATATCGATACGGTACTGGCAGCGCTATTCCGCCCTACTGGAGATGGCATAGTTAAAGATGAAGGCCTTCCCCCATCAATGATGGAGTTCCTTACAAAACTAAGATAGTGGCAGTACAAGTAGCTTCAAATAAAAAGGCGACCTCCCGGTCGCCTTTTTTCATTCCATCTACAACACCCAACCTACCCCACCCACTTCCTAGCATTCTGGAACATGCGCAGCCATGCGCCGTTCTCTTGCCAGTCTTTTGGATACCAGGAGTTCTGCACGGCACGGAACACGCGCTCGGGGTGCGGCATCATGATGCTGAAGCGACCGTCGGCGGTGGTGAGGCCGGTGATGCCTTGCGGCGAACCGTTGGGGTTGAGCGGATAGGTCGTGGTCGGTTTGCCGTAGTGGTCGATGTACCGCAGGGTGACCACTTCCTGCGCGGCATGCAGGCGCTTGGTGTTGCCGAAGTCGGCATAGCCTTCGCCGTGCGCCACGACGATGGGCATGCGGCTGCCGGCCATGCCGTCGAACAGGATGGAGGGTGATTCCTGCACTTCCACCATCACGAAGCGCGCTTCGAATTGCTCGGACTGGTTGCGGCCGAAGTGCGCCCAGTTGTCCGCACCGGGGATGATCTCGTGCAGGTTGCTCATCATCTGGCAGCCGTTACACACGCCCAATGCGAAAGTGTCGTTGCGGTTGAAGAAGGCTTCGAACTCGTCACGCGCACGCGGGTTGAACAAGATGGACTTGGCCCAGCCCTCGCCCGCACCCAGCACGTCGCCGTAGGAGAAGCCGCCGCAGGCGACCACCCCTTTGAATTCTTCCAGCTTCACACGACCAGCGATGATGTCGCTCATATGTACGTCCACCGCTTGGAAACCCGCGCGGTCGAAGGCAGCTGCCATCTCGACATGGCCGTTCACGCCCTGCTCACGCAGGATGGCCATCTTGGGACGTGCATTGATGAAGGCCGGGGCGACGTATTCGTTCACGTCGTAGCTCAGCTTCACATGCAGGCCGGGGTCTTTCGCGTCGAGGATGCGGTCGTATTCCTGTTGTGCGCAGGTCGGGTTATCGCGCAGCTTCTGCATCTGGTAGGTGGTCTCGGACCACATGCGACGTAACACGATGGCATTCTCTTCGTAGACCGTCTGCTTGTTGCGCATGACGTTGAGCGTGCCGCTGGTGTTGAGGCGTGCTACTTCGTGCACATTGACCAGACCGGCTTCTTCGCACAGCACAAAGATATCGGCCAGATCGGCACGGCGCACTTGCACCAAGGCACCCAGCTCTTCGTTGAACAGCACTTCGAGGTCGTCGCCCTTCAGTTCGTCCAGCATCACATCCAGACCAACATGCGAAGCGAAGCTCATCTCGGCCAGTGCGGCGAACATGCCGCCATCGGAACGGTCGTGATAGGCGAGCAGTTTGCCTTCGCTATTGAAGCGCTGGATCAGATTGAAGAATGCTTTGAGGGTGTTGGCATCGTCCACGTCCGGCGCGATGTCGCCCACTTGTTTGTAGACCTGTGCCAGTGCGGAACCGCCGAGGCGATTCTTGCCACATCCCAGGTCAATCAGCAGCACCACGGTGTCGGTGTCGGCCACCAGTTGCGGGGTGAGTGTCTTGCGCACGTCCGGTGTGGGGGCGAAGGCGGAGATGATCAGCGACAGCGGTGCCGTGACGGTCTTCTTCTCGCCGCCCTCTTCCCATGCGGTCTTCATCGACATGGAATCCTTGCCGACCGGGATGCTGATGCCGAGTTGCGGGCACAGCTCCATGCCGACCGCTTTCACAGTGTCGTACAGCGCGGCGTCTTCACCGTGGTGACCGGCGGGGGCCATCCAGTTGGCGGAGAGTTTGATGTCACCGATCTTGGCGATCTGCGCGGCGGCGATGTTGGTGATGGCTTCGCCGATGGCCATGCGACCGGAAGCCGGTGCGTCGATGACGGCAATGGGGGTGCGTTCGCCCATGGCGAAGGTCTCACCCGCATAGGTGTTGTAACCGAAGGTGGTGACGGCCACATCGGCCACCGGCACTTGCCACGGGCCGACCATCTGGTCGCGTGCGGTGAAGCCGCCCACGGTACGGTCGCCGATGGAGATGAGGAAGGTCTTGTCGGCCACGGAAGGCAGACGCAACACGCGCTCGGCGGCGTCCTTGATGGCGATGCCGCTGGTGTCGAACTTGGTCAGTGCGACTTGCTCGCGCTTCACGTCGCGCGTCATCTTGGGCGGCTTGCCCAGCAGCACGGAGAGCGGCATATCGACAGCGTTGTTGTCGAATTCGTTGTCGTGCACCACCAGACGGTCTTCATCCACCGCAGTGCCGAGCACGGCGAACGGACAACGCTCGCGTTCGCACATGGCCTGGAATTCTTCCAGACGTTCTGCCGGGATGGCGAGCACGTAACGCTCTTGCGCTTCGTTACTCCAGATCTGCATCGGCGACATGCCATGTTCTTCACTCGGCACTTCGCGCAGTTCGAAACGCGCGCCCATGCCACCGCCGTGCACCAGCTCCGGTAAGGCGTTGGAGATACCGCCCGCGCCCACGTCGTGGATGGAGAGGATGGGGTTGTTCTTACCCATCTGCCAGCAACGGTCGATGACTTCCTGCGCGCGACGTTCCATCTCGGGGTTGCCGCGCTGCACGGAATCGAAGTCCAGATTCTCGGCGTTGGAACCGGTGTCCATCGAAGAAGCCGCACCGCCGCCTAGGCCGATCAACATGCCGGGGCCGCCCAGTTGGATGAGCAATGCGCCCTTGGGCAGATCGGATTTCGCCGTGTGGTCGTTGCTGATGTTGCCCACGCCGCCGGCCAGCATGATGGGCTTGTGATAGCCGCGCACTTCGCCGTTCACCTTCTCTTCGAAGGTGCGGAAGTAGCCGGTGAGGTTGGGACGACCGAATTCGTTGTTGAACGCGGCGCCGCCCAGCGGGCCGTCGATCATGATCTGCAAAGGTGAAGCGATGCGGCCCGGCTTGCCGATGGCGTCCGCTTCCCAAGGCTGGGCGAAACCGGGGATGTTGAGGTTGGACACGGTGAAACCGGTGAGGCCCGCCTTGGGCTTGGAACCGATACCGGTCGCGCCCTCGTCGCGGATCTCGCCGCCGCTGCCGGTGGCTGCTCCCGCGAACGGAGCGATGGCGGTCGGGTGGTTGTGTGTCTCCACCTTCATCAAAATATGGGTGAGTTCATTGCTGAATTCGTAGCTGCCGTCCGCACGCGGGTAGAAGCGCTCGAACGCCGCGCCTTCGATGACGGAGCAGTTGTCCGAATAGGCGATCACCGTGCCTTCCGGGTGCAGCTTGTGTGTGTTGCGGATCATGCCGAACAGCGAGATGGCTTGCTGTTCGTCGTCGATGATCCAGTCGGCGTTGAATATCTTGTGGCGGCAGTGTTCGGAATTGGCCTGCGCGAACATCATCAGTTCGACGTCGGTGGGGTTACGTCCCAGCTTGTTGAAGTTCTCCACCAGATAGTCGATCTCGTCCGACGACAGCGCCAGACCGAGTTTACGGTTGGCGACTTCAAGTGCCGCTGCACCGCCTGCGAGGATGTCCACGCTGGACAGCGGCTGCGGGGTGCCGTGCTGGAATATCTGCGCTTCGATACCGTCGGTGTCGAACACCACGGACTCGGTCATGCGGTCATGCAGCAGCGGCAGCACGGCCTGTTGTTCGGCGGCCGTCAGTGGCTTGCCGCTCTTGCTCTTCAGGTAATAAGTGACGCCGCGCTCGATGCGCATCACCTGCGGCAGTGCGCAATGACGCGCGATGTCGGTGGCTTTGGATGACCAGGGAGAGATGGTGCCCAGGCGCGGCACGATCAGCACGGACTGCGTAGCGGCATCGGTCTTGGGTGCGGCGGCATGTTCATCCAGGCTCAGCAGGCGTTGCAGCAGCGCCTGTTCGTCTGCGCCGAGTTCCTCGGAAAGCTCGGTGAAGTAGCAATGTCGGGTGTCTTCGAGGGTGACGCCGCTGCCGGTGGCAGCAAGGGCTGCACGCAGTTTGTCGAGACGGAAGGATGAAAGAGCGGCTTTACCTGTCGAAGTGAGGAACATGGCTTGGATAAACGGCGTTGAAAACAGGCAGCGATTATAATGCAGCCGACTCTCTACGACCCGAGGAAAACCGCATGAAGCTCCCCCGCCCTACCCCGATCACCCAAAAACAGGTCGCCGCCTTCCTGAAACCGCGCCAGAAAGACAGCCATAAGGGCAATTTTGGCACTGTCGCCATCATCGGCGGCGGGGACGGGATGATAGGCGCGGCCTTTCTGGCGGGGCGTGCCGCGCTGAAAATGGGGGCGGGCGCGGTACATGTCGGCCTGCTGGCGGACAAGATGCCGGCCGTGGATATGCGCATGCCGGAGCTGATGGTGTACCGCGCGCAGGACGCCCTCAAGCTGCCGGGGTTGGACGTAGTCGCCATCGGCAACGGCTTGGGCCGCAGCATGCCCGCTCAGAAATTGCTGTTCGATGCGATCAAGCTGGAGGTGACGCTGGTGCTGGATGCGGATGCGCTGAACATTCTGTCCGAACGTCCCGACCTGCGAGGCATGCTGTTCGAGCGCAAACGCCCCACCCTGCTCACCCCGCATCCCGGCGAAGCCGCGCGCTTGCTGCATAGCAAGACAGAGGAAGTGCAAGATTCGCGCGTCGCCTCGGTACTGGACATCGCCAAGCGCTATCACGGCAGCGCGGTACTGAAAGGCGCGGACAGCCTGATCGCTTCCGCCGACGGCAAGGTATACGTGAACAAGACCGGCAACCCCGGCATGAGCGCTGCCGGCATGGGCGATGTGTTGAGCGGCATGGTCGCCGCCTTCATTGCGCAGGGCCTGACTGCCGACGAAGCCCTGTTGCTGGCAGTGCATCTGCACGGCGCGGCCGGCGATGCACTGGCCGAACAGGTCGCCACGCTGGGCATGAGCGCGACCGAAGTGACCGAATGGGCGCGCTGGTTGTTGAACCAGATGGCACCCCACTGAGATAACCATGGGTGACCCGCTCTACCGCTACATGATGATCATCGTCGCCTGCGCCGCGCTTTTGATCGGCCTGCAGGTGCCGAACTTCGTCGATCAATACCAGAAGCGCGTGGATGCACATCTGCGCGAAGTCACCGTCAATCTGCAGCCGTTCCAGGTTATCGCCGACAAATATTTCGCGGGCGATATGGACAAACTGATCGCGCTTCATCGCGGCAGCAGCGAGAAACCGTTTCAGGAAGAAGGCTCGGCCCTCGAACAGATGGTGCAACGCAAGTTACGCTTCGAAGCGGATTTGGCTGCGCTGCAGGCGAGTATGCCGGTCAAGGCCTTCCGCGTGATGTTCCAAGGCGACCGCGAAATGATCGACGAGACACTGGGACAGTTCAGTTACAACTTGCCGATGAATCAGGACGCGTTGTTCTTTGGCGCGGGCTTCGCTTTCTCTTTTCTGTTGATGCTGGAAGCATTGCTCGCACTGGCACGCCGTTTGACCCGTAGAACCTTTAATCCGACCCCATCCAAAATACAGTAATGAGTTATCCCATAGACATCAGCGAAGAAGCGGGCGTCCGCTTCCTTCATTTCGGCTCACTCTGGATACAAGGCGCGATGCGCATCGCCCGCCCGTGGAATCTGGAACTGGAATACACCAAGGAGATGATGGCCAGCCTGCTGCTGCGCGACGGCGTGCGCTTTCCGCGCCGCGTGCTGCTGATCGGTCTGGGCGCGGCTTCCATCACCAAGTTCTTGTACCGCAACTATCCGCTGTCGCAACTGACGGTGGTGGAGATCGAACCCGGCGTGGTGGCGGCAGCGAAGCAGTTCTTCAAGTTGCCGGAAGACCCGCTGCGCTTGAACATCGTGATCGGTGACGGCGCGCGTTTCGTGGAGGAATACGACAAGCAGTTCGATCTGATACTGGTGGACGGCTTCGACGAGAATGCTCGCGCGGGTGAACTCGACACTTCGCCGTTCTATGAAAGTTGTTACGCGCGTCTGAACGAGAACGGCATCATGGCGGTAAATCTGCTCGGCCGCACGCGCGGCTACAAAGCCAGTTTCGATCGTATCTCAGAGACCTTCGATGGTCGCGCGCTGGCGTTCCCGTCGTGCGACAGCGGCAACGTCATCGCCTTCGCGGCACGCGGCAAACCGATCAAAATGTCGCTGGACGATCTGAAGGACGATGCGGAGAAGATGAAGAACAAAACCGGCTTGAATCTGCTGCCGACCATCACCCGCATCGAACAAGCCCATACCTGCAAAGGTGGCATGCTCACGATTTAATCTCCGCGTCACAGGAAATGTGTAGAATCGCCGTCAGCGACGGGCTTTCAAGCGTAGTCCGGCATACCGAATTTCATTAAAAGGGGAACATCATGGCAACTGCAAAATCTGTAAGCACCACCAAGAAGGCCGCGACTGCGACCAAGAAAACGACTGCTGTGGCCAAGCCTGCTGCAAAGAAGGTCGCTGCTGCCAAACCAGCCGCGAAAAAAGTTGCCGCCCCGAAAGCCGTTGCGAAGAAGCCTGTGGCTGCAGCCAAACCCGCAGTGAAGACGGCAGCAAAACCCGCCGCCAAAGCTGCCGCTCCCAAGAAAGTCGCCGCAAAAAAACCCGCCGCGAAATATGTTCCTTCACCGGAGCAGCGTTATCGCATGGTGCAGGATGCAGCTTATTTCCTGGCTGAGAAGAACAGCTTCGCCGGTGGCGCGATGGACTACTGGATCGCCGCCGAAGTCCAGATCGAGACACTGCTGTCCGGTAAGTGATCCTTCAGTCTTGCGGCAAAGTGTTGCCGCACTCAACGACATAACGCACATACGGCAGGGAGATATTCTCTGCCGCAATGACGCCCAGCAACTGGTTGGCACGCGTGGGTTCGAGCACGAACTCCACCTGTATCGGCAGATCCGCACCCAATTCAAAAAAAGTCTCTTCGTGCAAGCGACCGTGTCGCCCGAAACCCGCGACTGCGCGGAACACGGAGCCACCCGGCGCACCCAGTGCACGTGCCGTTTCCAGCAACCACTCGGACATCGATTTGCTTTGATGCAGTTGTTTCTCGGTCAGGTAGAACTTGAGATAGACATTGCTTTGCATATCACGCTCCCGCATTGAACCATTTGAAAGTCTGTATCCCCAGCACAGTCATCAGCAACGAACCGCCGAGGTGTGCCGCGACGATGCCGGACGCCCAAGCATACTGCCCGCGCATCAACAGGGTGACAGTCTCGGCCGAGAATGTCGAGAAGGTCGTCAGGCCACCCAGGAAACCAGTGATGATGAGCAAGCGCCATTCCGGTGACAGACCGGGATGCTGCATGAAGAACGCGATGGCGACACCAATCAGGTAACCGCCGACCAGATTGGCGGCGAGTGTGCCCGGCGGCAATTCAGCCATCGTGGGATTGAGCCAGATGCCCAGCCCCCAGCGCAGCCAGGCACCGCATGCAGCGCCCAATCCGACAGCGAGGAAGGCATTGAGCGTCAGCATTCTGTGTCAGGCCGTACCGCCCACGGTCAGTCCGTCGATACGCACAGTCGGTTGACCCACACCCACCGGCACACTCTGCCCTTCCTTGCCGCAGGTGCCGACGCCGCTGTCGAGTGCCATGTCGTTGCCGATCATGCTGATGCGTGTCAGTGCATCCGGGCCGTTGCCGATCAGGGTGGCGCCTTTCACCGGATAGGTGACTTTGCCGTCCTCGATCATGTAGGCCTCGGTGGTGGAGAACACGAACTTGCCGCTGGTGATATCGACCTGTCCTCCGCCGAAGTTGGCGGCATACAGGCCGTGCTTGACCGAGGCGATGATCTCTTCCGGCGTCTTGTCGCCGTTCATCATCATGGTGTTGGTCATGCGCGGGATGGGCAGATGGGCGAACGATTCGCGGCGCGCGT
The DNA here is from genome assembly GCF_054604835.1 of Sideroxydans sp. NCBI lineage: Bacteria > Pseudomonadati > Pseudomonadota > Betaproteobacteria > Nitrosomonadales > Gallionellaceae > Sideroxydans > Sideroxydans sp. Next base: position 491,547 of record NZ_JBTSFG010000001.1, on the reverse strand, counting down.
TGCCGGTGACCGGCACCTTCATCAGGCGCGCGTTCATGCTGTCCTGCAGATAGCCGCGCAGGATGCCGTCCTCGATCAGCACGGTGCGCTGGGTGAGGTTTCCTTCGTCGTCGATATTGAGCGAACCGCGCCTGTCCTTGATGGTGCCGTCGTCCACCACTGTGACGCCTTTGGCAGCCACACGTTTGCCGACACGTCCGGAGAAGGCGGAACTGCCCTTGCGGTTGAAGTCGCCTTCCAGTCCGTGACCCACCGCTTCATGCAGCAGGATGCCGGGCCAGCCGTTGCCGAGCACCACGGTCATGTTGCCTGCAGGGGCCGGACGCGCGTCGAGGTTGACCACGGCCTGATGCACGGCTTCTTTGGCGTAGCGTTGCAGGATCTCTTCGCTGAAGTAGTCGTAACCGAAACGCCCGCCGCCGCCCGCCGAACCCTGTTCGCGTTTGCCGTTACCTTCGACGATGACTTGCAGCGAGAGGCGCACCAGCGGACGGATGTCGGCGCTCATCAAACCGTCGTTGCGCGCCACCAGCACCACTTCGTATTCTCCGGACAGATTGGCCATCACCTGCGTCACACGCGGATCGAGTGCACGCGCGATACGTTCCAGTCTTTCCAGCAACGCCACCTTGTCGTCGGCGCGCAGCGAAGCGATGGGGTCTTGCGGCAGATAGAGTTCGTGCGCCTTGCTGCGGCGCAGGATAGGCGCGGTCTGGTTGCCGCCCTGGCGCGCGATGGCGCGTGTCGCAACGGCGGCCTGTTGCAATGCTTCGAGGGTGATGTCGTCGGAATAGGCGAAGGCGGTCTTGTCGCCACTGACTGCGCGCACGCCCACACCCTGATCGATGTTAAAGCTGCCGGATTTGACGATGCCCTCTTCCAGCGACCAGCTCTCGGCGCGGCTGTACTGGAAATACAGGTCGGCATAGTCGACCTTGTGCGTCAGCATGTTGCCGAACACTTGTTGCAACTGGGCTGCTTTCAGGCCGTGGGCGTCCAGCAGGGTGTGTTCGGCGATCTTGAGGGTGCTGGCGCTCATGTCTTGTCGCAGCAGGTGCAGCTGATGGTGCGATGAGTCAAGGCGGGCAGACTGCTACGCAAACTCTTCTGGTATGAGGTGTTCACGTCGGCGATGACCACGCCGGAACCGCGCTGCAGTTCATCCATGATGCGGCCCCACGGGTCGACGATCATGCTGTGGCCGTGCGTCTCGCGTCCGCTCACGTGGTACCCCCCCTGGGCGGCGGCGATGACGTAGGACAGGTTCTCGATGGCGCGGGCACGGATCAGTGGTTCCCAGTGCACCTTGCCGGTGGTGGCGGTAAAGGCGGACGGCAACACGATGATGTCCACATCCTTCATGGCGCGGAACAGCTCGGGGAAGCGCAGGTCGTAGCAGATAGCCAGACCGATACGGCCGAACGGGCTGTCGACCACGACGACCTTGTCACCGGCTTCGATGGTCTGTGCTTCGTTGTAGCTTTCGTTGCCCAGAGTCAGGTTGAACAGGTGGATCTTGTCGTAGCGCGACACCGGCGCGCCGGTCTCGTCATACACCAGCAGACTGTTGCGCACCTTGTTCGGTGTGTTCGACACCAGCGGCAAGGAACCCAGCAGCCATATCTTGTGCTTGCGTGCGGTCTCGCTCATGAACTGCTGGATCGGACCCTGGCCAGGCTGCTCGCACACTTTGACCTTGTCCTGTTCGTTCATGCCCATGATGGCGAAGAACTCCGGCAGCACCACCAGTTTTGCGCCCTGCCCGGCAGCGTCTGCCACCAGACGCCGCGCTTCGCTCAGGTTGCCTTCGACATTGGGACCGGAAGCCATCTGGATGGCGGCGACCTTGAAAGCGCTCTGCTGCGCGGCGATACGGGCTTGAGTGGAATCAAGAGAGCTCATGTTGTCAGTGCTTTCTGTATACGTTGAAGGAATTCATTGTTGTGTATCCGGTGCGAGTTCCGTACGGGGCGAACCGATCCGCTCCACCTTTGGATCAGCCCAACTGCCGCTGACATTGTAGTCAAACGAAACCAGCTTATCGAGCGGATCACGCAGGAGTTTGTTTGTAAGCAACACCCCCACCCCGATGGCTGGCCCAGCAGCAAAGGACAGCAGCGAAACGTTATCACCGATGGCCGGCAGGACACGCACTTTAAGCGCCTGCGTCTCGCGCGCCAGATCGACCTCGCCCTGCAGGGTGACCTTGGCGGCGGATCCGGCCATCACGAAGTCGTCGGTCTTGAGCAACCCGTTCTCGATGACCGCCCCGCCCTTGATGCTGCTGAACTCGAAGCCGGGCGTGAACACATCGGTGAAGTCTAGCGAGATACGCTTGGGGAGCGATTGCAGGCTGAGCACCCCCAGCAATTTTGCCGCGCCCGGATCGACTTGCAGGAAGCGCCCCTTGCCGGTGGTCAATTGCAGAGTGCCATTCAGGCTGGGGATATCCAGCGCGTCCGGCGAACCGCGCCAGCGCAGTTCGCTCACCAGCAGGCCGCCACCGCCGCTCAGGCTTTCCGGATAGCCGGAGCGCGCCAGGATGCGGCCGGCATCGGCGATCTCGATACGCGCGCTCAGTTCCGTCTCGCCCAGCGCGGGCCGCCAGCGCCCGCCGACGTTCACCACGCCATCCGGATTGGTCAGGCGCATCGTTTTCAGCACGGCATCGCCTGCGACGTCATCCATCAACATCTCCAGCTTGCCCAATTCCCTTCCTTTCCATGTCAATTGATCGACGACCAGGTCGATCTCCGGCATGGATATCTCTTCCGCCACTGCAGGCGGTGCATCCTGCGCAAGCTTGGCCACTTCCACATCGGAAGTCTCACCCAGCATGAGATGCTTCAAGCGCACGTATAGCTTGCCCTCATCCTGCGGTTGCCAGATCAGATCGCCGCTCACTTCGCGCGCGTTCAAACGCGTGCTGATCAGCCCGTTGCGTCCGCTGCCGCGTATGCGCAGCGCATGAAGCGCACTGCCGTACCCTTGCACGGTATCGATGCTCACATCGATACCGGCGATGTTGGGCAACACGCCTTCGCGATCCGGCAAGGATGACCAGCCGCTCCATCCCTGCAAGGCGAAATACGGCAACTGTCCAGTGATCCAGATGCCATCCTTTTCAGGTGCATCCGCCACCTTACCCAGCAGGATATTGCCGCGCTTGATGTCCCAGTGCCCTGCCGTGTTTCTGGTTCTGGCTAACCCGATCCTGAAGATATCGCCGTAGCGAAAATCCAGTCGGCTGTTGCGCGCATCGATGTCTTTCAACGCGAACTTCAGAGGGCGGCGCTGTGCCACCGTCTTGTCGAAAGGTTGCGGCAGGTTAGAACTCAAACCTTGCAGATCGGAACTGACGCTCACATCCGCCAGCTTGTCCTTCACACTGATCTCGGCCTGCCAGCCGGTCTTGCCATGCAGACGCCACAACAAGGGGTAGCCATAGGTGTCGTACAGGCTATCCGCATCCAATGTCCCGTTCGCCCGCACAAACAGCACACTGCCTTCGTTGCGCAGCGAGACCCGTGCCGGACCGCCGAGTATCTGCGCGGTCAAACCTTCCGCCGCGATGTTTTGCTCGGTGAAGGTCAACTTGCCTTTCGCCTGACGCAACAACGGGACACTCCCGCCCAGATCGATCTCATTGCCGTCCACGCGATAGCTGCCCTTTACGCGCGTATCGCCATCCCCGGCAAGCGGGATATCCAGCCGCAGTTTCAGCAGACCGCGACCTTTGGCGTGGAAATCGTCGGTGTATCCGTTCAGGTAGCCGCGCACCGGACTATTGCGGACATAGTCGAGCGCATGCTCGGTGGGGCCGGCTGCCTCACCGTCGACTTCCATCACCAAGGATTTGGACAAGGTGTCGGGCAAGGCGACGCGCACGTTCTGCAAGGCCGCGCCCACCGTTTCGGCCTTGGCTGCCCTCACCTCCAGCAGACGTCCTTGTATCAGCAGCTCCGCACTGGCTTTTTCTATGCGCGGCCAGCCGGGATCGAATTCAATGGCGACATCTTTCGCCTTGGCAGTCAGGCGGAACAGCCCCTGTTTGCTATCCGGGAACGGAAAGTCATTCAGGTCACCGCGCACGTGCATCTGGAACGCGTCGGCGATACCGCCCTGCAAGCCGGTCTGCAGCCAGCGGTAGGTCTGGTCGTTGAAGGCATGCATCGGGATGTAGCGCGCGGCGTTCTTCACTTCGACGCGTGTCAGGCTGACCGTCAGGTCGGCGATGCCGGGGCCGTCGTTGATCTGATAGCTGCCATACACCGTCCCTTCCGCATCCGCGTTGGAGACCAGCACTTTGTTCAGCTTGAGATCCCAGCCGTGCTGACTGTTGCGCTGCCAGTCGAGCTGGCCGTAGATGCGGTCGAATGCGAGCGGCTCGGACAGGAAACCCGGGGCCTGCATGCGCAGTTTTCGGCTGTCGATCTTCAGTATCCCGTCACTGTCGCTACCGTCCACCGTGCCGCTCAAGCCCGAGATAGCCGGAAACTCACCGACTTGCTTCAGTCCGACTTTGTCGAAGCGGGCGTGCACCTGATAACGCTGCAACTTTTCAAGGTCACCCTGCCAGCTCAGATGCAGATCCCGTATCTGGCCCTGCGGTGCAAAATCGGTGAGTTTGCGTTTGATGTCCTGCGCCACCGGCAGATAAGCCAGCAATCGATTGATGTCGGCCAACTCCAGTGCGTTCACCTTTATCTCGCCGGAGGCAGAGCGGTAGCCGCTCTTGGCAGTCAGATTCAGCAACAGATCGGTCGGCTGCAAGGTAAAACCATCATGCATGCGCAACGATAGTTTTTCGCTCGACATCTGGAATCCCGCATTCGACTGCAACCAGCCCAGACGTCCCTGCATGCGCTGCAGCATCAGCTCGGGCAAGTCCTCGGACAGGCGCGCATTGACAGCGCGCAGGTCGATGTCGGCATCCAGCTTCACCGGCTTGCCCCCGGATATGCCCAACCAGAGACGCACACCGCCGCTGCCTTGTTTCATGGCTGCAGGCAAGTCGAACCAGGTACGCCAGGCGCCCACGTCGGTGTGATCCATCCTGGTGTAGACCTCGCCTTCCCAGCTCGTCGAATCGGCAAAACTGTCACCACGCAGATTGGCGCGCAGATCGACAGGCGTGGCCAAAGCTGACGGCGGTGTGGCATGCAAGGCGAGACGATGCCGCCCACGAATATTCTGGATGACGAGATCGACATTCTCGAAAGCGATGGGCGGCGCGTTGCGCATCTCATCCTGCCAGATGATGCGGCCGTTGCGCACCACGATCAGAGATTGATGCAACAGCCAGTCCAAGCTATTGGCATCCGAACTCAGCCCGCCCTGCCCGTTGGACGAAATGCCTGCGACAAAACGGTTACCCTGCACATCGCGCCTCACAAGCAGTTGAGGACTTTCGAGTTCAAGGCTATGAAAACGCAGCTCACCGAAAATCAACGTGGTCCACGCTACCGCGTTCCTCAATAGCGGGAACTGCAATGCCGTTGCGCCCTGTTCGTCCAGGATGCGTACATCGGACATCAGCAGACGCGGACGGAATCCGTGCCAATCCGCTTCGATATGCGCGATGGAGACCTGCCGCCCCACCGCCGAGCTGGCGGCGAGTTCGATGACAGAGTGGTAGCGTTCGATGCCCGGCAACACCCAATAGCGCAGCGTAAGCAGGCCGCCCGCGCCCAGCAGTACGAAAAACAGGAAAAGCAGACGTGAAAGCCTCCATGTACCGATCGCGGTAAAACGGAGTACGTGTTTTAGCATCGCGCGGCGACGCGCAGGATTTCGCGACGAGATGAGAAGCTGTGGGACATGAAGACTATAATGCGATGCAGAATGTACGGCGTTTATTTTAACCGAAACCAGCCATGAACAATCCCGAACCTAGCAACGATTTCGAACAACTCGTCCGCCATGCCAGCCAGTGCAGCCACTATTTTTCCAGATTACTGGAAGCGGAGCCGGGCTGGCTGGAAACCTTGCGCGGCGGCCATCGCTCGCCTGCCGATGCGGATCTGATCCGGCGCTGGCTGGATGAACTTCCCGCCGGCGACGAAGCGCAGCTTTCGCGCGCCCTGCGCATGCTGCGCAAACGCGTAATGCTGCATCTGATATTGCGCGACCTGGGCGGCTTGTGCGGCCTGGAAGAGGTGATGGGCGCCATGACCGCGCTGGCCGAACTGGCCGTGCAACGCGCCCAAACACTGATGATGGAAAGCCTGAGCGCCCAATTCGGCCAACCGGTCGGCGCGGAAAGCGGTGCGCCGCAACAGATGCTGGTGATCGGCATGGGCAAACTGGGCGGCGGCGAACTCAATGTCTCATCCGACATCGACCTCATCTTCGTCTACCCGGAAGAAGGTGAGACGAACGGTGCCCGCACCCTTTCCAATCACGAGTTCTTCAGCCGGCTGGGACGCAAGGTGATCGCGCTGGTGAACGACCTCACCGCCGACGGCTACGTGTTCCGCGTCGATATGCGGCTGCGCCCCTACGGCGACAGCGGCCCGCTGGCGATGAGTTTCGCTGCACTGGAGGAATATCTGGTGGCACAGGGGCGCGAGTGGGAACGTTATGCCTGGATCAAGGCACGCGTCATCTCCCCCTCCGGCGACACACGCATCGCCGAACTGGAACAATTGGCGCAGCCTTTCGTGTTCCGCAAATATCTGGATTTCGGCGCTTTCGATTCCATGCGCAAACTGCATGCGCAGATACGCGCCGAAGTCGTGCGCCGCGACCGGCAGGACAATATCAAACTCGGTTCCGGCGGCATACGCGAGATCGAATTCATCGCGCAGGTGTTCCAGTTGATACGCGGCGGGCGGGACGCGCGGCTGCGCATCAAACCGACCCGCAAGGTATTACAGCTGCTCGCACAAGAAGGCGAACTACAGGCAGATGTGGCGCAGCGCCTGGATGATAGTTACGTGTTTCTGCGCAATCTGGAACACCGTTTGCAATATCTGGACGACCAACAGACACAGATGCTGCCGGAAGGCGACGAGCAAAGAGCCATCATCGCGCGCGCCATGGGGTATGCCGACTATGCCGCACTACTGGCCGAGCTGGCACCGCTACGCGAATTCGTCAGCAAGCAGTTCGAGGCTGTGTTCGGCAGCAAGCAGGGACAAAGCGACGACGGCATCTGGCATGAGAACAGTGATCGCGATGTGTTGGCGACGCAACTTGGCACCGCCGGATATACCGGAACGACCGAACTCGCCGACATGCTGATACAGATGCGCAGCAGCAGCCGCTACCGGCAATTGCCGGAGATCAGCCGGCAACGCATGGACAGTCTGGTGCCGCGATTCATCAAGTTGTGTGCAGCCGAAAAGAATGCGGATGACGCATTGCATCGCGCGCTCAATCTGCTCGAAGCCATCGCCCGCCGCGCGGCATATCTGGCCTTTCTTGCCGAATATCCGCAGGCGTTGCCGCGACTGATGCGCATCCTGGGTGCCAGCGCATGGGCCGGCGAATATCTGGCGCAACACCCCATCCTGCTGGATGAACTGCTGGACACGCGGGAGCTGTATGAGGCCCCGGACTGGCCTGCGCTGGACGCCCATTTGCTGCAACAACTCGAAGCCCACCACGGTGATACCGAACGCGAGATGGATGTATTGCGTCAGTTCAGGCAAGTGCAGACCTTCCACCTGCTGGCGATGGATCTGCAAGGAGTATTGCCGCTGGAGAATCTGAGCGACCACTTGAGCGACCTGGCCGACCTGATCCTGCGCCACGTGTTGCGCCTGTGCTGGCGCGATGCGCGCAAAAAGCACGTTGAGCAACCCAGTTTCGCGGTGATTGCCTACGGCAAACTGGGCGGCAAGGAACTGGGATATTCCTCGGACCTCGACCTGGTGTTCCTGTACGAAGACAACGATCCCGATGCCGGGCAGATCTATGCGCGACTGGGACAGCGTATCAACACACTGATCTCCAGTTACACCGCCGCCGGGCGCTTGTACGAGGTGGATCTGCGCCTGCGCCCGAACGGCGACAGCGGCCTGCTGGTCAGTTCGACCGAAGCCTTCGAGTCGTACCAACGGGAGCATGCCTGGGTGTGGGAACACCAGGCACTGACAAGGGCGCGTTTCTGTGCCGGCGACGCAGCTGTGGGCGCAAGATTCGACCAGATACGCCAGTCGATACTGTGCATGCCGCGCGATGTCGAGAAATTGAAGCTGGATGTCAAAGAGATGCGACAGAAGATGCACGACGGGCATCCCAATCCGACAGAGTTGTTCGACATCAAGCACGACAGTGGCGGCATGGTGGATATCGAGTTCATGGTGCAGTTCATCGTGCTGGCTTATGCATCCCGCTATCCGCAATTGACAATGAACATCGGCAATCTGGCCTTGCTGCAGACGGCGGCCGAACTGAAACTGATCGATCAGGGCATCAGTAGCGCCTTGCAAGCGCACTACCGGGAATTACGCAGGCTGCAGCATCAGATGCGTTTGAACAAGACCCCTGCCCGCATAGAACCGGGCGAACTGGATACCGCTGCGGTCAAGACCTTGTGGAAGACGCTGCTTGGCTAGTGGTCAGGCGACGGCGGGCGCTCCGCCCTGCGCTGGCAATTGATAGATGTTGTTCGTGCCGGTGTCATTTTTGCCATCCACCCGACCGGTCAGTCGATAGGACGTCATCTCGCCTTTGCCTTTGACATTCAGCACGTTCGGCGGCTCGAACAGATATTCGTGACGAAGACGGTTGAAGGTCAGACGGTCGGTCAGGATATGGCCTGATTTGGCATCGTCAGTCAGGCGGCTGGCGATGTTCACAGTATCGCCCCACAGGTCGTAGATGAAACGCTTGGTGCCAATCACACCCGCCACCACCGGACCGGTCGCGATACCGATGTGCACACCAAGATTGCGTTTGGCAGCCAGGGGATGCTTGTTGACGAATTCGATCATCTCCAGCCCCATGTTCACCACATCGGCCGCGTAATCCGGACGCTCGCGTGTCAGCCCGCCCACCACCATGTAAGCATCGCCGATGGTCTTGATCTTTTCCAGCCCGTACTTCTCCGACAGTTCGTCAAAACCCGAGAACACGGTATTGAGCAAGCCGACCATCTGCTCCGGTGACATCTGCTCGGTGAGCTGGGTGAAGTTGACCAGATCGGCGAACATCACCGTCACATCCGCATAGCCATCCGCGATCAGCCCCTCGTTGCTCTTCAGGCGCTCGGCGATATTGGAAGGCAGCACGTTGAACAGCACGCGCTCGGATTTTTTCTGCTCCTCGGCCAGCAAAGCATGTTGTTCATCCAGCTGATGCTTGATCTTCTCCGTCTCGATCACGAAATAGCGCACCAGAAAATACAGGATGGCGGACATCGCGGCGAAGTTGAGCGCGAAGAAGAATCCGATGGTGTTGAGCGGGATGCCTGTGGTGCTGCCGGTACCCAGATAGAAATCGAAGAAGCCGGAAACACCGGTCAGCACCATGTAGGCAACGAACCACGGCACCGATTCCTTCCAGCTGGAAACCACCAGCGCGCCAATGGGTGCCAGCAAGGCCCACAATGCCACGCCGCTGGAAGTGATGGAGCTGCCGATGCTCCACTGCATGACGAAAGGTGCGAACAGGAACAGGTTCAACTGCACGAAACGCAGCACTTCAAAGTTGCGCGTCTTCATGTAATAGACCAGCGAACCGACCGAAATGATCTGATAGACCAAAGGCACGTTGCTGGAGAAATTCAGGCCCATCATCCAGTAGATAGCCAGCCAGAACATGACAGCGAAGGTCATGAATGCCGCGGCAAAGATAAGCAGGCTCTTACGAAGCTTGTCTTCCTGCGTATCGAGAATCTCTGGGTCTATCTGTTGCGTATCGATGTGCTGCACCATGCGCCCCCCGGCCATACCAGACTGAATACTCGCGATATTACCTTATGCCCCACTAAAGAGATATGCCCCAAATGCGGGATAAGGCGTTCTCGCAGCTTCATAATCGCCATGGAAACAGCTAGAATCTCACCCCCGAATTCAAACCCAACGCTTTCAAGGAAATCACCATGTCCATGTCCGACCGCGACGGCTTCATCTGGCACGACGGCAAGCTCGTCCCCTGGCGCGATGCCACCACCCATGTCCTGACCCACACCCTGCACTACGGCATGGGCGTTTTCGAGGGCGTGCGCGCATACAAGACGACACAGGGCACGGCGATCTTCCGTCTGCAGGAGCATACCGACCGTCTGTTCAACTCGGCCTACATCTTCAAGATGAAGATGCCGTTCGACAAGGAGACCCTGATTGAAGCGCAAAAAGAAGTGGTGCGCGCCAACAAGCTGGAATCGTGCTACATCCGACCCATCGTGTTCTACGGCTCCGAAGCCATGGGCATCGCGGCAACCAAGGTCAGCACCCATGTCGCCATCGCGGCCTGGCCGTGGGGCGCCTACCTCGGCGAAGAAGGTATGGCCAAGGGCATCCGCGTCAAGACCTCAAGCTTCACCCGTCATCATGTGAATGTGAACATGTGCCGCTCCAAATCGGTCGGCACTTATACCAACTCCATCCTGGCACATCAGGAAGTGGCGAATGACGGCTACGACGAAGCGCTGCTGCTCGACGTGGACGGTTACGTGGCCGAAGGTGCGGGCGAGAACATCTTCATCGTGAAGAAGGGCAAACTGTACACGCCCGACCTGACCTCTTGCCTGGAAGGTATCACCCGCGATTCCATCATCACGCTGGCCAAGGACATGGGGCTGGAACTGATCGAGAAGCGCATCACGCGCGACGAGGTGTATTGCGCCGAGGAGGCCTTCTTCACCGGCACCGCCGCCGAAGTGACACCGATCCGCGAACTGGATACGCGCACCATCGGTAGCGGCAGCCGCGGCCCGGTGACCACCAAGCTGCAAGCGGCGTTCTTCGACATCGTTGCGGGCAAGAACGACAAATACGCCGATTGGCTGGCTCACGTATAACAATCCCCGGGGGAAAGCATGTCCAACGATCAAATCTCGCAACGCTATGTCGAAGTCACGGCAGAAGCGTTGCCGCTGTTCTGCCCGACACCTTCGGTGAGCTTGTGGAGTGCCCACCCGCGCGTCGCCATCCCGGTTGAGAAACTGGGCGAAGCGGTCTGCCCGTACTGCGGCACCCACTACAAGTTCAAGGGCGAGTTGCCCAGCGGTCATCACTGAGAACTGCCAGATGAACAAGATCCTCGTCGTCGCACCCAGTTGGGTAGGCGACTGTGTTCTGATGCAGCCCATGCTGCAGCGACTGACACAGCGCCACCCCGGCGTGCAGATAGACGTGCTAGCGCCGCCATGGACCGAGAAGTTGCTGCGCCAGATACCCGAAGTCGGCGAGGTCATCATCAATCCCTTCCCGCATGGCGCATTGCAACTCGGCGCGCGCCGCGCACTGGGCAAACGACTGCGCGAGAACGGCTACGATCAGGCCATCGTGCTGCCCAACTCGCTCAAGTCGGCCCTGGTACCCTGGTTCGCCGACATCCCATTGCGCACCGGCTTCACCGGCGAGATGCGCTACGGACTGCTCAACGATGCGCGCAAACAGGACAAGCGCAAACTGCCGCTGATGGTCGAACGCTTCGCCGCACTGGCCGAAGAACGCGACACCGACATCGTTCGCCCCATCCCTGCCCCCAAGCTGCATGCCAGCGATGAACAGCGACAGGCTGCGCTGGCCAAGGCTGGTCTGACGCTGGACAAACCGGTCGCCATATTCTGCCCCGGCGCAGAATATGGACCGGCCAAGCGCTGGCCCGCACATTACTACGCCGAACTGGCACAGCGGTTGCGCAACAAAGGTTATGCGGTATGGCTGATCGGCTCGCCCAAGGATAAGGAAGTTGCCGACAAGATCGTGGCGCTCGGCAACGAGCCTTGTCGCAATCTGTGCGGCACGACCGACCTCACCGAAGCCATCGCGTTGCTTTCCTGCGCGAAACTGGTGGTGAGCAACGATTCCGGTTTGATGCATATCGCTGCCGCGCTGGATCGCCCCATGCTGGCGATCTTCGGCTCCAGCAGCCCGCAATTCACACCGCCATTGTCCGATCAAGCCCGCGTGCTCAAGCTCGACCTGCCCTGCAGTCCCTGCTTCAAACGTGAATGTCCGCTGGGGCATTTCAACTGCATGCTGCAACTGACGCCGCAGGAAGTAGCTCGACACCTTCCCGACCGATAACACATGGCCGCAGTACCCGCCGAGATATTCAAGGCTTACGACATACGCGGCATCGTCGGTCGCTCACTGACCGATGACATCATCTCCCTCATCGGCCACGCCATCGGCTCGGAAGCCAAAGCCCGCCAGCAGCACACCATCGCCATCGGTTTTGACGGCCGCTTGTCCGGCCCGGCTTTCGCTCAAGCACTGGCTCACGGCATCCGGAAAAGCGGGGTCGATGTGATCGATCTCGGTCGCATCACCACCCCCATGGGCTACTTCGCCGCGTTTCAGCTCAAGACCGGCTGCGCAGTGGTGATCACCGGCAGTCACAATCCGCCCGAGTACAACGGCCTGAAGATCGTGCTGGACGGAGAGACGCTTTCGGGCGACGCTATCCAAAGCTTGCGCGCACGCATCGAAAGCAACGAGTTGACCCACGGCGACGGCAGTTATGCGCGATACGACATCGCGCCGGAATACATGGCGCGCATCATCGGCGACATCCGCCTGGCCCGGCCAATGAACATCACGGTGGATTGCGGTAACGGCATCGCAGGCGATTTCGCCGCCAAGCTCTATCGCGGTCTGGGTTGCAAGGTGAACGAGCTGTTCTGTGAAGTGGACGGTCATTTCCCCAACCACCACCCCGACCCTTCCGACCCCGACAACCTTACAGACCTGATCTCAAGTCTGCGCAATGACGACAGCGAGTTGGGACTGGCCTTCGACGGTGATGGCGACCGGCTCGGTGTCGTCACCAAAGATGGCCGCATCATCTTCCCCGATCGTCAGTTGATGCTGTTCGCGGCGGATCTTCTCGCGCGCCAACCCGGCGCGGAGGTGATCTTCGACGTCAAGTGCTCGGGAAGATTGTTCCCCTGGATACGCGAGCATGGCGGCGTACCTTCGATGTGGAAGACCGGACATTCGCTGATAAAAGCCAGAATGAAAGAGACCGGCGCGATGCTGGCCGCAGAGATGACCGGCCATGTGTTCTTCAAGGAACGCTGGTACAGCTTCGACGATGGCTTATATGCCGGTGCCAGACTGCTGGAGATATTGAGCAAGTGCGATGATGCGAGTGCGCTGTTGAATGCCCTCCCCGACTCGTTGAACACACCCGAATTGCATATCCGCACCGCAGAGGGCGACAACCATGCACTGATCGGTCGACTGCAGAACTCGGCCCGCTTCGCGGATGCAATGGAGATCATCGCTATCGACGGCCTGCGCTTGGAATACGCCGACGGCTTCGGCCTGATGCGCGCTTCCAACACGACACCGGCCATCGTGCTGAGGTTCGAAGCAGATGACGAGGCAGCGCTGCAGCGCATACAGGAAGATTTCAGGAAGGTGTTGCTGGATGCCGCACCGGAATTGACGCTGCCGTTCTGAAGCGTGTGCAACTCAGGAATGGATGGTCTGCTGCAGCGCCTTGCCCATGCCGTTCTCGTCCAGCCAACCCAACTCGATCAGATCGCGCATCAACTGGCTGAACTCGGCCAGATTCTCCGGCTTGCGCACGAAACTGTTGGCACCGATCTGGTAGGAAAGCACCACGTCCGAGGGTTCGTGGCTTTCCGAATAGACCACGATAGGCACGTGTGTCAGACGACTGTCCATACGCAGCGTGCGCAGTACAGCCAGTCCGAGCAGCTTGGGTAACTTGAGGTCGATCAGGATCAGGCGCGGGACGGGATGACCATGCGCAGTCTCGGCAGACATCCAATCCAGCGCGGCGACACTATCCGGCACCACCGCCAGATACAGTTCGCCGGTGCAGCTGGCTACCGCCTGCTGCACCAGCAGGATCGCCGCTTCCTCGTTCTCCACCAGCAGGATCGTGTCGCCAGACTGCTTCAACATCACCTTCCCCGTCTCAAATGATGCCCAGTGTTGCAGCAATGACCGCCCAAACTTCGGGCAGTGGAATCACAATTTTGCTTTTGCCCAATCCGCCACGGAAGCCAATGCCTTGGCCAGATGCTCGGGCTGCGTGCCGCCTGCCTGCGCCATATCCGGACGGCCACCGCCCTTGCCGCCGACCTGTTGCGCGACGAAGTTGACCAGCTCGCCGGCCTTCACTTTGGATGTGGCATCAGCCGTCACACCCGCGATCAGACTAACTTTGCCATCCGCTTCAGTTGCCAGAACTATTACGGCAGATTTCAGTTTGTCTTTAAGCTTGTCCATGGTCTCGCGCAGGGTGGCGGCGTCCGCACCGTCCAGCTTGGCGGCCAACACCTTCACACCGTTGAAATCCTGAGCTTGCGCCAGCAGTTCGTCGCCCTGCGCGGAAGCCAGTTTCGATTTCAGCGCGGCGAGTTCCTTCTCCAGCAACTTCATGTTATCGAGGATCTGCGTGATGCGGGCGGCAGCCTCCTGCGGCTGCGCCTTCACGGCATCGGCCACTTGTTGCAACTGCCATTCCTGCTGCTGCACCAGCGCCAGCGCGCCCTCGCCGGTCACCGCCTCGACACGGCGCACACCTGCCGCCACGCCGCTCTCGGCCACGATCTTGAACAGGCCGATGTCGCCGGTACGCTTCACGTGCGTGCCGCCGCACAATTCCTTGGAGCTGCCGATGGACAGTACGCGCACTTCGTCGCCGTACTTCTCGCCGAACAACATCATCGCGCCGGTCTTCTGTGCATCCTCGATGCCCATCACGCTGGCATCGGTGGCACTGTTGGACAGTATCTCCGCATTGACGAGCGCCTCCACCTTGCGGATCTCCGCATCCGTCATCGGCTGGTTCTGCACGAAGTCGAAACGTGTCTTGTCGGGGTCGACTTGCGAGCCTTTCTGCTGCACGTGTGCACCCAGCACTTCGCGCAATGCCTTGTGCATCAGGTGCGTCACCGAATGGTTGCGCTCGGTGCGCGCGCGCGCCGGCATATCCACGCGCGCATTGACACCGTTGCCCACGGAGAGCTTGCCGGTCTTCACCACACCGTGATGGCCGAACACAGTCGCCTGGATCTTCTGCGTATCTTCCACCGCAAAGATGCCATGCACGCTGCGCAACTCGCCACTGTCGCCCACCTGACCGCCGGATTCTGCATAGAACGGGGTGTCGTCCAACACCACCACGCCCAACTCGCCTTCAACCAGCTCGTTCACTTCCACGCCGTCCTTGTACAGCGCGAGCACGTTGCCTTTATGCTCCAGCGTGTCGTAACCGTGGAAGGTGGTGGCGGGACCGCTGTATTCCAGATTGGCCGCCATCTTGAACTTGCCGGCGGCGCGCGCCTGTTCCTTTTGGCGTGCCATGGCGGCGTTGAATGCCTCATCGTCCACATAGACATCGCGCTCACGGCAGATGTCGGCAGTCAGATCCAGCGGGAAGCCGTAGGTGTCATGCAGTTTGAATGCCGTCTCGCCGTTGAATAGTTTAACGCTGGCCTTTTCCATCTCGGCCAGTTCGGCTTCGAGGATCGCCATGCCGTGCTCGATGGTCGCGAAGAAGCGCTCTTCTTCCAGCTTGAGCACACCCTTCACGCGCACCTGCTCCGCAACCAGTTCGGGATAAGCGCTACCCATCTGCTCCACCAGATCGGGCACCATCTTGTAGAAGAACGCATCGCGCGCGCCCAACTTGTAGCCGTGGCGGATGGCGCGGCGGATGATGCGGCGCAGCACGTAGCCGCGACCTTCATTGCCCGGGATCACACCGTCGGCGATGAGGAAGGAACAGGCACGGATATGATCAGCCAGCACTTTCAGCGATGGCGAATCCAGGTCGGCGCAGTGGGTCTCGCGCGCGGCAGCTTTGATCAGCGCCTGGAACAGGTCGATCTCGTAGTTGGCATGCACATGCTGCAGCACGGCGGAGATTCGCTCCAGCCCCATGCCGGTATCGACGGAGGGCTTGGGCAACGGATGCATCACGCCCGCTTCGTCGCGGTTGAACTGCATGAAAACGTTGTTCCAGATCTCGATGTAGCGGTCGCCGTCTTCTTCGGGAGTGCCTGGCAGTCCGCCGGGGATGTGTTCGCCGTGGTCGTAGAATATCTCGGTGCAGGGGCCGCAGGGGCCGGTGTCACCCATCATCCAGAAGTTGTCGGAGGCGTAACGCGCGCCCTTGTTGTCGCCGATGCGGATCACGCGTTCAGCGGGTACGCCGACTTCCTTGGTCCAGATGTCGAAAGCCTCGTCGTCCTCGGCATACACGGTGACGTATAGCTTGTCTTTGGGCAGCTTGAATACCTCGGTCAGCAATTCCCAGGCGTACTTGATCGCATCCTGCTTGAAGTAGTCGCCGAAGCTGAAGTTTCCCAGCATCTCGAAGAAGGTGTGGTGACGCGCGGTGTAGCCGACGTTCTCCAGATCGTTGTGCTTGCCGCCGGCGCGCACGCACTTCTGCGAAGAAGTGGCCCGTGTGTAGGGGCGCTTGTCGAAGCCGAGGAACACATCCTTGAACTGATTCATACCCGCATTTGTGAACAACAGCGTCGGGTCTTCATGCGGCACCAGCGAACTGGAGGCGACCACCGTGTGGCCCTTGGAGGCAAAATAGTCTAGGAATTTCTGGCGAATCTCGCTGCTTTTCATCTGGTCACCGCTGGCCGCAATCGTTCAACAAACACGCCGCCCCACGGGCGGCATCACGGCGCGAATCATACCATTTGGCAAACAGTTAGGGCATGGCTATCAGTCCTCGTCACCCGGACTTGCACCGGCGGATCTCAGCACTTTGAGGATCACCTCGGTGGAGAATCCACGAGACTGCAGGAAACGCATCTGGCGAGCTTTTTCCTTGGAATCCAGGGGATGTTTTCCGAACTTGCGCTGCCACACTTCACGCGCGGTTTGCAGTTCAGAGCCTTTGAGCTCGGGCATCGCTGCGGCGATCAATTCCTCGCCTACCCCGCGCTGCCTTAACTCGTGTGCGATACGCTGGCTGCCGAATCGACAGCGTTTGGCATCCACCAGTTGCGTGGCTGCGCGCGCATCGGAAAGCCAATTGCGCTTTTCCAGTTCATCCAGCACTGCATCGAGGTCTTCACCTTCCTGCACATGCGGCTGCAGCTTTTGCCACAGTTCGCCCCGGCTATGCTCGCGCCGCGCCAGATACTTCATGGCGCGGACACGCAGACTTAACTCAGGCTTCTTCTGCGACTTCACGGGTGCCCATGGCGTTTACGCCCAGCGCGGAACGCACCTTGTTCTCGATCTCGCGGGCGATGTCCGGATTGTTGCGCAGGTACTCGCGCGCATTGTCCTTGCCTTGGCCGATCTTCTCGCCGTTGTAGGCATACCACGCGCCGGATTTCTCGACGATCTTGTGCTGCACACCCAGTTCGACCACTTCGCCCTCGCGCGAGATGCCTTCCCCGTACAGGATGTCGAAATGTGCTTCCTTGAACGGCGGGGCGACCTTGTTCTTCACCACTTTGACGCGAGTCTCGTTGCCGATGACCTCGTCGCCCTTCTTGATCGCACCGGTACGGCGGATGTCGAGGCGCACCGAGGCGTAGAACTTGAGCGCGTTACCGCCGGTGGTGGTCTCGGGGTTACCGAACATCACGCCGATCTTCATACGGATCTGGTTGATGAAGATGACCAGTGTATTGGAGCGTTTGATGTTGGCGGTGAGTTTGCGCAGCGCTTGCGACATCAGGCGCGCATGCAGACCCATCTGCGCATCGCCCATCTCGCCTTCGATCTCGGCGCGCGGCGTGAGGGCGGCGACGGAGTCGATCACGACCACATCGACCGAGCTGGAACGCACCAGCATATCGGCGATCTCCAATGCCTGTTCGCCGTTGTCAGGTTGCGAGATGAGCAGGTCTTCCACGCGCACACCCAGCTTCTGTGCGTACTGCGGATCGAGCGCGTGTTCGGCGTCGATGAAAGCTGCCGTACCGCCCAGTTTCTGCATCTCGGCGATGACTTGCAGGGTCAGTGTGGTCTTGCCGGAAGATTCCGGACCGTAGATCTCGACCACACGGCCGCGCGGCAGACCGCCGACGCCCAGCGCGATGTCCAGTCCCAAGGAGCCGGTGGACACCACTTCGATATCCTTGATCACCTCGCCCTCGCCCAGGCGCATGATGGAGCCCTTGCCGAATTGTTTTTCGATCTGGCTCAGTGCCGCAGCGAGAGCCTTGCTTTTGTTGTCATCCATGTTCGATCTCCTTGGGAAAATTTCGGAGCGGATTGTTGCACAAGGTTTTGGACTTGTACAGAACGTTCGTTCTTTTTTTATGCGAGAAGGGTAATTTGGGGCAGCCGCTCGAGTACGCCCTGCAACGCCACACGCATCGCCTGCGCTCTCACCTCGTCCCGATCGCCCGAGAACCGGTGGCGCGCCGCCGTGGTGACGCCGTCGGCGAGCGCCCAGGCGAACCAGACCGTGCCGACCGGCTTGTCGGGCGTACCGCCGTCAGGACCGGCGATGCCGCTCACTGCCAGCGACACCTGCGCCGTACTGTTATGCAGTGCGCCCTCCGCCATCTCGCGCACGACGGCCTCCGACACCGCGCCACAGGCGATCAGCGTGGCTTCCTGCACGCCCAGCATCTGCTGCTTGGACAGGTTGGAATAGGTGACGAAACCGCGCTCGAACCACGCCGAACTGCCTGCGACGCTGGTGACTGCCTGCGCGATGCCGCCGCCGGTACAGGACTCCGCCGTCGCCAGCATCATGCCGTGCGATTTGAGCGCAGCGCCGACCTTTGCCGCCAGCACATCCATCACAGTCCTCGTGCGAGGTCGTTCTGGATGTCGACCACAGCCTCCAGCCCGACCGCGATGCGGATCAAGCCATCGGTGATGCCGGCCGCTGCGCGCGCTTCGGGTGTGATGCGAGCATGGGTGGTGGTGGCCGGATGGGTGATGGTGGTCTTGGTGTCACCCAGGTTGGCAGTGATGGACAGCAGCTTAGTGTTGTCGATCACCTTCCAAGCAGCCTCCTTGCCGCCCTTCACCTCGAACGCCACGATACCGCCGCCGCTCTTCTGCTGCTGCATCGCCAGCGCATGCTGCGGATGCGACGGCAGACCGGGGTAGTACACGCGCGCCACGTTAGGCTGTTGTTCCAGCCACTGCGCCAGTTGCAATGCATTCGCGCTGTGCGCGTCCATGCGTAGTTTGAGCGTCTCCAGCCCCTTGAGGAACACCCATGCGTTGAACGCACTCATGGTCGGCCCCGCCGTGCGCAGGAAACCATACACCGGCTCCATCATTTTTTTGCTGCCCAGCACCGCACCGCCTAGCACACGACCCTGCCCGTCGATGTATTTCGTGGCGGAATGGATGACGATGTCCGCGCCCAGCTCCAGCGGGCGTTGCAGGATGGGCGTGCAGAAGCAATTGTCCACCGCCAGCAGCGCACCGCATCCCTTGGCCACCGCCGCGATGGCCGCGATATCGGAGATCTCGGTCAGCGGGTTGGAGGGCGTCTCCAGAAAGAACAGTTTCGTGTTCGGGCACACCGCCGCTTCCCACTCCGTAACATCGGTCGCCGAGACATAGGTCGTCTCCACGCCGAACTTCTTGAAGTAGTTGTTGAACAGGTTGATGGTCGAACCGAACATGCTGCGCGAGGCGACGATATGGTCACCCGCTTTCAGCAAACCCATGCAGCAGGACAGGATGGCAGCCATGCCGGACGAGGTCGCCACACACTGTTCCGCGCCTTCCAGCGCGGCCAATCTCTCTTCGAACATACTGGTCGTGGGATTGGTGAAGCGTGCGTAGATATTGCCCGGCTCTTCGCCGATGAAGCGTCGAGCTGCCTGTGCGGCGTTGTCAAAAGTGAAACTCGAGGTCAGGAACATCGCCTCGCTATGCTCATGGAACTGGGTTTGCACCCCGCCCGCACGTACGGACAGCGTCTCGAGTTGGTATTCGTTGTCAGACATCATCACCTCCCGCGCGGCTGTTCGCACGCGCAACAAAAAACCCGGAAAGCTTGACGCTAAACCGGGTTCGCCCGCTTTAGCTGAATTTGTATAGCGCCCGCAAGCTGTTCCTCAAATCGGCGCAGGTGGAAAGTAGCACTCCCCGCCTTGCTTCGTCAACTCACATGGAAGAAGCAGACATCGCCAGATCCAGCTCCAGCTGGTCGTCGTCCGGCGTCTTGTTCGCCTTGCCTGCACCGCGCGCCGCCTCGATCTCATCCAGATATTCGGGTGTGATGTCACCGGTGATGTAGTTGCCATCGAAACAGGAACAGTCGAAACCGCTCAGTGCCGGATTCGCCTTGAACACCGCCGCTTTCAGATCTTCGATGTCCTGATAGAACAGACGGTCGGCGCTGATCTCGCGGCAGATCTCTTCGTCGCTGCGGCCGGTGGCGATCAGTTCGGTGCGGCTGGGCATGTCGATGCCGTACACGTTGGGGAACTTGACCGGCGGCGCAGCGGAAGCGAAATACACTTTGCGCGCTCCGGCGTCGCGCGCCATCTGCACGATCTCGCGGCTGGTGGTGCCGCGCACGATGGAGTCGTCCACCAGCAACACGTTCTTGTCCTTGAACTCGATGCTGATGGCGTTCAATTTCTGGCGCACGGATTTCTTGCGCATGGCTTGGCCCGGCATGATGAAGGTGCGGCCGATATAACGGTTCTTGACGAAGCCTTCGCGGAACGGGATGCCCAGATGGTTCGCCAGTTGCAGCGCACTGGGACGGCTGGAATCCGGGATGGGGATCACCACGTCGATGTCATGCTCCGGCCACTCGCGGCGGATCTTGTCGGCCAGGAATTCGCCCATGAACAGGCGGGTGGCATACACCGAGATACCGTCCATCACCGAGTCGGGACGGGCGAAATATACGTATTCGAAAATGCAGGGCGTGAGCTGCGGTTTCTCCGCGCACTGCTGGCTGTAGAAGTTGGCTTCAAGGTCGATGAACACCGCTTCGCCCGGCGCAATGTCGCGCAGGAAACTGAAACCCAGCGTGTCCAGCGCCACGCTCTCGGAGGCGATCAGATACTCGATGCCGTCAGCATGCTGGTTGCTGCCCACCACCAGCGGGCGGATGCCGTTGGGGTCACGGAAGGCGATCAGGCCGTAGCCGGCGATCATCGCCACCACGGCATAGGCACCTTTGCAACGGCGGTGCACGCCAGACACGGCGGCGAATATCTTTTGCGGGTCGAGCTTGAAACCGGTGGCATTGGCCTGCAGTTCATGCGCCAATACATTGAGCAGCACTTCAGAATCGGAGCCGGTGTTGATGTGGCGCAGATCCTGTTTGTACATGGCGCTGCGCAACTCGTCGGTGTTGGTCAGGTTGCCGTTATGGGCCAACACGATACCGAACGGGGAATTGACGTAGAACGGCTGCGCCTCGTTGTGATCCACCGACGAGCCCGCAGTCGGATAACGCACATGGGCGATACCGGAGTTGCCCTTGAGGGCGCGCATGTTGCGCGTGCGGAACACGTCGCGTACCAGACCGTTACCTTTATGCAGGTGGAACGTCCTGTCCTCCAGCGTGGCGATGCCCGCCGCGTCCTGCCCTCTATGCTGCAACACCTGCAAACCGTCATACAGCACCTGGTTCACCGGCGTATTGGCCACCACTCCCAGAATCCCGCACATATCGTTTTCCGTTTCCTGTGAATTTAATCGTTCGTTCAGCGTTGCGCTGTCTGCGTCGGCAGATAGTCACGTGCGTACAGCGCGGCCTGATGCAACGGCTTGCTGGTCCACGCATCCTTCCACCAGCGTTTTTCCGGCAGACTGGTCAGACCGCCTATCCATACCAGCGCGAGCACCACCAGCAGTCCGCGCAGCACACCAAACATGACGCCGAATTTCCCGTCCAGCCCGCCGAGTCCGGCGAACTTGGTCAGTTTGGACAGCAACCATGCGAATACTGCAGCCACGATCAGCGTCACCACGAATACCAGCGCAAAAGCCACTGCAGATCGGATCGCTTCCACCGTGATCGCCTCGGGGATATACGGCAAGGCCTGGTCCGACATGGTGCTCGCCGCGATATAGGCCGCGATCCAGCCCAGCAACGAGAACAATTCATACATGAAACCGCGCCACCAACCCAGCAACGCCGACAACACAATGACCACCAGTACGGCAATATCAAAGAACGACATGCACTTATTCCGGATTGATCACGTTGGGTTGCAGGCCGATAGCCTCCAGTTTTAACTTTGCTTTCTCTGCCGCTTCACGGGAAGGATAGTCTCCCACACGCACGCGCATCATGCCGGCGACCTTCTCGGTATAAGCCGGGAAGCCGCGTTTTTTCAGATTGTCGAGCATCTGGCGTCCGGCGTCTTCACGCGAATAGGCACCGACCTGCAACACCCAACCTGACGGCGGCGCAGTCTTCTTGGTGGCAACGGTCTTGCTTGCGGTTTGCACCGGCTGCACAACCTTGGGTGTGACCGGCGTTTCCACCTTGGGCGCGACGGGAGCAGTTTTGACAGCGACAGGCACTTCGGCTGGTGCAGGGATAGTAGTGGACACAGTGCTGGCTACAGGATCCGCTGGCTGGTCGACTTTCACCTCGGGGCGAAATTCGGGCACTTCAGCCTTGTCCGGGATGCGCAACTCGATGTTGCCCACGTTCACATCCGGCTCGCTGTCGAACACCATGGGCAGGAAGATGACGATGCCCAGCATCAGTGCCACGGCACCGATCAGGCGATGCCGTGCCTGCCTCTTTAACTTGAATTCTTCGTCCGTATTGATCTGTTTGGCCATGGTGAATACCGGAAAACTCAGTTAACGCGCACTTTGCGCAGTTGCATCACTTCCGCCACTGTGTAGAAGGAACCGAGGGCCGCGATTCTATCATTTTCACCCGCCCGATTGCTGGCCTCATTCAGCGCATTTTCGATGGATCCACAGTCGACCACCTCTCCGCGCACCGACAATCCAAGCATCACTTGCAGCAATTCAACGGAAGTGGCACCGCGGGGCGCATCGATGCCGGCGACCAGCCACACATCGACCTGCGCATCCAGTGCTCGCACCACACCGGCCATATCCTTATCCTTGAGCATGGCAAGTATGGCGAACGTCCTCGCGGGCGGCAGATCTGCCAGATTCTTTGCCAGCGAACGTGCCGCATGGGGGTTGTGCGCCACATCCAGTATCCATTGCGGTTTGCCGGGTATGAACTGAAAGCGGCCCGCCAACTCGACTTCTACCAGACCGCGTCTGACCGCTTCCATGCTCACCGGCATGCGCTCTTTCAGCACATCCAGTGCCGCCAGTACCGCACTGGCATTCTGTAACTGGAAGGCGCCGCGCAAGGCCGGATACGGCAAGGCACTACGGCCGCCGACCTTGCCGAAATGATCCCACTGCCCCTGATGCGCACGCGGCCCGAAATCTGCGCCGATACACCATAGCTCTGCCCCGATCTGCTGCGCATGCGCACGCATCACTGTCGGCACATCCATGTCGCCACAGATCGCCGCCTTGCCTTGACGGAAGATCCCGGCTTTCTCGAAAGCGATCTGTTCACGTGTATCGCCCAGATAATCGGTGTGATCGATGTCGACACTGGTCACGATCGCCACATCCGCATCGAACACGTTCACCGCATCCAGCCTGCCGCCCAGCCCCACTTCTAGGATGGCGACATCCACTTTGTGCGCGATGAAGCATTGCATCGCGGCGAGCGTGCCGAATTCGAAATAGGTCAGTTCGGTATCGCCCCGTGCTTGCTCTATCGCTTCGAACGAGGCGCACAGCTCAGCATCGCTCGCCTGTTGCTTGGCGATACGCACACGCTCGTTGTATCGCAACAGATGCGGCGAGGTGTAACACCCTGCCTTGTAGCCCGCCGCATGCAGGATAGACTCCAGCATCGCGCACACCGAGCCTTTGCCGTTGGTGCCGCCGACGACGATAACGGGAAAGTCAGGGTCCAGATCGAGTCGTTGTTTGACTTGCGCCACGCGCTCCAGCCCGAGCGCGATGGTTTTTGGATGCAGGGATTCGAGGTGGGTCAGCCAGTCGGCTAGGGATTTAGGCATTTCTTTACTGGCAAAAGAACGGCCGACAGGGATGTCGGCCGTTGATACTGAAGATTACGCCGCTTCCAGCTTCGCCACGGCATCCTGTTTGGTCAACAGGGTGATTAGCGTTGCCAGTTGGTCGCGCATCTGGCGGCGGTCGACGATCATGTCGATGGCGCCATGCTCGAGCAGGAACTCGGCACGCTGAAAACCGTCTGGCAGAGTCTCGCGCACGGTTTGCTGGATCACGCGCGCACCGGCGAAACCGATCAACGCGCCAGGTTCGGCGATGACCACGTCACCCAGAAAAGCGAAACTGGCCGAGACACCGCCCATGGTCGGATCGGTCAGCACCGAGATGAACGGCAGCTTGGCTTCGCTCAACTGCGTGAGCGCGGCGCTGGTCTTGGCCATCTGCATCAGCGACAGCAGACCTTCCTGCATACGCGCACCGCCGCTGGCGGAGAAGCAGATGAAGGGGCATTGCTGCTCCAGCGCGACTTGCACACCGCGCACGAAACGCTCGCCGACGACGGAACCCATCGACCCGCCCATGAAGTTGAACTCGAACGAGGCAGCCACCACGGGCAAGGCATGGATGCTGCCTTGCAGCACGATCAACGCATCGTCCTCGTCGGTCTTCTTCTTGGCTTCGACCAGGCGGTCGCTGTATTTCTTCTGATCCTTGAATTTCAGGGTATCGACCGACAACACCTCGGAGCCGATCTCGAAACGGCCTTCGCTATCCAGCAGCCAGTTCAGACGCGTGCGCGCAGTGATGCGGTGATGGTGGTTGCATTTCGGGCAGACGCTATGGTTCTTCTCCAGGTCTGCGTGATACAGCACGGCCTGACATTCAGGACACTTGAACCACAAGCCTTCCGGCACGTTCTTTTTGCCGTCTTCGCCTTCGCGGCGCTTGATCTTCGGCGGCAACAGCTTTTGGAACCATCCCATGACTTACTCCTTCTAGTTATCTATCGCTACGCGCAATTCTTGCACCAATCGCCCTACATTGGCGACCACATTCTGTTCGGTGGAATCTTCGATCTCCTGCACGATGCGGCTACCCACCACCACACCATCACACAACTTTGCTACCGCCTTGGCTGTCGCCGCATCACGGATGCCGAAACCGACACCGATAGGCAGCTTGATGTGCTTGCGCAATTGCGGCAGTTTCTGTTCGATGGCGGACAGATCGAGGTTGCCCGCACCAGTCACGCCTTTCAGCGAAACATAGTACACATAGCCGCGTGCCAGTTTTGCGACCTGTTCGATACGCGCCTCGTTGGTGGTCGGTGCCAACAGGAAGATAGGCGCGATGCCATGTGCCTGCAGATGCTCGAATGCTTCGTGACTTTCTTCCGGCGGGAAATCCACGGTCAATGCACCGTCCACACCGACTTCGGCGCAACGCTTGGCGAACACTTCCCAGCCCATCGCCTCGATGGGATTACCGTAACCCATCAACACCACCGGCGTGGTCGTATCCTGCTTGCGGAACTCAGCCACCATGTTCAGCACACCGCGCAGCGTCGTACCATTCTTGAGTGCACGCTCGGAAGCGCGCTGGATGGTCGGGCCATCGGCCATCGGATCGGAGAACGGCACGCCCAGTTCGAGCACATCCGCCCCTGCCGCCACCAGCCCGTGCATCAGCGGCACGGTGAGTTGCTGCGAAGGATCGCCTGCGGTGATAAATGGAATGAGTGCTTTGCGCTGTTGCTGTTTGAGCTTGCCAAAAGTGCTATCGATGCGGCTCATAGTGTGATGCCTTTCAGCTTCGCCACGGTGTTCATGTCTTTGTCGCCGCGACCCGACAGATTAACCAGCAGCACTTTGTCTTTGCTCATCGTTGGCGCGATCTTCATCGCATGCGCCAGCGCATGGCTGGATTCCAGCGCGGGGATGATGCCCTCAAAACGGCACAAAGCATCGAAAGCGGCCAGCGCCTCGTCGTCATTGATCGCAAAATACTGCGCACGTCCAATGTCCTTCAACAAGCAATGCTCGGGGCCGACGCCGGGATAATCCAGTCCGGCGGAGATGGAATGGGTCTCGATGATCTGGCCGTTCTCGTCCTGGATCAAATAGACCTTGTTGCCGTGCAACACGCCGACCTTGCTGTTGGCTGTGAGCGGCGCGGCATGTTGCCCGCTGGCGATGCCGTGACCGCCCGCTTCCACGCCGATGATTTGCACCTCGGGCACATCGATATAGGGATGGAACAAGCCGATAGCGTTGGAACCACCGCCGACACAGGCGATCACCGCATCCGGCTGGCGGCCGATCATCTCCGGCATCTGCACTTTGGCCTCGTTGCCGATCACGCACTGGAAATCGCGCACCATCATGGGGTACGGATGCGGGCCCGCAGCCGTGCCGAAGATATAGAAGGTGGATTCGACGTTGGTGACCCAGTCGCGGATCGCTTCATTGCATGCATCTTTCAGCGTGCGCGAACCGCTCTCTACCGGCACCACGGTCGCGCCCAGCAACTTCATGCGGAACACGTTCGGTGCCTGACGCTGGATGTCCTCCGCCCCCATGTAGACGATGCATTCCATGCCGAAGCGCGCTGCCACGGTGGCAGTCGCCACGCCGTGCATGCCCGCACCGGTCTCGGCGATGACGCGCTTCTTGCCCATGCGTTTGGCCAGCAAGGCCTGACCGATGGCGTTGTTGATCTTGTGCGCGCCGGTGTGGTTCAGGTCTTCGCGCTTCAGATAGATCTGCGCGCCGCCCAAGTCATCGGAAAGGCGCTTGGCGTGATAGATGGGGCTGGGACGACCGACGTAGTGCTTGAGTTCATAGGCGAACTCGGCCTTGAATTCCGGATCGTCACGGAAACGCAGATACTGCTGGCGCAATTCCTCGACTGCCGGGATCAGCGTTTCGGCCATGTAGACGCCGCCGAACTGGCCGAAGTGACCTTGCTGGTCAGGATAACTGTATGTCAACGTTCTTAACCTCTTTGATGAATGCAGCGATCATCGCCGCATCTTTGATTCCTTTTGACGCCTCGACGCCGCTGGAGACATCGACCGCGTATGGCCGCACCGCGCGCACCGCCAGCGCCACATTGGCTGGTTGCAGCCCGCCGGACAGGATCACCGGCAACGACAACTCGCGCGGGATCAGCGCCCAGTCGAAAGACTCTCCGGTACCGCCCTGCACACCTTCCACATAGGCATCGAGCAGCAAGCCTTGGGCGTCCGCATAACGGGCCGCGCATTCTACCAAATCCACCCCCGGCCTGACGCGTATCGCCTTCAAATAAGGGCGGCCGAACTGGGCACAGAATTCGGGGGATTCATCGCCATGGAACTGCAGCACATCGAGCGGCACTTGCGCGAGGACCTCTCGCACCATTCCTTCCAATGGGTCGACGAACAGGCCAACGCTGGTCACGAAGGGGGGCAATGCACGCAACAGTTCTGACGCCCGCTGCGGTGGGATATTGCGCGGGCTCTTGTCATAGAACACGAAACCGAGCGCATCCGCGCCTGCCGCCACCGCAGCCTGCAGGTCCTGTTCACGGGTGATGCCGCATATCTTGATTCGGGTCATAGCGGATTCAATCGTTTTCCGAGGGCGGCATTGTACCTTGCGGCAGTCCCCACTTTGGGTCGTAGCCGATGTGTCGCAGATAGAGGCCATCGGGCATGAATGTCGGCGCCGCCAGCTTGCGCTCGCGCGATTCCAGGATCTGCTTCATCCACTCTGGGGGATATTTGCCTTTGCCGACATACACCAGACAGCCGACGATATTGCGCACCATGTGATGCAGGAACGCATTGGCGGTCAAGTCAAAGATGATCGTTTCGCCCTGTTGGTAAATGTCCAGTTTTGCCAGCGTCTTGATTGGCGACTTGGCCTGACACTGCGAAGCACGGAAAGCACTGAAATCATGTTCGCCCAACAGATGAGCTGCCGCTTCCTGCATCGCGGCGGCATCAAGTGGCGCATGGAACCAGCCCGCCTTGCCCGCATGCACAGCCAGCCTTTGGGGGCGATTGAACAGCACGTACTGATAACTGCGCGACCATGCCGAAAATCTCGCGTGGAATTCATCGCTCACCTCGTGTGCCCACAATACAGCGATACCTGCAGGCAGCAGCGCATTGCAGCCGCGCACCCATGCGGTGAGCTGGCGAACCGTAGACGTGTCGAAATGCACGACCTGCTCCAGTGCATGCACGCCGGTATCCGTGCGTCCGGCGGCGATGATGCTTATTCGTTCGCAGGCGATAGCCGACAACGCATCCTGCAAAGCATCTTGCACGTTCGCCATATCCGGCTGGCTTTGCCAGCCGTGGTAACGACTTCCGTCATATTCCACACCGAGTGCGATCCTCATCTCCAGACCCCGTAAAGTAGCGCTGCACACAACAGCAGACTCAAGCCGTCCGCTGCCTTGAGCGCAATCCTGTCCAGCATCACCTGCGGACCGGCCTCGCCTGGTGGCTGCAGCGCATCGCCGATCGCCCGCTTCCAGTCTGCCGCAGTATCGCGCATGGCCGGTTCGGCATATTGCAGTGTCAGCGCCAGCCGCACGGCGACCCGTTCTCGCGATCCTCCGAACCAGTTCAGCGGGTAGGCCAGCGCATAAATACCGCTGATGAATTGAGCCTGAGTCAACAACGACAGCAGGATCGCCAATCCAGACAACATGGATAGCAATCGCCCCAGTTGCATCAAACCGTCCGACAGACCTTCCAGCGTCGGCGAGAATCGCCCCAGTTCAGTCACCAGTGCGACGCCCGGCGTCGAATATGCATAGACCAGCAGCAGGGAGAGCAATATCCAGCGTGTGCGCCGGATCAAACTAAAGAGTTGGCGCGAATCGAGTTTCGCCGCCGCGATGAACAGCACAACCGTCATCAGGAACAAGCCAAGCTCAGACAGTGCTTGTGCCGTGATGGAGAGTGTTATCCAGATCAATATCTGTATAGCGGGATGGGGCATCAGCCTATCCATTCGTTCAAATAAAAACGGCAGCCGAAATGGCTGCCGTCGCTTTCATGCGTAATACTTAAAGCTGATCAAGGATGCTTTGCGCACTGGCACGCTGCTGGTCATCGCCGTCACGCATCACTTCTTCGAGTATCTCTTTCGCACCGGCTCCGTCACCCATCTCTTGGTAGGCTTTGGCCAGATCAAGCTTGGTAGCGACTTCCTGCCACCGCTCATCCTTGACCTCTGCAGCCGGGCTGGCTGCATCGCTGCCACCCAGTCCATCCAGATTCAGGCTGATATCTCCCAAACCGATATCCATCGGGGCGGAAGGTTTTTCTTCCGCAGACTGGCCGTATTCCGGGATATCCAGCGTGAATGCCAAACTATCATCGCTTGCAGGCGTTTCAGTTTTGGTAGCCGCAGTTTCTTCCGGCTGGGCAGAGGTTATATCGAACATCAGATCATCCAGCCCTGCAGCTGGCTCAGCAGCCGTCGCAGCGGCTACCGGAGCCTGGAAACCCGAATGAGTAGATGTCACGTCGAACATCAGATCGTCCGATGCTTCCGTTTGATCAGACGCCCCTGCTGCCTCAGTCATCTGGCTGGGAACACCGGGATGCGTAGAGGTCACGTCGAAGATCAGATCGTCGGATGCAGCAGTTTCTGTATTGCTTCCTTCTGTCGACTCCGCTGCTTTATTTTCAGATTCACTGTCCTGATGCGCACCCGTGATATCAAAATCCATCGGCGATTCGCTCGCCGCCTGCATCTCTTTGGCAGAAAGGATGGTCGTCGACTCACTGGATGACGACTGCGGCTGCATCACCACAGTACCCAGGAAATCATCGGCTTGTGCACTCGCCTCGCTCTTTTCCGTAGCGAAGGTATCCATCATCATGGTATCAAGCGCGTTCGACTCTTGATTCTCGGAGCCAGACGAACCGAAACCAAGGTCGAAATCGACTGCCGGCTCTGCCGTCTCTTCAACTTGGGGAGCGCCTGCATCGTTTGCTTCGCCTTCTCCGCCATAATATGGATTGCTCGGCTCAAGCTCACGCCCCATCGCAGCCACTTGCTGCCATGCTGCCTCGTCACCACCGTCCTTGATCTGGCGGGCATAGGTCATGAACGTGTTCGTATCCTTGCGAGTCGAATAGATCGACAGCAGCTTGAGGATGATCGGCACATCGCCCGGTTTGGAATTCAGTGCTTCTTTCAACACTTCTTCAGCCTGGACGTCGCGCCCGAAGGTGAGGAATAGATCTGCCTCGGCGATCGGATCGACCTCATCGGAGTGGCTCTCTTCGGCAGTATCTTCAGCTTGCTGTGTGAAGTCACCCGTGTCAGGTGACGGCATCACCGGTTCTGCGATACGTCCAGTCGAGCTGCCGATGTCATCGGCTTCAGTAGCAACTGCGGCCGCCGCTTTCTTGGGAACCGTCTTGCCGCTTCGACGCGACAGCCAGAAACCTGCGCCCAGCAATGCGATCAATCCTGCAGCACCACCTCCCAACAACACTGGATCTTCCAGCAGACTATCGATCAGTGAAACTTCTGCTTGCGGCACCTCTACGGGCGCAGGCACAGCAGGCTTGGCGACAGGTTTAGCCGGCACAGGTGCACTGGCACCGATCGAAGCGGTTGGCACGCCCGCATCCGGAGCTTGCGTAGCTTTTTTTGCAGCTTCAGCCTGTTGCTTCTTCAGTTCAGCAAGTCGCTCCAGATCTTTGACGTTCTTTTCCAGTAGTGCCGTACGATCTTGCGCTTCTTTCAGTGCCTTGGCCTTGGCAACGGACTCTTCTTCCTTGCTGCTGGCCGAACCACCGGCAACACCGTCTCCAGGCGCCTCTCCCTTGGAGAGTTTCAGCACTTCTGTTGGCGCTTCTTTGCTCGCCGCCTTCTCGGTCACTGCGGCAGTCACCTTGCCCGAAGCGCCCTGTTGTGCTGTTTGCTCGCGTGCTTCGGCACGGACCGCCGCCAGTTGCTGACGATAAGCGTTCCAATCTTCCACTTGCGCGCGGTAGACCTTCACCGCTTCGCCTTGCTGAACCGCCTCGATCTCAGCGGCATCCGGCACGCGAATGATCTTGCCCGCTTTCAGGCGGTTCATGTTCTTGCCCATGAAAGCGTCGCTGTTGGCACGATACATCGCCACCAGCATGCGCTCCAGACTGACGTCTGCAGGCTTGACCTTCAGCGCGATCTTGCTCAAGGAATCGCCACGCACCACTTTGATGTCGACACTCTCAGCCACCGGAATGGCTTCTTCCTTGCTCAAGGCATCTTCCACAACCACAGGAGCTTCTTCCTGTACCGGCTCCGCTGGCATCGCAGCGACTTCTTCAGCTGGCGGGGCTTCCGTGACAGGAGTCTGTTCTGCCGCAGTCGGTTCCACATCGGTTGCTTCAGCACTAACTTCTGCAGGGGCGGCTTCCGCAGGCGCTTCCGGAACAGTCGGTGCGATCAGAGGTTCGGGCATCGCCTCTACAACCGGCAGCGGCTCGCTCAGCGCCGGAGGTGTCGAAACGACTGGGGCGATAGGTTTGACCGTTTCGGCTTGTGGTTCGACAGCAAAGCCGACCGGATCAAGCAGGAACGTGTATTCGCGCATGAGCTTGCCGGAAGGCCAGGCAACCTCTACCAGCAGCGTGACAAATGGCTCGTTAACAGGCTGCGCAGAAGTGATGATCACACGGGGCTGTGCACTGTCGCGATTGGCGATCGCGAACTTCAGTTTGGGTAATGCATAGGGATAGTCGATGCCGGCGGCCTTGAAGGCTTCTACTGATGCAAGCTTGGCGACGATACTGTTTCTGTCAGCTTTTTCCACTGCAACCAGCTCGATCTCTGCCTTCAGCGGTTGCCCCAGATTGGAACTGACTGCCATACCGCCCAGACCCGTCGCACTCGCGATACCGGATACAAGCAAGCAGGCAAGATAACCCGACGTTTTTATAATCGTTTTCAGCACACTGCCACCCTCATTCTTTCCCTGACGATATTCAGACTAACATCAGAGGGTTAGTGATGCAAGCTCACCTACCCTCTAGGTTCAGGCACTAACCGGCGGTTATCAACCGGATTTTTGCCACTAGCCCAACAAGATTCGCAACATACGACGCAACGGCTCGGCCGCCCCCCAAAGCAACTGATCGCCGCAAACAAAGGCACTGACATACTCAGGGCCCAATTCCATCTTGCGCACGCGGCCCACTGCGATATCCAGTTTTCCGGTTACAGCAGTCGGCGTCAGTTCGTGCATAGACAATTCTCGCTGATTCGGGACGAACTTGACCCAAGGGTTGCCCCCCTTGATCAATGCCTCGATCTCGCTCAACGGCACATCCTTGTTCAATTTGATCGTCAACGCCAAGCTATGGCTACGCATCGCACCGATGCGCACGCACAGACCATCGACCGGAATGACGGAAGCCGTCCCCAATATCTTGTTTACCTCGGCTTTGCCTTTCCATTCTTCTTTGGATTGGCCATTCTCAAGTTGCTTGTCGATCCATGGGATCAGACTACCCGCGAGTGGTGCACCGAAATTCTCGACAGGCATAGCTCCTGAACGCATCGCCTCAGTCAGCAAACGATCAATCTCAAGGATGGGCGACTTGGGGTCGGCCAGCAGACTGGCGACTGATGCATGCGCAACACCCATCTGACTCAGCAGTTCTCGCATATTCTGAGCGCCGGCACCGGATGCAGCCTGATAGGTCATCGAAGACACCCATTCAACGAGCCCTGCATGGAACAAACCGCCCAATCCCATCAACAAGATGCTGTTGGTGCAGTTGCCGCCGATGAAGTTCTTGCCGCCGTTCGCCAGCGACTTCTTGATGAGGTCGAGGTTGACCGGATCAAGGATGATGACCGCGTCCTTTTCCATGCGCAGAGTCGAGGCTGCATCGATCCAGTAGCCGTTCCAGCCCGCCGCACGCAACTTTGGGAATATCTCGGTGGTGTAATCGCCGCCCTGACAGGAGATGATGGCATCCATCGCCTTCAACTCATTGATGTCCATCGCATCCTTCAAGGGCACGCCTCGACCTTCAGCGGGCGACTCCCCGCCCGCATTGGAAGTGGTGAAGAACACGGCATCGATCAAATCGAAGTCCTTCTCCTCACGCATACGCTGCATGAGTACCGAACCGACCATGCCGCGCCAACCGATCAAACCGACTTTCATGATTATTCCTTAACTCTGAAATTAGAGTGCAGCGACCACTGCATCGCCCATCGCAGCGCAGCCCACCTTGTTGCAACCCTCGGTGTAGATATCCGCCGTACGGTAACCTTGCGCCAGCGCCTTCTTCACCGCATCTTCGATACGCACCGCGTTCACTTCGTCATTGAAGGTATAGCGCAGCATCATCGCAGCCGACAGGATGGTCGCCAAGGGATTGGCAACATCCTTGCCGGCGATGTCGGGCGCAGAACCGTGGCTGGGCTCGTACATGCCCTTGTTGTTCGCATCCAGTGACGCGGACGGCAACATGCCGATGGAGCCGGTCAGCATGGAGGCCTCATCGGACAGAATGTCGCCGAAGATATTGCCGGTGACCATCACGTCGAACTGCTTGGGCGCGCGTATGAGCTGCATCGCGGCATTGTCCACGTACATATGAGACAGCTCGACTTCCGGGTATTCCTTGGCCAGCTCGATCATCACCTGACGCCACAGCTCAGTGGTCTCCAGCACGTTAGCCTTGTCCACGGAACACACTTTTTTGTTGCGCTTCATAGCGATGTCGAATGCGACGCGACCGATGCGTTTAATCTCGGTCTCGTTATAGCGCATGGTGTTAATGCCTTCGCGCTCACCGTTCTCCAAAGTGGAGATGCCGCGCGGCTGTCCGAAGTAGATGTCTCCGGTCAGTTCACGCACGATCATGATGTCCAGACCGGACACCACTTCCGGCTTCAGCGTGGAAGCAGAAGCCAGCTCAGGGTACAACAAGGCAGGACGAAGATTCGCGAACAGATTCAGTTCCTTGCGAATGCGCAGCAGACCGCGCTCGGGACGCAGATGACGCTCCAACTTGTCATACTTCCAGTCGCCCACCGCGCCCAGCAACACGGCATCGGACGCTTTGGCCAGTGCCAGTGTCGCATCCGGCAGCGGATCGCCCGCTGCCTCATAGCCTGCTCCGCCGATAGGTGCCTCTTCCATTTGCAGGCCGATATTCAGCGCATTCAAAACCTTCACGGCTTGCGCCACGATCTCTGGGCCGATGCCGTCACCCGGCAAAACTGCGATCTTCATACTCTCTTCCAATCGAAAAATATTATGCGTACAACCAGGGTTGCGCTGTGCGGTGCTTCGCCTCGAACGCCTTGATGTCATCCACGTGCTGCAAGGTCAGACCGATGTCGTCCAGACCGTTTAGCAGGCAATGCTTGCGGTGGGCATCCACCTCGAACGGGTACACCGCACCGTCAGGCGCGGTGATTGTCTGCTGTTCGAGATCGACCTTCAGCTTGTAACCGACGCCAGCTTCCACCGCCTTGAACAGCGCATCAACCTTGTCCGCCGCCAGCTTGACCGGCAGCAAACCGTTCTTGAAGCAGTTGTTGAAGAAGATGTCGGCGAAACTGGGCGCGATGATGACGCGCAAGCCGTAGTCTTCCAGCGCCCACGGCGCGTGCTCGCGCGAACTGCCGCAACCGAAGTTCTCGCGCGCCAGCAAAACCTGCGCACCCTGGTAGCGCGGTTGGTTCAGCACGAAATCCGGATTCACAGGACGTTTGCTGTTGTCCATGCCCGGCTCACCGTGATCCAGATAACGCCATTCGTCGAACGCATTGGGGCCGAAGCCGGAACGCTTGATCGACTTCAGGAACTGCTTGGGAATGATGGCATCGGTGTCCACGTTGGCCCTATCCAACGGCACCACCAAGCCATCAAAAGTCTCGAATTTTTTCATTGCCACTCCCGCACATCCACAAAATGCCCCGCGATCGCCGCAGCCGCAGCCATTGCCGGACTCACCAGATGCGTACGACTACCCTGGCCTTGACGGCCTTCGAAGTTGCGGTTCGAAGTGGAGGCGCAACGCTCGCCCGCTTCCAGACGATCGTCATTCATCGCCAGACACATTGAACAACCAGGATCGCGCCATTCGAAACCGGCATCAATGAACACCTTGTCCAGACCTTCCTGCTCGGCTTGCGCTTTCACCAGACCGGAACCGGGCACCACCATCGCCAGCTTGACGTTGGCCGCGACCTTCTTTCCCTTGGCGATTGCTGCTGCTTCGCGCATATCTTCGATGCGTCCGTTAGTGCAGGAACCGATGAACACCTTGTCCACCTTGATCTCGCTGATCGGCGTATTGGCTTGCAAGCCCATGTACTGCAAAGCACGCTCCCAGTCGCCGCGTTTGACCGCATCGGGAGCAGAAGCCGGATCCGGCACGCGACCATTGATGTCAGTCACCATCTCAGGAGACGTTCCCCAGGTCACTTGCGGCTTGATCTGCGACGCGTCCAGTTCCACCGTCGCATCGAACTTTGCACCGTCGTCGGAATGCAATGTCTTCCAATACGCGACCGCCTTGTCCCAGTTCTCGCCTTGCGGCGCGAACGGACGGCCCTTCACATAGTTAATGGTCCTGTCGTCAGCCGCCACCATGCCGGCGCGCGCACCAGCCTCAATGGCCATGTTGCACAGGGTCATGCGGCCTTCCATGCTCAGGTCACGAATGGCAGCACCGGCGAACTCAATGGCGAAACCCGTGCCGCCCGCCGTACCGATCTTGCCGATCACTGCCAGCGCGATATCCTTGGCAGTCACCCCGCGCCCCAGCCTGCCTTCCACTTTGACCAGCATGGCCTTGGATTTCTTCGCCACCAGACACTGCGTCGCCATCACATGCTCGACCTCGGAAGTGCCGATACCGTGTGCCAATGCAGCGAAAGCGCCGTGCGTACTGGTATGCGAATCGCCGCACACCACGGTCATGCCGGGCAAGGTCGCGCCCTGTTCGGGTCCCATCACGTGCACCACACCCTGGCGGATATCGCCCATCTTGAATTCGACGATACCGTACTCGGCACAGTTCGCATCCAGCGTCTCCACTTGCAAACGGGAGATCGGGTCGGCGATACCGGCCGCGCGATTGGTGGTCGGCACGTTGTGATCCGGCACCGCCAGCATGGAGGCGGTACGCCACGGCTTGCGATGGGCCAGTTTCAGGCCCTCAAATGCCTGCGGGCTGGTGACTTCGTGCACCAATTGACGGTCGATATAGATCAACGCGGTGCCGTCGGCATCCTGCCGCACCACGTGAGAATCCCAGAGTTTGTCGTATAAGGTTTTTGAGCTCATTTGCATGCTTCCATTGGAGCGCCGGATTATGCCACAGCGTCAGGCTTTTCCGCCATGCGACGCACCTTCCACACCATCAGCAGCAACCCTGCGAACCCCATCAGCGCGCTAAAGGTATACAACGCCGAGCCGCCCCAGTGCTGCCAGATCGGCCCGCTGGCCAGCCCGCCCAAGACACCGCCGGCGCCATAAGTCACGCTACCGAACAGCGCCTGCCCGCGCGATTGATGCCGCCCCTGAAAGAACTCATGCACCATGCCCACCGATGCCGCATGAAAGGAACCGAAGGTGAAGGCATGCAACACCTGCGCAAATAACAGCAGATAAACGACATCCACCGCCCACCCTATCAGCAGGAAACGCATGGCAGCAGCCGCAAAGCTGAACAATAGTATGCGTGCGAACCCGAAGCGCTGCACCAGAGCCGGCATCAGGAAGAACACGCCGATCTCGCAGATCACGCCCAGCGCCCACAGCCCGCCTACGGCACTCTTGGCATAACCGTGCTCCACCAGATAGATGGAGAAGAAGGTGTAATAAGGACCATGCGCCACGGCCATCAGAAAACTGGCACCCAGAAAGGCCAGCACGCGCGGCTGCATCACGATCTGCCGGATAGGCTGATGATCGGTGTGATGCGCCAGCACTTCGGTCTTGGGCATCTCGCGCGCGAACAGCAGGATGCCGATCTCGCATAGCAGCCCAGCCCACAACAGCCAGGCGATGGCAACGTAGTCGAAGGCATAGCCCAAACCAACGACCGCCACGATGAATCCCACCGACCCCCAGGAACGCAAACGCCCGTAGTGCGCCGTATTCTTGCCCAGATAGGTAAGCGTGGTCGCCTCCACCAGCGGCATCGATGCACTCCAGAAGAAGTTCATCAGCAGCATCACCGCGAACAGCCCCCAGAAGCTTTCAGTGAAGAACACGCCCGTGTAGAACAGCGCACTCAGCCCCGCCGCAGCCACCACCACTTCCTGCCGCTTGCCCGTATGGTCGGCCAGCCAGCCCCACAGGCTGGGCGCGACCATACGCATCACAGGCTGCAAACTCATCAGGATGGCGATCTCGATGGCATCGAAATGCAGCGATTGCAGGTAGAGACTCCAATACGGGGAGAACATCCCCACGAAGGCGAAATAGAAGAAATAGAAACCGGCGATACGCCAGTGGTAGTTGCGGGTGGTCATGGCGGGCTGTCTTGAACGGCGCGCATTATCGCACCAAATTTTTTTCGCGCTGCCCCTTGAAAACGAAAATCGTGCCCCCATCAAGCAACAGTCGAAAATAGGAGAAGCACATGGAACAGAAAGAGAATCAGCCGCAGATCGAACAACACGAAGCTGCGGCCAGCGCCGAATCCGCCGCCCAACAACACACCGACAAGACACCCAGCATGGAAGAGATGCTGCAGGAAGCCGAGCGCAAGGCACAGGAACACTATGACGCCTGGATGTACGCCAAGGCCGAGGGTGAGAACATCCGCCGCCGCGCGGCCGAAGACGTGAGCAAGGCACAGAAGTTCGCGGTGGAACGCTTCTCCGGCGAGATGCTGGCAGTGATGGACAGCCTGCAAGCCGGTCTGGCCGTCGAGACCGAGAACGTGGAAAGTTTCAAGAGCGGCATGGAACTGACCCTCAAGCAGCTATCCACTGTGTTCGAGAAGTTCAACATCACCGAGATCAACCCGGTCGGCGAGAAACTGGACCCGCATAAACATCAAGCCATCGGCATGGTGGAAAGCGAGCAAGCGACCAACACCGTGGTCAGCGTGATGCAGAAGGGCTACACCCTGAACGAGCGCGTGCTACGTCCGGCGCTGGTGATGGTGTCAAAAGGAAAAGAATAAGGCACTTGAAATTTCCGCCATCGCCCTGATATCAGGCTCCGAGGCAACAGAAACCAACCAATTCAAGCATTCAACTGAAAGGAAAGCATCATGGGAAAAATCATCGGTATCGACTTGGGCACCACCAACTCTTGCGTAGCCATCATGGAGAACGGCAAAACCAAGGTGATCGAGAACGCGGAAGGTACGCGCACGACGCCCTCCATCATCGCCTACATGGAAGACGGTGAAGTGCTGGTGGGCGCGCCCGCCAAGCGTCAGGCCGTGACCAACCCGAAGAACACCCTGTACGGCGTGAAGCGTCTGATCGGTCGCCGTTTCGAGGAGCCGATGGTGCAGAAAGACATCGCCATGGTTCCCTACTCCATCGTCAAGGCCAAGAACGGCGACGCATGGGTGAAGGTGCGCGACAAAGAGATCTCCGCTCCGGAGATCTCCGCCGAAGTGCTGATGAAGATGAAGAAGACCGCCGAAGACTACTTGGGCGAACCGGTCACCGAGGCCGTCATCACCGTTCCAGCCTACTTCAACGACAGCCAACGCCAGGCAACCAAGGATGCGGGCCGCATCGCCGGTCTGGATGTGAAACGCATCATCAACGAACCGACTGCGGCTGCGCTGGCTTTCGGTATGGACAAGCAGGAAGGCGACCGCAAGATCGCGGTGTATGACTTGGGCGGCGGCACGTTCGACATCTCCATCATCGATATCGCCGAGATCGACGGCGAACACCAGTTCGAAGTGCTGTCCACCAACGGCGACACTTTCCTCGGCGGCGAAGACTTCGACATGCGCGTGATTGAGTTTCTGGTGGAAGAGTTCAAGAAGGAAAGCGGCGTTGACCTGAAGAAGGACATGCTGGCATTGCAACGCCTGAAAGACGCAGCAGAAAAAGCCAAGATCGAGCTGTCTTCCGCGCAGCAGACCGAAGTCAATCTGCCCTACATCACAGCAGACGCGACCGGCCCGAAACACCTGGCCGTGAAGATCACCCGCGCCAAGCTGGAAAGCATCGTGGAAGATCTGGTCGCACGTACCATCGAGCCGTGCAAGATCGCCATGAAGGATGCGGGCGTGTCGAATGCCGACATCGCCGACGTGATCCTGGTCGGCGGCCAGACACGCATGCCGATGGTGCAGGAAAAAGTTAAGGAGTTCTTCGGCAAGGAAGCGCGCAAGGACGTGAACCCGGACGAAGCTGTGGCAGTTGGCGCGGCCATCCAGGGCGGCGTGTTGCAAGGTGAAGTCAAGGACGTGCTGCTGCTGGACGTGACCCCGTTGTCTCTGGGTATCGAGACCATGGGCGGCGTGATGACCAAGCTCATCAAGAAGAACACCACCATCCCGACCAAGGCATCGCAAGTGTTCTCCACAGCCGACGACAACCAGTCCGCCGTGACTATCCACGTGCTGCAGGGCGAGCGCGAGATGTCCTCCGGCAACAAGAGCCTGGGTCAGTTCAACCTGTCCGACATCCCGCCGGCACCGCGAGGAATGCCGCAGATCGAAGTGACCTTCAACATCGACGCCAACGGCATTTTGCATGTGGGCGCGAAGGATAAGGCCACCGGCAAGG
This sequence comes from Sideroxydans sp., assembly GCF_054604835.1. NCBI lineage: Bacteria > Pseudomonadati > Pseudomonadota > Betaproteobacteria > Nitrosomonadales > Gallionellaceae > Sideroxydans > Sideroxydans sp. The sequence goes on along the minus strand of NZ_JBTSFG010000001.1, from coordinate 451,685 downwards.
AAGCGAACATCACCATCAAGGCCAGCTCCGGCCTCTCCGAAGAAGAGATCCAGCGCATGGTGGCGGATGCCGAAGCGCATGCCGACGAAGACAAGAAGGCCGTGGAACTGGTGACTTCGCGCAACCAGCTGGACGCGCTGATCCACTCCACCAACAAGTCGATGAAGGAATACGGCGAGCAGTTGTCCGCTGACGAGAAAGCCGCCATCGAAGCTGCTGTGAAGGATGCCGAGGAAGTAGTGAAAGGCGACGACAAGGAAGCCATCGAGGCCAAGACTGAAACACTGGCGACTGCCGCACAGAAGCTGGGCGAGAAGATGTACGCCGCCGAGCAAGCCAAGGCGCAGGCTACAGGCGGCGCGCAAGCAGAAGCCGGTGCAAAAGCCGACGATGCCGATGTGGTGGATGCCGAATTCACCGAAGTCAAGGACGACAAGAAGTAAGCCTCACCTTTCTTGATGCTGTAACCGGTGGGGCGCATGCGCCCCATCGTCACATGGAAAAAACATGAGCAAGCGCGACTATTACGAAGTCCTCGGCGTCAACCGTGACGCGTCGGAGGAAGAGATCAAGAAGGCTTATCGCAAGCTGGCGATGAAGCATCACCCCGACCGCAATCCGGACAACCCGAAGGCGGAGGAACACTTCAAAGAAGCCAAGGAAGCCTACGAGACTTTGTCCGACGGGCAGAAACGTGCCGCCTATGACCAATATGGCCACGCAGCATTCGAAGCGGGTGGCATGGGTGGCGGCAACCCGTTCGGCGGAGGGGCCGGTGCGGGCGGTTTCGATTTCGGCGACATCTTCGGCGACATCTTCGGGGGCGGACGCGGCGGACGCCAGCAGGCGCATCGTGGCGCCGACCTGCGCTACAACCTGGAGATCACGCTGGAAGAAGCCGCACGCGGTGCCGAGAAACAGATTCGCATCCCGGTGATGGAAGAGTGCGAAACCTGTGATGGGTCCGGCGCCAAACCCGGCACTACGGCCACCACCTGCCAGACCTGTGCCGGTCACGGTCAGGTACGCATGCAGCAGGGCTTCTTCTCGGTGCAACAGACCTGCCCGCGCTGCCACGGCAGCGGCAAGCAGATCAGCTCGCCATGCAAGGATTGCCACGGCAGCGGTCGCGTGAAAAAACAAAAGACGCTGGAGATCAAGATCCCCGCCGGTATTGACACCGGCATGCGCCTGCGCCACAGCGGCCATGGCGAAGCCGGTTCGCACGGTGCACCGCACGGCGACCTGTATGTGGAGATCCACATCAAGCCGCACAGCGTGTTCGAACGTAACGGCGACGACCTGCATTGCGAGATGCCGATCAGCTTCACCACGGCGGCGCTGGGTGGCGAGATCGAGATCCCCACGCTGGACGGCGCGGCGCGCATCAAGATCCCGGCCGAGACACAGAGCGGCAAGCAGTTCCGCCTGCGCGGCAAGGGCATCAAGGGCATGCGCACGCATCAGCACGGCGACCTGCATTGCCACGTCATCGTGGAAACGCCATCCAACCTGACTGATCGCCAGAAGGAATTGCTGCGCGAGTTCGAGGAGATCAGCCAGTCCGATTCCGCGCGCCATAACCCGCGCGCAAAATCATGGATGGGCAAGGTGAAGGACTTCTTCGGTCAGTAACGGCCTTCACCGCCCGTCGGCAAGGAGGCGCACATGCAAGTCAAAGCACTCGGCCATGTAGTGCTCAAGGTCCGCGACCTTGAGCGCTCCGTCGCCTTCTATCGCGATGTGCTGGGCATGAAAGAAGTCGCGCGTTACCGCGACGTGATGGCCTTCTTCTCACTAGGCGACAACCATCACGACCTTGGTTTGATGCAGATCGGCGCACACGCGCCGGAGGCGGATGCCGGCAGCGTCGGTCTTTATCACGTGGCATTCAAGGTAGGCGATAGTCTGGATGAGTTGCGAGCATGCAAAGCGCACCTTGAAGCGAACAACGTCAGCATCTTCGGCATGAGCGACCACGGTGTGAGCCAGTCGCTCTACTTGCATGATCCGGACGGCATCGAGATCGAACTGTATGTCGATGCCGACCCCGCCATCTGGCGCGACGATCCCGGTGCGGTGCTGACCACCAAACGACTCCAACTCTAGGCGAGCATCGACAGTCGGTTTGCTCTATGATGCGCCGCGATAACTTTCAAAAACAGGAGTCGCACATGACCTCTACCCTGCTACTGCTCGGCGTCAGCCTCGTCGCACTGATCTACGGCATCAGCCTGTACAACCATCTGGTCAGCCTCAAGCATGCCGTCGGCAAGGCTTGGGCCAATATAGATGTCGCGCTCAAGCAGCGCCACGACGAGCTGCCCAAACTGGTCGAGGTGTGCAAACAATACAAACAGTTCGAGCAGACGACACTGCAACGTGTGATCGAAGCGCGCTCCATGGTGCAGAGCGCACGCGAAGGTCAGGACATCGCCGCACTGGGAAAAGCGGAAGGCATGCTGCGCATGGGACTGGGCAGTATATTCGCGGTGGCCGAGGCTTACCCGGAACTGAAGAGCAACGAACATTTCATGCAGTTGCAGACGCGCATCAGCGGACTGGAGAACACCATCGCCGACCGCCGCGAGTTGTATAACGAGTCGGTGAACATCTATAACGTCGGCATCGAGCAGTTCCCGGCTGTACTGATTGCCAACATGTTCGCCTATCAAAGCAAGCCATTACTGGAGTTCGCCGCCGCCGAAAAAGCGGATGTCGACATCAAGAAACTGTTCGACTAGGAACCAAAATCAAATCGCGCACTCACAGGCCATGCCCGCGCGGCTTGCTGTGTAGCGGACGATACTTTTAAACACAAAAGGAAACACAACATGAAGAAACTGCTCGTACTGACCTGTGCTCTGGCTATCGCCCAACCCGCCATGGCTGGCAACATCAACATCGGCAACCTCGGCACCCAAGCGGATTTCCGCAACGTATCTGAAGACCTGGGTTCCGCACTGAGCTACAAAGGCGTGGTTCCTGCCGAATCGATGGGCGTCACCGGTTTCGATATCGGTTTGGAAGTGACCCAGACCGATCTGGCAAAAAGCGCAGCACTGTGGAACAGCCTGACCGGCAGCGACTTCAGCAAGCTGTATGTGCCCAAACTGCACGTGACCAAAGGTCTGCCGCTGGATATCGACATCGGCGCCTTCTACTCCGTCGTACCTACTACCGATATCAAGTTGATGGGCGGCGAACTGCGCTGGGCCTTCATGCCCGGTAGCACCACCATGCCTGCCATCGCGGTACGCGGCGCGCTGACCAAGCTGTCCGGCGTGAACCAGCTGACGCTGGACACCAAGAGCGTGGACTTCTCCATCTCCAAAGGCTTCGCCATGCTGACGCCGTATGCCGGTATCGGTCAGGTATGGACCAACAGCACGCCGGATGCGGCGACCGGCTTCACAGCCGAGAGCTTCACGCAAAGCAAGTTGTTCGCCGGCGCCAACCTGAACTTCGGCCTGACCAACTTGGCCATCGAGTTCGACAAGACCGGTGCGGCCCAGTCCACCAGCTTCAAACTGGGTTTCCGCTTCTAATCCGCACGGAGAACAGGGTGCCTCTAAAAAGCCAAAATTCTAAGCAAGACAAGGCGCGAACAAAAAATTGCGACGCAGCATATACCTGATATGCAAGGAGTGATTTTTTGAGAGCAACGCAGTATTGCGACGAAGTTTGGCTTTTTAGAGGTGCCCGACAGTCATGCTGAACTCCCTGCGGCGGCAATACGCGCAACTCATCACCTCCGGCGGACAGCTTATCTTGCTGTTCGCCGGTTTTCATTTGAGCACCCGGGACGGCTGGTTGTGGAGTCTGGGCGGCATCGCCTTCATCAGTCTGTTCGCGTGGTTCTCCGCGCTGCACCGCTACCGCATGATCAGCGGCACCCCCACTTCGCGCATCGCCTCGGCTGCACAAGGCTATGTCGAGCTGGTCGGCCGCGCCCGTCCGCACGGCGATCCCATACTAGGCAAATATTCGATGCTGCCTTGCCTGTGGTACCGCTACAAGGTCGAGCGCAAAAACAGCAAAAATGAATGGAGCACCGAATCCAGCGGCGAAAGTGAAGCGCCGTTCTGCATCGACGATGGCAGCGGCATATGCGTGGTCGACCCGCGTGGTGCGGAGATCCTCACGCAGCATAAGGACACCTGGCAGGTCGCCGATCATCGTTACACGGAATGGAAGCTGATCCAGCAGGACAACCTGTATGCGCTGGGCGAGTTCAGAACCATGGGCGGGAGCAACAATCCGATCACCCGAAACGAACTGATCAAACAAGTCATCGCCGAATGGAAGATGGACAACGCCGATCTGATGAAGCGCTTCGATCTGGATGGCAACGGGCACCTGAACATCGATGAGTGGGGGCTGGCCAGGCAGGCTGCAAAACGCGAGGCTGACAAGCGCCTGACCGCTGCGCGCAACGAGCCGGACACCCACTTCCTGCGCCAATCGCGAAATCGCTTGTTTCTGCTCAGCAACCTGTCACCGGCCAGACTGGCCCGGCGTTACGCGGTGTGGACATGGGCACATCTGACCTTCTTCTTCAGCGCGCTGGCAGGCATAGCCTGGGTACTGACCTCACTGCCGGACTGATCACACCGCGTAGGCACCGCCCGGATTGAGCATGGCGACGATATCCTGATGACCCGCACGCTCGGCCAGATCTAGCGCGGTTCGGCCATCACTGTATTTTGCATAGCGATTGGCGCCCTTATCCAGCAGCAACTTGACCACCTGCGTATGGCCGTTGTTGGCGGCTTTGTGCAGCGCCGTCCAGCCGTCCACCGTGGCGAGATTCACATCGGCACCGCGCAGGATCAGATAGGCGCAAGCGATCAGGTGTCCGCGTGTCGCCGCCTGCATCAGCGCAGTCCAGCCGAACTGGCTCTGATAGTTAGGGTCGGCACCCTTGTCGATCAGCAGTTTGACCACGTTCGAGTAGCCGTTGAAAGCCGCCCAATGCAGCGGGTTATAGCCGTTCTTGTCGCAGGCTGTGATCTTTGCGCCGCATTTGATCAGCAGCAGCGCGAACTCTTCGTTACCGTTGAATGACGAGATCATCAACGGCGTCCAGTGACGTTCGTCCCTGACTTCGAGGTCGACACCGCAGGACAGGAATTCATGCACTGCGTTCTGGTTGTTCTCCTCTATGGATTTGATCAGCCCTCCTGGACTGAAGTCGTATCCCAGTCTTTCCAGTTCGTGACGTTTGTATTCGGGCACGCCATCCCAGGCACCGACCTTTTTGTCGGCATTGTGCAATCTGTCCAAATAGTTGCTCAAGCGGATGATCTCAGCCGCAGCCTCCGGCGGGAATCCCGCACGGTCGCCACTGCGCTTGTCCACCATCAGATCCTGCAGATAGACATCGATATGCGGGGTATCGATCACGTTGGCGGTCAGATAAGCTTTCCCTGGCCATATCCAGCAAACAACGGGTTAGAAAGGTCCGTGACAATCAACATTTCCTCCCAAGGCACGTTATCCTTCTCTCGTTGACATTAATGACACATAACCCTTCCTCGCCTAAATTTGGGCTTTAATTGAAGGGCTTCAAAATCAATATTCCCCGCTTCAGATGGGCGACACCCTTCAATATTCGCCAAAACTACCGGCATTTTTTCGGCGAAAAAAATGCCGCCCTCACAAAGAGGACGGCATTTTCACTGCCCGCGTTGAACGCGGACTGCCTAATTAAAGCGGAATTCTGTTGGAGTCAGTTCGATTTCTAGTCTGTCCAGACTTTGACTGCCCGTTTGAAGTTTGTAAACGTTCAATTTGAACTGCACGGTGGGCATATCCCCGTGCACAAGCTGTAGTTGAATTTGAAAATTGTTGCTGATTTGATGAGTGTCGGTGATACCGGCAAGCTTGAAACGCTCATCTGCCTGCGACATATGCCGTATGCAATCGATAATCAGTGCCGGAGAGATGAAACTGGCGCGAAGTCTGATCTCTTTAGCCACAAAATCTACTAGCCATTCGACTGGACAGTCGCTGGCATTCGAAGCCAAATGCTTGAACAGTGTCTTTCGATAAACATTGGTCATTATTATTCCGTTTCTTCTGTTAGAGATTCGCGGGTTTCAGAAATCCCCCCTTCAAGTTGATTACATCTGCCCGGGCATACAGCCGCACCCCTGCCAAATTACGTTCTTTTTGGATTGAATAGCTCCACTCCCCTCTAGGTTCGTTAGATACTATCGATGCATATTCAGGATTCGCGCCTCTACATCATTAAGTTTGTATAGCCTTACTCCCCCGTGTTTTGTGCCCAATTTGATTCCACGCACCTTCCCGCGCCGCTCCATAGCCGGGAAGTAAGATGGGTGTATACCCAGCATCCTCCCCGCTTCGGCCGCAGTCACGCGCCCATGGAGCAAGCCCCTAAGTTTCTCAAAATCGTCAAGCCTGACGAGGCGCCACCACCCGAGATCAAACACCCTAATTGCACCTCGCTTTACCCAGCGGGATTCAAATATATTGGGCAAAAGGTCTAGCCTTGCTGCAGCCTCTGCCACAGTAATCATGTCCTGCCTAGTCAAGGTTTCGTGTAGTTTCTCCAGCGAAACACGATCGACCATAACCGCACGATCCATGGTGTCTGAGCGCCGAAGGATACTTTTCTTGAATAGGACTTGGAGCTGTTGCACTCCAATCCCTAGGATTTTAGCCGCCTCCACTGCCGGAACGGTGTCTGAAGTGGTTGCTTTTACTTGTGCAGATATAGCTTTTCGCTTCCCTTTAATCAACTTTGGGTTCTCACTCATGTTCTTGAGCAAAGTCGAATCCAGACATTCCACATCCTCTCGGCGGAATAGTGAAATCAGCGTTCCATCTACCCAAGGTCCGGAAACTGCTTGTATGTCTAGCGCCATAAGTATTTTCAATAGCTTTTTCGGATTCATGGCCAATTGCTTAGCCAATACGCCACCAAAAACATATTTGCGATTGAACTCCTCTGCGGAGGTGCGGCTCACAATCAGTCGTTTGCGTCCCGTCAGATCCCGATCTCGCGACAACATCCACCCCTTGCGGGCACTAAACCTCACCGTGTCTGGGTAAGTTTTGAATAAGCTCGCCACTTGATGCACATCTAGCCATTCGCCATTTGTCCCAGAATCAGCTTCCCCGTTCGGCTTTTTTGGCGAAAGTCGCAATGTGGTCAGTCCCTGTTCGATGTCATATCCAGCAGAGACCCTATTCCCTGACATCGCTTCCAGTACCATTGACGCGAGACTCGTCGTTTGTGCTCTTCCGACGCTGTGCATAGTTTCCCCAGGTACCGCATGAACAGCAAAAAGCAGCCGATTTACATCGTCCAGATTGACACTGCCATTACCTGCCGGATGCAGCTTGACCAGATCAATCTTCCTGAATTTTGTAAATGCACGCCGGGTAATACCCAAGGCAAGTTGAGCTTCGAGAGCCTGCATGGGCTTGCCAGTTTCAGGCACCTCAAACGACTGGTCTGGCATACAGCGCGACAGTATTGCCTTAGCCAAGGCTTGGACAGTCAGATGCTCACACCGTAGCAATGGCAACAACTGAATCCGCGGATGTATTAAGTGGGACTGCTTATCGACCAGTTCTTGAGCGTATTGATCAACCTTTCCCATTGCGAACCACTTGAATACAGCACTGAGCCAACGATATTCCGATTTTGGATGAAAATCCCCACCATCAAGGCAGCAAAACGCTATCAGAGCCGCATCAATGGCCTCGGCTCTAGACTCACCGTTTCGGTGAACTTCCAGCCACCAATTGATTGGCGCGGGGTCTTCGGACTCACTTGTTGCTTTCCGAAGATCGGCTCCACATGCGCATTCGGCCAGCTTTCCACGCCACGAATGAAGTTCTCCGCCGCATGCCGGACAGTCCTTGATAAGAAATTTGCTATGAATTGGGCATACCGAGTAGGGGCGGAGCGACCAACTTTTGCGCCAATATTTTCGATCACGCAAACATTCTGGACAAAAATATCGCCCGTCATCACGAAACAGTTTTTCCGGTATTTTCATTCCATCCACCAGTCGATCGCTTTCTGCAGTTGGCCCTGATCTGCTAGCCACCGGAAAAACCTCGGGGGGCATGTCGATGCCAAGCTCCGCGATGAAATGTGTGTATCTTGCTGGATCGATGAACGATGCTTTGGCCCATACTTTGCCATTAGCATTCTTCACAAATGCCCAGATGAGTGACTGCAAATTTGGATATCCATTCCCTTCGACCGCACGCATCAATACGCTTGCGGGCGATTCCTCTGGAATTGGAATTGGGCGAGAAACCAGATGTGCTGCCATCACACCCCCCCCCTGAATAGCTTGGCAAGCTTCTCCTGCTTAGCGAGGAAGGGGTTGAAACCCACTACAATCTTTGTGCCAAGAAAAGAGCCATTCAAAAGTCCTGCATCCCACGTCTTTGCAAAATCGCCGATCTCAACCGTTAGCCGATTGTTCAGCATCGCATGCAACACCGACTCCTTAATGAGGGTCATGATGTAGTCCGGACTGCCTCCCGTGGCCGTATATATCTGCAGAGCACTTGCATATGAGAGTGTAGGGAATCCTTTGATCTCCGTAGACTCGATGATTTTGCCGTAAACATCACTTACAAAGTTTTGCAGCATCCCGGGATTCCCCTCGGTTCCAGGAGCTAGTTCTCTCATAATGGCCTGTCGTTTGAATCGCCGGGACATTTCTTTATCGCCTCTGAAGATGTCATGGCACTCGGGGATCCCCATCAAGCAAGTAACGGGGCCGCGTGTATTGGAGATTGACTTCATAACCTTGAAGAACTTTTTCATAACTTTCTTCTTTCTGGCATCAAATCCCTCGATATCATGCAATTCATCAAGGAATATGATCTTTGTGCGGCATTGAATAAGTAATTTGTAGAAGCGTGAAGCCTTGTCAGTCTCTTTTCCAATATTGGGATGAGGATCCCCAAGTTTTGAAAGCATGTCTGTCAGCAAGAGATCTAAGCTAGTAGAGGACTTGAAGCTTGCATAGAAAGCCGGAACCGTTATAGTTTCCAAGTCGTCTTCGCGAATGACCTCCGGCTTCATCGATTTCAATATCGTATTGGCCACAGATGTTTTCCCCATACCTCCGTCGCCTAGTAACATGCAATTCACCGGCTCAACAGAGAAAACGGATGCCTTCAAGCACTCATTGATCCTGTTCAGTGCTCCTTCAAAAAACGGATGCCCCACCCGAATCTTGTCGATTTTGGCAACAACCTCATAAGCCTGTTGTTCTGATTGGCTTGTAAAGAGTTCGAGGGGTTGTGTGTTCGTGCTCATTTTCTAATCCAAATTGTAGAATTTCGTTTTTTTGACTTGCCCAGTGGCCGTTTCGGTCAAGGGTTTCGTACACGGCATGTCTTCTGCTGGCGTTCCTGATTCATCACTTCGTCCTTTCAGCTTGGTTTGGAAAGTCTCAGGCTCACGGTATTGCTCAGTCACTTGCCTGACCGTAGATGGTGGCGGTGTGTCATCCTGAATTGGAGCTGAAGCTTCTTTCTGCCTGTAACCTAGGCGACCAGACCCGTTCGTCAGTTTTGCAATCTTTTTGCGAGCAACTTTCGAATCCTTCTGGATCATCTCCATCAACTGATACCGTGCCAGTAGGCTCGCGTTTTTACCCAAGGATTTAAGATCTTCCTCAGCCATTTTTTTCTTGAGTGTCTGAGCTTCTTTGTGCTCGAATAGCGTCAGCCCATCGGTGTAGTCTGGCTCGACGGAATCTGCTTTGATGAGATTTTTACTTTTATATGGATCTTGGACATATACATAGGACATATCGAGTTCGTTAAGGAGAACCGTTACAGAGCCTTTGTGCTCTGACTCGAGCGTCCTCAAGGAATGGCTGCAATACTCAAGCTTCTCAACTCGAACTCGCCCGCGATTGATCTTGACCTGATAGGGCGTGCGCGCGAGCGCATCAACATCGTCATCCGTCAAACCTTGTTTTGGCAAATTTTCTGTCTCGCGCTTCCAGTGCATGATTGGCACTTGCCCGGTGCCACTGTGCTCGCGCTGGTGGTACACCTCTTCAATCCAGATGCGGACATACTTTTCAATATCAGCTAGTGTGCAGGTGGCTTCTTTTTCAGAGTTGTATTCACCACGCTCATCTATATTAGTAAAGGTACGGCCACTGATTTTCTGAATCAGGTTGTTTGAAAGTGTGCTGAAGAACCTTTCCACATGAGCTTTCCCGTTTGGATCGCGCACTTGGGCAGGCTCGAAGTGAATTGATAGAGTGGTGCACAATCTTTCAACCGCCGAGTTTTTAAACTCGACCCCGTTGTCAGGAATCAAATAGACAGGAATACCTCCTGGCAAACCTGAGGTTGGACGGGTCAGCATATCCTTAACCACACCCAATGTTGTTGCTGCTGATGCGGGCATCAAACTGACATAGACACCAACTACACATCGCGTTCTGACATCAAATGCGCAGACCAGATAAGGCTTCCCAAGAATTTCTCCAGTGTCAGGATCAACCACAAAGACCTTCAGAAAGTGTGTATCGATCTGCACCAGATGCATTGGCCCCGGACTCGAAATCTTTTGTCCTGCTGCACGAGCTGCTCGCTCAGCCGCCAAAGGTCCCTGTTTGATTCTAATCAGGAGATATGGGTCGATCTTTTTTAGATAGCGACGGATGGTTCTCTCGCTTGGGACTGCGACAGTCTCACCATCTTTGCTGAGTAAATCTTTTTCTTCTAAACGGTCTTTAATATGCGAAAGAACATCTAATGCATCGCGCTGCTCCTTCGTATTTATATACTCATCGAGTGCATCCTGAATATCAATGTGTACTTCAGGAGGAAATCTTAGCGTTCTGTTTCCGCGCTTCCGCTCAGGAGCAAACAAAGCGTCACGCCCTTTCTCCCGATATGTTTTCACCCATGAAGACACTGACCTTGGAACAGGCGGTTTCGCATCCTTAAGTAGAATTGCACATTCAGGGAGCCAAGCTTTCAGCTCCTTAAAGGAGTTTGGATGGAGCAGCTCCGCAGTTGCTGCTTCTGCGTATCGGATACGGCGCATACCTTCTGTCAGCTCCTTCTGTGAGAGATTCGCTGGAGCGTAACCACCGTCATCGCTTTCTCGAACCTGATATTCTGTATTCAGGTCAGGATTCGAAACTAAAATTTTACATTTTTCCTGATAGTCTAAGAACTTGCTGATTCTTAGTTTGTATTGGCTCCCACCCTTAACAGATGCATATCTGATCTGTCCGAACTGGGTGTAGCAAATCTCATATTCTTTGCCCTGCATTTTGAAGCGCATGCCTACTCGCGGTTTGAAAATTGCTGGTTCATTCATTTCCACACCTCCATCAGGTTGTCGATCCGGCACTTCCAGTTTGTCTGGAGCCATTCGCACATCAGGAGGTAGGGAACGAGCGAGGCTGGAAGTCCATTGCTCCTGCAGAGCTCCTGAAGCTCACCATAAGTTGAACGCTCAAAATCGAGCGCAAAGAACGCCTTGATTTCATCCATGTGAGGGATTCGGTCATATTGCTTGTGCAGCCAGAACAGATTTGCTGACTTCATTCCGCTCGGCATGTCATTCAAATCAACGACGGCATAGCTGATTCCTTCTTTATGTAGAATCCCAGTAATCACTTCGATGCGCTCGCGGAACTCACTGCTCAGATACTCCTTGTTCGCCTTTACTTCTCGAACATGCAGCCTGCCACCCGTATCGACATACAGGAAGTCCGGATAGATCGGATGGTTTGATCCTGGTATGTCCAGTGCAAGAGCTTGCGTCCTGAATGCCTGAACGGAAGGATTACGCTCCAATTCGAGGGCGAACGCAGATTCCGCTCGACTCTCGACAGGAATCGCTACTGCAGGTAGACCTGACTTCGCGTTCTTCTTGCTTGGAAAATAGCTTGCTCGGCCTCCACCACGTTTCCCGAGCTTGATCTCACGGCAACCGTCTATTACCCCACTCAACGTTGGTTCTTTTGAAAAGGCGAGGTCTACCTGTTCGAACAGGCTCCGCCGTACTGCCATTTCCGCGAATGTCGGAAGTTGATCCGCATACAGCAGGCTACGAGCACTGAGCTCCCTATCTATATATATAGAATGCCCAGCAGATTTCTGGTGTTTGTGTTTCAACCAAATGTCTTGGTTGATGCTTTGCTGAAAATTGCTTGCACCTATTCCTGATGCAAATTTCAAGTTGTCTTGCTCTGCATGAATTGACATGCCTCTTCCTTTCCGGCCGATCACGGCCTCCTGATCTCGATATCACCAAATTCAGGAATAAAGCCGCCCTGGAGCCGAGGAAATCCCGCTCAATTTTGGTGATTTGGATAAATGGGCTTGACGACCAGTAGGAAGGGAGATGACAATACGAGTGCGAATCGGGGGGCTGTCATCAGCTTCCTATAAGGAGGGCAAGCCGTAAGGTTTGCCTTTTTTATTTCATGTTGTGTTCCTCCACTTTTCGTTTCATTTTTGCCTTGCCTGCATTCTTGATGGCCAGGCCCTTTGCTTCCTCAGTCAACCTCTCAGGCATACCTAGAATTTCCGTCATCATGGAAATCTGGCTCGGCAGCAAAGTGGTTATTCGTTGCCGCATCTCGTGAACCAGCCAGTAAACCTGTTCTTCGGCATCCACAGGAATCATCAGCTTTCTATCTGACATGGTTGCTGCCCTGTGAATCCGTTCTGCTTCAAAGTCAGTTAATTCAAATTTATTCACCAGTTTTCCAACGAGCTCCTTCGTCGGCGGTCCTTTGAGCCCGGTCTCCAATGAAGACAAGTAACTCTGCTCATATCCCAGCTTCTCTGCCAGATCCTTTTGCTTGAGCCCTCTTGCCTTCCGAAACCCTCTTAACCATTTTGCAAACGGACTCATTTCTTAACCCATCTCAGCAATATGAGACGAAGTATATGAATTTTTCGTTGAATGTCAATAACTATCTGTTTTTATTGGTATTTGTAACTGTGCATTTGCTCGCAGCATGTGATTAATTAATATTATTAATAGACAGTCGTGAAACTGAACTTCCTATAAATTTCAATGAGCGCGGCTTTTCCCGCCCGTAACGGATAGACTCTCACTATGGCTAAAATTAAGGGGATAAAAAAACACTTGGCCTCCAGCCAGAAACTGGAGGTTTTAAGGGCCATTGAGACAAGCGGCAATGTTTCTCAGGCTTGCCTGCAGCACGAAGTGAGCCGTGCTTCGTATTACGCCTGGCTACGAAAGCATAAAGAAAACCCGCATGCAGGCCTGACTTCAAAGAAAAGAGCCCCAAATAATCCAAACAAGACCCCGCAAGATATAGCTGGCCTAGTTATAGATCTGGCTATACGCCATCCTGATGATGGATGCTCAAAGATAGCGGAGCTGCTATTAAAGAAAGGATTCTCGCTTTCCCCCCCCACGGTTCAGAAGATTCTGAATTCGAACAACCTTGGAACCGTGAGCAAGCGACTCTACCGGCTGGAAAAGCACCATATTCTTGATGGGTGGCCAGTTTCAGACAGGCTGCTTGAACAGATACACAGGAATGATCCCTGTCTTAGAGAACGTTACAAGATAGGAAGTTATCCAGGCGAGATCCTTGTTCAGGATTGCTTCCCGATTTTCCAGCTGATTCCTGGCTGCTATGTTCATGTGGCGATAGATACCTATTCTTCGTCAGCATTTGCGTATCCGTGGTTTGAAAAAACGCCCTCCATTGCTATCGATGTTATAAAACTCCTGGCGTTTAAGGGAATCAGACGAGACAGTTATCCTATTAAAAAAATCTATACTAGCAGTGCCTATATGTTTACGAGGCATGGGAAGGATTACTCAGCATACTTAGCCTCCCGGGCGATCGCGCACGAGATTTATAGTGGGAATAGCAGAAACTGGAATGGCTTTATAGAAAGCTACAAAAAATACTTCTTCCATAAGTACGAGCCATTGAAGTCAGAAGAAATGGATCCTGCAAAAACTACTGAGGTCATTAGAAGAATGAAGTCGTTTGCAGTCTACAGTGCGACAAAGGTCCATGGCTTTCCCAACTTCGGGATGTGCCCAGGAGATCGAGTAGACCCATTCAGGATTACCTAAATTGAATTAATCTCACCGGCTTATGCTGAGTCCATCAGCTCACTCAATACCGATATCCATTCCATGAGTTATAGACCTTCACTTGTATTCATGAAGTGCACATTTTTAATGCTTATAAGTGCACTCGTCTGCCTTACCTATAGCGCGGAAGTATTTGCATCTATCTGCGAAGAGAAATTCAGCAGGCCATCTTATAAAACTCGTGGGTTTTACTGCACCCCAGGACAAATGGTGCGCGATGCTTATGAGCTTGACCGTGAGATTGCCTGCGAGGAAATGGAAGTTGATCACCTTGTGTCACTCAGGCAAGCATGGGATAGCGGTGTTTGTGGAGATGATTTGAAGCGCCTTGCCAATGATCCTAGAAACCTTCGGTTTACCTATTGGCAGACGAATAGAGCAAAGGGATATTTGCAACCAGAGGTATTTGCTAAAACACGAAGCGACGCAATTGCCAGACAGGTTACTCGTGATGCCGAAGTGATCATGAGCGAGTATCGAATTAAAACCAAATCACAACTGCTTTCAGATCGTTTTTTGTTTTATGCCACAAGTGGATCAAAGCACATTCGTATTCCCCTCGCGTCAATAAATGAATCTATCCGTAATAGACTGACTTACCGGAAAGTCGGTGAGAAGACCGTTGTATATGTCGGAAAACGTGCAGTTGGTTATGCAATAGGAGTAGGTCTAGCAATTGAGGCAGTCATGGCTGCAGGTTGGGCCGCTGACTGGCTTACGTCTCCATCACAAGATGCACAAATGAAGAAACGTGCTGAATATTTCCGCTCTGTGCTTGAGGGGGAAAAATGAGAGCTCTTTTTACATTTCTGTTCATCTCCTTGAATATGCATATTCCAGCATTTGCTGAATCCACATACGGTAATTTTGAAGATGCACAGCAGTACGGCTCGTTCTACGACTTTGTCTATCAAAGTAACGTCGTTGAAAGCTACCTTCTTGAATGTACGGGCGACCGATCGGTGGCGTACAAATTCGCGTTTGCAACTGCCCCAATTTCAAACTCATACAAAAGGGAAATACTTGGACTAAACGGGATTGCTAAAGATCCATTTACAAATAAGCCGCTATCAAGGCGCTTGTGGGATGAAGTTAAATTAGCTGTAACCAGAAAGCCCGATCCCCAAAAAAACCTTTCAGAGCCTGTGTTAATGGCTCAAATGGAGGTATTGAGGCAATTCAATGACCACCAAGAGCAGAAAGATACGCTTTGTGACTTTGTATTCTGGGATGAGGTAACTCATCTGGCAGAAGCGATAGATACCCTCATGAGGGACGTAAGAAATCGACAGAGTGGTAGCTCTGCTCTAATTGAATTTGAAAAGGAAGCAAAGGTTGGATTGGAAGTAATTGATCGCCTATTCAAGGCGAACCCGAACAGAATCCCGCTTCGCAGGATAGACATGAAGACTAATGCTCAAAGCGGGCCTTTGGACACGACTCTCCAAAATGAACAACCAGAGTCACTTCCAGTAGTAATGCCGCCGTATCTAAAGAAAACTTACTGATTGGGCTAATTCGCCTGAAGGTCTTTCGGCTATTTGCATTCTGTTGTTGGAAACATGGTTTCAACGGCACCGTCGAACTAAGCCGTATTGTGCAAAACTTGGTTGCTCAGTAAGAAGCTCAGCAATCTGTTGCGTGCCATATAGGGTTGGATGCGAAGGACCAGGTGCGGCAAAGCAGCGGTAGCGGTCATCCCAGTCTGGGAATCCACCGACAGCAGGTCGGCCATAACTGTCGGCGGCATTCAGATGGGCCAACGACCGCTGTGGAATGGTCACCGGTCATAGTCACTGAAGTCATGCAGAACATTCTTCGACTCCAATTAATATTTGCTCATCATAGGTTGTCTTCACGGCCGAACTGAACGTCAAGCAAATATTGCTTTCACGAAGCAACCTTCTGCACAGGCAGATACATTCTGTCCGACACGAATACGCCGACCTCAAAAAGCAGCCACATGGGCATCGCCAGCATGAATTGCGAGATAACATCAGGCGGCGTAAGTACTGCACCCACGACAAAAGCCCCCACGATGACGTAGGGGCGACTCTCACGCAACTTCTCAGTCGTCACCCAGCCTAAGTGCACCATCACGACCACCGCGATTGGCACTTGGAATGCCACGCCAAATGCCATAAACATGCCCAGCACGAAGCTCAAATACTTGTCGATGTCGGTCATCACAGCCACTCCAATGGGGGCGGATGCGGTGATGAAGCCAAACACGGCGGGAAGCACAGCGAAATAGACGAAGGCCATGCCCGCTAGGAACAACAGCACGCTGGCAATGATGATTGGGAGCAGGAAGCGTTTTTCATGCGCATACAAACCAGGTGCGACGAACTTCCACATTTGCAAAAGAATGTAGGGCAGGGCAATTAAGAAGGCGGCCATCATTGCTAACTTGATGGGAACGAAGAATGGGGTGGTGACATCGGTAGCGATCATCTGCCCGCCTTGGGGCAACTTCGCGAGCAGCGGTTGCGCCAACACGGCGTACATGTCCGACGCCCACGGAAACAGGCAGATGAACACCAACATGTAACAAACCATTGCATGCGTCAGGCGCACACGCAGTTCGATCAGATGCGCGATGAGGGCTTGCTGTGAACTCATGCTTGATTAGCGGGAACAATGTTGCCATGTGCGGTCGCGTCGATCAGCTTCGCATCATGAACGGGCTGCGCCAGGTCATGTTCGACCTGTCTCACTTCCTGATCAATATCGTTACTTGTCTGCTGCATCGCGAGTTGTAATGCATCGGCCTCTGATTTGACCTCGCTTTGTACTTTGCGCAATTCCTCCAACTCGACACTCGTGTTGATATCTTGCTTGACGCTATAGACGACACGTTGCGCGCGTCCCCACAGATGACCAAGCGTACGGGCCACCTTGGGTAGACGCTCCGGCCCGATCACCACCAGTGCGACCAACATGATGACCACAATTTCGGAAAAGCCAAAATCAAACATGCAGCAAGCCCCTCCTCAATTTATTTTCTTCATCAAATTTAAGCAATGCTGTGCGACTTAGCTTTCACTTCGCCTTCAACTGTTTGGCCAGATTCGACGATTTGCTTCGTAGCATCTTCTTCAGATCGCATGCCTTCCTTAAATCCTTTCACTGCCCCGCCCAGATCGCTCCCTACGTTGCGTAGCTTCTTGGTGCCAAAGACCAGCACCACCACTAACAAAACAATCATCCAGTGCCAAATACTCATCGAGCCCATCTTCATCTCCTATTTAGATTTAAACAATTCCGCATCATTCGAACCGAATCAACACACAATGACAGCAACCTTTGTGCCGATTTGAATAATTGCGTTTCTTGCGGTGCAATAAGGGGGTTGCGTGACTTCCTGCTCCGCTCATCACTCACCCACCATCCGCTTTGATTGCAGGAGTAGAAAGTAGCTTTCCACTACTAGAACTTCACGTTCACACTTGCCCGCAAGGTTCTTGGTTCAGCCGGATGGGTATGGATGTCTGCTACGGATGTTGTTTCGCTGTGAAGTTGAGACTCATAGTAATAATCGATATCGCTCACTTGCGTGTCGAGCAGATTCAGCACTTCCATGTTCAATCTAACCCGCTGCGTGATACGGTAGCCGACCAGCATGTTGACCAGCGTGGATGACTTTGAGCGCACGCTGTTGTCCTCGATCAGCGGACGCGGGCCGAAATAGCGAAGGCGCAAACCTGCAGACCACGGGGCGCTGTCTTGCAAAATCACACCGATAGAAGTGGCATGTTCAATCGCACCGGGAATTCGGTCACCCGTCGGGTCGCCATCGGTGAAGCGCGCACTGGACAAGGACACATCACCATCGATGAGCAACCACGCAACCGGATTCCAGTAGTTCGCCCATTCCACGCCATGACGTCGGCTGGGGCGCGAAGCACTGGTTGTGCCCGCATCGCCGACGAAGACCAGTTCCGAATCGATATCTAGTCGCCAGAGCGTGAGGGAAGTCTGCAACCCCGGCAGCACGGCACTTCGCACGCCAACCTCATACCCAGTGGCGGGAACCAGAGGGCGAACCGGATCGACGGAATCACCGGAACATTCACCCGCCCCACCTGAGCAGCCCGGCCGGGCGCCGGGGCGCGGATCGGGGTTGACGCGGATGGTGGTGCCGCGCGCATCGTTGCTGTGGAAGCCGCGCCCCGCATTCAGGTAATACTCCGTCTTATCCCAAGGGCCAAACACCAGCGACAGTTTGGGCGAGACGATGGCATCATTTTTTTTGCCTGCATTGGCTGCGGTATCACTGTTCACGTCGAATTGATAACTGTCGCCGCGCATGCCAAGGATGGAGCGGAACTTCTCGCCCCACTGTATCTGCGTTTCCCCCCACAGCGACACGCTGGTCTGCTTGACCTTGTCGTCGCGCACCGTCCCCCACTTCTGTCGGTTCTGCGTTGAAAACAGTCCAACGCCGATGTCGTCGTGGCGTACATCGGTGCCGATGGTGGTGATGACCGGTGTGCCGTGCATCTCCTGCAGCCAGTTGTGCGACGCTTTCGCACCGATGATGGTGCGCTTGTCGGCCTGCAGGAACTGGTCGCCATGCACGGTATCTGTGGCGTAGGTGAAGTTGGACCACAGGTTCAGCGCGTAGTCGATTAGGTAGACGTTGGCGCGGCTGGCACCGTTGGCCTCCACATCCGCCCACTCGCCGGACAAGCTGTAGCGGTGCGTGTCTCCGCCTGTACTGGAATCGAGACTCCCATAGCGCCCCACCGTCGCCATCGCACGTTCCGCGATCTGGTCGGTCGCAGTCCACTTCGCGTCATAGCCCAGCAGAGACACCACCCAACCTTCGTCGCGTTGCCCCTGGCCGTAACGCACCAACAGATTATCCTTGCGCAGATGTTCCGGTACCGTCCACGGCCCGTCGTTGTGGTAGCCCTCGGCCGCAATCAGCAGATTACCCTCGTTGACTTTCGGTGAGGCTGCCGCCAGTAGGCGCGAGAATCCTCCATCGCCCTGCGTCACCTGTGCATAGGGCGCATCCAGCTTGCGCACATAGTCGATGCGCGCCGAGCCCGCCGCCGAAAAATCGCCGTCACCCGCATAGTAAGTCCCTTTGCGGTACTGCACGCGCTCCACCAGTTCAGGAATCAGGAAGTTCAGGTCGGTGTAACCCTGCCCGTGTGCATGCGTAGGCATGTTCACCGGCATGCCCATCAACGAGGTGGAGAAATCTGTGCCATGATCCAAGTTGAAACCGCGCAAATAATACTGGTTGGCTTTACCGTCGCCCGAATGTTGGCTGATGATGAGGCCGGGCACGACTTCCAGCACTTCGGCGGGACGCAACAGTGGTCGATTCTCCAATTGTTCGGCAGTCACCGTGCCTTCGCTGGAGGTGGACGCAACGCCGAGTTGGTCAGTTGCTTTGGCGGTGACAGATACTTCGTCCAGAGTCGGCACCCCTGCTGCAAAGGCGCGTTGTGCCAATAGCAGAAATAGCGTTAAGACGAAATAGTTTTTCTTCATAACCCCCCCCCCGAAATCAATTAACAACAAACGAATACAAAGGAAATCAGGCTGGAGCAGAAACGCGCTGCTGGGAATAGCGAGCAAATAGAAAACTACAAGCGATGATAAAAATGATGGAAGCTCCGATGAACAACTCGCGCCCATCCTGCCAAGCGGAAGCTTCTGGGAAAAAGCGGCGTGACAGACCCAGTATCGCGACCGAGAGGCTCAATAGTGCGACCGTCACCCCCATCACGCGTGAGGCAGTACGCGCTGTGGCATCTGCTCGTTGCAATAGGTGCGAGATCCACAGCCCGTTGGCGGCATCAGTGAGCATCATGCCCAGCATGAAACATACTGCCAATAAAAATGCATGCGACACACCTCCATACTGTGTCGCAGTCGCCGAGAACAGGGCTGCCTGAGATAGCGTATCGAATGAGAATGCAAACAATGAACCCACCAATGCAATCAGGAAGGGATGTCCTGCGCATTTAAGATTTCCTAGCCAGCGCCCTTTGATGCCGACCATCTGCACCATTTCATGCGAAGGGGTGGTGAACACCGCATACAAATTGAGTGCGCCCAGCAAGATAAGAAAGAATGCCGATACCCAAGCACCGACATCATCCATCCATTGAGGGACGATGCCCTGCTGGAACAGCAGACCCGTAACGACTGCAACGATACAGACCACCGCACCATGGCCAAGTGAGAACAGGAAACCGCACAGTCGCGCAAGCCTTGGACGTCCTGCTGCGGCATTGAACCGAGTCAAGCCGTCAATGGTAGCGAGATGATCAGCATCCATGCCGTGCTTCATTCCCAATACAAAGGCCAGTGCAACTAAAGGATAGATACTGCTATTTAGCGATTCCATAACACCCCCGTAAGATGATTTCCCATATCTTCTTAACAAGATTTATGCCAAATAAGCGTACTCCCCCCTTCGGCTATATAACTACCTGAATATCATTAGAATAGATTGGAGAGATTGAATTGACGGCGCGTCCAGCGGTGTGGTTTGACGCAGATAACTGGTTAAATACTTACCGCTTTAACGTCCAACTGAGCGAGGCAAATGCAATCGAAACTCAGCCCCTCCCTCGGGAGCATTACTCACCTCCAACTTACCGCCGTGCCGCTCGATGATGCCGTAGCTGATAGACAGCCCCAACCCTGTTCCTTTTCCAACTGGTTTGGTGGTGTAAAAAGGATCGAATATCTTGCTCAACGCATGCTCGGATATCCCCAGTCCGTTATCGCGAAACTGAATGACGATCTCATCGCCCAGTTCTGCTTCAATGATCAATGTGGGCTCAGGAATTCCTTCGGTCGCATCTGATGCGTTCTGTACCAGATTGATGATGACCTGCTGGATCTGCCCAGGCGAGCCCGCAATTAGAATCTCCTTGGGCATTTCCATCTTCACACGGAAATTCGCAGGGGTCGCACGCGTCACCCAATGTACCGAACGTTCTATCGTTTCAGCCAGATTGAACTCGACGTTCTCATTACGATCTGAGGCAGAGAATCGCTTCAAACCATCGACGATATCGCGCGTTCGCTCCGCCCCTTCGACCGCACCAGACAACAGCGGATCAAGGTCATCCAACATTCGGTCTATACGTAATTCGGTTCTGAGTTTGTCGAGTGTCGCTTGGGGTGCATGGTCATGCACCGCATCCAGATATCGCTTCATACGCGGCGTGTAGCGCTGCATCGCATGCACATTGCCTAGCACGAAGCTGATTGGATTATTCAATTCATGCGCCACACCCGCCACCAACTTGCCGAGTGAAGCCATCTTCTCGGATTGCAGCAATTGTTGCTGCGTACGCTTAAGCTCCTCATGTGCCTCACGCAGCTTGTGATAGGCACGCCTCAATTCACCCACAGGTCGTCCTGTGATGACCACGCCCAACAATTTCCCCACGCTGGACAATCTCGGCGTGAAATTGAGCGCCACGGGAGTAGCACTTCCTTCTTTAGTGAGAAACTGCAACTCGACATCATTCGCTGGGGCCGTGGTGAGACTGGCAATCACACGCTTAGCGGCCTCACACCCGCTCACCTCCGCGAATAACGAACCCAGCTTGGCCCCCTTCAACTCACTCTCTGTCTTACCCGTAAAAGCGAGCAGTGAATGATTCACTTCCTCGATCACCGCATTACGATCACATACGACCAAAAGGTCAGACATCGAGGTCAGGATGCTGAAAATGAATTGTTGAGATTCCTCCAGTTCAGTGTTCTTCTGCTCCAGCACCACCTCGTATTGCAACAGCTCGTTGTAAACCTCATCCATCGAGCGCACGACATCTATCCATGCAGACTCGGAGAAGGGCTCCATCACCTCGGGTGAGGGTAATCGAACGGGGGATTGATTATCACGTAGGCTCATCGAATGGGGCTGCTAGGTTTTCGGATGGCTATGGACATGTCCATGCCCTGCTTCAACATCGACGGGTACGAGATTGACCTGCCCATGTCGCACACCTCTTTCAGCGATCAAGGCGTCAGCGAAGCGGCGCACGACCTCGGTCTTGCCGCGCAACATCACCGTCTCCAGACAATTCTCATGGTCCAGATGTACATGCGTCGATGCAACGACCAAGTCGTGGTGTTGGTGCTGAAGCTCGGTGAGTCGTTCCGACAGATCACGTTCATGATGGTTGTATACATAGGAAAGGCTCGCGACACAGAATGGTGCCTGCTTCTCTTGCAACCGCAGCGTGTCCAACTTTCCACGCAACATATCACGCACAGCTTCTGAACGATTCAGATAGCCACGCTCCTTTATCAAGCGATCGAATTCGCTAGCGAGTCGTTCATCTAATGAGATGGTGAAGCGTTCCATATATCCTCCTCAATGCACCGTGCACACCATGCACGGATCGAACGAGCGCACCACATGCTGCACCGCCAACGGTGCGGCATCACTTCCCTCTTGCGCGACCAGCCCGACCAGCGCTTGTTCCAGCGCGCCGGGTTCACCTGCCGCGTCGCGGGGTGAGAAGTTCCAAGTGGTCGGTGCGATGATCTGGTAATTATGTATCTTGCCGTTACGCACATCCAGCCAATGCCCCAGACTACCTCTTGCTGCTTCGATCAAACCGACACCCCGTGCATCTTCGATCTCGGTTGCTGGCAAACAAAATGCAGCGCCCGGCTGAATCTGACGCAACCAAGATTCCATGACAGGCAACACCAAAGTGAATTCCAACAGACGCGCCACGACACGCGCCATGACACTGGCCCCGTGTCGCGCAACCAAGTCGCGCACCAAAGGATGCCCCGCCACCATCTGCCTAGCCAAAGCACCCGTCTCCACCACCTGCCCAGAAAGTCTTGGCGCTTTACACCACGAATACGCCCCCTCTTTATCTGGCTGTGGCACGGTTAAACCCTCATCTGGTGACAGTGCGTCGTTGCCCGCCATCCAACTGCTCGTTACATCCTCACGGATAGCGTTCGTGTCCAACACCTGCAACTGTCCATCCTGCCACACGCCCGATTTAAATACATGCTGCTCTCCATCTGAATACGCTCCGAAGCTCATGAAGCGATCTGTAGCGCGCCCCATGGTGTGCATTTCCAGATCGCGCGCGATGCTCAAGAATCTCGGGAAGTCGGCACCTAGTGAGCGTGACTCCATCCAAGCGAAGAGCGCCGCTTCAGAATGCAATGCTGCCACTGACTCCAAGCGATCACCGAACAGCGTCCGTTCCAAAAATGTTCGAAACTCCGCCAGCAATATCTTCAAGCGCAATCGCTCCGCTTCCTCCAAAGGACGCGAGGAGCCACCAGGTTGTAAAGCCAGCGTATGCGGCCAACGTCCTGCCAGATACCCCATCGTGTTCATGAATTTGGCACGCACTGGCAATACATCCGCCGTGGCCGATCCCGATACTGACTTGAATCTGCTTTCTGCATCTGCGAACCAAGCACGCCCACGATAGCCCTCGCGCGCGAAATCCGGCATGAAGAAAAGATAAAAGTGACTGAGATGATCCGCCAGATTCTCTGCTGCCAAGGTCAGGTTGGCTGCCAAAATCCCATTCTGCGGCGCTTGTATCCCCATGCTTTGCGCTAAGGCCTGCGCCGCCGCAGCTGATTGCGCCACAGAACAGATGCCGCAGATACGTGGCACATAGACCAAGGCATCGAGCGGGTGTTTACCTGCCAAAATTTGCTCAAAACCTCGATACATGGGGGAGTTCACATAAGCAGCGCGAACGCGTCCAGATTCGATCTCGAGGGTGACTTCCAGATCGCCTTCGACACGATTGAAGGGGCCAATAATTCTGCGACTCATGCCCCCCCCTCCACCACAGAGACACAGATACACAGAGCAATGCAAAAGCGTGCTCCATTTTCCCTCTGTGTATCTGTATCTCTGTGGTGAATTGTTTTTGAGACTTTTTTCATTTTGGACGCAACCTTTTGGTGGCAGGCGTGATCACTTGATGGTCGGACACGGCATTCTCTTTGACGCGTTTTGGCGTTGCTGATTTAGATAAGGAGGCCAACGCTACGAACCACGCCTTGGGCATATCCGTCGGTAAGCCTATGGGGATGCCTGCGATCTTGGGAGTTATTCCAAATGCATGGCCCGGCTCCTCAAAACCGGGTTCGGTGCAAGCGATGCAGGCATACCCGCCACGCGTACACGAACCCTCACCGTTCCACAGGCGGATGTTGCAATCAGCATGGACTTGCGTACCTTTACATCCCATGTGTTCCATCAGACACCCTAAGTCAGAGGGTTTAAGCGCACTTGCTTTGAATTCGTAATATTCATTTCGCGTACAACCATGATGCACCAGATGGTCTGCATAGAGCCGAGGTCGATGGAACACATCCAAATCTTTGTCCCGCATATCCCCAGATGCCAAAGCCGAAAGCGTTTCGATGACCCAGTTGGGATGGGTAGGACACCCAGCGATATTGACCACCGGCAATCCAGCTTGAGCACGGTAATCTTCGCCCAACAACCCACCTTGGGTGTCGTCTTCATATTGCAAGCCACACGCTTCCGTGTGATTCCCGCCGCCCGCCGTGATGCCACCAAATGCCGCGCAACTGCCCACGGCTACGGTATGTCCCGCTACTTTTGCCAAGCGCTCGACCAGGTTCATCATTGATTCGCCGTGAGTCATGCGATGAAAGCCGCCGCTCCCATTCGGGCCTTTTAGCACCGCCCCTTCAAGACACAATATGTCCAATCGGGTCGCACCACTTGCACAGGCTTCGAAGATTTCACGCGCTTCGTTTGCGCTCTGCTCTGACAAGGAGGGATGCCACAACAGATTGATGCCTATCGCTTTGAGGGTGTCGAAAAGATTACGGCAATCGGCATTTAACAGGGACAGCGTGCAACCTCCACAACCACCCGACTGCAGCCACAGCAGATTGAGTGATTCTTTGCGGACTGCCAGTTCATTCACTTTTCTTCTCCATGCCATAGCGTGCCAATTTACTCCGCAACCCAACACGCGACAAACCCAACTCGGTCGCTGCTCTCGTCTTATTCCAACGATGGCGAATCAGGCATTCATTCAACACACGCGCTTCCAGTGCTTCCATCCTGTCTTTGAGGCTTCCATCCAGCCCAGCGAGGATGCCCATATCTTGCTGTTGCTCTTCTGGCGCAGCGCGTAGCACTTTAGGCGAGAACAGATGTGCTCCGATGTAGTCACCATCGCACAGCAAAATCGCACGCAGAATCTCGTTCTGCATCTCGCGCACATTGCCTGGCCATTGATAGTTGCTCAGACATTCTAAGGCCTCGGGGGTGAATCCCAATATCTCCTTGCCCATGGCTGGTGCAGCATCACTTAACAAAGCAAACGCAATGAGCGCATTGTCCATCTTGCGCTCGCGTAGCGGCGGCATGGGCAACACGAACTGCGTCAAACGATAAAACAAGTCTTCACGGAAACGTCCTTTACGCACCTCTTCTTCCAAATCGCGATTGGTGGCTGACAGCACTCGCACATCAACCTTGCGCGAACGCGAACAACCGACAGGGCGAATCTCACCTTCCTGTAACACACGTAATAATTTAACTTGGAACGAAGGTGAAGTATCCCCCACCTCGTCTAGGAAGATGGTCCCGCCATCCGCTTGCTCGAACAGCCCGATGCGGTCTTCATATGCCCCCGTAAAACTGCCGCGCTTGTGACCGAATAGTTCGGATTCCAACAACTGATCCGACATCGCCCCACAGTTCTCGATGACAAAAGCTTTCGTTGCACGCGGACTGGAGTAATGGATGGCACGCCCCATCAACTCTTTCCCCGATCCGGATTCGCCAGAAATATGCACCGCGATGTCACAGTCCGCGACTCGTGCTGCCAGATCAATCACTTGATTCAAAGGGCTCGCCGCCGAACGCACGATACGTGCGAACTCATAATGACTGCGCAATTTCTCATGCTTGGCCGCCACGCGCCGCTGCAGGACAGGCTGCGCTGTTCGCAACTCGAGATCCATATTGCTGCTCTGCTGCTGCATATCGTATAACTGCGCGGCACCGCGTACATTGAGCAGCAGCGAATCCGGATGCCAGGGTTTGAGGATGTATTGATAGATACCCGCGTCATTGATGCCCGCGATGATGTCCTCCACATCGGCATAGCCAGAGATGATCATACGCACGGTGTCTGGCCAACTTTCGCGCACCTCCTTGAGAAAGTCTATGCCCGTCACACCTGGCATGCGATGGTCACATAGCACTACATTGACGCGCTCACGCTCCATCACCGCACGTCCTTCTTCTGCGCTTGATACCGTCAGCACATTGAATTCTTCATCCAGCGTACGGCGTATCGCTTCCTGCGAACGCACTTCATCATCGATGACCAGTAGTGTAGGTAGTGTCGCCATATATCAGTGGCCTCCTTATAAAACCTGACGTAGTAGTCGTTGTCCCATCAGGCGAACTCTTTAACGGACAAGGGCAATTCACGATGCACTGCCAGATGGCGTGGCGTGAAAGCATGCGAAATCTTGTACACGAAATGATGGCGTGCGTAATGATAACTAGGATCAAAGCCATAAAAGTTGCGTCGCATCTCATTAAGTTCTGCTGCCCGATACTCAGCCAGCGGTTTCTTCGCCTCGTCGCAGGCACGGCGTGCGCATTTGTCGGCAAGCTGCTGCGTGTAGTTTGGCGAGATCGACAACTCAAGCGCCATGCGTCTTACCCGTGTGAGAAAAGCGTCCCGTGCATCGTAGAAACAGGCGTCGATCAGCCCTTCTCGGGCCGCATCAACCGCCGAGATCGGTAGCCTATTCTGCATGATCGCCTGCGCCCGCTCCTTACCGACACGGGCGGGCAACAGGTAAGTCCAGTATTCGGAACCATACAGATTGCCCATGTTCTTGTAGTGCGGATTGAGCACCACCGCCCGCCGCGCCCACACCTGATCGGCTGCCAGTGCCAAAAAGCAACCCCCCGCACCCGCATTGCCCTGCATCACTGCCACAGTCAGCTTATCGGTCGTGCGCAAAATCTCCAGCGCCAGATCGTCCATCGCCTCAATGTTGCGCATGGATTCGTCAGCGGGACTCGCTGCTGCTTCGATGCGATTGAGGTGGATACCGTTAGACCAGAAATCTACGCCCCCCATCAACACCAGCACTCGCGTCGACCGCTTGCATGCATCCCGATAGGCCTGCCGCAGCCGCTGGCATTGCTCCGTGGACATCGCACCGTTGTAGAAATCAAAGTGTAGGAAACCAACACTGCCGTGTTCTTCGTAGCGTATCTCGTCTGCGGCAAACGACAATTCCGTCAAGGCTGCAGCTTCAGCAGCAAAGGCGACGACCGCAGGCAGTTTGAATCCGGAATCGTGCTCGAGGCGGCGCACATGGCCGATCCAGACCGCACCGTCGGTGGTGGCGCGTAGCACGGCATCGCCACTACGAGCGATTACCTCACCCGCCGCACCGCGATATTCCATCGCAGCGTGGGCATCGAACAGATGGCAGGGCTGACCAAACAACCTGTCCTTCAGGCCCGGGCAACCATCGGCCGCGTTGAGTTTGCGCAGCACGGTGGCCGTATCGTCATACTGCCAATCGATGGCGCGCTGTGCCTGTTGGATGGAGGGGCGTTCGCTGCCGCGCACAGCTGTTTTGAAATCGTTCGGCGGAGTGGGCTTCCAGTCACCGTGCAGATAATCAGGATAATGCGCCAGTGCTTCCAACACAGCGCGTACCGCAGCATCGGCCACTTCGCTGCGATAGATGCTGGATTTTTTTGCCGTTCGTAGCGGGAAAGTATGCGTAGCCCAAATGTCACCGCCATCCATCACTGCATTGGCCTGTAACACCGTCACACCCCACTCACTTACGCCCTCCTGTATCGCCCAGTCGAGTGAAGACGGACCGCGATCCCCCACGATGCCGGGATGCACGATCAGGCATACAAGACGCGACCAGATCGACTCGGGGATGGCGCGCTTCAGAAACGGCGCAACGATCACATCCGGCTGCCACAACGCAACCGCTTCTTCCGCGACCGAATCGGCGATGTCGAGTTCTACGCTGACAGCATGACCGCACGCCTTCAATTCCAGCCACAGACGCTGGGAGAGACTGTTGAATGAGTGGGTCAGGAGCAGGATGCGCATCAGCAGATTCGGGGCAGTTGTTCGCCAGCCAGCCAGTCCACATTGCGGCGACCGCCAAAAGAAGTCTTCATCTGCACGAAATGATGAGGGTCGACATGCGCCGCACCGATGATGGCCGCATCCCCCGCCAGCGGATGTGCGCGCATGACGGCCAGCAGACGCTCGGCATCGGATGCGGCGCATATAGCGATGAGCTTGCCTTCGTTGGCGACATACAAAGGATCGAGGCCGAGGAATTCACACGCGGCAGCCACCACCGGCTTCACTGGGATGGCCTCCTCGTTGATGGTCAATCCGACCCTGGATTGTTTGGCGATCTCGTTCAAGGTCGTGGCCAGTCCGCCGCGCGTTGGATCACGCAGGCAGCGGATGTCCGCACCCGATTCCAGCATGGCCGCGATCAGATGGTGCAAGGCAGCAGTATCCGATTCGATGGGCACATCAAAGTCCAGATTCTCGCGGCGGCTCATGATCGCCATGCCGTGATCACCCATGCTGCCGGAAATCAGAATGACATCGCCGGGACGCACATTGGCACCGGTCAAATCCACGCCATCCATCACCACGCCCACACCGGTGGTGGTGATGAACACGCCGTCGGCTTTGCCCTGCTCGACGACTTTTGTGTCGCCTGTCACCACCGGCACGCCTGCATCGCGCGCTGCCGCCGCCATCGACTGTACGATGCGCTGTAGATCGACCAACGGAAATCCTTCTTCCAGAATGAAGGATGCGGCGAGGTAAAGCGGCTTCGCTCCCATCACTGCCACATCGTTGATCGTGCCGTGTACCGACAAACAGCCGATATCGCCACCAGGAAAGAACAGGGGCGACACCACATGCGCATCGGTCGCCATCACCAGACGTCCACCTGCCGCCGGCAACAATGCGCCGTCATTACCTTGGCGCAAATACTCATTATCGAAGGCGCTCGCAAACAACTCTTCGATCAACTGCGCCATCGCCCGTCCACCGGAACCGTGACTCATATCCACACGGCCATTCTTGATGTCCAGACCGCGCACGTAACCTTTTTTCACTTCTCCATTCATACCGAGACCACCTCGATGTCCTTGAATCGTCCATAACTGTAGTGTGCAGCACACGCACCTTCCGACGACACCATGCACGACCCCAAGGGATTCTCCGGCGTGCACACCGTGCCGAACACTTTACAGTCCTGCGGTTTCTTCACACCGCGCAAGATTGCCCCACATTCGCAGGCCTTGTTGTCGGCCACCGGCTTGTAGCCGATACCGTAGCGCGTTTCGGCATCATAAAGGGCGTAAGCAGAGCGAATCTTTAACGCTGAATAGGGCACTTCACCCAGACCGCGCCACTCGAAGCTGCGCCGCAATTCCAACACTTCCGACACCATGGCTTGTGCCTTTAGATTGCCCTCGCGCGTGACGGCGCGGGTGAATTCATTTTCCACTTCTGCACGTCCATCATTGATCTGGCGAATCAGCATGAGAATTGCCTGCAATACATCCAAGGGCTCGAATCCAGCAATCACTACCGGCTTGCGATACTCGCTCGAAAAATGCTCGTACGGCTGACTGCCAATCACCACACTCACATGTGCCGGACCAATGAATCCATCAAGCGGCACGGTGCCGTACTGACGCACTTCAGGCGATTGCAGAATGTGCGTGATCGCTGCGGGTGTTAGCACGTGATTACACAGCACGCTGAAATTGGTGACGCCCTCGTCCTTGGCTTGCTTGATGATCAATGCGGTGGGCGGCGTAGTGGTCTCGAAGCCAATGGCGAAGAACACCACTTCGCGCAGAGGATTGTCGCGCGCGATCTTCAATGCGTCTTGCGGCGAATAGATCATGCGCACATCGCCGCCGCGTGCCTTGGCGCGCATCAGTGAAAGATTGTCGGAAGCGGGCACACGCATCGTGTCGGCATAGGTGCAAACGATGACATTCAACTCCAGTGCGAGGCGTATTGCCTGATCGACGCGACCGATGGGCAGCACACACACCGGGCAACCTGGGCCGTGAATCATGCGCACATTGGCGGGAAGCAGATCGGCGATACCGTAACGGGAGATGGCGTGAGTATGGCCGCCGCAAAATTCCATGAAGCTATAGTTCTTGTCGGTGGCCGCTTCACGCCGAATGTTGGCGACGATGTTCTTGGCCAGTTCGCCATCGCGGAATTCGTCGATGTATTTCATGATACTGTCCCATTCAATTCTGCATGCAGTTCATCCAACTGCCCCATCTCGGCGAACATCTCCAGCGTGCGTATGGCTTCTTGCTCGTCCACCTTCTGTAATGCGTAGCCGACATGCACGATGACGTATTCTCCAATAGCGGCATCATCCACCAGCGCCAGTGAGATTTCTTTGCGCACACCGCCAAGATTGACGATGGCGTTGCCGGGAGTCGTCAGCTCTTCGATGCGAGCGGGAATGGCTAGACACATATCAAACTCCTTTTATGATTCGTTGCAGCGCGACACTCGCCTGACCTAGGGAGATCGCACCATCGTTTGGCGGCAACTGTTGCGCAGTCAGTACGCGAATGCCGTGCGATGCAAGACTGTCGGTCAATCCACACGTCAATATGTCATTGAGGAAGCAGCCTCCAGCCAAAGCGACAGTGCGGATGCCCGTCAACTGAGTGGCGCGTTGCACCCATGCGCTCAGTCCTGCAACCAGCGTGGCATGGAACAACGCCGCGCCACGCATTGCGTCTTCGCTATCAGCCAGCAATGCGAATAGTGGAAGGAAGCTCAGCACGCCGTCTTGGCTGAGGATGTAACCATCTGGCACAGCGGCAACTCGGCCATGCCGTTGCGCTAAGGCTTCTAGCTCCATCGCTGCCTGACCTTCATACCTCTGCATCTCACTCACACCAAGCAAACCTGCTACCGCATCGAAGTAGCGCCCCATGCTGCTGGTCGGTGGGCAATTCAGCTTGCGCTCCAACATACCCTGTATCGTCTGCGCACCTGCCTGCGAAGTAAATCGATGAGTGATCTCATCTCCCCGTTGTAGATCGAACAGCACGCTTGCTGCCATGCGCCAGGGTTCACGTGCAGCACGGTCACCACCGGGGAGGCTCAATGGCGCTAGATGTCCCAAGCGTTCGCACTGACCCTCTTCGACACGCAACAACTCGCCGCCCCATGCACTACCATCTGTACCCAAACCCACTCCATCCAGCGCCAATCCCAACACTGGAACTCGCACGCGATGCTCGGCACAGACTGCAGCGATATGGGCATGGTGATGCTGTACGCCGATCAGAGGCAGATCATTTTGTGCCGCGTAATCTTGGGCAAACTGGGTGCTATATAAATCGGGATGCAGGTCGTGCGCCACTGCCTGTGGGTGAACATCGAGGATGTCGCTCAGGTAATTCACGGTCTCGTCCAACATGGCGCGCGTGGCGGGGTGGCCGAGGTCACCGATATGTTGCGACACAAAAGCCTCATTGCCACGGGTCAGGCAAACGGTGTTCTTCAGCCAGGCTCCACACGCCAGCACCGAGGGGCCTGTGAACGGCAGCACGATACGACGCGGAGTATAACCACGGGCACGGCGGATAAAGGTGGGCGTGTTGTTTTGCCACTTCATGACGCTATCGTCACAACGATGCAATATCTCCCGATCATGCGTAAGAAAGGCATCCGCCAATTCCGCGAGCGATTCGCGCGCTTCTGCTTCATCTTTCACCAGCGGTTCACCACTTGGATTGGCGCTGGTCATCACCAATGCCAACGGCGCTTCTTGTTGCAACCAATCTGTGCCTGTTGGTCGACCGAGCAACTCATGGAACAGCAGATAATGCAGCGGTGTGTAGGGCAACATCACGCCGATGCTTGAGAGTCCCGGCGCGATTCCCTGCAACTCCGACTCGCACGTTTCCGTTTGACGCAGCAGCACGATAGGACGCTCGCTGATCTCCATCAGCGCGCCTTCGTGCGCTGTGAATGCCGCGTAGTGTGTAGCGGAGGAGCGATTCAACACCATCACCGCAAGCGGCTTTTCTTCACGCTGTTTTCCATTGCGTAATCTGGCCACAGCCTCAGCGTTGCGCGCATCGCAAACTAAATGGAAACCACCGACTCCTTTGAGCGCAATCACTTTCCCGGCACGAATATGGTCGGCAACATGAGCGATAGGATCGTCACTGTCGATCCTATTCCACTGCGCATCAAACAAAGACAACTGCGGCCCGCACTCGGGGCAAGCATTCGGTTGCGCATGGAAGCGGCGTGTAGTCGGCGTATCGTATTCAGCTTGGCATTGAGGACATTGCACAAATTTCGCCATGCTGGTGTGCGCACGGTCATAAGGAAGATGCGCAATCAATGTGTAGCGAGGACCGCAGTGGATGCAGTTGATGAAGGGATGGCGATAACGACGGTCAGCCGGATCGAACAACTCCGACAGGCAGTCCGCGCAGATTCCCATGTCGGGAGTGACACCTGTCTGCACCTTGCCGGATTGGCTCGCGGTGATGTTGAACCCCGCCATGCCAGAGGTCGATTGTGCAAAATCGTGAGTGATGTTTTCGACGCGCGCCAAGGCAGGTTGATCGCTTTGCAAACGCTCGAGCAGACGCATCACTTGGAGATGCTCTCCTTCAACAGATATCTCTACGCCTTCGCTATCGTTACGCACCCAGCCCGCCAACCCGAGTTCATGCGCCAGCTTGTACACAAAGGGACGGAAACCCACCCCTTGGACTTGGCCTGACACTCTGATCTGTGCGTGGATCATGCTCAGTCCATCCTAGTAGCTGTCGATTGATTTTCTATCTATCGCCTTGCTGCAACCGGCCTTGATCCAGTCCAGCCATTCATCCATACCTTCACTGCTGGTGGCTGAGATGCGGATCACCTTGATATCAGGATTCACTCGACGCGCGTTGGCGATGGCCAGATCCGCATCGAATGTGAGATACGGTAGAAGATCACATTTATTCAGCAGCATCAGATCGGACGCGCGGAACATATCGGGATATTTGAGCGGTTTATCTTCCCCTTCGGTCACCGAAAGGATGGCGACCTTATGTGCTTCGCCCAGATCGAAGCTGGCTGGGCACACTAGATTGCCGACGTTCTCGATCAACAACAAACTATCGTCCTGCAAGCCGAGTTGCTGCATCGCCTTGCCCACCATGAACGCATCCAGATGGCAACCCTTGCCCGTATTGATCTGCAATGCGGGCGCGCCGGTGGCACGAATGCGGGCGGCATCGTTATCGGTCTGTTGGTCGCCTTCGATAACAGCGAGGGGAACACTCCCATTCAAGGCACTGATGCTCTTCACCAGCAGGGTGGTCTTACCCGAACCTGGACTGGATACGAGGTTGAGCGCGAAGATGCCATGCTCGGCCAGATAGCCGCGATTCTCATTCGCATACCCATCGTTCTTGGACAGGATGTCCTGCTCGATCTTCACCATGCGCGACTGACTCATACCGGGTGCATGGGCACCGGCGGGACCCAGTCCGTAATGAACGGTCGCTTCATGGGTGTGACCATAAGCATGTTGATGGTCATGAGTATGGTCATGGTGCGTATGGAAATGCTCATGCGCAGAACCCGCTTCATGTAGGTGGTAGTGCCTGTGCTCACCTTGCGTCGACTCATGCGAGTGGCTGTGCTCATGGTCATGAGTATGGTCGTGATCGTGAGAGGTACCGTCGGCATGCACATGAAAATGTGCACCGTGCTCATGGCCATGTTCGTCGTTAACCACCGCTTTTCCGCCAATGGTCGTTTCACCTGTTCCGCAACCGCATACGTTACACATCGCTTCCTCCTATTCAACGTCGAGTTCTTTGACTCGCATCTCATTGCCACCCGTCACTTGGACTTGATGACTGCCACACTTAGGGCACGCATCGAACAATGCATTTACATGCACCACCTCGGCACAATGCAGACACCAAGCTTGCCCCGGCGTTTCGATGACCACCAACTTCGCATCATGCGCGATGCTATCTCTCACCACCGCATCGAAACAGAATCTCATTGCCTCGACTTCAACACCTGCCAACTCCCCGATCTCCAGCCACACTGTTTTGACGTGACTGAAATGCTCTTTCTTTGACGAATCCTCAATCAGTTGCAGCACGCCTTCCGCCAATGACATCTCATGCATCGTGTATCTCCACCTCGTAGGCCACACAAGGATCAAGTGAGAGAACCTCGATATGCGCCAATTGCAACAACCGCGTTTTGTCCTGCTCAAGCAACCCCTTCAAACCCTGAGTGAAAGCACCCTCTGCATGAAAATTCCATTCAGTCGGCGCCACGATCACGTATTCCGCCACGCGTGCTTCAGCCAAGCGTACATGATGCATCAACAATCCTCTCGCGGTGCGTACGACTGATACACCCACACCCGCTTCATCACTTGCACTATCCAACCTTGGCTGGTCGACCTCGCGGGCCATTGCAACCAGATCCATCACCCGTGCGAGCAGCCTCATCAATGGCTTGGATCGGGTTTGCGCCCACACATCGGCCAATAGCGGGCTATCCGCATAATAGGACCACGCCCCTGTTTCCATCGCCACGCCTCGGTAGTCTGGGCGTAGCGCAAATTCATTGCTCCATCTTCCTGCACATGCACCTATTACCTCTTCGCCCGTCCACGCTGGCACTAGCCTTGCCGGAATCGAGTCTTGCTTTACATCTGACTGCGCCGCCAGCGTTCTCAATACACGCGCCAATGAACTATCGGTCTTGCTCCACCATTCCTGCAACACAGCATAGCGCTCGATCTGACTCCAAGATTCAATGGTGAGCCCCAATTCCTCACGCTCCAAAATATGACGAAAGTCGCTCATTTCACTTTCACCATTTGCGATCTTGCGTAACAAAGCATGACGCATGACAAACGTTTGTTCCGCCTGCGGCAAACTTAAGCACTTTGGCCAATCGAGCATCAATCTCCAAAGATGTTCTTGCATGGCCTCGCAGGTGACCGCTTCGTGAATCGCCGCATCGAGGGGTGATGCATCCCCTCTTGCCGCCTGCAAAGCCCCCTTAGCTGCTGCGGTTTGCGCCTGACCGCACACGCCGAACAATAATGAAGCAAGCTGTACCACTTGGGCTTGATTCTTCCCCACAAACAATTGTGCCGCTAATCTTCGCGTGGAGCGTATCTCAGTTGAGCGCACTGCACCACCATCCCACGCCACACCAAGCGACAACTTGCCTGTATCCAACAAGTCACGTCCCCAAGAATGATCCGCGTAAAAAATCGCGGCGAGATAACTGCTTGTCTTTGATAGGCTCCCCCTGCATGCGCGCAGCTTCGAACATCGCCTTGTTATCGGCATCTCGTTGCGCATCCGATCTCTCCGCCACAAACAACTCCAGCATCGCCGCCTCGGCGATGCTGACTGCGTCTGCGTGGCTTTCGATGTGCATGACTGGCGAAATCAAGGAACAGATGTGGCATGCGCCTAGTTCCGGCTCGTTCAACCCCATGAATTCATATCTGCCCGAAGGGAATTCCCATGTCACTTTCTGATCAAGCGACAGCGTCGCAAGCTGTGCTTCTTCTCCCGCCATGAGGATCAAGTTGATCATCCAAGGGGTGATCAATACGCTCAGCCAATATCCCTGCCACTCACGACACCCTACCACTTGAACTCGCAACTCAGGATTACAAATGGGTAGCCCTGCCATGCGCGTATCCGCGATATGGCTAAACACCGCTTGCAGCTTGTCGGCTGCGGAGATCATTCTTTGTACACCATGAACTTGTGTTTAGCTGCATCGCAGTTCGGGCAAGTCCAGTGATCCGGCAATTTTGAGAAGGGCGTCCCCGGATCGATTTGCCACACTTGATCCCCGATTGCCGGGTCGTACACTTCCCAACATATACCGCATTCCATCCGCACGTCATCATCGGATAGCTTACTGGCGTCCCCCATGAATGATCCTTCGAATAGGCTCATATCAAGATTCCATCTTTTCGGGTTCTTGCATGACCATCAACCATTCACCCAAACGCTCGATGCTGTCCTCGTAATCTTCCTGAGAGGCTTGCGCCACTTCCGGCACATCACCGACCTCAATGGTGTTCAGGATCAAGGTATCCATACTGTTGAAATATTGCACCCACCACACGTTCGCCAACTTCGTACTTGAGATGCGGCAATTGCCATACCCGCGCGAAAGGATGGTCACCGCGCCCACCGCCAGTATCGAGGTGACGCAATCCATATCTTCAGGCGACATCGGCAACAAGGTAAGGTTGACCACATGCGTCTCATCACCCACTTTATATGCTTTGGATTTATCCACGATTTCGGACAACACCGATAGTGCATTCATGATGCCGGGTGACTTTTCTGGTAGCGGACAATCGGATACGACATCTTCTTTCGCCCAACGCGTCACCATAGGAGGGATCGCACAGGCCATGAGCGTGTCGCCGATGAGACGAGCGTCAGCAGCGTACTCATTCACGCGCCACACGCTGGCAAATACCGTTTCTTGTATACGGAATTGCCCCGAGCCTCGCACTGCGATACTCACTTCGCCTTCGCCCATCGTCTGGTTAAGCAAACGCACGACATCAGGGGATTTGTCGCTGAATTCGATCATGGGTATCTGTGTAGAACTCAGCGGGGTCGCTTGCATCGCATCGCGCAAAGTCTCCACGATCTTACAAGCCGCAGCCACCACCACGGGGTCGGCTTCCACATTCAGGCTCGGCAACTCGAACATCGTCATGGAACTGGGGAGTTCCATAAATTGCAGCTCTTCGTCTTCAGGCTGCGAGCCGGGACCGTAGGCGACGACGGGGATTGGAAAGTCTTTCATTATATAGCGCTCCTGATTTGGATTAATGACAAGCGGATGGCTCGGCAGTGGATACCACGGGAATACCGATTGAAGGTGCTCGCCCAATAGGCTTTTTCAACATCTCCGCGATCTCGTGCGTGTATTCATCCCAGTTGCGCATGCCATCTATCACGCCAACATACCCCCCATCGCGCACAAAGACCAGTGACGGCCAGCGCGTGATGCCATAACGCGCTTTCTCTTTACGCGCCAAATCGGGAGCAATAATCGCTGCACGCAAACGGTCGCCGGTTAACTTGAGCACCTCAGGCAAGATGACCGCCACATCCCACGTCTCAGGTTGCTGATCCGGCTCTTGCGTAAACAGCACCATGCCATCACCGCCGGCCATGACAAAGGACTCCAAGCCTCCCTCGTCGAGCAAGGTGATATTGCTTTCCGCGCGCAAGCGATCTAGCAACTTATTAAAGCTTTCTTTCATCTCTTCCGCACGTATCGCGGAGAATTCAATCGTCTCACTCATCCCTTATCCTTCCTTAAAAATTCCGGCAGAGTCGGCTCCCGATTCACCAGATCCGCAAAAAAGAGATCAAGGTTGATCTCCCCCCCATCCGCTACCACCTGCAATCCATCAAGCGCTGCATCCACCAATGCCGCCCTTTCGGCATCGATCACCTCGCGTCCCGCCCCCAGAAAAGTCAGCAACCATTGCCCATCTTCAACCGGCCCAAGCAACATGGTGTCGATTAACTGCTGACCATTACGCCCTTCGCACAGGGCTGAATTCTCATGCGCCTCAATCACCCGCATCGGTATGCCTAAACACATAATCAGGCTTGCTCTCTCATGAAGCGATCATCGCCGATGCGGCATGCCAATTCAGCCGACGGACGGCCTGCTTCGTAGTTATCCATTTGCAGGACTTGCCGATGCGCTTCGACCAAGCTAGTCGTGCGTGGCGTATACGTTACCCCCCATTGCTTGGCCTGCTCCAACGCGACTTCAAGCGCACGCGGTATCTGCGCTTTGACGATATCGCGCAGACTGCCTCCAAAATCTTCCAGTTGCTCAGGTTGCACCCCGATGAGCATCATGGATTCTGGCAAGCGGCCTGCCAATGACGCACACGAGATGACTTCCTGAAACCCCGTCTGATGCAAACTCATCTTTTTCACCCCCATGAATCGGGGCACTTCATCGTCTCGCGCAATGACCATCTCGCCAGGTTGTTTGCTGTAGTCGACCGCATCAAAGACGATCAGATAGCGCGCATCTTCCAAAAATGGCAGTAGATAAAGCCCCTGCGTCCCTCCATCCAACACGGTCACATCGTCACCGAATTGGTAAGCCGCATTCAGCGCCTCGACACATCGAACACCGAAGCCCTCGTCGGCCCACAAGATATTTCCGATGCCCAGTACTAACAATTTCGTATTTTTCAATTCACACCCCCATGTGTAACTACACCCGTAACACAGCATGTCTCGTGCCACAGGCATAAAGACGCATATCCTCTATTAATCAATTGGTTGAAAATTATCGAGACACTGCGCACAACAACGACCGGCAATCTGGTTGCCAGTAAATGTCGATTACGGAAGGTTTCTTGCCTTTTTGAAGTACAGCTGCCTAGCCTGATACAAGTCCCAAGCAAATTGCATCTCCAGCCAGAACGCCACATCCGAACCAAAATGCAGTGCAAGGCGAACTGCAGTATCGGGGGTGACAGCGCGCTTAGCGCGCACCAATTCATTGATGCGGCGTCGTGAGATACCCAACGCCAACGCTTCTTGCGAGATATTGCCCGGCTGAAGATATCGCGTATCCAAGAATCGCCCCGGATGAATGGGTACACGATGCGCGGACCAAAAAAAACGCGGGCATCTGCCCGCGTTCAATTGAACTCGCTGCGACATCTGAATCACTTCAGAGGGGAGTGTCGCAAACAAGCTCAACTGCTACTCACGAAAGGTACGTTCGCCGCTAATCATCGCGCTAATCATGCTTTGACGCGACATGATGTCTTCACGTATCGCCGCATAGACATGAATCATCACGAACCACACGAAGGTCCAAGCGATCATGTGATGCCAAGTGTGAACATCCTGACTCTGACCAAACAGTGGTATCACCCAGCTAGTGAATATCATGTGCGACCAATGCCCTTCTTGCGCACCTTCGCCATAAAGCGCGAATCCAGTTGCAATCATAAAGATCGCCCCCAAGGTGATCGAGAAAAACATCATCAAGTGCGCCAGCGGGTTATGGCCAATATATTTTCTAGGCAATTTGACGATGAACAGGTACCAGCGCAACTCCTGCCATATCCCACTCCACCATGCGGGATCTGTAACGGGTAGCTTGAACATCTGCCGTGCATGGTGGTTCCCCACGAATGCCCAGTAGATTCTCACCAAGAATGCGATGGTAAAGACATAAGCCGTCGCAAAGTGAACGAAGCGAATGTATCCCATCAGGAAATTCTCGCTTGCCTCACCCGCGACACTTGGCGGCGGGCTCGCAATGAAATATCCCGTTACCGCCAATATGACGATACTCAACGCATTCAACCAATGCCACAGTCGCACAGGTGCTTCATAGACGTATACCGTATTTCCGGCAGCGGTTAGCGCCGAATACTCATCGTCTTGTGTTTTGACAGTCATGACAGCCTCCTATTTTCACGTTAGCGGACAGTGACCTTGCTCAGCTCTTGCCCGTCTGGTGACATCACATGCGTCGAGCATGCTAGACAGGGGTCGAAACTATGGATCGTGCGCAAGATTTCCAAAGGTTGGTCGGCCTTTGCCACTGGTGTATTCATCAATGAAGCTTCGAATGCACCGATCTGCCCTTTAGCATCGCGAGGACTGCCGTTCCAAGTGGTTGGTACGACACACTGGTAGTTGTCGATCTTGGTGTCCTTGATCTTGAGCCAGTGCCCCAAAGCGCCCCGAGGCGCTTCGGTGAAGCCCACGCCCTTGGCCTCTTTGGGCCAAGTGGACGGATCCCACTTTTCGACATTGGCGGTAGAGGTATCGCCCGCCTTCAGGTTCGCCATCAACTTATCGAATTGCTGTACTTGCAAATCGGCACAGTATCCAGCCTCGAGACCCCGTGCGGCCGTACGCCCCAAGGTAGAGAACAAGGCAGTCACGGGCAGATCGAGTTTGCGTAAGGCACTATCGACAGTATCCTTGATGATTGGATACTGCTTAGGCTGGATGTAACCCAACACCATGCGAGACAACGGCCCAACTTCCATCGCGTGGCCTTTCCAGCGCGGCGCCTTGATCCAAGAATATTTGGAGCTCTCATCAAGGTTCTCGATCTTAGTGCGCGTCCCCTTGAAGTTCGGTCCTTCAGGCGAATAATCCGGCTCAGTGACACCATCCCAAGGGTGTAGCCCTTTGCTCTCGTCCGCATACTTGTACCAAGAATGAGAAACAAACTCTTGGACCTCATCGGGATTGCGCAGATCGACTTCTTGCACTTTGCTTAAATCGCCATTGATGACTACGCCAGACGGCAACAATAAATTCGACTTCGTATAATCGTTGGCACGTTGCGGGATATCGCCGTAAGACATGAAGTTTTTGGACGACAA
Source organism: Sideroxydans sp. (assembly GCF_054604835.1). Taxonomy (NCBI): domain Bacteria; kingdom Pseudomonadati; phylum Pseudomonadota; class Betaproteobacteria; order Nitrosomonadales; family Gallionellaceae; genus Sideroxydans; species Sideroxydans sp. Next base: position 411,019 of record NZ_JBTSFG010000001.1, on the reverse strand, counting down.
TCCGCCGCCGTATGTCCATCCTTTGTAAAAGGATCCAATCGCCAATATATCTGGGATGTATACCTGATCAATGAACTCCTTGGTGCGATCGATGATGCTCTTCACCTGATTCAGGCGCTCCATATTGATTGCGCCCACAGCACCGGTGTCGTTGATATTGATCGCACAGGGAACGCCGCCCACCAACCAGTTCGGGTGCGGGTTCTTGCCACCAAAGATGGTGACAATCTTGACGATCTCCTTCTGAAAATCCAACGCTTCGAGGTAGTGTGTGACCGCCATTAAGTTCGCCTCTGGAGGCAACTTGTAGGCGGGACTCCCCCAGTAACCATTGCTGAACGGACCCAACTGACCCGATTCGACGAATTTCTTCAGACGATTCTGCACGTCGCGGAAATAACCGGGCGAGGACAGCGGCCAAGACGAGATGCTCTGCGCCAACTCTGAAGTCCGCTTAGGATCAGCTTTGAGTGCAGAAACCACATCCACCCAGTCCAAAGCGTGCAGGTGATAGAAGTGCACCAAGTGATCGTGGATTTGCAGATTCAACTGCATGATGTTGCGAATGGTGTTGGCGTTCTCTGGAATCTGAATCGCCAATGCATCCTCGACGGCACGCACTGATGTCAATGCATGAGTACCGGTACACACACCGCAGATACGCTCGGTGAATGCCCATGCATCACGTGGATCACGGCCTTTTAAGATCACTTCCAGACCGCGCCACATGGTGCCAGTGGATACAGCGTTGCGAATCACATTGTTGCTGTCCAAGTTCACTTCGACACGTAGGTGACCTTCGATACGACATACCGGATCGACGACGACGCGCTTGCCACTGTTGTCGAGCTTAAAGCCCTGAGTTTCATAAACTGACATGATTACTTGCCTCCATTGTTCTGATCATTCGAACCGCTACGCGCACGACTCAAGGCACTTACTGCGGCATGGGCAACAACTGCTGCTCCAGCCACGCCTGCCACCGTTGCGCCGATCGTATCGGCATTGGACTCCACGCCAAACTGCTTGATGTCTGTGACGCGATCATAGAATCCACCCTTATCCCAGAACCCATCCTCTGAACATCCAATACATCCATGACCAGACTGAATCGGGAAAGAAACGCCTCCATTCCAACGCACCGTAGAACAAGCGTTGTAGGTGGTCGGCCCTTTACAACCCATCTTGTAGAGGCAATATCCTTTGCGTGCGGCTTCGTCATCCCACTCTTCGACGAACTGGCCCGCATCAAAGTGTGGACGGCGATAACATTTATCGTGGATACGCTGCCCGTAGAACATCTTCGGACGACCTTGGCGATCCAACTCGGGGATGCGATCAAAGGTCAACATGTAGGTGACCACTGCCGTCATCACTTCAGCGATAGGTGGACATCCTGGTACTTTGATGATGGGTTTATCAGTAATAACTTTATGTACTGGTGTGGCACGAGTCGGATTCGGCTTGGCCGCTTGCACACACCCCCAAGAAGCACAGGCACCCCACGAGATGATTGCTTTAGCATCAGCAGCAGTTTCTTTCAGCACTTCAACAAAAGGACGTCCACCATGGATACAGAACATCCCATCTTCATTCAAAGGTGGATTGCCTTCCACCGCCAAGATGAAGTTGCCTTTGTATTTCTTTCTGATCTCGGCAAGGATCTCCTCAGCTTGATGACCCGCTGCAACCATCAAGGTATCGTCGTAATCTAACGAGAGCATCGACAGCACCACATCTTTTGCTAATGGATGCGCCGAACGAATGAAGGATTCTGAACAACAGGTACATTCCAGACCATGTAACCAAATGACTGGCGTACGCGGCTTGGTTTCCATCGCATGCGCGATCTTGGGCGCAAACGACGGTGCCAGCCCCAAAGATGCGGCTGTCAAACTACAAAACTTCAAAAAACTACGGCGCGAAATACCCTGCCTCCGCATCACCTCATAAAATGTTTCGATCGACATTTCTCTTCTCCCTTTATCAGCATAGGCAATCACTCTCACAATCAACCGTCCGCCCCTGACGGAAAATCATCCTTGCGCTCTTGATAGAACAAGTTCTGTGCCACTCCGAAGGTAATTAGAGTTTATTCATTTAATTAGAGAGTTAGCGAACATCCACGGCGAGTAAGCATTTTGAAGTCCTGCCAATCGGACAGGCATAGATACGAAGAGAGTGGAAAGTTTGCTTCCACCCATCACAAAGCGCACGTCAGTAAAGTCTGCCAATAACGGAAGTAGCGGTTTTGAAAAACCGAAGGAATGATTTGTGTCAATCCTGATGAATATAAATACGAAGAAGACTCACACTTCTGAAGTGCGCAATCGTGATTGGACTGCCACATTGCAGCAATTCGCTAAGGATGGAAGTGGGTTAAAGGCACGCAGTCTTGTTTCGAGAAAGCAGCCGTTAGGTATTTCCCCAGTGCCTATGGCGGGTGTTGATTACATACAGGCCGTTGGCGAATCTAGATGCCACCGGCAGCTACGGCCGAGCTGCTGTCGGTGGGCCGCGAAGCCTGAGCGTCCGTTGTCAGTCTGAAGCTGGCGTATCCACCATGTGCTAAGTTCAACCAATTGGAGTTTAGTTAGGTTGCATATGAGAGGCCGATTCCAACCTGTACACGGAATCGAGCTGGACTTTGAAATCTTCGCTATCCAACCTCTGAATGCAATTAGCCGGCCTTTCCTAAAGGAGCAACTTGATGGCTCACAATAGATATTAGATCGACAACACAGCAGGGATGAGAAAACTAGAATCCTTTCGGCCTAATTAAAATATATCGGCGAAGGAACCTTTGGGTAAACCCGGTAAACGTGGTTAAACAGCAGTTCTGTAATGCCTTTGATCTCATCTTCCTCGTAGCTGTCTACCGGAAGGCCTGTTCTGTCATCGTAGAGATAATCATAGATACGCTGCCGCACCGCATCGCGGGTGCTCTCTTTTTCGCGCCAGTTGTCGATGTTGAGCTTCTCTTTTTTCAGGGTATCGAGCAGATCGACCGCCACCTTTTTGATGCGGTCGATCTCTTTTCTGGATAGCGTGGGTTTTTTCAGCATATCGAAAAACACCAGCGTCTCGTCGCTGAGATTTTCACTCATGGCGCGAGATTCTTCCTCTGTCAGTTCATTGTGAAACTTCAGTAGGGCTTCAAAGGTACGTTCGATAGTGACTCGATCCTTTTCGCTGTTGTAGCCGTCCACGATCTCTTCAAAGTGCTTCTGGAAATCGGTACGCAGCGGGTTTTGCTGCATCAGTTGGGCCAAGCGTGCTGCCAAGGCATCGCGCAGGTTGACCACTGTGGTCTTCTTGTTGGCAATGCGGGCGAACTCCTGGCGCAGGCGCTCAAAGTCGATCTGGCTGATGTCGTACACCTTGCTTTCACCCACCTCTGATCTCGTTACTTCGACAGAGTTATCCACCAGCTTGTGCAGTTCCATCATGATCTGGCTGATGTCCGCGCTCTCCCTGTCCTTCTGCAAGGCCTTGTAGATGATGTTGATCACATCGCGGTCGATACGGAAGTCGTTGATCTGCGGGCGGATGTTGATGCAGGCCTTGAACTTCTTGAATACCTCCCGCGCCATCACCTCGAACTGCTTGCGGGTCTGGTCGTCTTCATTGATCGCCTCTTTGGCTTGCATGATGGCGGCATTGCGACCAAAGCCCTCGGCCCCAGTAATTGTGCTTGTTGAAAAGCCGCGATCCGACAAGAAGGTCTTTACCATCATGATCGCCTCGCCCAACTCAGCCAGCAGCTCTTCTTTGGGGCGTGTCGGGTCTTGCGGGTTATCTCCCCCTAGGCGTCCATCGTCTCCTGCCCCTGCGAAATCGGCCAGTGCCTTGCGCAGGTTTTTCAGGATGCCGCAGTAGTCAACGATCAGACCATTGTTCTTGCCCTCAGCCACGCGGTTGGCGCGTGCGATCGCCTGCATCAGGGTGTGGGCCTTGAGCGGCTTGTCCAGATACAAGGTCGAAAGCGTCGGCACATCAAAGCCGGTGAGCCACATGGCGCAGACGATGGCGACACGGAAGGGGTGATCCTCTTTCTTGAAGGCTTCTTCGAGATCGATACGCTTGCCGTCTTCGCCCTTGAAGCCATCCTTCAACAGCTTGCGGTGCGGTGTGATGTCCAGATGCCATCTTTCGAACCTCGCCACCTCGCCCTGCTCTTCACTCACCACCACTGCGATTTTGGTCTCATCCATCCAGCGCACCTGGCGCTCGCGGAAAATCATCTCCTGCTCGTCCACACGCTCTGTGCGCAGGCGCTTGTCCAGTTGCAGTTGCTTCTCGCGCCACTTCACCATAATCAGGTCATGCATGCGCACACAGGTGAGCTTGTCGATACAGACCATCATCGCCTTGCCGCTCTCCCATCCCGTCACATAATGCTCGACAAAATCGGCAGCGATCTGCTCTAGGCGGCTGGTGGAGGTGATGATGTGGTAATCGCGCTTTAGCTCACGTTCCAGCCGCTGCTGCACATCCACATCTTGAATATCAAACTCTTCGATCTTTTCGGCGATCTTCTCATTCAGCCCCTTTGGGTCGGCCACCGAATACTCTTCACCCTCATAGCTAAAATGCAGTTTCTCGCCACGGGCATCGTAGTACAAAGGCACGGTGGCCTTATCCTCTACCGCCCGCTGGAAATCATAGGTGGAGACGTATTCCCCGAACACCTTGCGGGTGATCTCGTCGTCTTTCAGCAAAGGCGTGCCGGTAAAGCCCATGTAGCTGGCATTGGGCAGGGCATTGCGCATGTTGAGTGACAGATCGCCGTACTGAGTGCGGTGGGCCTCGTCAGTGATAACGATGATGTCGTCACGCTCCGAACCGGTCATATCCTTATCATTGAATTTCTGGATCAGCGAAAAGACAAAGGCTTTGTGCTGGCCCAGCAACTCATCCAGATGTCTGCCGCTGGCTGCGCGGCAAGGATCGCGGTCGTTATCCACCAGCCCGACCCCGGCAAATGTCTTGTAGATTTGCGTATCCAGATCTTCACGGTCGGTGAGCACCAGAAAGGTGAAGTTACCGCCCAGCTTGCGATGCACCTTCTTGGCGAAGAAGGCGATGGAATATGATTTGCCCGAGCCCTGGGTATGCCAGAACACCCCCAGCTTGCCTTCCAGGTTTTCACGATTTTTCACCGCCTCGATGGCGCGGTTCACGCCGAGGTACTGGTGATTGCGGGCGACGATTTTGATCAGCCTGCCGCTTGAGTCATCGAAGATTGTGTAGTTCTCAAATAAGTCGAGCAGATTGGCCTTGCTGCACACCCCCTTGAGCAGCGTCTCCATATCCACCACGCCAGGCTCATCCTCTTCGAGCCGTTTCCAGTCGTTGAAGTGTTCATATCTGGACGAGAGCGAACCGAGCTTGGCCTCCACGCCGTTGCCGAGAATGACAAAGGCGTTGTGGTGGAACAGATGGGGCACGGTGTCTTTGTAGTCGCAGAAATTCTGCTCAAAGGCTGCCTTCACATCCTTGTGCAGGTTTTTCACCTCCATGAACAGCAGCGGGATGCCATTCACAAAACCCACCAGATCGGCACGGCGGCGGTAGATGTCGCCCTTCACCCACAGCTCGCGCACGATCAGAAAATGGTTGTTGTCCGGCTTGTCGAAATCGAAGATGCGCAGCGTCTTGCGCTGGCGTTCGCCATTGTCGTCGCGGTAGCTCGCCAGAACCCCGCTCTTGTAGAGTTTGTCCTTCTCCTGATTAATGGAGAGTAGTGACAGAGCCAGATTCACATCCATGATCTGGCGCATCGCGTCGCGATATGCTTCTGTAGGCAAGCCGGGGTTCAGACGCATCAACGCCTCACCCAGGTAGCGGCCCAACACAAGCTCCTTCTCGCTCTCGCGCCCGAGCGTGCCCTCCTTGCCCAGCGTCTCATCCATGGCGTAGACGGAATCATTCCAGTGCAAATTGCGGAGTAGATAGTCCGCAGTGGTTTGCTGCACCAGGGCGTCTTCCGTCATGGTGTTCATACAGCCAGCTCTCCATTCAACAGGCGTGGGAGGAGGATGTCGCGGGCTTGGGCGAGCTGCTTATTCTGAAAGGATAGAACCTTTAGCTGTTTAACAATTGTTGCAATTTGCTCTTGAAAAACTTCCAGCAGAGAACCGCTCGGAACTAAAAAGTATTGTTGAGATAAGAACGTCCAATCAGCGCGTGGCATCTTCGAACCCTCTTTCACTGTCTGGGATGCCAAAGCAACAAATTGATCGCTTGAAATTAACATCAAAAGATAAGCGTAATGCTTAGCCTGATGTGGTCTGATAACAATTGCATCGGAAGAGGTAATGCCACTCGTAAGCGCAAAACCAACTTTGTGAAAATAGGGCCTGATTTTCCCAAAAATGATGTCGCCTTCCTGATACGAATATTTCCCGCTAGTCACTTTCTCAGCAGTTTCCCACTCAGACAGGGTAATAGAACGCCTCGGAATATGTTCCAAGCCAATGTAAGGTGTACCTTCTTCAACTTCAGATGGATCAATGCTCACCTTGACTTGATAACACAGTTCATCGAGATTCTTCCTTTCCCATCCCTCCGGCACACCATCAATAATTTTGACATGCTCATGACCTGGGAAGCGCATCTGCACGAACCACTCCTTGTAAAGCAAACGAGCGGACTCTTCCATCAACTGAATGCGGCGGCGGTTGTTTTCGATTAGGTCGTCGTAGTATTCAAGTATCTCAGCAATTCTTTCCTGCACATCTGTTGGTGGCAGCCGAAACTTAAATAGTGTCAAAGTCCTTGCATTTGCATTCCCTTGCGCGGCACCACCCTTAACGCTATTCACGTACTGTTTGTAGTGGCTCGACTCTATTAGTCTCCCAACAAATCCTGGAACACACTTCGCCAAGTCTAGCTTTAACCTGACTAAGTAGGATGCAAAAACGGCATTTTCTTGTTCACGAATTAGTTTTGCATATCCTGTCGTATTGCCTGTTCTTGCAATTACTATGTCACCTACATTTAGTTTGTATTTTTTGTAACTACTTTCATCAATTTGGCAATACGGAACACTTCGCCAATCGATCGCATCTGGAACAATATCTGTAATTCGTAAAAACTTGGGGCCAACTGCATCTTCCGTTGCTGAAGCAGTGTATCCATATTGAGTAGAGCAAACCTCATCTAATGTAACCACTTCCCAACTCATACCCCCAACTCCCGAAAGTTCTGGGCAATCTTCTCCGCCAACGCCACCGCCTCTTCATTCAGGCCTTGCAGCTCGACATGGATATCGCGCAGGGTCTCTTCGAAGTCGAAGTCATCATCCTCTTCTTCCGGGGCGACACCGACGTAGCGACCAGGAGTGAGGCTCCAGTCGTTGGCCTTGATTTCCTTGATGTCCACCAACTTGACCAGCCCTTCCACATCCACCAGCTCGGCATCGGGGAAGCGGCTTAACAGCCAGTGAGCCTGTTTATAGAAGTAGCGCAGCTGCTTGAGCTGTTCCACTGCCTCGACGCGGGTGGCCTCGGCCTGTTTTTTCAGGCTGTCGCGGCCGGAGCTGATGTGTTTGCTGTCCCAGCTTTCATCGTCTTTAGCGGCGAGTTCTTTTTCCGCAGCATCAATCAGGCGGCCGGCAAGCTTGCAGGTGAGGTCCAGTTGTTTGATCAGGTCGCGAGCGGTCTCGGCCGATTGCTCAACCATGCCGCCTTGCTCGATCAGTTTGTTGAGCTGTTCAGCGTTGTCGAAGCCCCCCTTTTCCCACTTGGCAACAGCCTTGTCGATGGCCTTGTCGAAGGCAATGCTGTCTTCACTGAGCGTAGATAGGACGGCGCTGAACTCCTTCAGATGTGCCCGCTGCTCGTCGCCCTGTTTTTCATAGAACGGGGTGATGGCCTGCTCGATCTCTTGCAGCACCCCGATGCAATCGTCCATGGGGCGGACTTCGAGCGTCTCGCCGTCTTGCTCCACATCCATGACGTAGGCATACCAAGCGTGGTCTAGGCAATTCTGGATGTGGCTTTGCACCAGTTCGATAAACCGCTCGCGTTCACCACGGTAGAGCCAGACGATACTGGTGAGGTTGGCCAGTTGCTCGGGGCTGAAATCGTAAATTTTGCGCGTAACCTTGCGGTAGACCTGGCGGGCGTCGAGCATCAGCACCTTGTCTTTATGTGCCTTGGGTTTGTCCTTGTTGAGGAACCATAACTGGCACGGCACGGTGCGGGTGTAGAAGAAGTTGGAACGGATGTCCACCATCGCATCCACGTGGCCGGTCTCGACCAATGCCTGGCGCACCGCCGCCTCGCCGCCCCCGGCGCTTGAGGCCTGGGAGGACATAACGAATCCGGCGCGGCCTTTTTCATTCAGGTAGCTGTAGAAGTAGGAAATCCACAGGTAGTTGCCGTTGGAGACCTTGCCACCTTTATTGACTCCGGGTAGGCCGAAGGGCAGCCGGCGGTCGGTTTTGATCTTGCCGGCGTCTACCTCGTCGATGTTGAACGGCGGATTGGCCATGACGAAATCGACATTGCTCCACAAACCATCGTGCGGATCGTCGTAATAAGTCAGTACGCCACCTGCGATGTTGCCTTCCAGACCGTGAACGCGAAGATTCATCTTGGCCAGACGGGTGGTAGTTTTGTTTTTTTCGTGGCCGTAGAAAGTGAGCTCGGTGCCGGGGTTCTTGTGCTGGTGTTCTACAAAGTGCGCGCTCTGCACAAACATGCCCCCGGAGCCGCAAGCGGGGTCGAGCACCTTGCCGTGGCTGGGCTCGATAATGTTGACAATCAACTGTACCAGAGAGACAGGTGTGAAAAACTCTCCGCCATCATGCGCACCCACATCGGCGAATTGAGTGAGGAAGTATTCATAGATGCGACCAAAGATGTCGCCGTCTGCCTTCTTCAGTTCATCAGGGTTGAGGGTGCGCAACAATTGGCCCAGTACGTCATTGGGAATATTGCGATACTCCTCCTTGGGCAGCTGACCAGTAAGGCCTGTATAGTCTTTCTCGATCGACTCCATCGCAGTGATGATTGCCTCGGCGCGGTCGTCGGCATCGCTGAGGGTTACCAGATGGTCGAACTGGGCGGCGGCGTTAAGGAAGATCGCGCCCTTCTGGGAAAAATCTTCCTTGGTCAAGTCGCGGGTTTTACCGCCACGGCTAGGCAAGGTTTTGACGATCTCATCCTTAACGCCTAGATAGCGGCTGTAGGCGTGGCGCAGAAAGATCAGGCCCATCACGGGCATGAAGTATTCGTTGCTGGCCAGTTCCGAGTTGGAGCGCAAAGTGTCAGCGGCTTTCCACAGGCGTTTTTCGATAGCTTCGATGTGCTGGAGTTGGGACATTTTTTGTTTTTTCTGTTTGAGTGCTACTGCGAAGTTCTTATACCTATTGAAGGCAAGGCAGACATTGCCGAAGACTATCATCAGTCATCCCCAGCGCCTATATGCCTAAATCGGGATAATGCATCAAGTCTTCAATGCGAAAAGAACGACCCAGTAGTTAGCACGGCTTATATACCGATTCCTAACTAAGATTGACAGCAAGGGCTCAGGCTAATCGAATCTCGTAACACCAAGTTCGCCCAACCCCTGCACTTGTCTCTTTTGAGTAAGATGTAGAGAAGGGGAATATGATGCTAGCCGGCTCGGCCTTTAGCTCTGATATAAAAAAAATAGCGAACCCAAGAGCTTGCGGCTTTGTGGCGAGTGGGCTAAGGTAAATATTGCCGACCGAATTCCGAGCACGAAGATGCTGCAGTTTATCGGACAGTTCCGTTGCTACCACAAACGGATCATTTGCTGGAGCAAAAAACACCCGATCTTCCATATCGGGGTTGTCCGCTAGAGGGGTCTTATCAAGCCGCAGGATACTTTCTTGGTACATATCAGCGCTCAAGGAAGGTAAGCTTCGCAGTTGAAAAAGTTTTGCGCCATCTTTCTCATTTACGACTCTAGAAATAAGCTGGTCATCGTATCCAACACCTACGATTAATATGTCGTCTGCAATGTCATCATTATGAGTGCCCTCAAATCCGGAAACTTGGCGCACCATGCACACGTCTTGTGAGAAATCGGTATCTTCCTTGCGCCCATACTGCTCCGGCTCTGTATAAATCATGTCGAATGATGTTATGCCTGCTGTCTGTAGGTACTGGACAAGGAAAAGAATGTGCGGTCGCATAAAGCCAGTGATGTCTATGCAGATTGCCTTCCCTCTGAGGGCATCTATACCGATACGTTCTTTTATTAGTCCTATGATTACGTCTGCCTCATTGCCTCCCGTAAAGGAAATCACTTCTGGCTGCTTTGGCAATTCATCATTTGTGTAACCGTATTCTGGTAGCACTACCCAAAATTTCCTGCCTGCCACTATTTGCTCAAATACTTGCTGCACTCGTTCCGCGCCGTTGTATGCGGATATAAAGATGTCCCACGAGCGGCTAGCGGGCTTAGCGAAAGTTAATATGCACTTCCGATTTAATAGATACCGAAGATTCATTACTTTCTTCAACTTAGAATAGTTTGTTTTGAAAGCTACTGGCGCCAATACTCCCCTTAATGTACGGCTCCTCCATTCCCTTTAGCCGTTCGGCCAAGAGTGTATTCAGTTGAGGGCGGCATACCGGATCAAATAATGCATTAAAAAGATTCTCCTGAAGCTCGATTGCACCACGCCTGTGCTCAGACACTTCCCAACGAGCTACCAGCATTGGACTAAGTTGGAATTTATCGTCAATTGAGTTGCTGTCATTACGGCTGACCCCACCATCTCGAACACGGACAAGGTAAGACCAGTTTTCCGCATGCGCTAGAACGTCCCGAGCCATCTCGGATCCAACTTTTGGATTTACTGAAAACGTTGCCAAATCACACTCTGCTGGCTTGAGGCTATAGCGGACACCCCGAAACAGCTTTGCCAATGACTCAATTGCCGCCCTAACCTCTGATCCGTGCCTATCCGGCTGCGCATCATCCCAGAACCACGCTGCTGCATCGCGAATACCTTCCCCTTGAGAGGAAATTGAAATTTTCCCAGCCTCCGAAAACGGACGCTCACCTGCAAAGTGTGAACGACGAAATATTTGTTTAAGTATCCCAAGAAGATTTCGAGGGACACCTTGTGAGAGGTGTATTAATGTATCGAGACCCGCGTATACGACGTGCTGCTTATTACAGTCTTGATAAATTTGAGCCAGCAGATCCGACTTGAAATGATCCAAGGAGTCAAAATATTTTGGGGCCGCTTCTTTCCCATTTTCAAGAAAGTTTCTTGCCTGCTCTGCAATCGCAGTCGCCGATGCGACCAAATTTGATGTGTTACGCCATTCTTTATACAAGAGATACAGGTTTACTTTTTCAAGCAATGGATCGTTTGGCAGTTGAAGCAGTTGGATAATGTTGTCGGCAATTGTTTGAATCGGTGCCTCTGCACCCCGATCTTCTAGGCTGCAAATAATTTCTTTCAATTTTTTGAAATACGGCCGCAGCTCACCTTTTTCATCGTACTTCTTTACTAGTGCGAGTGTTGGAACTCTGTAGTTATTTTTGGAATCGAGTTCCTCAAACTGATTCCTAAGCCAATTTGAAGCATCTCCTCCGGCGGGAGCAAAATGAAATTGTTGGAGCCGTTTTAGAATTAAGGCCTCCGCCAGCCCTTTGTAGCCTTTTACGTGCTCGCGGAGCCACGCGTCAAGCTCCACTTTCTCATATTCGGAATTTTGCTTAATCTCCTCCCCAGCACCAAGTGTCTTCTTCGTGTGAAGACCGTACAACCGTGCACCAATCTTAATTGAAACAGGACCTTCTCGATATCGAATGAGCGAGTTTAGAAACTTCTGCTGAGTAACGGTGAAGTTCTCTATTTCATCGATCATGAAAACGAACAGCACATCCTTAAAAATATCTGTGCACGAATTAAGCAGCACTGGAAGCTTGTAAACCAAGGCTCCTGGAGAGATACAGATATCAATATCCCTCAAACTCTGATGAATAGCGCAGTTCGCAACAATGTGGTCAACGTGCCGGCGAAGCTCGGCCAGATAATCGATAAGCGCCGCTATCGTTTCAATTGACGATGGCAAATCGGAAGTAAATAGGCTTCTTGCCCCTGCAACTAGCTTTCTTTGATCTATGGTATCAGCGCGTTCAGTCAGACAATCTTGAACATGTTTCAAGAGATGTGTCGCTAACCATAGCTCAAAGTAGTAGCTAAAGACGGCGGCCCAAGCATCATCACTTTGCCCCTTTCCATCAAATCGACCTACATTCAAACCGTCGGCTCGCACATATATGCCAATGTGCTTTTCTTGTTGTGCCGCACTCAGTAAACTTCCATTGAAGCGCAACTTCTGAACTGCGGACGAAAAATACCTCATGAGGTGCGTTTTGCCGCTCCCCTTGCCTCCCAACAACAGCATAGGCATCATCAGCCTAGGCTTAAACAGATCTTCAAGCCCCCCTGGCCCAGCCAAATCAACCCAGAATTGCTGAATTTGCTCATCCGAAAAGTCACTCGCCTTTGTCAGATCGAAGGGGTTGCCACTTATGCGTGTGGTATTCATACACTTTCTCCGTATATCTTCGGATAGCGTTTAAACACGGGTTTCCATGGTATGGCAGCGCGGCCGTTTAGACTGTCGTTCCAAATAATCCCAACTGTGTTATCCGGAGTGTTATGGTGAAATCCCATAAGCATCTGACTATCTTTATAGCCAGATGCATAATCTGGATTTAATAGCATCCCATAGTGCTTCACTAGCTGCACGGCTAAATCACGATCGATATCCTTTGGAAGGATCTTCAAATACCTAGATGCGTCTGACAGGCATCGATAACTGGAATCTAGTTCGTAAACTGCGCCACAGTTCTCACCAAATAACGAGCCCTGCTCAACCTTTTGCAGTCCTATCTTCGTTGCAAATAGGCTGTAATACGAAACTTTTGCCGTGGGGTTAAGCCTCATCAACTCCGTTAGGATCTCATCAGAATAGTCGATTGCGGTATCCCCTGAGCCACAGATGTCATCCAAGAACACATAGCGTCGCACTTCGGGACTCCGTAGCCGTCTCGTGCGGCCTCTTACTAAGTCAGCGATTATTTTGAACGTCTTCTTTGGCCACGAAGCCGATCGATCCGAAGATCTGGTGAATATTTGTACAGAATCTATAAATAGCTTCTTCGATAACCCATTCTCTTGGCGAAAGTAATACAGCAAATGGACACCGCTTTCGGATGGATTGCCAACTCCAATGAACCTTGTGTGCTTCAATTCATCGCGAACTGCCAACTCTATTTCGCTTTCAGTCGCAGTTGGCGAAAGCCTAGAACGCACTTCTTGAATTATTGGATACAGGTATAAATCCCGGTACATCGATTTAAGCAAAACGCGAATTTCTCTCCCGCCAAAATACATAAATTGAGATAGCCAAAATACCGCATGTAACCGCTCAGCGTCTTTGTCCGTCACCTTCCCTGTAAAATTTTCGAGCCACTCCTCTATAGAGGGCCATGTCAGTCGACCCTCCCATACTTTTTCATTAAGTATGAGTATGCGTTTCTTCAAATTCTCAAACGACTCTGACATAAACTAGTGCCTATCGACCCTTTTGCGTTGCTTTGCTGCCTTTTTCTCGAACAGAAGCACCCACTCCCGGGTAATCACGCTAGCCGTCTTATTTCGCTTTGTCATAAGACCGCGCGATTTAATCTCATCAATTAACTTGAGCTTCAGAGATAGCCCATATTTTTCACATATAAGAGCTAGATATTCAGACGATTTGAACGGAAGCCCGCAGACTTCATTGTTTCCAATCACTAGAACCAAATGTCCACCAGGCCTAAGTACACGTGTCATTTCTTTAATCGCCGCATCCATTTCGATAATATACGTAGCGACAATCACGCTTCTGAGCGGGTTTACTTTGAAGATCCTTTTAATTATCCGATCCGCCACATCAAGGCCGGTCTGTGGACACTCCCTATGGGACGAAGTCGGAAAATGTTCACGGCCAATGGATGCATTTTCAAGCGGCTTCAATCCGTCTTTGTTTGCCAAACCCAGCCAACCAAGACTAAGACTGGAGGCTCGTATATACTTTTGAGCCCCTGCGTATGGTGGAGATGTAATGATTAAGTCGACACTTTTGTCGCCAAGCGCTTCGGGAGACAGGTCAAAGTTTGCAGTCGGTGCCCTCAAAGACCTCGCATTATCACCCACATAGAACGCACTATCGAATCCATTCACCATCTGCAAAAGATTCTGCATTCGCCGCAAGTTATTGGAAACCTGGCTATAAAACCCTTTCCAGACGTCCGGAAAACCATCAGGGGCATGTGTAGTAGAAGTCTTAATGCGGACTGGTACTGACAAGCGAGGATCAGCAAGACTGACTTTTCGACAAACTGAGGAAAAAGAAACGCGCAAAAAGTTCTTTATCGCGCAATCAGTTTCGACTTCGATGGCATCTTTAATGCGGCACAAACTTTTTATAACTTCAGGTTCGTACCAGTATTCGAGATTAACAACAGAAGGGGCGGAACCCGTCGGTATGCGAGCATTACTATATCGCCGTTCAACTCGGTCGGCAGCTTGGATAATTGCCTCAGTTTGTACACAACGAGTTTTGACACCTGCAATCAAGCGAGCTAAAGGGTTTGCATCAGCATAATACGCTTTCCGGCCTGCCAATATTGCCTCTAGTGCAACGGTCCCTGATCCTCCGAAGGGATCCAGCACGATATCTCCCTCCTTGGAGAGGCTCTGCGCTGAAAGAAAGAAATGAGCAATCTGCGGGAGCAGCTTCGCAGGGTAAGAGTGAATGTAGTGTGTGGCTCGCTCACCCATCTTGACCCACGGAACAAGATCTCTAAACGAAACGTTTTGCGCTCTTCCCGTCCGTTCGTAGCGAGAAATCATATCTGCAAGCGTTTGCGTCGTATGCTCCGGATATGGGTTGAATCCTGTAGCACCTACGGATTTTTCGTCGCTATTGGATTGTTCCGCTTCGTTATGGGCGCGGAAATTCGCCTCATCCAGATTCACAATGCCCCTTCCCTTCAATTCCATATCGAACTAGTTATTATTGTCAGTCAGTGCTGGAGCGAATACTAACCTTTGTAACTTGTTTTGGACGATATATTGATATCTCTCTAAGTCTTTCCTTGGCGCGCTCATCTGCCCCAAACGCCAGCTTGAATCCCTTGTGCCACGCCCGGCCACAAAGATAAAAGGCCCGCCAACAAAGTTGGCGGGCCTTGGTGTTGCTCCCCTTATAAAGCAAGGAAGGATTACGCGTCACAAAAGGAAGCGTTTTCTGTCCAAAAGGAAGCGTTATGTGTCCGTCAACGCGATCAACTCGACGATCTTGCTGAACACTCGGGGAAAGCGTGCCTCCAGGATCTCCGGATACAACGATTTGTCATTCCCCAGCAGCATCAACAGGCGCGTATCCATCAGTCGCTGAACCTTTCCGCGATCTGCCTGAACTCATCTTGGATAACCAGGAAGGCATCCACCACATCCGGATCGAAATGCTTGCCGCGCCCGTCCACGATGAATGCCACGGCATCCTCGTGACTGAAAGCTTTTTTGTAGACGCGCTTGCAGATCAAGGCATCGTAGACGTCAGCCAGCGCCATCAGTCTTGCCGAGATGGGGATGTCATCGCCTTTGAGTCCTTTCGGATAGCCGCTGCCATCCCATTTCTCATGATGACCCGAGGCGATCTCGCGCCCGATATGCAGGAAGCGGCTGGGAGCCGGCAGACTCGCTTCCGCCGCGGCCAGCGCATCGCCGCCCAGCGTCGGATGCGTCTTCATGATCTCGTATTCTTCCGGCGTGAGCTTGCCCTGCTTGAGCAGGATGTAATCCGGGATGCCGACCTTGCCGATGTCGTGCAGGGGGGCGAGTTTGTACAGGGACTCTATGTTGTCGTCGTTGAGAAAATCACTGAACCGGGGATGCGAGCGCAGCTTCATCGCCAAAGCCCGAATATAGGTCTGCGTGCGGCGCAGGTGATTGCCGGTCTCGTTGTCGCGCGTCTCCGCCATGGTGGCCATCGCGATGATGGTGACATCACGTATGCGCGACACCTCTTCGGTCTGGTGCTGCAACTGTTCGGTACGTTCGCGCACCTTGCTCTCCAGACCGTCGTTCAGCCGCGCCAGTTGCCGCGCCAAAGACAGATTCTCGAAGCGCTGATGCAGCGAGCGCATGACCAGCTTGCCCAGAAACTGCCCAGCCCCCAGCATCACGAACATGAACAGCAGCAGCATGGCAGCCAATGCGGCATGCGTCTCATCCTGCTCGACCGCGACGCGAAAGATCAAAGGCAACATCAAACCCAGCAGATAAGCGTAGAAAGCCGGCAGATGGGTGGCATTCATGGAGGTCGCCCCGGCAGCAAGACCCAGCATCACGCAAATCAACAACACCTGATCCAGCAAAGCGACAGGGAAGAAGAACAATGTGCCGAAACCCCACATCATGCCGACGACCAGCGCGAACCAGAAGAATCGCCGACTCCAGTCCTGACACTCGCCAAGCGTATCGACACGGTCGCGATATCCCACCCAGGTCACCAGCTCAGCCACATGCAGCAAGTATGCGCAACCGATCCATAGCAACAGATCCCGGTGGGCGTCCGTGTCCCACATCAACCAGACGAAAATGGGTTCGGCAAATACCTGTCCCAGCACCATGTAGGGGAACAGCTTGAGGCGCGCACGCAACTGTTCCGCACGCACGGCAAGGTTGCCCGAATCGATGCGAAACATCAGTTCATCAAGGAAATTCTCGACCGCCGCCATATACCGACACTACTCCCTTAAACGTTGCATGCAGTGGACAACAATCCGTCAGACACGTCAATGCGCCAACGCACCGACCGTTCATTCAGGCTCGAAGAACGCCACCGCCTCCGCCTCGATGCGCGTGCGCTTGAACGGCGGCAGACTCTGCCAGATGCGTTTCCCGTAGTGTTTGGAGATGAGGCGCGGGTCGCAGATCATCAGCACGCCCCGGTCGCTCTCGTCGCGGATCAAACGACCCGCCCCCTGTTTCAAATTGATGATGGTGCGCGGCAACTGGAACTCCATAAAAGCGTTGCGTCCTTGCTTGTTCATCTCGGCGATACGCGCCGCCAGCACCGGATCGTCCGGCGGCGCGAACGGCAGCTTGTCGATCACCACCAGCGACAACGCCTCGCCGCGCACATCCACCCCTTCCCAGAACGACTGGCTGCCCAGCAGCACCGCATTGCCGTGTTCGCGGAAGCGCGCCAGCAACTCGTTGCGCGAACCCTCGCCCTGGATCAGCAGCGGATACTTCAGATTCTTGCGTTCGAACTCCGCCTGCAAGATCTCATAGGCACGCTGCATCGCGCGCAGGCTGGTGAACAGCAGGAAGGCTCTGCCTTTGCTCGCCTCGATCAGCGGCAACGCAGCCTGCACCACCGCATCGGTATAGCCATCGGTATTGGGCTCAGGGAGGCCTTGCGGCACATACAGCAAGGCCTGTTCCGGATAGTCGAACGGGCTGTCCCAGCAGGCGGTGCGTGCCTCCTGCAAGCCCATCTCGGCCTGGTAATGAGAGAAGTTCTGTTTCACCGCCAAGGTCGCAGAGGTGAATATCCAGGCACGCGGATGGCCGCCGATCTGCTTCTTGAAGATCTCGGCGATGGAGAGCGGCGTGCTGTTGAGTTGCAGGGAGTGGTGGAACACTTCCAGCCAGCGCACCGTCTCCGGCACATCACCGTCTTGCCAGTGCTTCAATTGCTGCGCCAATGCCTGCGCGCGTTGCCAGCAGTTCTCCAGCCCTTCGCTGCGCTCCGCCTGCTTCTCCAATAGTCCACAGAGTTTCCCCAGTTTCTCGCCCAGGGTCTTCAGTGCCGGCGTGAAATCCTTGAGATCCGCTGTCGCCTGCGCCGCCATGCGGCCTTCCCTTTTGAACACCAGACGCAGGTCACGTGCCGCTTTGTCCAGCTCGTCACACGCCACCGGCAAGGCCGCAAAATCCTTGGCCGAGGTCAGCGCTTCGATACGTGCATCCTGCGCCAGATCGAACAGTTGCGAAGTGGAAAGACTCTCGCCGAAGAACAAACTGGCGGTCTCGGGCAACTGGTGTGCTTCGTCGAAGATCACCGTATTGCAGGCGGGCAGCAACTCAGCCACGCCTTCGTCGCGCAACATCACATCGGCGAAGAACAGGTGATGGTTGACCACCACGATGTCCGCCTCCATCGCCTCCTTGCGCGCCTTGAGCACGAAACAATCCTTGTGCATGGGGCACTCCTGACCCAGACAGTTATCGCGCGTCGAGGTCACATGCATCCAGATCGGTGCCGTCTCGGGCACATCCGCCAGCCCGCTCTTGTCGCCGCTCTGCGTGACTTTCGCGTAGTTCACGATCTTGGCCAGATGCTTCACATCCTCGCGCGTCTTGAACAGGCCGTTCGATTGAGCCAATTCCAGATGGTAGTGACACACATAGTTGGAGCGCCCCTTGAGCAACGCCACCGAAACCGGCGCCTTCAGCGCATCGCGCACCATGGGCAGATCCTTCTGGAACAACTGGTCCTGCAGGTTCTTGGTGCCGGTGGAGACCACCACCTTGCCACCATTGAGCAACGCGGGTACCAGATAAGCGAAGGTCTTGCCCGTGCCCGTGCCCGCCTCCGCGATCAGGATCGCGTTGTCGCGGATCGCCTCCGCCACGGCCAGCGCCATCTCGCGCTGTTGCGCGCGCGGCCGGAAAGAGGCGACTTCAGTGGCAAGCGGACTTTGTTCGGAAAAGAAACGTTCTACTTCAGTGGTCACAATGTGGGCTTGGTTGTTGGCAGGGGACAGCGCTATAGTGCGGTGGCGATTTTACGCGAGGTGCCGGCTATGGCTAAGAAGAACTTTCCCCTACCCAAGGTCTACCGCCTGCTGGAACCGGGCCCGGTCGTGCTGGTGTCCACCCTGCATAAAGGCAAGGCTAACATCATGACCATGTCCTGGCTGACGATGATGGAGTTCGAGCCGCCGCTGGTGGGCTGCGTGATCAGCGGGCGCAACTATAGTTTCGAGGCTTTGCAGAAGACCGGGGAATGCGTGCTCAACATCCCGACGGTGGAACTGGCGAAGCAGGTAGTGAAAGTGGGCAACAATACGGGCAGCAAGATGGACAAGTTCAAGAAGTTCAAACTGACGGCATCGCCGGCCGCGCTGGTGGATGCGCCGCTGATCGCGGAGTGTTACGCCAATCTCGAATGCAAAGTGGTGGATAGACGCATGGTGAACAAATACAACTTCTTCGTGCTGGAGGTGATCAAGGCCTGGGTCGATACCGCGCAGAAGAGTCCGCGCACGCTGCATCACCAGGGCAAGGGCGTATTTGTAGTGGATGGGGACAGGCTCAAGCTGCCCTCGAAGATGGCATGATCAGGCTGCGCACTCTCCTTGCATGGTTGGTGTTGCTGGGGGTCGCCATGCTCAATGGCACGCTGCGCGACTTCACCTATGGCAGACATATGTCAGAGTTGTCGGCCCACCAACTCTCCACGCTGATCGGCATCCTGTTATTCGCACTGGTGATCCATCGCTACGTGCGGCGCTGGCCGCCTGCTACGGCACGCGAAGCCTGGTACATCGGGCTGTTCTGGTTGTCACTTACCGTGGCCTTCGAGTTCCTGTTCTTCCACTATGTGGGCGGACATCCCTGGCAGGTGTTGCTGGCGAATTACGACATAGGCAAGGGACGTTTATGGCCGCTGCTACTGCTCTGGGTCGCCGTCGCACCCTATCTCTTCTTCCGCCTTGCCCGGTCGCGCGGCACAACCACTCACAATTGAACACGAACGCCCAATGAAGATACTCATCGACGCCGACGCCTGCCCCAAAGTCATCAAGGAGATCTTGTTCCGCGTGGCGGATAGACGCCAGATGCACACCACGCTGGTGGCGAACAAATTGCTGTACTGCCCGCCTTCTCCCTTCATCCATGCCATGCAAGTGCCTGCCGGTTTCGATGTGGCGGACAACAAGATCGTGGAGATGACCGAAGCGGGCGATCTGATCATCACGGCGGACATCCCGCTGGCTGCCGAGGTGATCGCTAAAGGCGGACACGTGCTGAACCCGCGCGGCGAGTTGTATAGCAAAGACAGCATCAAGGAACGACTGGCGATGCGTGATTTCATGGATGTGCTGCGTAGCAGCGGTGTGGAGACCGGCGGTCCGGCCGCTTTGAATCAGAAGGACCGGCAGGCGTTCGCGAATCAGCTGGACCGTTTTCTGGCGAGACACGCGCCCTGAACCTCAGGGCTACTCGTCACCGTCTTCGGAAGCCCCTTCTGCAGTGCCGCGACCTTTCCACTGCGCATAGCATTCAAGCCCGCAGAAATGCGCCACATAGTCATTCACCTCGAAATTCACGGCAGCCGACTGCGGCACTTCTTTCTTGCAGACTTCACAACTGACTTGCTCGGATAAAGGAAGAGCTTGGGGATGGGTAGTCATGGCACACCTCCTGCTGGGTGTATATGAAATTGCAGACTATTCCTGTCGCATCGAACTGGCAAGCGCAAAATCTCGCCGCCATGATGCGCGCATGGTGAACGGAGCCGCTTTCCGGGAGTACAATCATCCCGCAATGCCGCAATGCCGCAATGCCGCAATGATCCATACCAATGGGGGAGACGATCATGCAAATCGCCTGGAAAAAAGAACTGGAGATCGGCAACGAGATGATAGACAGCCAGCATCGCATGCTGGTGCTCTTGCTAAAGAAGCTCGACCTCGCAATCACCAGCCGAATGGGCGAAAAGGTGATTATGGGCATCCTGCTGGAGGTCAAGAAGTTCACCGAGTTCCACTTCCTGAGTGAAGAGAACCTGATGACCGAGCTACATTTTCCCGGCCTAGCTGATCACGAACGCATCCATTCCGAGTTGCTCGGGGTATTGAACATGTTCATCGCCAAGATCAACCGCAAGCAGGAAACACCGGAAGACATCCTGCCGCAGATCGTTTCCTGGGTCGCCAACCATGTGATCAGCGAGGACCTCAAGATCGCGGAATATGTGAAGAGCTCCTCCTACCGCCCCATCGCCGAAGAGTGCTACGCGCTGTACCTCAGAAAGTACGATTGACACCTCACATCACGGCATACAACTTCTTCGCCGCCACCACCTTCACAATGTAACCGCGCGTCTCTTCATAAGGCAGCTTGGTGCGCAATGCCTCATATACCTGCTCTGGCTTCATCGTATTGATCTTGTTGATCGCGTCATATTGCCTGTCGCGGCTGCTCTTGAGCTGGCTGAATGCCCGCATCACATTGGACGGCCCGGTGTTGTAGGCGGCGATGGCGCAGTATTCGCGCGAAACCGGGTCTCTGATCTCGCGTAGCGGACTATCCTTGAGCAGCACGCCCAGATAGGTGGAGCCCAGCTCGATGTTGTTGTTCGCATCGAACAGATACTCCTTGCTCGGCATCACATCCTGGCCCTTGGCCTTGCGATAGGCTTCACGCCCGCCGCTGGAGGGCACCAGCTGCATCATGCCGTAGGCGGGTGCGCTGGAAACGGCATAGGGATTGAACGCGCTCTCGGTCTTGATCACCGCATAGATCAGGCTGCGGCTGACCTGAGTGTTTTCGGAATGGCGGCGCACCGTCGCGGCATATTGCACCGCGCGTTTGTCCAGATGCGAATTCACCATATCGAAGCGCACAAAGTACACGTTCTTGCGCGTGCCGTTGGCATCGATACTGCGCGACTGCAATCGGTTATCCACCAGATAGTCGGCGTAGCGCTCCACATCCTCGCGCGACTTGAGCATGTTGCCGTTCTGGTCGGCCACCATCTGCTCCAGATAGGGATCGCCATTGAGCGTGACTTCCTTGTCCGAGAACAGATCGACCGCGCCCGGATCGCTCGGCGTCAGCAGGGCAACCACCACCGCATTGCGCAGCTTGCCCTTAACGCTCGCCTCATCCAGATGCTCGATGAGTATGCTGCCCGCGTCGTAATCCACCACCACGCGGTTCTTGTAGTTCTCGGTGTATTTGACGTAACGCTTGCTGCTGGGCAGGGTGCGGGATTCCTTCTTGCCCCATTTCGCCCCGCTCTCCTTCTGCACATTCCCCATCAGGCGGTTGTACTCCGCCTCGGCCTTGCGCAGATCAGACAGGATCAGTTGCGGATTGTATTTGTATGCCTCGACGCGGTTCGTGGCGACCCTGCGCAAAGCCTGCTTGGGATCGCTGGCGCTGGCGATATCGATCAGTTGCCTGGTGGAACAGGCGGGCAGACACAGCAGCCCCGCTCCGATCAGTATAAAGAGTTTGCGTCGCATCCCCACCTCCCTTTCACTCGATTCAGCGCGATTCCAGCGCCTCCCAGCGCGTCATCAGGTCCAGCATCTGTTCTTCGATCTCGGCAGCACGCTGGCTCAACTGTTTGGCATGGGCCGGATTGTCGCGGAACAACGTCCCGGAGCCAAGTACCGCAGCGATATCTTCCTGTTCGCGCTCCAGCACCTCGATACGGCGCGGCATCTCTTCCAGCTCCTGCTGTTCCTTGAAACTCAGCTTGCTGGCAGTCTTGGCTTTGGCGACATCGGGCTTGAATTGTGGTTTGGCCGGCGCAGGGGCTGTGACGCGGCTCTTCGCCTCGTACTGCTTCATACGCACCCAGTCCTCGTAACCGCCGACGTATTCCATCAACTTGCCGTCACCCTCGAAGGCGATCACCTGCGTCACCACGTTATCCAGGAAAGAGCGGTCATGGCTGACCAGGAACAGCGTGCCCTGATAGTTCGCCAGCAACTCCTCCAGCAACTCCAGCGTCTCGATATCCAGATCGTTAGTCGGCTCGTCCAGCACCAGAACGTTGGACGGTTGTGTGAACAGGCGCGCCAGCAACAAGCGGTTGCGCTCGCCGCCAGAGCAGCTCTTCACCGGCGAACGCGCGCGCTCCGGAGGGAACAGGAAATCGCCGAGATAGCTGATGACATGTTTGCGCTGCCCGCCGATCTCGATGAAATCCGAACCCTGACTGATGGTGTCGGCCAGCGTGGCGTTGTCATCCAACTTCGCACGCAGCTGGTCGAAATAGGCGACGGATATCTTGGTGCCCAACTTCACGTCACCGCCGTCCGGTTGTAGCTCGCCCAGAATGATCTTGAGCAGCGTACTCTTGCCTGCGCCGTTCGGGCCGAGCAGGCCGATCTTGTCGCCGCGCTGGATGCGACAGGAGAAATCGTTGATGATCTTTCTGTCGCCAAAGGACTTGCAGACATGCTCCAGTTCCGCCACCAGTTTGCCGGAGCGGTCGCCCGCCTCCAGACTCATCTCGACCTTGCCCACCTTCTCGCGCCGCGCCGCGCGCTCCAGGCGCAACGCTTCAAGTTGACGCACACGGCCTTCGTTGCGGGTACGACGCGCCTTGATGCCCTGGCGTATCCACACCTCTTCCTGCGCCAGCACCTTGTCGAACTTGGCGTTCAGCACCGCCTCGTCCGCCAGCATGCGTTCCTTGAGCTTTTGATAGGCCGCGAAGTTGCCGGGGAAGGACGCCAGCTTGCCGCGATCCAGTTCAACGATACGGGTGACGACGTTATCGAGGAAGCGCCGGTCGTGGGTGACCAGCAGCACGCTGCCGCGAAAATCCTTGAGCAGGCCTTCCAGCCATTCGATGGAAGCGAAGTCCAGATGGTTGGTCGGCTCGTCGAGGATGAGCACTTCCGGCTCGGCCACCAAGGCCTGCGCCAGGGCCACACGCTTGCGCACACCACCGGAAAGTGAGCCGACCAAGGCATCAGGGTCCAGCGCCAGACGCTGGATGGCCGTCTCGATACGCGCCTGCACCGACCAGCCATCCTGTGCCTCGAGCGCTGTCTGCAAAGGCTGCATCGCCTCCAGCAGTTTTTCGTAATCGGCATCCGGCTCGGCCAACTGGTGCGACAGATGGTGATAGTCGGTGAGCAGTTGATGCAGTTCGCCCAGCCCGCGCGCGACTTCGTCGAACACGGTCGCCTTGGCGTCCAGCACTGGCTCCTGACTGACGTAGCAGATGCGCGCAGTCGGTTGACGCCATAGCGTGCCGTCATCCAGATGCGCTTGCCCGGCCAGCACCTTGAGCAGACTGGACTTGCCGCCGCCGTTGCGGCCGATCAGGCCGACGCGCTCGCCCTCATCGAGCTGGAATTCCACATGATCCAGCAGTGCGACATGACCAAAGGCCAGAGAGGCCTTATCCAGCGTGATATACGGCATTAACTATTCTCTTCCTGCGGCATCGAAGACTGATAGACGAATGAAAAACCGCCTGCAAAGAAACCCATGCACACATAGCCGAACATGGTGGTGAACTTGTCAAGCACCAGATGTGTGTTGTAGTCGGTGATCTGCAACGCAAAGAAGTGGAACACGAACAGACAAGCCGCCAGCACATTGCCAACCAGTATCAGACGGTGACCGAACTTATAGCCGTTACCGCCCTCTTTCCCTTGCGGCGGCAAGCCGCGCAGCATGTACCACACCGTAAACACCCCGGCCAACAGCAGCAGTGCGCCGACAGCCCGGCTCGGTATATCACCCTCTATCGTCGCCACGCCCAGCACGTTGAGCAACATACCGCCCGCCGCCGCGACCCAGCCCATGAAGATGGTCTGCGGCATGAAGAACCATGCGGCAAAGATATTAACATTCGGATACTTCATCACTTCCCTTTCGCAATCATTGCTTTCAAATCTTCGATGACCTCTGTCGAATGTCTCGAAGTCTCCACTTTCGTATAGACATTGGTGATCCTGCCCTGCGGATCGATCAAGAATGTGTAACGCCTGGCCACCTTGAACAACACCAGATCCAGCAATGCCCCGTAACTCGCCGCCACCGTACCGGAACTATCCGCCAGCAGGGGGAACGGCAGGTGATATTTCTCCGCGAATTCGGCATGGCTCGCGCTGTCATCCACGCTGATGCCGATGACGACCGCCCCCATCGCCGTCAACTTGTGCAGATCGTCGCGGAAGGCGCACGCCTCCTGCGTGCAGCCGGGCGTATCGTCCCTGGGATAGAAATACAGCACCAACCATTTGCCCGCATACTGCTGCAAACCGTGAACCGCCCCGTGTTGATCGGGCAGTTCGAAAGCCGGGGCCGCCGCACCGACTTGGGGCAATTCTCCCGCGCGCGCCATTCTGACCATTAAAAAACTCAACGCCGCGAACAAGCCGAACAGAAGCAGCCATTTCATATCGAATCTCCACAGGCACAAGCAAGCGAGGGCGGGATTTTACGTTAGAATGCGGCCCACTCAGCGTGAATCACGCAGGTCCTCGTAGTTAAATGGATATAACCGCCCCCTCCTAAGGGGCAATTACAGGTTCGATTCCTGTCGAGGACACCAGTAGTGCACCGGATCGGGGGCTTCGCTATGCACGACCAAGGCACCAACAATTCTGCCCGCATCGACATCTTCAGGATCGTCCTGCTCTATGCCGTCTTCGCCGCCCTGTGGATACTGTTCTCTGACGAAGCGATACGGCACCTCATCGGCGATACGGCCACCCTGCATCTTTCCCAGACCCTGAAAGGCTTGTCCTTCGTCGCGGTCACCTCGGTGCTGCTCTACCTGCTATTGAAGAGGCTGACGGCGAGCGCGCAGACGCCCATACGCAGCGGCGCGCTGGTTGATTGGCCGCGCTGGCAGCTCTACCTGTTCGCTGCCTCGGTCACCCTGCTCACCTTTCTGGTTCGCAACGACATCGCCCCGATATTCACCGATCGGCCGCTGATGATCCTGCTGCTGTTCCCGATCATCCTGAGTGCCGCACTGGGCGGGTTCGGACCCGGTCTGTTCGCCACGTTCGTTTCGAGCATTGCGCTGGCCTATTTCGTCATCCCGCCGATCGGCAGTTTCGAGATCGCCCAGCCGGACTACGCGATACAACTCGGCATCCTGTTCCTCAACGGATTACTGGTCAGCTTCCTCAGCATGATGCTGCACGACGCACGCCAGCGCGAAAAAATCGCGAAGGAAATGGCCGAGACCAATCTGGCCGAAAAGGCGCAGGCACTGCAACTGCTCCACGATATCGCACAAAGCTCCACCGACGCCATCTTTGCCAAGGATCGCGAAGGCCACTACCTGCTGTTCAACCACGCCGCGGAGCGCAACACCGGCAAGTCGGTGCAAGCCGTGCTCGGCCGTGACGACACCGCCGTCTTCAGCGCCGAGGATGCAGCGCGCGTAATGAAAGACGACCAGAGCACCATGGAAGCGAACCGGGTCGTCACCTGGGAGCACAAACTCGCCATGGCCGACGGCGAGCGGGTGTTCTCCGCTACGCAAGGGCCGCTGCACGACGCGGACGGCAACGTCATCGGCGTGTTCGGCATCTCGCGCGACATCACTGCCCTCAAGATCACCGAGCAGGCGCTGCGGCGCGAGCGCGACACCAACCAGAGCTATCTGGACAGCGTGCTGAACGTCATGCTGGCGCTGGATGACGAGGGCCGCATCCGCATGATCAACCGCTACGGCTGCGAACTGCTGGGCTACGACGAAAAAGAGCTGCTCGGGCAGAACTGGTTCAAGCACTGCTTACCACAGCCTGAAGGTATGGAAGTCATGTTTCCGCTATTCCGCCAGATCATCGGCGGCGACTTGGAGACAGCCGAGTTCATCCAAAATACAGTACTGTGCCGGGACGGTAGCCGGCGCCTGATCTCCTGGCACAACGGCTATTTAAAGAACGATGTCGGCAACATCGTCGGTGTGCTCAGCGCCGGCGACGACATCACGGAACGCAACCGGGCCGAACTCGCGCTGCGCGACAGCGAGGCGCGTTACCGTGCGCTGGTCGAGCAATCCATGGCCGGCATCTACATCATCCAGGACAACCGCTTCCGTTACGCCAATCAGGGCTTCGCCACCATCTTCGGTTACGACTCGCCTGAAAACCTGATCGACAACATCCCTTCTTCTACCCTTGTCTCTCCGCAAGATATGGCAAAAGTACAGGAGAACATCCGCAAGCGCGAAACGGGCGAGGCTGATGTCATCCATTACGAAGCCCAGGGTGTACGCCGCGACGGCACGCTAATTGAGCTGGAGGTCTACGGCCGCGCGTACAGTTATGAGGGGAGACCCGCCATCATCGGCATCCTGCTCGACATCACCGCACGCAAACTGGCCGAGGATCAACTGCGCAAGCTGTCGCTGGCGGTCGAACAGAGTCCGGAGAGCATCCTCATCACCGATATCGATGCCAGGATCGAGTATGTGAACGAGGCGTTCCAGCACAACACCGGCTACACCCGCGAGGAAGTGCTGGGCAGGAACCCAAGCATGCTGCACTCCGGCAAGACCGAACGGCAGACCTACGGCGACTTGTGGGCGACGATGGCGGCTGGCCGGGTGTGGCAGGGCGATTTCGTCAACAAGCGCAAGGACGGCAGCGAATATACCGAGCATGCCATTGTCAGCCCGATCCGCCAACCGGACGGCAGCATCAGCCACTTCGTGTCGGTGCAGCAGGACATCACCGAGAAGCAGCGCAACGAGGCAGAGATCCACCGGCTGGCCTTCTACGACACGCTCACCGGCCTGCCCAACCGCCCCTTGCTGCTCGAACGCATGGAGCAGATGATCGCCCTCACCCGCCGCTCGCGGCATTGCAGCGCACTGATCTTGTTCAACATCGACAACTTCAAGACCATCAACGATGCCGGCGGGCAGGTACTGGGCGATGCGCTATTGCAGGCCGTCGGCCAACGCCTGGCTGCCATCATGCGGGAAGGCGATGTGGTGGCTCGTGTATCCGGCGACGAGTTCGGCATCCTGCTGACCGACCTTTCCTCCTCCCGCGAGGAAGCCGCGCACTTTACGCAGCATATCGCGGAGAAGATCCATTCCAGCCTGCACCAGGCCTTCGAGGTCGGGCAGGAACCCGCCAGCATCACGGCCTGCCTTGGTATCGCGCTGTTCCCGGATGACGAGCAAGACGCGCCGCTGGATGTGCTGCGCCGCGTCAACACCGCTTTGCACCACGCCAAATCGCGCGGCAAAGACCAGACCTCCTTCTACGAGGGCGCGCTGGACGAGGCTGCGCATTATCGCTTCGAGATCGAGCGCGACCTGCGCCATGCAATTGACACAGGCGAGCTGCGCGCGTTCCTGCAACTGCAGGTGGATGCGACCGGAAAGACCGTCGGTGCCGAAGCGCTGATACGCTGGCAGCATCCGCAGCGCGGCCTGATCGCGCCCAACGCTTTCATCCCGATCGCGGAGGAGTCCAACCTCATCATCGACATCGGCAACTGGATGCTAAACCAGGTGTGCGGGATGCTGGCGCGAGCGGACATGATCGGTTGCAGCGGAAGGATCGCGGTCAACATCAGCCCGCGCCACTTCCGCCAGTCCAACTTCGTCGATCAGATCAAACAGGCACTGACCAGTAGCGGTGCTGACCCGACCCACCTCACGCTGGAAGTGACCGAAGGCATGTTGATCGACAACCTGCAGGACGTGGTCGCCAAGATGGTTGAACTCAGTGCGCTGGGCATCCATTTTTCGATGGACGATTTCGGCACCGGATATTCCTCGCTATCCTACCTCAAACAGTTGCCCATCCACGAGCTCAAGATAGACAAGACTTTCGTGCAGGACATGACGACCGACCCGAACGATGCGGCACTGGTCGAGATCATGCTATCGGTGGCGAAACACTTGCACCTCAAAGTGGTGGCGGAAGGCGTGGAGACGCAGGAACAGGCGGACTTCCTCAATCAGCGCGGCAAGGTCATCCATCAGGGCTATCTGTACAGCAGGCCGGAGCCGGCAGAGAACGTCTTGCCAAGCATGCGGCGGAAACGCTGACCCGATCCTCACTTACGGACGCGGAAGAAAAACGAACGGAACGCCGTTCCCTGCTGGAGGAGGCAACGACGGCAGCTCAGACCACCGCGACGCGTGCAGCCCCGGCGCGCATCTCACCGACCACCGCCGCCTGCGCAAATCCCGCCGCAGCGAATGCCGCCAGCACAGCCGCCACGCCTTGCGGCGCGACCGACACCAGCAAGCCGCCGCTGGTCTGCGGATCGGCGACCAACTGACGCTGCCATTCCGGCAACCCTGCCGCGAAATCCACCTCATGACCGTAGCTCGCCAGATTGCGCGCGATGGCACCGGCCACGATGCCCTGCTGCACCAGCGGCAACGCCTCGGACAAGGTCGGCACCTGATCGAAACGTATCGTCGCCCCCAGACTGGATCCGCGGCAAACCTCCAGCAGATGACCCAACAGACCGAAACCGGTCACATCGGTCAGCGCATGCACGTCCGGCATCGCGGCCAGCTCGCTGCCCACGCGGTTCAGCTTGGTCGTGGTCTCCATCATCTGCGCATAACCGGCGTCGCTCAGCAGCTCTTTCTTCATCGCGGCGGCCAGTACGCCCACCCCCAGCCCCTTGCCGAGGATCAGCACGTCACCGTCACGGGCCGCGTTGTTCTTCTTCACATGGTCGGGATGAACGATGCCAAGCGCGACCAGTCCATAGATCGGTTCCGGCGCATCGATGGAATGGCCGCCCGCGATGGGGATGCCCGCATCACGACACACGGATTCGCCGCCTTCCAGGATGCGGCGGATGGTGTCCGGCTGCAGCTTGTCGATGGGCATGCCGACGATGGCCAGCGCCATGATCGGCGTACCGCCCATGGCGTACACGTCGGAGATGGCATTGGTGGCCGCGATGCGCCCGAAGTCGAACGCATCGTCCACGATCGGCATGAAGAAATCGGTGGTGGCGATGATCGCCTGCTGGTCGTTCAGACGATAGACCGCAGCATCGTCGCTGCTCTCGATACCCACCAACAAGTCGGGGAACGGCATCGCATGTTTGGTCTTGCCCAGTATCTCCTGCAACAAACCCGGTGCGATTTTGCAGCCGCATCCGCCGCCGTGCGACAATCGGGTCAATTTCACTTCAGACATCTTCACTCCCACCACTCATGTTATTCAAGACCGCGAACCTATCACAGCTCGGTGACTTTGACGAAATCATCGATGTGCGTACCCCTGCGGAATTCGCCGACGACCATATCCCCGGCGCGATCAACTGCCCCGTTTTATCGGACGAAGAGCGTATCACCGTCGGCACCCTGTACAAGCAGGTCTCGCCGTTCGAGGCACGCAAGGTGGGCGCGGCGCTGGTGGCGAAGAACATCGCCCGGCATCTGGAAACACGCTTCATGGACAAGCCCAAGTCGTGGAAGCCGCTGGTCTATTGCTGGCGCGGCGGGCAGCGCAGCGGCGCGATGAGCATCATCATGGGACAGGTCGGTTGGGCCGCGCACAAGCTGGAAGGCGGCTACAAGACCTACCGGCGCGACGTGCTGGACAAGCTGGAAACACTGCCCGCGCGCTTCAGCTTCCGCATCGTCTGCGGGCCGACCGGCTCGGGCAAGAGCCGCTTGCTGGATGCATTGACCGCAAAGGGTGCGCAAGTGCTCGACCTCGAAGCACTGGCCCATCATCGCGGCTCGGTGTTGGGCGGCATTCCATCGCAGCCGCAACCCTCACCCAAATCGTTCGAGACGGCACTGGTACAGGCCATGAGCAGATTCGACCCAGTGCGCCCGGTGTTCGTCGAGTCCGAGAGCAGCAAAATCGGCCGCCTCACCGTCCCCGCCCCCTTGATCGCTGCGATGCACAGCAGCGCATGCGTATTGCTGGATACCTCGCGTGAAGCGCGCATCGCGCTGTTGATGGAGGAATACCAGCACTTCATCAACGATCCCGAGACACTGATCAAAAAGATCGAGATCCTCAAGCCCTTCCACGGCGCGAAGCGCATCGAGGAATGGGAAGGTTTGATACGAGCCGGGAACTTCGAGACGCTGGTCGATGAACTGCTGACGCTGCACTACGACCCCGGCTACCAGCGCTCACACGACAGCCATTACGGCGATATGGAACATGCGCATCCGCTTGTGCTGACCGACACATCTACGGCCGCCATGCGAAAAGCCGCCAGCGAACTATTGCAAGCGATCAGCGCCTGAGCGGCGCATCGCGCCACCTAGTCTTTCTGCATCCCTTCGTCTCCGCACACCACGCGGCCATCCTTGCTTGCGCACGCATCCCCTTGTCAATAAAGTGGTTTTGGCGACCTTTCGCATGTCAAACTGACACCGTTTTCCCTCGCTACTCCGTGCTTTGCCTTGCGGCACCGTGGATAGACTGTTCATCAGGATTCAACTTACCCCTACTGCGGTCGATAGCTACATAGTCAGCATCAAACTGAAGGAGAAGCCATGCGCAACAACCAGCCCGTCACCGGACGCGAGTACCCTTTCCCGCAGGGGCAGACCGTTATTTCCTACACCAACCAGAAGGGCCAGATAACCCGGGCCAACGAAGCCTTCATCGCGCTCTCCGGCTTCACTGAAAAGGAACTGATGGGGCAACCGCACAACCTCGTGCGCCATCCCGACATGCCGCCGGAAGCCTTCCGCGATCTGTGGGACACGATCAAGAAAGGACGCCCGTGGAGCGGTCTGGTGAAGAACAGGCGCAAGGACGGCGATCATTACTGGGTGCGCGCCTATGCATCGCCGCTGGCGGACGGTAGCGGTTATGTCTCAGTCCGTGTCGCCGCGACGCGGCAGGAGATCAGCGCGGCAGAGGCGCTCTATGGCCGCATGCAGAACGATGACCGTATCAAGCTGGATGAAGGTCAACTCGCCCCGCGCTCCCTGCTCGGCAAACTCGGTGCCATGTTCGGCAACATGCGCATGGTCTCGCGCCTGTGGCTACTCTCTCTCAGTGCCCTGGCGGGCTTCGTGGTGGCTATCAGCGTCGGCTGGATGGGCGTGAACGCTGCCACCAAGGGCCTGCAAAGCGTATATGAGGATCGCGCCGTACCGATGTACGACCTGAGTCAGATAGATTCCAAGATACGCGAGAACTACAACGATCTGGTGCTGGCGTTCCAGCACGACCCGTCCGGCGCGCTGGCATCGCTGCACGGCCATCCCGTAACGCGTCATCTGGAGAACGTCAGCAAGCGCAAGGACGAGATCAACGCGCTGTGGCAGAAATACATGGCGACCACCCTGACAGAGGAAGAGAAGGTGCTGGCGGCCGATGTCGATGCCCAGCGCACGGCTTGGCAGAAGAAGATCGCCGAGACGGTCAACGCCTTGTCACAGAACAACTACAGCAAGGATGCCCTGCAGAACCTGCTGGTCGCCGGACGCGAGGAACGTGCGGCATTCCACGTTTCGCTGGACAAGCTGGTCTCTTACCAGACCTCAGTCGCCAAGAGCGAATACGAGCAGGCTCTGACTACCGCGAAACTGGATGCCCTGATCTTCGAGATCCTGCTGGTTGCAGGCACACTCGGACTCCTGCTGCAATCCTGGTTCATCATCCGTCGTATCCGCAGCGGTCTGCAAGCCGCGATCGATGCAGCCAACGCCATCGCCGCCGGCGACCTGACCAAACCGCTGCCGGCCGCCAGCAAGGACGAACTGGGCGATCTGGTCGCCTCGCTATCGGTGATGCGCAACAACCTGCATGAACTGATCGCCAACGTGAGAGAGGGCATCTCCGCCCTGAACATCACGTCCGGCGAAGTCTCCAGCTCGGCCCAGAGCAGTTCCAAGGTCACCGAGATGCAGTCCGAAGCCGCTTCCGGCATGGCCGCCGCAATGGAACAACTTTCCGTCTCCATCGACCAGGTGAGCGAGCACGCCAAGGAAGCCTATGCGGTCAGCCAGACCTCCAGCAAACAGGCGACCGAAGGCGGCAGCATCATCCAGAACACGGCATCGGAGATGGAACTCATCGCCACCGCCGTGAACCATGTCGCGACCAGCATACGCAGTCTGGAAGGCTATTCCGACCAGATCACCAGCATCGTCAACACCATCCGCGAGATCGCCGACCAGACCAACCTGCTCGCGCTCAATGCCGCCATCGAAGCGGCACGCGCCGGTGAACAGGGTCGCGGTTTCGCCGTGGTCGCCGATGAAGTGCGCAAGCTAGCCGAACGTACCGCGACCTCAACCAAAGAGATCGGCAGCATGATCGGCAAGATACAGGAAGGCACCAAGCAGGCAGCCCAGGAAATGGAAGTCAGCGTCAAACGGGTGAGCGGCGGCGTCGATCTGGCACGTCAGGCCGGCAAATCGGTGAGCAGCATCAACGAAGCGGCCCAGCAAGCGGCGCGCGCGGTGGACGACATCACGGCGGCGATACAGGAACAATCATTGGCCGCACGCGACATCGCGGAGCGCATCGAGAAGATCGCACAAGGGACGGAAACGAACAGCATGGCCGCTGCCCAGACCGCCTCCTCCGCGCAACAGATGACTGCGCTCAGCAAGCAACTGGACGAACTGGCGGGACGCTTCCGTATCGCCTAGTCTGTTTGACTCCAAAAAATACCCGCCGAATATTGGCGGGTATTTTTTACGTCTGCGTTACTGATTACGCCTGCGATACAGGCACGCGCGGTGCCAATGCGCACAGCAATTCATAACTGATGGTACCGGCGGAGCGCGCCACCTCGTCGATCGGCATGCCCTCTCCCCATAACACCACACGACTGCCGACGCGCGCATTCGGCAATGCGCTCAGATCGACACTCAGCATATCCATCGACACCCGCCCCAGCGTGCGCGTGCGCTGCCCGTCCACCAGGATGGACGTGCCGGTCGCGGCATGGCGCGGATAACCGTCGGCATAACCGCAGGCCACTGTGCCTATGCGCATGGCGCGCTCGGCACGGAAGGTCGCACCGTAGCCGACCGCCTCCCCCGCCTTGATGTCGCGCACCGAGATGAGCTCGCTGCTCAGCGTCATCACCGGCTGCAATCCCAGCGCTTCCGCACTGGCATCGCCGAACGGGGAACTGCCATAGAGCATGATGCCGGGACGCACCCAGTCCGCATGCGCGGCGGGATGACGCAGGATGGCGGCGGAGTTGGCCAGCGAGCGGGGATGGTGGCGATTCGCAGTGAGTTGTTCGAACAGGGCATGTTGTGCCGACACGCCGGGTGCTTCGTCCGCCTGCGCAAAATGGGTCATCAGGGTGACCTCGCGCACGGCGCGATGCGACTTCAGGCGCTCCATCACGGCGGGGAACTCCTGGGCCGAGAAACCTAGCCGGTTCATGCCGCTGTTGAGCTTGAGCCACACCGAAAGCCCGTTCTTGCGCGGGTAGGCATCCAGCCATTCCAGTTGTTGATGACTATGGATCACGGTCGTCAGTTCGTACTCGGCCAGCAAAGGCAGTTCGTCGCGCGAAAAGTAACCTTCCAGCAGCAGGATGGGCTGGCGGAAACCGGCGTCACGCAAGGCCACCGCGTCGCGCACATCCAGCAAGGCGAAGCCATCGGCATCGTTCAGGGCCCTGGCAGTCTGCAGCAGACCATGCCCGTAGGCATTAGCCTTTACCACCGCCATCACGCGCGCCGATGAAGCACGGCGTACCACACGCAGATTGTTGCGCAATGCGGAAAGGTCGATATGAGCCTGGATAGGGCGTGACATGGATACTCTGCAGTGAATAAATCGTGGCGCGAATGATAGCAGGCCTCATTTCGGGCGAGATTCGAAAAGTGCCTGCTGTATCGAGAATTTAACAATCACCCGGAAATTTCATGTTATAAAACGCCGTCACTCCAACCCATACCTATCGTGAATCGCGGCTTCTACACCATCCTCGCAGCGCAGTTCTTCAGTGCGCTCGCCGACAATGCTCTGCTGTTCGCCGCCATCGCACTGCTGAAAGACCTTGCCTCACCCAGCTGGCACACCCCGGTCCTGCAACAGTTCTTCATCTTCTCCTACATCCTGCTCGCCCCCTTTGTCGGGGCTTTCGCCGACTCGCTGCCCAAAGGGCGAGTGATGTTCATCAGCAACCTGATCAAGCTCGCCGGCTGTATCGCCATGCTGGCTGGATTGCATCCCCTGCTCGCCTATGGACTGGTCGGGCTGGGTGCCGCGACCTATTCGCCCGCCAAGTACGGCATCCTCACCGAATACCTGCCGCCCAGCCAACTGGTGAAGGCGAACAGCTGGATGGAAGGCCTCACCGTCGCCGCCATCGTGCTCGGTGCGGTGATCGGCGGCATCCTCATCTCGCCCACCATGTTCGCACCGCTGGTCGAATCGCTGAACATCCCGCTGCTGGACAGCGTGCCAATGTTCGCCATCGCCATCATCTTGGTGCTCTATGTGATCGCGGCCGTGTTCAACCTGTACATCCCGCACGTCCCCATCGACCATAAGCCGCTGAGCCGCGACCCGATCGCGCTCACCAAGGACTTCTGGCACTGCTTCAAGTTGCTGTGGAAGGATCCGCTGGGGCAGGTCTCGCTGGCGGTAACCACGCTGTTCTGGGGCGCGGGCGCGACGCTGCGCCTGCTGCTGATCGGCTGGGCGGCGGTCGCCCTCAACTACGACATCGGGCAGGCCGCCCAACTCACCGCATGGTTCGCCATCGGCATCGCCATCGGTTCGGTGCTGGCGGCGCGCTACATCACGCTGGAACATTCGGTGAACGTGCTGCCGGTCGGCATCGCGATGGGGTTGGTCGTGCTGCTGATGATCCCGATCTCCAGCAGCATGCTGGCCGTTCTACTTCTGATCGTGATGGGCGCGATGGGCGGTTTCTTCGTGGTACCGATGAATGCGCTGTTGCAACATCGCGGCCACCTGCTGATGGGCGCCGGCCGTTCCATCGCGGTGCAGAACTTCAACGAGAACATCAGCATCTTCGCCATGCTCGGCCTGTACGCCGTGATGGAGAAGATGGAGCTGCACATCTTCATCATCCTCACCGTGTTCGGTCTCATCCTCTCCGGCGTGATGAGCCTGCTGTACAAGAAACACCGCCACGATCAGGATAGCGGCGCGATGTGATCGGATGCGATAGCTGTTCGGCTATCGCTCAGTATCCCAAGGCCAGTCCCGTGTTGTGACGCGGATCGTTCGCGCCGTAGTAACGATTTTCCCCCACCGCTGCACCGCCCAGCTTGGGCGCACCGATCAGGATCGCCGTCACATGGTTGGCATAGCCGGTATCGCTGAAATTCTGCCCCCATGATTCCAGCACACTGCGGGTATCCGGACTGAGCGCGTATCGTTCGACGAAGGTCGTATCGGGCAACCACTGCTGGTGGAAGCGCGGCGCATCCACCGCCTCCTGGATATCCATGCCGTAGTCAATCACGTTAAGGATCACGTGCATCACCGCGGTAATGATGCGGCTGCCGCCCGGCGTGCCCACCACCATCAGCGGCTTGCCGTCTTTCGTGACGATGGTCGGGCTCATCGAACTCAGCGGGCGCTTGCCCGGCGCGATCACGTTCGCCTCGCCCTGTACCAGACCATAACTGTTCGGCACGCCGACCTTGACCGTGAAATCGTCCATCTCGTTGTTGAGCAGCACGCCCGTCCCCGCTGCGGTGACCTTGGCACCGAACGCGCCGTTCAAAGTGTAGGTGACCGACACCGCATTGCCCCACTTGTCCACGATGGAGTAATGCGTGGTGTTATCGCCTTCATGCGGCGCGACACCGGGCTTGATCTGCATGGAGATGCCCGCCTTGTCATTCTCGATCTTGGCGCGTATCTGCGCGGCATAGTCCTTGTCGAGCAGACGTGACAGCGGGTTGTCCACGAAGTCCGGATCACCCAGATAGCTGTTGCGATCCACATAGGCATGGCGCATCGCCTCGATCTGATAGTGCACCGCCTGCGCCGAATGGAAGCCCAGTGCAGGCAATGGATAGGCTTCGAGGATGTTCAACATCTCGCACATCGTCACCCCGCCCGAGCTTGGCGGCGGCGCGGAGACGATGCCGTAGCCGCGATAGCTGCATTCAATGGGCGCCAGTTCGCGCGTACGGTATTGATCCAGATCGGCCTGCGCGATGATGCCGCCGTTCGTCTGACTGCTTGCCACCAGCGCGGCAGCCACCGGTCCCTGATAGAACCCGGCACTACCTCGCTTGCTGATGTGCTGCAAAGTGCGCGCCAGATCTTTCTGCACCAAGCGCTGACCGACTTGATAAGGCTGTCCACGATTCAGGAAGATCGCCGCGGATGGCGCATCTTTTTTGAATGCCTGCGTCGCCATACCCAGCATATTGATATCGCTTTGCCCCAACACGAATCCGCGCTGCGCCAGTTTGATCGCTGGGGCTATCACCTTGCTGCGCGGCAATGTGCCGTACTTCTCCAGCGCATATTGCAAGCCGGACACTGTACCCGGCACGCCAACTGCCAGATGCCCGTCCGTGCTCGCCCCCTGCACCACATTCCCGTCACGGTCAAGATACATACCAGCTGTCGCTGCCAGAGGCGCTTTCTCGCGAAAATCAAGAAAGGTCTTGCGGCCATCCGCCAGCATGAGCGTCATGAAGCCGCCACCGCCCAGATTGCCCGCCACGGGATACACCACCGCCAGCGCATAGCCCACCGCCACCCCGGCATCCACTGCATTGCCGCCCGCCTTCAGCACATCCACGCCGACCTGCGTGGCCAGATGATGCGCCGTCACCACCATGCCGTGCTCCGCCGCGACCGGTGCGGGCGAAGCGGCCCAAGCACTGCTGTGCAGAATGATCGATGCAGCGAGCAGTACTCTGGCGGATAAACGTAGTCTCATGGCGCACTCCAATGTGTTGTGACCCATCATCCCCGGCGGAATATATAGGCCATCGTTCTTCTTGATTGAATCCGGCAAAGGTGCGAATGTACGCGCACCTTATCGCTGGCTGACGGCAAAAATACCATGACACTGGACAGGCTAGATAGAAAGCATTTCAGCAAAGACCAATACATCTTCTCCGAAGGGGATGAAGGCGGTTGCGCATACATCATCGAATCCGGTGAAGTGGAGATCATCCAGACTTCGGGCACCGGCGATCTGCGTCTGAGCCTGCTCAAGGCGGGTGAACTGTTCGGCGAAGTGGCCTTGCTCGATCAACACCCCCGCACCGCGACGGCCCGCACCACATCCGACACCATATTGATCCAGATCGAGCGGCAGCTGGTGCAGGAACTGCTGGATCGCAGCGACCCCATCCTGCGTCATCTGTTGCAAGTCATCCTGGAGCGCTTCCGCAACAATCCCGGACACGAAACACATCACACATCGACACCGGATCAAAGCCCGGAAAGCGTGCAGTCACGCAGAGAGTTGCAAGGTGCCGCCACGCAGAAACTGTCGATGGCACACGGCATCACGCGCGCGCTCAACCAGAACGAGTTCGAGATGTATTACCAGCCGATCTGCGACCTGAAGGACGACAGCGTGGCGGGCTTCGAAGCGCTGATCCGCTGGCATCATCCGACCGATGGCCTGATCCCGCCCATGGACTTCCTGTGGCTGGCCGAACAGACCGGACAGATCCGCCAACTCGGTTTGTGGACGCTGGAACGCGCTTCACGCGACTGGCCGCGTCTGCGCGAGATGACCAAGCATGACACTCCCTTCGTCAGCGTCAATCTGTCCGCCCGGCAACTGACCGGCGACAACCTGGTGGACGATGTGATCGCCATCATCACCCGCCACGGCATGCCGCCCGAATCGCTGAAGCTGGAACTGACCGAGACGGTGATGGTGGAACAGCCCGCACTCGCCATGAACATCCTGAGTCGGCTGATCGAGCTCGGGTTCAAACTGGCACTGGACGACTACGGCACCGGCTACTCTGGACTGGATAATCTGCAGCGTTATCCCATCGGCACGCTCAAGCTGGATCGCGCCTTCGTCGCCCCCATGCTGACATCCAAGCAGAGTCTGGAGATCGTGCGCTCCTCGATCGCGCTGGCACACACGCTGGGGATGTCGGTGGTGGCAGAAGGTATCGAGACCCGCGAGACGCGCGATGCGCTGGCCGATCTGGGTTGCGATTACGGCCAGGGCTGGCTGTTCGGAAAACCCATGCCGCTAGCCTGAGTGCGACCCGAGTCGCCGCTCACATTTCGCTATACAACTTCCAGATGTTCTTGCCACTGTGTTTGGCACGGTACATCGCTTCGTCGGCCCGCATCACCAGTTCCTTGGCATCCTCGGCATCATCAGGGAACAGGGCGATGCCGATGCTTGCCCCCACCTTGCCTGACTGCCCATTCAGATCGAAAGGTTCTGTCAGGGCTTGCACGATCTTCTCTGCCACGAACACTGCGTTCTGTGACGCTTCGATGTTCTCCAGCAACAGGACGAACTCATCCCCGCCCAATCGCGCCACCGTGTCCGATTCTCGCACCGTCTGAAGGAAGCGCGCGGACACGCCCTTGAGCAACAAGTCGCCCGCTTCGTGACCCAGCGTATCGTTGATCTGTTTAAAACCATCCAGATCGATGAACAGCACGGCAAGATGGTGCTGTGTGCGTTTGGCAAGATTGATGGAATGGTCGAGGATGTTCAGGAACGAAGCGCGGTTGGGCAGACCGGTCAGGAAGTCAAAATGCGCCATGTGTGCGATACGCGCTTCCGCTTCCTTGCGTTCGGTGATGTCGCGCACGATGCCGATGAAATAGCGGTGTCCGCCCAGCATCATCTCCGAGGCGGAAAGCTCCATCGGGAAGACCTGTCCATTCTTGCGCACCGCTGTCACTTCACGCCCTCGGGTGCCGAGGATGTGACTTTCGTTGCTGTTCATATAGCGGCGCAGGTAGCCGTCATGCGCGCTGCGATCCGGTTCCGGCATCAACATCTTCACGTTCTGCCCCAGCACCTCATCCTGCATATAGCCAAAGATGCTCTCGGCAGCCGGATTGAACCCCTGGATGAGGCCCGACTCGTCGATGGTGATGATGCCGTCCATCACGTTCTGAATGATGGCCTGCAATTGCCCCTGGCTCTTCTCCAACTCGTTCTTGGTCTGTTTAAGGTTGGTGACCATCTGCCAGAACAGTTTCACTTCCGGCCCGCTGGTCACTTGCTTATCACCGAACACCTTGCGCGCTTCGGCAGCGACGGTATCGTCATGCGAAAGGTTGTAGACGATGCAATCCGGCCAGGCCTTGCATGCCTGCAGGGCGGACGCCGCACTGTGATAGACCGGCACACCGTACTTTGCCGCCAGCGCGAAGCCGGGCGCGTCGGGATCGGTGTCCGCGATGGCGACCACGGTCGCCAGATTGTCCGCCATGAACATCTCAAGCAAGGCGGAACCACCGCGCCCTGCCCCGATGATCACCACCGGATGTCCCGAAACGTTCCTTGCTTTCATAATCTCTCTCCCAGGTGCTGCGGGCCGATTCTTATTGATCGACACCCCGATTCTCTTTACGCCAGACTGCAAGATGCGCATAACCGATGAACATGCATCCCGCCTGACGTTGCCCCTTGCAGACACCGCGTGACCATCCCATGCATAGTGATTATCATGGACGTATCAGATGTACCTACATGTAACGGGGAGAATAGCATGCTTGCACCTTTTGCCATCGCCGCATCCCTCATCCTGACACTGGGTGCCTGCAGTCGCGACGAGCCGCCGCCACCGGTTCCCAAGCTCTTCGCAGAACAGCGCGACGCACTCGACAAAACCAAAGACGTATCCGCCATGCAACTGGAAGCGGCCGAGCAGCAACGCAAGGCGATGGAACAACAGACCCAGTGACCGGGCGCCCGTCATGACCAGATCGCTCAGCCTGACCCGCGCCGCCAGATTGACAGGCGTGACACGGGCCGAACTGCAAAGCCGCATCAAGCGCGGCGAGATGGTCTCGCACGACGGCATGATCACGGTCGGCGAACTGCTGGCCTGCTATCCCGATGCAAAACTTGAGGACACCGCCGAAACGCAGCGCATCGCGCAGATCAAGGAACGCGCCTTCGGCAAGCGTGTGTTCGAGCGCGCCCTGCCGGAACCGGAAGTACTGGCCGCGCGCCTCACCGAATTGAGTAAGACACTGGCCACCAGCCAGGCGCAGGTGGATAGCTTCAAAGCGCTGCTGGGCAGACTTTGGGACAAGCTCGACAGCACGCCCCAAATATCGACGGCAGAACTGAAGAAATGGTTAGCACAGGAGGTTGAATTGGCGATCGAACCCGGCTTCATCAACCCGCTCGCGATCAAAGACAATATCCTGCGCGTGATGACGGCACAGGTGACGATACTGCCCAGCCGGCACGATTTCATGGTCGAAGGCCACGACTCGCTGCTGGAAGCCGCCATGCGCGCCGGCATCCCGCTCAGTTACGGTTGCAGCGGCGGCAACTGCGGCCTGTGCAAGGCGAAGGTCGTCTCGGGCGAAGTGCGCAAGACGCGCAACCACGACTTCATCATCCCCGAGGCGGAGAAGACAGCGGGTTATGTGCTTTTGTGCAGCAACACTGCCGTCAGCGATGTGGTGATCGAAGCACCGGTGGCGGACAGCGTGCAAGACATCCCGTTCCAGCAGATCGAAGCGCACGTGAAGGCCATCGGCCATATCAACGACGACATCCTGCTGTTGCATCTGCAGACGCCGCGCACCAAGCGTCTGCGTTTCCTCGCCGGACAAGGTGTCACACTGCGGCTCGGCCTGTCGTTCACCGCCCTGCAGGCCATCGCCAGTTGCCCGTGCGACGACCGCAACCTGCTGTTCCACATCCATCGCCAGCCCGGCAATCTGTTCTCCGATTACGCCTTCGACAAGCTCAAGACACATGAGGTGGTGGAGATCGAAGGGCCGCAGGGTGAATTCATCCTGCACGAAAGATCCGCCCGTCCGCAGTTCTTCTTCGCGCTCGACTGCGGCTTCGCACCGATCAAAAGCCTGATCGAACACGCCATATCGCTGGAGGCGGAAGACATCTATCTGCACTGGATAGGATCGAGCAAACAGCACATCTACCTGCCCAATATCGCCCACTCCTGGGACGATGCACTGGACGACTTCCACTATCAGGAACATATCGCCGGATTCGATCTGCGCAACGTGAGCGGCAAGCGCGAAGACACGCTGGTCAAACTGTTGCAGGACATCCAGATCGCGGATGCCGCCATGCTGCAGGGGGACATCTACATCGCCGGGCCGGACGAAGCCGTCACCGTCGCCGAAAGATTCTTTCTGGAATTCGGATTGCCCAAGACCCGCTTGTCCGTGTCTCGCGTAAAATGACGCCCTGCGCGCCGCTGGCGCACCGAACAACGTAGCGGAGGGTGTCTGGATGGATCTGGTCTCATGGTTGGTGTATGGCGTGCTGTTCATGCTTGCGGAGTTCCTGTACGGCTCCATGTATCTGCTCGCCATCGGTCTGGCGTTCATCTATCCCGCCATCGCGCAGTACAACGGTGCTGCGACCAATATGCAACTCGCGGCCCTGGCCGCAGGCGCGGCAGTCCATGCGCTGGTCGTGTACCTCCTGCGCGCGCGCAAACACGGCGACGGCCCCGCGCCCGCCCGTCCCCAGATCGGCGAGCAAGTCGACGTGATCGAATGGCTGGACGAATGCAGTGCGCGCGTGATCTGTCACGGCCGTGAATGGCAGGCCGACAAGTTCGACAGCCGCATGCCGGACGCCATGCATGGCACCATCCACTCCGTACAGGGCAGCCGCCTCATCATCACCACCGAGCAAGCCGCTTGAGCTTGTTCAGTCCGCACTGATGCACACCATTGAAGCCCTGCGCGCCGGCGAGCTGGCCGGCGTACAACGTCTTGACCTCAGTTGCGGACTGAACGGATTCCCGCGCGAGATATTCGCGCTGGCCGACTCGCTGGAGATCCTCAACCTGTCCGGCAATGCGCTCAGTGCATTACCTGACGACCTGCCGCGTCTGCACAAGCTGCGCGTCATCTTCTGTTCCGACAATCATTTCACGCATGTGCCGGAAGTGCTGGGCCGCTGCCCGCAACTGGAGATGATCGGCTTCAAAGCCAATAGAATCGAAACGCTATCCGCCGCCGCTTTGCCGCCAAAATTACGCTGGCTCATCCTCACCGACAACCGCTTGCGCGAACTGCCACCTGAACTGGGAAACTGCGTCCGTTTACAGAAACTCATGCTGGCGGGCAACCAGCTGCAACACCTGCCTGACGCACTGAGCCACTGTAAAGACCTGGAACTGCTGCGCATCGCCGCCAACCGTTTCGAGCATCTGCCCGACTGGTTGTTCAAAATGCCGCGATTGGCCTGGCTGGCCTGCGCCGGCAATCCGTGCAGCGACATCAACGAAGCGGCCGCACTGGAACATCTACACATCACGCCGGTCGAGTGGCATCAACTGGAGATGCATCACCAACTGGGTGAAGGCGCTTCCGGCGTGATCCATCGCGCGCACCACCGCGAACGGAACGAAGCCGTCGCGGTGAAGATGTTCAAGGGCACGCTCACCAGCGACGGCCTGCCGCGCAGCGAGAAAGCGGCCAGCATCGCGGCCGGTGCGCATCCGGGCCTGATCCCCGTCATCGGCAGGATCAGCGAGCATCCCGAGCAGACGCCGGGACTTGTGATGTCGCTGATCGATCCTGCCTTCCGCAACCTGGCCGGCCCGCCCAGCCTCGCTTCCTGCACGCGCGACATCTATGCAGAAGACCTGCGCTTCACCCTGCCGATCGCGCTCAACATCGCCTGCGGCATCGCGGCCGTGGCCGAGCATCTGCATGCGCAGGGCATCATGCACGGCGACCTCTACGCGCATAACATCCTGTGGGACGACGCGGGCGACTGTCTGCTGGGCGATTTCGGCGCGGCCTCTTTCCTGCCGCTGGATGCACAGCAAGCCGCGGCCATGCAGCACATCGAGGTGCGCGCCTACGCCTGCCTGCTGGAAGAACTGCTGGATCGTTGCGAGAGCACAGATGCTGCGACCGTGCTGGCGCTACGCGACTTGCAGCAGCGTTGCGACAGCAAAGATGTAAACAGCAGACCCCTGTTCGCCGACATCCATCGCGAACTCACTGGATGGACCGACACCCTGCCATGACAAGAACCGCACCGAGCAAGACCGACATCGCCCTGATGGAACCCTTCAGCGGCCTGCCGCTGGAACGCATCCACTTGCCCACCACACAGCAAGGCTATGCCGCCGCCATGGCAGATATCCTGGCGGCGGGCATCGCCGGCTTCGATACCGAATCGAAACCTACCTTCTCTGTCGGCGATGTGAGCGAAGGGCCGCATGTGGTGCAGTTCGCCCTGCACGACAAAGCCTACCTGTTCCAGACCCACCGCAAGGATAGCCTTCCCTTCCTGATCGAGTTGTTGCAGTCACCGCAGTTACTCAAGGTCGGCTTCGGACTGCGCTCGGACGGCAAGCACATCCGCAACAAGCTGGGCATACGCCCCGGCGCACTGGTCGATCTCAATCAGGTGTTCAGCAAGGATGGTTTTCAGAAAGAGATGGGCGTGCGCAACGCGGTCGCGCAGATGTTCGGCCAGCGTTTCATCAAGTCACGCAAGGTCACCACTTCCAACTGGGCATTGCCGGAATTGAGCGCGCAACAGATGCTGTATGCGGCGAACGATGCCTATGCCGCACTGAAGGTATTGGAAGCGCTGCAACTGCCACGCGAGTCATTGCCGGTCATGTACGCCGACCAGACTGACTGAGACTCATGCAACAGCGCGCTTCTGTTTGAGGTTGTGCATCGCGTCGACCGCGATCTCGCGAACCTCTTCGTGCGCATCATGCAGACAGGCTTCCACATACGGCTTCGCGGCCGCACTCCCCGTCAGTCCGAGCAGATGACAGGCATCGGCACGCACACGATGGTCGGCATGACAGCTGAGTTCCGCCAGTTCGGGCAGCAATGCCTGCAAAGCGGGTGAGTAGCCATAAGATTCCAGCAAGGCACTCACACCCAGCCGCACTTCAAGATTCGCCGATGGATCGGCCACGATGGACAGCAAAGGTTTCAGTCGCTGGGTGTCGGCGTGGATGAAGGCACTCGCCTGCACATAACCGCCTTGCGTCAGCAGGTGCGCGACGTAGTGCGCC
The DNA here is from genome assembly GCF_054604835.1 of Sideroxydans sp. Classification (NCBI taxonomy): domain Bacteria; kingdom Pseudomonadati; phylum Pseudomonadota; class Betaproteobacteria; order Nitrosomonadales; family Gallionellaceae; genus Sideroxydans; species Sideroxydans sp. The sequence continues at coordinate 366,077 of NZ_JBTSFG010000001.1, read as the reverse complement.
TTACCCTCTTCGCCATGTGCCCAGTCTACCCACTGCCGCAACTCGCCCAGGGTGTGCGCGCCTGTCAAAGTGAATATGCCCAGCTTCAACCAGGGAGCGCTGCGCACCTCATACTGCCGTGCCAGTTCCGGTTGCGCGCTGGCATCCACCACCCGCACATCCGCCACCTGCCCTTCATGCTGCAAGGTCTGCAACGCGTGCTTCACCGTCGCACAATGCGGGCAGTCGGGCGTCACGAACAACAGGGCGTCGGGCGGATAGTTGGTCATGGCAGCCAGTCGTCCAGCGCGCGCTCCGTCCAGCGCCACAGCGCATCGTCCAGTTCATGGTCGGCGGCCAGTGCGGAGCAGGGAGTCTCCTGGCGATCCTCGAAATAACGCCCTGTCACGCCCTGCACCTTGGGCGAGGTCGCCAGATAGACCGAGGTGCGCGCACCGTTCTCCAGCGTATCGCCCTTCATGTTGAAACCGGTGTGCAACAACTTGGTATCGATCACGCCCGGATGCAGACTGTTGGAACACAGCCATGATTCGCGCTCCGCCAGCGCGTTGGCGAACAGGGTGTCGGCCAGTTTGGAATTGGCGTAAGCGTGATAGGCATCGAACTCGCGTTCAGAATTCATGTTGTCGAACGCGATGCGTCCGCTTTGATGGGCGACGGAACTCACCGTCACCACCCTCGGATCGCCCGATCGCTTCAGCAGCGACATCAGCCAGCGCGTCAGCACGAACGGCGCAAAATAATTCACCGCCATCGTTTTCTCGAAACCGTTCGGCGTCAGTTGCCGCTCCGCCATGTAAACGCCCGCGTTGTGCAGCAGCACATCCAGCCTGGGCAGGCGCGCATTCAGTTCCTGCGCCATCTGCACCACCTGCCCGAGATCGGCCAGATCGGCACAAGCGGTCTGCAATTTCGCATCCGGCACTGATTGCCTGATCTTGTCCGCCGCCTGCAGCGCTTTCACCGCATCACGACTATGCAGCACCACCTCGTGACCGAGTAGCGCCAATTCCCTTGCCGTTTCCAATCCGATGCCGTCCGTCGCACCGGTAACCAGTATCGTGCTCATGCATCACTCCGTATTGCAAAATCCTCAAAGCTGCCGCTGCCCTCAGCCACGTCCACGCGCGACACCTGTGCCAATTCCGGCCCGCGATGCGCCCAAGCCAGCAACGCGTCCACTGCGGCCGCCTCACCCTGCACCATCGCTTCCACCGTGCCGTCGCTGCGGTTGCGGCACCAGCCATTCACACCCAGCTTCTCCGCCTCGCGCCGCATCGAATCGCGATACCACACCCCCTGCACACGGCCGTGCATCACCATATGCAAGGTCTTCACCTCATCACGCATCCCGCTCTCCCTGCACCGTCACCACGATGTTACGACTGCCGCCGTGGTTGCGATGCTCGCACAGATAGATGCCCTGCCAGGTGCCCAATGCCGGGCGACCGTTCGCCACGGGGATGTTCAGGCTCGCGCCGAGCAGACTGCATTTTATATGCGCGGGCATATCGTCTGCACCCTCATCCTGATGCCGGTAGTAAGGTTCATCTTCCTGCACGGCGCGGTTGAACCACTGCTCGAGATCCAGCCGCACGGTCGGGTCGGCGTTCTCGTTCAGCGTCAGCGATGCCGACGTGTGCCGGATGAACACGTTCATCATACCTATCCTGAACTCACGCAATTCCGGCAAGGCGCGCAGCACCTCGTCTGTCACCAGATGGAAGCCGCGCGCGCGGGGTTGCAGTCTGATCTCTTTTTGTAACCACATGGTAATAAAGCCTGAAATAACAATCGGGTCGCTGCTTCATGTAATATCGGCGCAACGGGAGTTGGCCGCGTAGTGAAAAGGCTATCTCTTCCCGGCGTCTATTACAACGCAAAACACACGATCCATGAACGCATGATGATCAGTCTTTTCCCGAAGAAGCCCAGTATGCAAGTACGCGCAGAGCAGATACACATGCTCTACGAACAAGGGCCGACCATCCAGTTGCTCGGTTTGCTCACCGGTTTGATCGCGGTCGGCGTGTTCTGGGACCTGGTCGATCACGACATGCTGTTGCTCTGGCTGGGTGCACATGTCTCGCTCACACTGCTCAGGCTCGGCTTCAACGCATGGTTCACCCGCCAGCAGCCCACCGACGCCGGCGCCCTTAATAGATGGGGCAAGCTCTATGTCGCAAGCACATTCATCTCGGGCCTGATCTGGGGCAGCCTGTCCCTGTTCTACGACCCGTCATGGCCCGCTTCCTACCAGATCATCCTGATCGTCATCTACACCGGCATCACGGCTGGCTCGTTCAATACGCACACGCCCTACTTCATCGCCTTCCCCGCTTTCTATCTGCCGCCGGCAAGCTGGCTCACCTTCACACTGTTCCAGCAGCATGGCGAAGGCTATCAGGCGCTCACCGCACTGTTCGCCATCTACATCGTGTTGATGTACCTGTCTGCCCTGCGTTACCACCGCAGCCTCACGCGCGCGCTGGAAGTGCGCTTCGATAACGAGCGGCTCGCGGACGAACTCTCAACTTCCAACCAGCGACTCAGCTCACTGGCCGACACCGACGAACTGACCGGCCTGTACAACCGGCGCTCGATGTTCAACCGTCTGGTCAACGAATGGAACCGCCATTTCCGCAGCCGCACCATGCTCTCGCTGTTGTATATCGATCTGGATTGCTTCAAGCAGTACAACGACACCTATGGCCACGAAGCGGGCGACCAGTGTCTGATCAGGATAGCCAAACTGTTGCACAACCATGCCCTGCGCTCCAGCGACATGGCGGCACGTTTCGGCGGCGAGGAGTTCGCCCTGATCCTGCCCGAGACCGGCAAACAGGACGCCGAAAGGATCGCCGCCTCCATCATCAATGACCTGGCTCACTTGCATATCCCGCATACGGGTTCGACCGTGACCGATCATGTCACGGTGAGCATAGGCATCGCCAGCATGAGTCCGGATGAACCGGACAATGATTCCGTATTGAGAGAGGCCGCCGACCAGATGCTGTACCAGGCCAAGCATGCAGGTCGAAACCGCTTCGTCTCGGCAGCAGACACGCACACACAAAACGCCCCCACGCCGCTCGCCGATGCCTAGCGCGCAACGGCGGGGGATATCCCCCACATAATCAGGAGTCTCACATGGTCGGCTGGCTCATTCCCGTCATCAAAACCGTGCTGCCGCATATCGGCACCATCATCTCCGCAGCGTCCCCGGTATTCACGCGCAAGAGCGGCGATAACGCCACCCTGCAGCAACAGATCACCGAGCTGCAGAGCGCAGCCTCGGCCAACGATGCGCACATCAAAGACCTCGCGGCACAGATGCAGGTCGCCATCGAGGCACTGGAGAAAGGCACCCGTCTCGCCGAGAAAGGCTATCGCCATGCCATGCTGCTCGGCATCGCCTCGTTCATCCTGTCGCTCAGCGCGCTAAGCATCGTGCTGATCAACTGAGCGGGCCGATATGGGAATGAAAAGCGTCTACGAAGCCGCCAGCGGACTGGACGGCCACATGATCCTGAACCTGCTGGAACAGTACCGCATCGCCGGACGCATCGAAGGCGAGCACCTGCAAGGCGGCATGGGCGAGTTGCAAGCGTTGGGATTCGTGCGCGTGATGGTGGCGGAAGAAGATTACGAGCGGGCCAGACAGATCATCCGAGAATGGGAAGCGCTACAGCCACCGGACGAGTCAAAGACACCCGCGCCGCGCGACACGCTGGGCCTGCAGTTGTTCATCGCCGGCTTCATCCTCGGTGCGGCACTGATGTATTGGTGGATGCGACTGCCTGCGGCCTGACACCGCCGCACACTTCAAGCCAGCTTCAACCTCACCTCGAAACACGCACCGCCCGCTGGGCCAGCCACACAGCGCACGCTGCCGCCATGCCGCTCGGCGATCTGCCGCACCAGCGACAGGCCCAACCCATAGCTGCCTTCTTTCTCGCGACTACCCGCAGGACGATAGAACGGTTCAAAGATGCGCTCGCGTTCTTCCGGCGCGATGCCCTTGCCGTTGTCGCACACCTGAATGACGGCATGCCCTGCATCACTGCGCAGAACGGCCTGCACCGCATCGCCGCCATGCCGCTTCGCGTTCTCCAGCAGATTTCGCAACAGGCGGCGCAGCAGACGCTCGTCACCCTTGATGTTCAGCGGCACGGCTTCGCACTGCGCCTCGCTGCGCGCGCATTCCTCGGCCAGCAGCGCGGCCAGATCGATGTCGTCGGCATGCAGCGGTTCGCGCGAGGCATCCAGCCGGCTGGCCAGCAAGATCTCCTCGATCAATTGGTCCAGCTCGGCTATGTTCTGCCGCACCTCGTCCTGCAACTCGGGGATGGGGCGTTCGGCCTGCATCTCCAGCGCGAGGCGGATGCGCGTCAGCGGCGAGCGCAGTTCGTGCGAGGCGTTCGCCAGCAGCTGTTTGTGCGCCAGCAACAGCGACTCGATGCGTTCCGCCGCCTGGTTGAAACTGGTCGCCAGCGAAGCCACCTCGTCGCAGCCCTTCGCCTCCACACGCGTCTTGAAATCGCCCGCGCCCAGCGCCTCCACCGCCTGCTTCAAACGCTCCAGCCGCTTGGTCATGCGCCGCGTCATCGGATACGCCACCACCGCCACCACCAGACCGATCAGCAGCAGCGTGAGCAGGATGGGCAGCGGCGGACGCGGACGCTCGTGCGGCGGTTGAGCGAGCAGCCAGCGGCCGTCCGGCAACTGCATCACCCAGGCCGATTGATGGTCGGGCCGGTGCAGCCACTCGTTCTCCTGCGCGCCCGGGCCGGGCGGTTTCAGGCGGCGACCGGTATGCGCCAGCAAACGATAGTCGGCGGAATACAAAGAAAGACGCGGCAAGGCGGGCCGCGCCAGCCGCTCCAATACCTCCTGCTGTTGCTCGCGCGGCGCATCCGCCGGCGGCAATGCCATCACGATCACATCGCGCACGGTCTGGAAGATCTGGTTCTGCGGCGAGTTCTTGCCCTGGTAATGCCAGAACGTCGCCGCCAGCACCACCAGCAGCGCCAAGCTGGCGACCACACCCAGATAGATCTGGAAATAGAGTTTCCTCATGCCGCCTCCCCATCCTGACTGCGCGCAAACACATAGCCCGCACCGCGCAGCGTGATGATGCGGCGCGGATGTTTGGGGTCGTCCTCGATGGCGGCGCGGATGCGCGAGATGTGCACGTCGATGGAACGGTCGAACGCCTCCAGCGGCGCGCCCTTCACAGCATCCAGCAACTGCTCGCGGCTCATCACCCGCCCCGGCTTGTCCGCCAGCGCCTGCAACAGATCGAACTGGTAAGCGGTCATCTCGCACGGCTTACCGTCAACGCGCACCAGCCGCGCCGCGCGGTCGATCTCCAGCCGACCGAAACGCAACACATCACCGTTCGCCGCCTTGCCGCGCCGCAGGATAGCCTTCAGCCGCGCCAGCAACTCGCGCGGCTCAAAAGGCTTGGGCAAGTAATCATCCGCACCCATCTCCAAGCCGAGGATGCGATCCATCGCCTCGCCGCGCGCGGTCAGCATCAGCACCGGGATGTCGGAGAAAGCGCGCAACTGGCGGCAGGCATCTAGCCCATCGCCGTCGGGCAACATCAGGTCCAGCACCAGCGCGTCGTAATGCGTCTGCTGCAATACCTGCAAACCGCTGGCGATGGTGTAGCGCGCATCGACGCGATAACCCGCATCGCCCAAGTAGTGCTGCAACATGCCGCACAGGCGTTCGTCGTCGTCGATGATGAGGATGTGGTGGTTCATGTATCGTTCCAAAAGACTCGCCCCGCATCATACCAAGCGGTATGGATGCGGGGCGCTGTTACGCTCAGATCACTCGCGATGCATCCAGCCGCGACGCTTCTCCATCTTCTCGGCCAGCTTCGCGCGCTGCTCGGGTGTCAGCACCTCCGCCACCGCCAGCATGGTCGATGTCATGCGTTGGCTCGCCTCGTCCGCCAGTTTGATCTGCTCGGCGCGCATCGCCTCGATGGCGGCCTTGTCCAGCGTCGGCGCGGCCATCAGCTTGCGCATCTGGATATGGTTGTCGCGCATCTTCTCGGCCAGCGGTGCGCCCTGCTCCAGCGACGCCTTCACGATGGCGGATGCCTTCTCCTTCTGCGCATCGCTCGCCTTCACATCGTCCAGCATGCGTTCAAGGCGCTTGTCGGCGAACTTGCCCATGCGCTCCGTATCTATCTGCCCGCCGAACATGAACGCCTGCGGACCGCCGTGATCCTTACCATGCCCACAAGCCATCACCTGGCTGGAGAAAAAACCGATGCCGAATACCGCCATGATGCCGATCACCCGCGCCACACAATGGCCGCGACGGCCGTGGCAATGATGGTCGTGGCTACCGTTGCAACCGGCCTTGGTTTCGTTGTTCGTTCCCTGTGTATGCTCGCTCATGTCTGTCTCCTGAATGGTTACACGCCGCACCGTGTTGGCGGCTGGATGTCACTTTATGAGCGAGCCGTTGCCGGGATGTGTGGGGAAGGTAAAGATTTGTGAAGCGGGTGCCACTCGGTCGCCTCAATGTCGGCACCTCACTGCTGCGGCAACCGGTGCGCTAGCGTAAGATTGCGCTTAGCCCCCACGCATGAATCCGCTGTGACAAGAAAGCCCCCATTGAACGCGCCCACCCTGCCCTCCACCGAACGCGGCACCCACATTGCCCTGATCTTCGCTCTCGTATCCGAACGCCTCTCCATTCACTATGAACATGGCGCATGGCTGACCGAAGCACAGGGCGCCACGCTCGCCACCGACTGGCTCGCCCGTTCCAAACGCAGCCTGCCGCTGAAACTGCGCAAACACCTTTCCGCGCTGAGCGATCAGGTGGCGAAACAGATCGTCACCACCACCAGCCGCGAGACCGGGCTCACCATCAGCCATGAGATGCAGGAATCGCTGGACACACGCTACGAATCGGAGATCGGCCAGGCCATCATGGTCGAGTGCGAACGCATTCTGGATGAACACCCGCCGGAGCATGCGGCATGAGCCTGCACTACGACATGCCGCTGTTCCGTCCGCCCTCCGAGGGCGACAACCTCATCATCCAGGCCACGCTGGGGTGCAGCTTCAACCAGTGCAGCTTCTGCGCCATGTATCGAAGCAAGCAATATGTCGAACGCCCGTTGGATGATGTTTTCTCAGACATCCGCATTGCCGCCGCCGACTGGCCGGATGCGCAGCGCGTGTTCCTCGCCGATGGCGATGCGCTGGCGCTACCGACCGAACACCTGCTCGCCATCCTGCGCGAACTGGCGACGGCATTGCCGCGCCTGACGCGCGTCTCCTGTTACGCCACGCCGGGAAACCTCGCGCGCAAAAGCAGCGCAGAGCTGGCGCAGTTGCGCGAACACAAACTCAACCTGCTCTACTTCGGCATCGAATCCGGTTCCGACCTCATCCTGAAGAAGATCACCAAAGGCGCGACGCAACAGCGCATGGCCGAAGTGCTGCACAAAGCGAAAGACAGCGGCATGAAAGTCTCCGCCACCGTCATCCTCGGTCTGGGCGGCACGCAGCAGAGCGACGCACATATAGACGGCACCATAGACCTGCTCAACCGCGCGCCCGTCACCTACCTCTCCACGCTGCAACTGTATCTGGACGACAGCGTGGCCGAAGAATTCCAGCGCAAGTTCGGCGAACCGTTCCAGATGCCGGACGACCTCGCGATATTGAAAGAACAAGAAAGACTCATCAGCGGCCTCAACCCGCCGCAGCCCGTCATCTTCCGTTCCAACCATGCCTCCAACGCACTGGCACTGGCGGGCAACCTGCCCAGGGACAAAGACAAGTTGCTGCAACAATTGCAAGAAGCGATAGCCGGCCACCGCCCGTTGCGGCCGCTGTTCATGCGCGGCTTGTAAAGGTGAAAGGCATGCCGCGCGAGATTCCCCTGTCACGTTCAGGCCCTCTCCCGCGCGATTCCGGTTAAAGTCCCGTCTGACACTTCAAGAGGAAGCCGACATGAGCACGGAAGAATTGAGCAAGGAGCAACGCATCCTGCGCGCGATGCGCAAAACACTGGGCAGCGTCGTGCGCGATGCCACGCCGCTCGGCGGCCGCCCCAACCCGCTCGCGGATGCCACCATCGAAGAGATCAAGGAATGCTTCGCGCTGATCTCGGAACGAGAGCGGGAACTCGCCGCGCAACTCGGCTTCGATGAATCCAAGCCTTACTACAACGACGGCAGCGAACCGCCGAGCGCGCATATCATCAGCCTGATCAAACCTTCAAAGCACTAGGGAATCCGAACCTGCGCGGGATACGCTCAGGCGTAGAAGTGATAACGCGACTTGCCTTCTCTTTTCGCCGTCAACATCGCCGCATCGGCATGCTTGAGTAACTGCTCGGGCGAACTCTGGTCACGCGGATAGAAGGTCACCCCGATACTGGCGGTGACTTTGGCGGGGTTGCCGAATATCGACATCGGCTGGGCGATATCTTTCAGCAGCCTGTTCAGGAATTGCACCGCACTCTCCTCGCCATCCAGATCGCTCAGCAGCAGCACGAATTCATCGCCGCCCATACGCGCCACCGTATCTTCCGCGCGCAGTGCTTTGCCCAGACGCGCGGCAACGAGTCGTAACACATCGTCGCCAGCATCGTGCCCCAGCGTGTCGTTGATCTGCTTGAAACCATCCAGATCGAGGAAGCACAAGGCCATCACACGGCCGGCGCGATCGCTGTGCGTGATCGCCTGATCGAGCCGGTCCTGTAGCAGCCGGCGGTTGGGCAACCCGGTCAGCGCATCGTGGTTAGCCTCCACTTCCAGTATCTGCTGGCGTTTCACCAGATGGGTGATCGACGAGATCACGCCGACGTAGTGGGTGATGACGCCCTGCGCATCCTGGATCGAAGAGAGCGCCAGCCATGCCCCTTCGACCTCGCCTTGCGCATCGCGCCCCACCGTCTCACCCGCCCAATGGCCGCTTTCGGTCGCCGTTCTCCATATCTCGTCGGCTTTGTCCTGGCTGAACAGACTCGGCTTCAACTGCCGCACATCCCTGCCGACGATCTGCGCATGCTCGAGTTGCACATCGAGGCAGAACGAAGGATTGGTATCGATGATCATGCCGTTCTCATCTGTGATGAAGATCGCCTCCAGCGTGCTGTCGATGACTTTTCTGGACAGGCGCAACTTGTCTTCCGCCCGCTGCCGCTCGGCGACCTCGCGCATCAGTTGCAGGGTGCGCGTGGACAAAGAGTCGTACATGTTCAGGACGGTTTCGATCAGCACGCGCAACGCGCCGCTCATCTCTGTGCGCGCCTTGTCCTTGGCCTCGTCCAGCGACAGCCCGAGCTGCATGGAGAGCACGATCTTGGCCATGTGCTTGTCGGATTCGAGGATATGGAAAGCCAGCCAGTGCGAGAGGAACACCACGATCTCTTCGATCACCTGCTCGGTGGCTAAAGTATCCAGCGCCCCCCTGAGTTTGAGCACCTCGGTCACAAAGCTCTTGTGGGTCTCGGCATGGTCGGTGGACAGTTCATCCACCGCCAGATATTTATTCCAGAAACCTTCCTCGGTCTTGAAATGGTACTGCGCATACTCGGTCAATTCGCCGAAGATCGCATTCAGCTCGGGCTTCCCCTCGCCATAAGCCAGATGACTGGCGAGCTTGTTCAGCAACTCGACCAGTTTGCGGTGCTGCTCATCGATGACAGGAATCCCCGTCTGGAAATTCTCGTTCCAGGGGAATATGTCGGAAGGTAATACGTTGAGATTCATTTGCGTGCTGTCCAAACGTTGGTGGACGACAATCTAATTGTCCTACTAATGCCGCATTTAATATACAACTATGCAGCAGCGCGCCTGGTGGTTTGAATGATCAAATACGACGCGGGCCCCATATCAACCCTGTCATCAGCATTGACACTCACCGCCCCGCTCACATAAAGTCCGGCCACTTGCAGGGCTGCCCCACGCACATCGCGCCGCACGATCGGCGCGAGGCACAAGGCAGCAACCCCGTTCAGGAGGCGGCGCAAGACAAGAACCCGCACAGCGGGCGAAGCCGCCACACCACTGAAAAGGGGAAACACTTGTCGCAGCAGCAAGCTAGCAATCCGCTCTCCGCCAGCGAACCCTGGAACCTCGTCGCCGACGGCTACGCGGAAACCACCATGCTCGTGTTCGAGCAATTCGCCGACGAAGCCATCGCTGCCAGCCAGCTCAAACCCAACTCCACTGTGCTCGATGTCGCCTGCGGCCCCGGCACACTCGCGCTCAGGCTCGCGCAGCATGCCGAACAAATCCACGGCATCGACTTCTCCGAAGCCATGCTCGCCATCTTCAACAAAAAGATCGAACAAGCCGGACACCGCAACATCGCCCTACACTGCGGCGATGCGCAAACCCTGCCCTATGCGGACAACACCTTCGACGCCGCCTTCTCGCTGTTCGGCCTCATGTTCTTCCCCGACAGGCAACGCGGCTTCGCCGAGATCCACCGCACGCTCAAACCGGGCGGCCGCGTCGCCATCACCAGTTGGGCGCCCGTGGACCAATCGCCCGCCATGCAAACCATGTTCGGCGCACTGCGCGCCATCAAGCCCGACCTGCCGCAACCGCAACGCTCCGTCACCACACTGGAAAACCCCGAGCGCTTCAAACAAGAGATGGAAGAAGCCGGCTTCCGCAACGTCGAGATACGCAAAGTCACCAAAGCTTTCCCCGTCGGCAGCACCGCCGAATTCTGGGAAAGCATGGTCAAGGGCAGCGCGCCGATTCAGATGATGAAAAAGGGATTGGGCGAAGAGGAGTGGCGCGAGAAGGAAAAGCTGGCGCTGGCTTGGCTGGAAGAGACACTGCCGACGCTGAAGGGGCCGCTGACTTCGAATGCTTGGCTGGGGGTGGGGGTGAAGTGATGGCTGAAAAGAAGCCGCAGTCTGTTCCCGTTTGTTCGTTTGCAATACGCGTCATCATTTGGCAAAGGCAACTGATATGAGTCACGCACTTTATTACCCGAGCATTGAGTTTCGCGACCCTGATTTCATCAAAAGGTCTTTACTCGTCTGGGATCGGATATTTCGGATAGTGCCAACAGGATATATCCCCGCAGATGAACACTCGATAAAAACGGCAGTTGCAGAAAAGGCAGTAATCAACTTGCACATTGAAGACATTGAAAAAGCTAAAGCTGCAGAAGGTTTCTTAGATTTTTACTGGGCCCGCCGCAAGTCAACCAATAGGTTGACTTGGCCTGCCGGATTAGATTCGGAGAGCTTTGTTCGCATTAACCCTGAAAAGATCGAGGCTCGCCTTCTACCACTATTTGAGCAACTAACAACAAAGTGGACGAAAGATGGTTTTATGCAAGTCCCTCCCGATCTTGCTGGTGGCTACATGTTCTACCTAGCTAAGGAGGTCGCCCAGAATCGCGGCCTTCACTTGCTCTCAGACTCACCAGATACTTGGGCTGTAGGTTCATTTTTCGCACATGCGGGCAATTTCGATGAACAAGTATATAAAGAGGGGGCTGATGCATTTCTGTGCAATATGGCTATTACCGATTTATTGCCTGATCAGATGGCGCATCTCACCATGGACGAAATACTACGATTTGTTGAAGATCATCATGAAGAAAAAGCTGTGTTTCTGCGTGAGCTCGAAAATCTTCGGTTAGAAATTTCGAAGTGCAACAATAAGGAACATGCACGGTACATCGTGTCAGATTTTATAACTGCATTTCAACGCGCAAAAGAAGACTACAGAAAAGCAATTGGACCATTTAGTAAGCGGGAACTGTGCAGCATCATTTCTGGCGGATTATCGGCCACAGTCGGCATGCTTTCTTTGCCACCTATCGGAGGCGGCGATCCTTATGACCCCATTCGAATTTGTACAGGGCTTTTGTTCGGCGCGGTGTCGGCGTTGGCTACACGAGAGATGATTCCTCTCGACAAGGGGCTACCATCGTATTTGGTTTCGGTAGATAAACTTTCCGCCACTCCAAATGTGCATTTACATCGTGTATTTGAAGAATTCATTAATGACTAGCAGCCCATGGGTAAAAACAACAAGATCAAGCGAGTTCAAAAGAAGCTCAAAACTGCCCGGAGGTTGAGCGCACATAAAAAGAGGCAATCCGAGAAAAATAGTTCTTCGCTCAACCCAGCATTCAAAATGCTGCCCAATCCATTTGCAGAACTAAATGACGAGCAGCGTAAGAAAATCGTAAGCGAGCTTGCTCACAACAGCGAAAATAAATATCAGGAGTCACTAGCCAAGATCAAAGAATTATTAGTTAGTTGCGACCCAATTTCTATGCTGTCCATCTTGGCATCATATGGCCTCACTGTGGGTGTTGGCGATAATGGTATTCAAGAAAAAGATAGCGAACGAAAGTTGCAGCAATTTCACGTAGAGATTTGCCAAGCACTTGCACTCCAAATCAATCCGAACAATTTTCAACACCAACCTGTAACAACTGACAATGTTCAAGAGATGTGGACAGCACTCTCTGAACTTATGTCCGCAAGTCATTTTAGAGGACTTGAATTCTCTGAAGGATCTTCAACACAGGAAGTCTCCATAAAACAGATACAACGTATGATGATGGGCCACACTCAGGCAGTCCGAAACTGGGGCTATTTTTCGCAAGTAAAATCGATTGCATATGAGTTATATAGCCACTTTGACGATCTGATAAAGAATCGATACGGATTTAGCTGTAGCAACGTAATCGCGCTTTTCCAAAGACTAATAGATGACACCGAGCATGCCAACACAATACGCCTGCAATCTTTTAAGGATCTATACAAATTAAAAGATAAAACAAAGTTGGCAATTAAGTACCATGAATTAATTGGTTCTACCCCAGCCGCTGCTGAACAATTTATCGAGACTGAGCATTTTCGAAAAATGTCATTTAAGGCATTATTTTTCATGCTGATGTCTCATCACGACTTACGTCTCCATGAATCCTATGAATTCTCACCAAAATACTTGGCAGATAAACTCGAAGCTGATGTAACTGCGACCATAGGAATACTAGATATTTTTTCATATGAGCTTGGTGCACTAAGGGAATATGAGACTGAGCATTTATATTTATCCAACCCCATTTGGCAGCGTCCAATAATCAAAATTGAAAATGAGAAATATTTTTGTGCGCTACCGCAGATGTTTTTTAGCTTCGTATTGCCTTCACTCGACAGACTTGTTGAAGAAGTTGATTCGCCTCTTCTAAGAAAGATGCGAGCAGATTATCTTGAAGAAAAAATAGTCGAGATAATAAATAGACGGTTCCCTGAATCTAATACCGTGTCTAGCCTGAAGTGGAAATTAGGTGGCGTCGAGTATGAGACCGACTTAATTACATTTATTGATTCACACGCAATCATTGTCGAAGCCAAATCTGGAAAAGTCACAGACCCCGCTTTAAGGGGAGCTCCTGATCGATTAAAGAAGCATATTGATGAACTCCTTATCTCACCAAACAATCAATCAAAGCGGTTAAAAGAACGACTAGAGGAACTAATAGCTCACCCCGATATTGATGACGACCTCCGCAAGAAGCTGCCAATAAATTTATGTAACATCCACAAAATTATCCGCATCTCCGTTTCATTAGAAAGTCTTGGCACAATCCAAGCAAATGTTGCTCAGTTAACTGAAACCGGCTGGTTACCTGATACTTTTGTGCCTTGCCCCACCATGAATTTGGCTGATTTTGAAACGCTATTCGACTTTTTAGAGCATCCCGTTCAGATTATTCATTATCTGGAGACACGCCAGGAACTGGAAGGCAGATTGGAGTATATGGGGGACGAGCTAGATTTAATGGGCTTGTACATCCAAACCCTTTTCAATATGGGTGACCTTGATACTGACGTAAATTTATATATTTCTGAAATGTCTGCTCCACTGGACACTTACTACAACTCAAGAGATGCTGGTGTAAACATAGCTAAACCCCACCCACTAGTTAGCCCCCTTTTTTCCAAATTTATGGAACAACTAGAAAAGCGGCAGACTCCTAGGTGGACAGAAATTGGTGTGGTCTTGAATAGATTCTCCCCAGATGATCAGCGCAAACTATCCAAGATGATTGATGTACTCAAGGAAAGAGTTAAGACGAATTGGATGTTGGATGATCACAAAAATATGGTTATCTACATACCTCCTAAAGCTTCTCAATATGCTATTTGTTATGTCATGTTCAACAATGATAACGCTGTTAGAAGAAATGAATTTATCGAAAAGGCTGCTATGTTTGGCCTCGAACCTGAACATGTGAAGCAATGTTTGGTAATTGCAAAGAACATAGATGACGATAGTTTTGCATATCACTTTATTGGATTAATGGAGTGACCTTTCGAGAGGGTAGCCAAAGGTACCGGAGTCGAATTGATTTCAGAGAATCAAAGGGGCCAGCATCGCATTACCCCTCACAAACAAAAGCCCGGCATCACCGGGCTTTTTTAATATCTACAAAGCAATATCCAGCCTCACCCCTCCGCCTGCGGCACATAACTCTTCACCGACTTCCGCGACCTTGCGTTGCGCTTGTGCGTGACCACGCCCTTGATCGATTCCAGCCCCGCAAGCGGGGTGTCGGGGTATAGCCAGTTGAGGGCGGTGAGTCGCCAGCCGCCGTGTTCGTCGCGCCTGAGCTGTCGGAAGATGAAGTCTTCCTTTTCGACTTCGGCGATGACGTATGCGCCTTCGGTGGCGGGGGCGCCCATCTGGATGACGAGGATCTCGCCTTCGGTGAATTCGGGTGCCATGCTGTCGCCCAGCACCATGAGCGCGACGATCTCTTTGCCGTCGCAGTTGCTGCCGGTCGGTTCTCCGGTTGGCATGTCGGCGGAGATGACGGGGATGTCGATGGGTTTACGCGTTTGCATGGGGCTCGCTCTGTTTGGATTGGGCGGATGATAACGTCTATCCGGCGGCGGTTGAATGACCCGTTAGGGGGCTGCGGCCCTTCCCTCCCCGATTTGCTTTAGCATACGGGGCGTTCAATTCCGGGAGGTTGCCATGTTGCGTGTTGCTTTGTTGATCGGGTGTTTCTTTACCAGTGGGTGGGCGTTGGCGGAACCGGCGGTGTACAACCGCGTGGATTTCCAGGTGGAGGCGGCGCGCGAGGTGGCGAACGATCTGCTGACCGCGACCTTGGTGGTGGATATCCAGGACAAGCAGCCCGCGCGGATCGCGCAGCAGATGAATGCCGCGCTGAACGATGCGCTGAAGAAGGCGGCGGAGTTCAGTACGGTGAAGGCGAGCAGCGGCAACCAGCAGACCTTTCCGGTGTATGGCCGGAACAATCAGATCGAGGCTTGGCGCGGCCACGGCGAGATACGCATCGAGTCGCGCGATTTCAAGGCGGCGGGCGAGCTGATCATGCAGTTGCAGTCCACCCTGCAACTGGGCGGCGTGCAGTTTTCCGTGTCACCCGATACACGTGCGCGGATCGAGAATGGACTGATCACCGAGGCGATCAAAGCTTTCCAACAGCGTGCCGAGGCGATACGCGCGGCCGTGGGCGCGAAGGCTTACAAGACCGTGCATATGGGCATCAACAGCGGCATGCCGAACTACCCCATGCCGATGATGCGCGCAGCCAAGGTGAGTTCTTCCATCTCGGCACCGGAGTTCGCCGGGGGTGACAGCCGCATGACCGTGCAGATCAACGGGACGATCGAGACACAGTGAGCCAAGCTGCGCTACGCATCGCCGACCTCCGCCAACGCCTGCACGACCTGGGCGCAAAGCCCTGCCATACAGACCGTCTGCTGCGCGGCTGGAGTCAGGTCCGTTCGTTTGACGTGAAGGGCAGCCCGGCTGCGACTTTCTTCCCTGCCGCGATGCGCGAGGCCTTGCCTGCCATCTTGGCGGAGCTGGAGGGGTTGGCGCGCTTGCATGGGGAATATCCCGCCGATGAGGAAGTGGCGCGATTACTGGTTGAACTTAACGACGGGCAGATGGTGGAGAGTGTGTTGCTGCCGCGCGGCGGGCTGTGCATCTCGACGCAGGTGGGCTGCGCGGTGGGGTGTGTGTTCTGCATGAGCGGCCGCAATGGTTTGACCCGCCAGCTCGGTAGCGCTGAGATCGTGGCGCAGGTGGTGCTGGCACGCAGGCGCCGCGCGGTGGGCAAGGTGGTGTTCATGGGCATGGGCGAGCCGGCGCACAATCTGGACAACGTGCTGGAGGCCATCGAGGTGCTGGGCATGCAGGGCAACATCCCGCACAAGAATCTGGTGCTTTCGACGGTGGGAGATCTGCGAGTGTTCGAGCGCCTGCCGCAGGAAACCGTTAAACCCGCGCTCGCGCTTTCGCTGCATTCCACCGACGATGCGTTGCGCGCGACGCTGTTGCCGCATGCGCCGCAGATCCCGGTGGCCGAACTCATGGAGCGCTGCGAAACGTATGCACGCGCGACGGGTTATCCGACACAGTACCAGTGGACGTTGATCGAGGGTGTGAACGACAGCGATGAAGAACTGAGGCGCCTCGTCGAATTGCTCACCGGTAAATACGCGATCATGAATTTCATCCCATTCAACGATGTGGACGGCCTGCCCTACCGTCGCCCTTCGGCGGAACGCATGGCGCGCATGGTGGGCACGCTGAAGCAGAACGGCATCGTGACGCAGTTGCGCGATTCGGCGGGTCAGGAGGTGGAAGGCGCTTGCGGCCAGCTGCGGGCGCGGCATGCAACGGCCGGACAGACCGTCACACGGATGGAAAAACAGGGAAAAGTGTTGCTACAAGGTTCCTGATCGGCAACCCGTTCGGGTCGCGATCATTTCGAGGTTGCGAGCACCGTGTTCAATACGTTCAAGGTGCGCATGACTTCGTGGAAGGCTATGCGTACTTCGCCGTCCATGATCTGCTTCGCGGCGGCGAGATTCTTTTCCTGGATATTCTTCACTACGAAGCCGGCCGCCGTATGCAAACGGGAGTGCTGCTCGGTCAGCATCTGGATGCCTTTGTTGTTGGGGCCGAAAACGGTCTTTGCCGGGCCATGCAGCCACTTGCCCAGATCGCACAGGTCGTCGCGCATGATCTGGTCAAGACCGATGTCACCCTGCGATTTTCCATCCAGATAGTTCTGCAGGCTCAGCTTCCAGGCGATGTGCGCCTCGATCTCGTCCATGACGTTGATCTCGTTCTTGAGCACCTCTTTCTGGTCGTCCGTCAGACCGAAGAGTTTGATCAGCGCATCTTTGAGCAGCTTGACCGAGACCAGGATCACCAAACCCGATACCGCACTGGAGATCAGCAATTGATCGGCACTGAGTTTGCCGAACAGGATCAACACCAGTTCTACGCTGATGCCGAATACGATGACTACGTTGATAATGAACGAGAGCTTTTTCATCGACCACCATACTGTGTTGTGATTTGACTGCGCAAAAGGGTCGCGTCATGCGGCAAGATGCCGTGCCGTTTACGACACGGGCGCATTCTACGCTAAGTTATTGATATTGCGCGAGCATTTTGTTGTTTTACAACAAACGATGAAGCCCGACATGCCGGGCTTCTGTCATTTCACTTCTTTGGGGTCGACCACGCGTATCACTTCACCTTCGAAAACCTCGTCGTTGCTGGCACGCTGTTCGCGCATCACGGACTGGTCTTGATTTGCGAATGCGCGCATCTGTTTGCGTACCTCGCGCGTCTTCCACCATAGATAACCCCAGGCGATCAAGCCGACTACGGCGATGACTGCAAAGAACACCGCAGAGAACATCAGGACGACGATGGCGACCGCCACGGTGACGGCCACTCCCACGATCTTGCGCAAGGGGCCGGGTGATTTGGCGGGAGGGGGCATTACGAATTTTATTTGCATGGGTGTTCCTGAGTTGGGCACGTAAAGCACCGTATTGGATTAAGAAGCACTGAACAACCCTGCCCCATATTCAACGGGGAAAACTTGCGCTGCCTCTCCATCGATCGGAGAGGCCGCACAAGCGTATCGCTTACTTGCTGAATTGCATGATGCCGCTGTCGCAATCCACCTTGATGGTGTCCTTCGCGGCGAACTGACCTTCGAGGATGTGCTTGGCGAGCGGGTTCTCCAGCTGTGCCTGGATGGCGCGCTTGAGCGGACGCGCACCGTACACCGGATCGAAGCCCGCGTTGGCGATCTCGGCCAGTGCGGCTTCCGAGATCTCCAGCTTCATCTCCATCGCGGCCAGACGTTTCTCCAGATACTGCAACTGGATGCGCGCGATGGACTTGATATTCTTCTCGTCCAGCGCGTGGAACACCACCACTTCGTCGATGCGGTTGATGAACTCGGGACGGAAATAAGTCTTCACCTCGCCCATCACGGCCAGCTTCACCACCTGATAATCGTCGCCCTGCATCTGCTGGATCATCTGCGAACCCAGGTTGGAGGTCATCACGATGACGGTGTTCTTGAAGTCCACGGTGCGGCCTTGGCCATCGGTCATGCGGCCATCGTCCAGCGCTTGCAGCAGCACGTTGAACACGTCCGGGTGCGCCTTCTCCACTTCGTCCAGCAGGATGACGCTGTACGGTTTGCGGCGCACGGCTTCGGTGAGGCCGCCGCCTTCTTCATAGCCGACATAGCCCGGCGGCGCGCCAATCAGACGCGCGACGGAATGCTTCTCCATGTATTCGCTCATGTCGATGCGGATGAGATGGTCTTCCGAGTCGAACATGAAACCGGCCAGCGCCTTACACAGCTCGGTCTTGCCCACGCCGGTGGGGCCGAGGAACAGGAAGGAACCGTAGGGACGATTGGGGTCGGACAGACCGGAACGCGAACGGCGGATGGCGTCGGACACGAGGCGCACGGCTTCGTCCTGACCCACCACGCGCTCGTGCAGCTTCTCTTCCATCTTGAGCAGTTTGTCGCGCTCGCCTGTCATCATCTTGCTCACCGGGATGCCGGTGGCACGGCTCACCACTTCGGCGATCTCGTCCGCGCCGACCTGCGTGCGCAGCAGTTTGTTCTTGGTACCCGTGCCTTCGGCCTCGCGCTGTGCGGCCTCTTTCAGCTTGGCTTCCAGTTGCGGCAGCTTGCCGTATTGCAGCTCGGCCACCTTCTCCAGCTTGCCTTCGCGTTGCAGACGCACGATCTCGGCGCGCACATGATCGATCTCTTCTTTCGAGGTGGCCGAATCTTGTGCGGCACCCTTTTCCGATTTCCAGATCTCGTCCAGATCGGCGTATTCACGCTCCAGTTTCTTGATCTCGTCCTCGATCAGGCCCATGCGTTTGCGCGAGGCTTCGTCCTTCTCTTTCTTCACCGCTTCACGCTCGATCTTGAGCTGGATCAAGCGGCGTTCGAGTTTGTCCATGACTTCCGGCTTGGAGTCGATCTCCATCTTCATGCGCGAGGCGGCTTCGTCGATCAGGTCGATCGCTTTGTCCGGCAGGAAGCGGTCGGTGATGTAACGGTGCGACAGCTCGGCCGCCGCGACGATGGCCGGATCGGTGATCTCGACGCCGTGGTGTACCTCATATTTTTCTTTCAAACCGCGCAGGATGGCGATGGTGGATTCCACGGAGGGTTCGTCCACCAGCACCTTCTGGAAGCGGCGTTCCAGTGCGGCATCTTTTTCGATGTACTTGCGGTATTCGTCGAGCGTGGTCGCACCGACACAATGCAGTTCGCCGCGCGCCAGCGCGGGCTTGAGCATGTTGCCCGCATCCATCGCGCCGTCTGCCTTGCCGGCGCCGACCATGGTGTGCAGCTCGTCGATGAACACGATGTTGTTGCCTTCATCCTGTGCCAACTCTTTGAGCACCGCTTTCAAGCGTTCTTCAAATTCACCGCGATACTTGGCACCAGCCACGAGTGCGGCCATATCCAGACTGAGGACTTTTTTGCCTTTGAGCGAATCGGGCACTTCTCCGTTGATGATGCGCTGGGCCAAGCCTTCGACGATGGCGGTCTTGCCCACGCCGGGTTCGCCGATCAGCACCGGGTTGTTCTTGGTGCGGCGTTGCAGCACCTGAATGGCGCGGCGGATCTCGTCATCGCGACCGATGACAGGGTCGAGCTTGCCTTGCCGCGCACGTTCGGTCAGGTCCACGCAGAATTTCTTCAACGATTCGCGCTGGCCTTCGGCTTCCTGCGAGCCCACCGACTCGCCGCCGCGCACTGCGGCGATAGCGGTTTCCAACGGCGCGCGGGTGACGCCATGCTGTTTGAGCAAACGGCCGGTCTCGCCCTTGTCGTTGGTGAGCGCGAGCAGGTACATCTCGCTGGCGATGAACTGGTCACCGCGCTTCTGCGCTTCCTTGTCGGTGAGGTTGAACAGGTTGGTCAGGTCGCGACCGACCTGCACTTCGCCGCCGTGGCCTTCCACCTTGGGCAGACGGGTGACGGCCTCGCCCAACGCGGCCTTGAGCGCGTTGACGTTGCCGCCCGCGCGGGCCAGCAGCGAGCCTGCCCCGCTGTCGGCATCGTTGAGCATGGCGAGCAGCAGATGCTGCGGCTCGATGAACTGGTTGTCGGCGCCGACGGCCAGACTCTGGGCATCGGACAGGGCTTGTTGCAGCTTGGTGGTGAATTTGTCGAAACGCATGGTGCACTCCTTGACGGGAATAGTTGTCTGCCGGGTAGATGGGGCAGTCGTCCCGGATTTCAAGTGGCTATTGACCGGGCACAGGCGGCGGGTTACGTTCCCATTATGAACCTCGAAACCTGGGAATTGATGAGTTATGTCGTCACGGTGATTGGCTTGCCGCTGGCGATCTCCGTGTTCGTGTTCGAGCAGCGCAAAGAGCGCGACAACGAGGACGAGGAGGTGTACCAGCTGCTGTCGGACAACTACCAGGATTTCCTCAAGGTGGCGCTGGAAAACTCCGACCTGCGCCTGTTCTCGAACGAAAAGACCGGCGATCTGGACGACATCCAGAAGGAACGCATGTATATCGTGTTCAGCATGCTGATCTCGCTGTTCGAGCGCGCCTACCTGCTGCTGTACGAGGATGACATGTCGCCCAGGCAGTGGCGGCGCTGGCGCTCGTGGGATGACTATATGCGCGAGTGGTGTCAGCGCGAGGATTTCCGCATGGCGCTGGCCGACCAACTGGGCGGCGAGGATCCGGATTTCGTGGCTTATCTGCAACGGCTGGCCGAGGAGCGCGCTCCGTCATGATTCAGAGCATGTGTGCTGTGATAGCCTTCGCGCCCTCGTCCAACCCTACCCTGTAACTGCCCGTGGCCCGTCTGCTCGATCTGCTCGCCAACCTGTTCCCGCTGTGGGTGCTTTCCTGCAGCGGCCTTGCGCTGATCTTACCGCATTGGTTCACGTGGTTCAGCGGCCAGATGATCGTGTTCGGGCTGGCGATGATCATGATCGGCATGGGCATCACGCTGAGTCTGGACGATTTCCGCCGTGTGGCACGGATGCCTCGCCAGGTGATGATCGGCGTGTTCGCGCAGTTCGCCATCATGCCTTTCCTGGGCTGGTTCATCGCGCTGTCGCTGGAGCTGGAGCCGCAACTGGCGGTGGGCTTGATACTCGTCGCCTGCTGCCCCGGCGGCACGGCTTCCAACGTGGTGAGCTACATCGCGAAGGCGGATGTGGCGCTGTCGGTGCTGATGACCATGTGTTCCACTTTCGCGGCGGTGGCGATGACGCCGCTGCTGACCCAATGGCTGGCCGGTGCCTATGTGCCAGTGGATGCATGGAGCCTGTTCACCAGCACAGTGAAGGTGGTGCTGCTGCCGGTGGTGATCGGCATGCTGCTCAACCGCTACGCGCACCGCAGCGTGCAGTTCATCCTGCCGGTCGCGCCGCTGGTGTCGGTGATCTTCATCGCGCTGATCTGCGCGAGCATCATCGGCAGCAACGCGGATACGGTGAAACATTCTGCGGGCGTGCTGTTCTCGGCGGTGGCTTTGCTGCATGCGGGCGGCTTCGGCTTGGGTTATGCGCTGGCGCGCTTGTTGCGCCTGAACGAACTGTCGGCGCGCACCATCTCCATCGAGGTGGGCATGCAGAATTCCGGCTTGGGCGCGGTGTTGGCGCGCAGCAGCTTCCCGCAGATGGCGCTGGCCCCTGTGCCTTCCGCCATCTCGGCCAGTTTCCATTCGATCATCGGTAGCATTTTGGCCGCCTGGTGGCGGTCGCGTCCGGCACACAAGGAGTGAACATGAGCATTACCCCGCATATCCGCGCCAACGTGAAAGCAGCGCTGGAAGAAGACATCGGCAGCGGCGACCTCACCGCACAACTGATCGGCGAAGACGCGCGCGCCAGCGCCACCGTCATCACGCGCGAGAATGCGGTGCTGTGCGGTACGTTGTGGTTCGAGGAATGTTTCCTGACGCTGGACCCGGATTGCCGCATCGAATGGAAGCTGCGGGAAGGCGAGCGCGCCGTTGCGAATCAGACGCTGTGCGAGATACACGGCAATGCGCGCGCGCTTTTGTCGGGCGAGCGTCCGGCGCTGAACTTCCTGCAGACGCTCTCCGCCGTGGCGACCGAGACGCGGCGTTATGTGGAGGCTGCTGCCGGCCACAAGGCGAAGATCATGGACACACGCAAGACCCTGCCCGGCCTGCGCCACGCGCAGAAATACGCAGTGACGGTGGGCGGCGGACATAACCAGCGCGTGGGGCTGTTCGACGGGGTGCTGATCAAGGAGAACCACATCGCGGCGGCAGGCGGTATCGGCAAGGTGATGGAGCTGGCGTTCCAGGTGACGCCGCCGCATATCCCCATCCAGATCGAGGTGGAGAACATGGCACAGCTGGACGAGGCATTGCTGGCCGGTGCCCAACTCATCCTGCTGGACAACTTCTCGGTAGCAGACATGCAGCTGGCGGTGGAACACGCCGCCGGGCGCGCGGAGTTGGAAGCCTCGGGCGGTATCACGCTGGAGAACATCCCGCTGATCGCGGCCACCGGCGTGGAACGTATCTCCATCGGCGCGCTGACCAAGGATGTGAAGGCCATCGACCTGTCGATGCGCGTGATGCTGCCCTAAAATCTACTGCGCACTCGAATTGCGGCGTTGCGCGGTGCTCGGAATCCTCATGTACCATTTGTACATTCCGGCTCCTCCGCTCCGTGCGCCTTGCACTTCGAGCGCTCGCTACGATTTTCCTCTTGAGTTTATTTAGTTCGCCCATATATTAGTAACCGCTAATCAATAAAGGAGCGATCATGTCTGACCCGAAACACATCGTCTGCCCGCATTGCGATGCGGTGAACCGCGTACCCGCCGACAAGCTGGCAGCGAACCCGACCTGCGGAAAATGCAAACAAGACTTGTTCGAAGCCCATCCGGTGGAACTTACCGAAGCCAACTTCATGCGCCACATCGGCAACAGCGATGTGCCGGTGCTGGTGGACTTCTGGGCGCCCTGGTGCGGCCCGTGCAAGATGATGGCCCCCGCCTACGCACAAGCGGCACAGATGCTGGAACCACAGGTACGCGTGGTAAAGCTGGATACCGAACAGGCGCAGAACCTCGCCGCGCAGTTCAACATCCGCAGCATCCCAACGCTGGCTTTGTTCAAGGGTGGTCGTGAAGTGGCGCGACAGGCCGGTGCGATGGATGCGAAGAACATCGTGGCTTGGGCGCGCTCGAAGCTATGAGGCTGCTCGCTCTATCCGCTTTGCTGCTCCTCGCCGGGTGTGCCGACCCGGCGCACAATCTGTACGAAGGCATCAAGCAAAACAATGATGCGAAGAGAACACCGCTGGAACGGGCGACGCAGCCAGCGCCGGATTACGACACCTATCGCAAATCGCTGGAAAGCGACGCCGCAAAGTAAAACGGGAAGCCGCCTGGCTTCCCGTTCCTGTACATGATTTAACTCTGCAGGATCAGCGCACGACGCAACCCTGATCGCCACCTCCACCGTCGCCATTCTGCTCGATGTTATCCATCTTGGCATCACCGCCCATGAAGTCCGGGGTCGCTGCAAGTCGGGTCATGATCTGGTCGTTGGTGAAGCCACTCTCGCCCTTGCCCAGATCGACTTTCTGATCACCCTTCTCAAGGATCACTTGCCCGTCATGCACCGTGACGTACAAACCGGCTCCTGCTTCAGCGCTGGCATCCACCTCTTCGAATATCTTTTCCAGATCGACTGGTACCGAGTCAGGACGCGGCGCATCATTTGTTAGCACAGAGGCGGGGATGTTCATGATCCGCACCGGCTTACCGGTCTGCTGGGCCAGCATGGCCGCCTGATTGACCGCCACGGTAAAAGACCCACCGGGACCAACCATCACCACTTCACCCGACCAGACATAAACCCCCGCGCCATTCATCGGGTCGGCCGGACCTTCAGCCAACTGTGTATATTGACCGCTCACTGATGTCTGCATCCCCGCATCGTTCAGGCGACCATCCACTTGCGCTTCTGCATATTGAGACCAAAGTACATTATGTCTGATCGGTGCCCCAGATGGACCGCCAAACACTGCTACAGGACTGTCGTCTCCATTAGCGCAGGATCCATTACACCATGCATCGAAGCCGGTCCCACGGATGCCGATGGTGGCGCCGGACATACGGAACTTGTAGTTGTCACGATTAGCGCGGCCGATCAGGCCGGTGACTACACGTACACCGCCCTTGATCAAACGCAGTGCGATGTTCTCCTGTACGCCGCCCTTCTTCTCATACTTGAACGCTTCCACCTTGAAGATACTGCTTTGCTGCAGCGTGATACGACCACCATCGCGGAATGCCACCACGGCATGCGATGCAGCATCGCTCTGCAATGTATCGCCCTCGAATACGGGTGAGCCCAAGGTCAGTTTCCTGATCTGGCCGTCCGACTGTTTGGCGACCATCTGCCCGGTGATGCGCATCACGCGGCCGGCCGGCTTGGGCTTCACCACCGGCGCTGGCGCTACCGATTCCGCAGCATCCTCGCATCCTTTGGTAGCGCACAGACGCGAAGTGAAGTCCGTACCACGGATACCAATGGTGGCACCGGAGGCGCGCAGCTTGTAGGCATCCTTGTTGCCGCGTTTACCGATCAGGCCAGTGACCGTGCGGAAGCCGCCTTTTAGCAGCCTGAATACTGCATTGTCAGCCTTGGGGGCGCTTTGCTTGAACTCGTAGGCCTCGATCTTGAGGTTGGAATCGGGGCGCATGGTCATCTTGGTGCCGTCTCGCATCATCACCTGCGCATAGCTCTTCCTTCCCGTCACCAGCAGATCGCCGGGCTGCACGGTGGACTTTGGAGTCAATACACGTATCGTGCCATCGCCACGTTGCGCGACCAGTGTGCCGCTCATGTAACGGATCGTGCCGGCGTCCTCGGCCGCATAAGCATTGCCACCCGCAATCAGGAGGCAACCCAATATCAATCCCTGAAATATCTTTTTCAATTCACACCTCACCTTCAGAACGTCCCGGTCAGCGTGGCGTGGATACGCCAGTCGCCTTTGAGCTGCGCGGGATCGCTACCTTCTTTCATGATGCGCCCGGCATCCATGCGCAGACCATAGTGTTCAGCGTAACCGGCACGTAAACCGAATCCCGCGCCGGCGATATTGGTCGAACTATTGGCACTGGAAGAACTTACGTTGCCGCCATCCAGAAACAGCAGACCGCGCGCATTCATCTGGCCACGCTCCCAAGCGGGCGTATAGGTTTCAAGATTGTATTTAGCGCCCTGCTCGCCCGTTTCACTGCCTTCCGAAAATCCGCGTACGCCGTCTGCGCCACCGAGGCGCATCTGCTCGCCCTGGATCAATTTGTCTTTACTCCATTGACCATTGAACGCCGCGCGGAACTGCCACTCCCCGCCGAATTGCGTAAAGAAGCCGCCTCCAAAACGCAACGCCTTGTAGGCAGGCGTGGGATCGGAGAAATTCACCAGGTCGTAGGCAGCGAAATCCGCAGCCTTGCCCTTGGCTGCGATCGGCATATTGGCCGCTAAAGATATATTGGCACTGACATCGCTCTTGGCCAGCTTGCCCTGCACGGCATACGCCAGACTCAGGGGCGTGACCACGATATCGTCATACAACACCGTCGTGGTCGGGCTGGTCAGCTGGATCTTGGTGAACTTGCGCCAATCCAGCCCAATGGACAGCTTGGGATCGAAACTACCGATACGATCCAGCGGGATGTTGTAGCGCGAGCTGAGTATGAGACCGCCGCCCTGAAAGTTCGACAAGCCGCCCACCAGCGAATTGATATTGGAATAGCCACCGAAGAACTCGACGCTGTGCCCAAGGTTGTACAGCGGTATCTTGTAACTGCCGCCGAGCACCTTCACACGACTCACATATTGCGGCGAGATCTGCATCTGCACCTGCCCCACATGATCACGATTGAACATGCCCGCGTCACGGAAGGAGATACCGAGGCGCGATACGCCGGTCTCCTTGGAGCCGGTATTGTCCAATGTCAGCACCCATTGTTTGGGGTTGGTGTCGTTGACCAGCACGCTAGCATCGACCTCATCATCATTCTCGCCTGCTTTCAGCACGACATTCAGTTGCCTCGCGGGGTTCTCGTTGGCAAGACGCAACTGGCGGGCGATGTCCTTGGCACGTGGCACGCCACCGACGCGAACCGACGGCAAGGCATTGAGTGCATGCGCCTTCCAGAAGAACTTATTGTTCTTGACTTCGACTTTCCCGAAGCGGCTCTCGATCACGTCGAAACGTACTGTGCCTGCTTCCAACTCTTGCTCCGGCAACAATACATGCACGGCAGAATAGCCGCGTTCTGCATACAACTCTTCGACCGCCTCCAGCGCATATTGAACATCGGAGAAATCTTTTTCCTTGCCTACATACGGTGCGACCACGATGTCGAAATCTTCCTTGGTGAGCAACTTCGCCCCTTCCACCACATAACGCTCAATTGGGAATTTCAATACGGCAGGTGTATCGTCATCCGCTGATACAGCGACTTGCGGCAGGACCAGCATCAGCCCAGCCAGCAAAACACGTCCTATCCTAGAGTATTCGGTACTTAGTCTCATCGTCACCCCGTTAGCGGCAGGCCGGCAGGTTGTCAGGCAGGCCACTACCCTGTCCATTGCCGATTTCGGCTTCAGCCAAGATCTGCTCTTCTTCTTTTTTCTTCTCTTCTTCAGTTGTATCCTTTGCCGGCGCATTCGCTACCGGCAAGGTCTGCGTAATGTCCTGCGTTGCAGTTTGCAGTACTTCCGTGCATCCAGTAGCAGAGGTGCCCGCGAGACATTCCGTGAGCGTTGGAGTAACCGTTGTGGTCGTTGTGGTCGTTGTGACCGGTGTGGTCGTTGTCGGGATGGGGATAAAATTGTTCGTGTCGCCTCCTACCAGGACCAGGTTAACGCCCAATTCAGCAGGTAGCCCGCCTTGCAGGGGATCACCACCATAGAAGAACCCAGTGTTCCCGGAGGTCGTGGCGGCGGCCTGTGTGCCGTTGAAAAATGCTCTGGCGGTGCTATTACTAAAGGTCAAATGTGTCGTTACCGGTAGCTGTGAAGATACATAAGCATTAAAGCCACCGGATGTCACAAAGCTAATATCCCCGCCCAGGAAGAGATCAACATCGGGCGCCCCCATAATGTACGAATTAGCGCTGGTCGCATCGATCTTCAAACTGCCTGTCGCAGTAAAAGTTGCGATACCGTAGGACGTCACCTGTGCGTTGTTGACGGCGATGCTGCCGCCATTGTTCGTGATATTAATGGCCCCCCAGGCAGTCAGCTGGTCCAAAATAGTGAAGGTGGGCACACTGGTGACCACATCAACAGTGGATGCCCCGTAGAGCGCCAGAGAGCTGATCCCAGTCGCCGTCACTGCACCCATAGAATTGCTAGGATTCACCAGATTCACTGAACCAGTTGTAGTCAGGCTCACTCCTTTGGCTCCAGCATCGATGGGGGCATCCTGCGTAATACCGGCGCTACCCGCATTCAAAATGACGGTCACGGCATCCGGTTGCGAAAAACCGGTTTGAATACCGGAAAACCCGTTAACAGTTGTCACAAAAATCGCGTTACTGCTTTTATAGCTGAAGATATCTCCGGTAGTCGCACCGGTAGCACTGCCGGCAATCACTCCGACTGTGTTGGCTTCATTCAGGATCACCTTGCTGCCCTTTACATAGGCGGATGTGCTGTTCAGTGTTGCCCCCGCAGACTGGGTCAAGGCACCGGCGCTGGTCAGTGCGATCATGCCGGTTGCGGACACACCATTGATGAATTCAACATTGTTCGCCACCAGATTCAGGGCGGTCGAACTGTTGAAAATGAAGTCGCCGCTGCTGAACGCCGCCAGATTGCCGACCGCGTTGGTTGAATCACTCAAATTGACCGAGGTGCGCGAATCAATCACCAGCTCATTAACGGTGATGCCGGCCCCCGCACTCTGCGTGACCGCGCCGCCCGCCCCCAGCCCCAAAACCGAGACCCCCGCCGGGGCGATCGAGCTGCTGACGTTCAGGCTCCCCGACTTCAGCGGATCACCCACCAACAGCGTACCTGCCGTGATAAGACTCAATTCCGTAGCTGACACCCCTAGGACCCCTGCGCTGTCGGCACCGCCCACATCGACGTTTTGAGTTGCAGTGTTGGGGTCGATAGATACCTTGCCCGATGCGCCAACGTCTATCGTCCCACCGATAACCATCGAATCGCCGATTAACCTAAGTGTTCCGCCCGTATTAGTGAAGGCACTGGTGCCGGTATTGATAACAGCCGTTCCAAAGATCTCCAGATTGGCAGAATTGGTGATCGTGACCGGCGCACTGGTTGCGATATTCACCGTGGATGCGTAGTTGCCGAACGTATCCGTGCCGATGACGATATTTCCCGCCGCGATCTTCGAGATATCCGCGCCGGTCAGATTGAAGGTGCTCGCACCACCAATACTAATCGCTGGTACAGATGGGGAGATCGTATAGGGATTGATGTAAACCGTGTTCGCGCCTGCATTGATCACGGCACTTGCACCTGTCGTCAGATTGTTCATCCGGAGCAGCAGGGTGCCGCCGCTGGTAATGTTGTCTAGCGTGGTGGCATAAGTGGAATCAAATGACTCCAGTCGCACAGGACCGTTGGTATTTGTGCCCGTAAAGCTACGACTGATGCCGGCGGATGTGTTGTAGATATTGACGGCATTGTTGGTATTGCTGAAGTTGATCGCGCCAAATACATTGGCGACAAACACTTTCCCACTATTCCCGATGCCATTTACGGCGTTCAAGGACAGGCTCTGAGCGATGACCTCTGTTGCAGCTCCCCAGTTGCTCGGTGTAATCACATTAGCCGCAGTCAGCGCGACCGAGTTCGCATTGAGTTGCCCATACGTGGTGCCGCCGTCCAGACTATCGAAGATGATGTCCTGACCACTGGCTACAATGCTGCTCCCTGCGATCACGGACTTGTTGAGCATGACACTTCCAGCACCTGACACATCCTGATCGGCAGTTAGAACCAGGTTATTGTTCATGCTGAGAGGCGCATTGATGACAATGTCGTTGTGCGCCTTGAGCGTAAGTGTGGTTGCGCCGGCATTTGCGGTATTAATCGAAGCATCAACCGTGATATTCCCGGCACCGGCAGCTGCGCCCGTAGTGTCCACGATCACACTAGTACCACCATCCAGCACGCCTGCGATCACAGTAGCTCCAATGTAGGAGGTTGCGCCGCCGGCCCCGACAAAGTTGGGTGATCCTGTATAACTCGCGGGCGTATCAGTGGCGCCAATGACAATGTCATAAGGATCCAGCAACCAGCTTCCACCCGAACCGATTGGACTGGCAGTGCTGACCCTGATTCCGGCGACATCAAGATAATGTCCAGATGTTTCAATAAAACCGCCATCGCCGCCGTTCACACCGCCCTTGGCCGAAATATCTCCGTAAGCTCGGGTCGTGTCATCCGCCCACACGATCACCTTGCCGCCATCTCCCGCATCGATTGCATCCGCACTGATCGTTGCCGTGGGTGCGACATAAGTCACCTGCGCATTCTGTACATCCGGGTTCTTGCCCTGATAGTCCCCGCCGATGAGCACGACTCCACCGCCTTGCGTACCATCTGCTCGGAGGACTGCGCCCTCCATCACCCCCACTTCATTGCCGAGCACCGCCACCGTGCCACCTGTCGTTCCGGATGCGCTGACCGTGCCACTTATCTCTGTTCGCTGGCTGGATTTGAACACGATCTTGCCGCCCTGCATCGTCGCGCTGTCTGCGCTGACCTGACCGCTGTTCCTGACGATAGTACCGAACAGGCCGAGGCGGCCTGCACTGGCAACGAGCTGGCCGACGTTGGTGGCGTCACCCGCCGGGGCGGTGATGTTCACACGCAGATTGGGATCGAGACTGTTGACGAGTTCTACACTGCTGCCTGCAGCAAGCAGGATCTCGCCGTCCGGTGCCGTGATGACGCCGCTGTTCTCGACATTGGGTGCGATGAGCCATATCTCGCCGCCTTGCTGCGCGGTAAGGTTGCCGGCGTTGCTGATAGCCTGTGCGTTCGGGTTGCTGGTGAAGCGATTACGTCCCGCTAGGAAGTCTGCATCGGAAAGGTTTAGTGATGTTGCGACCAGCCCTGCTACATCTACCGTAGAGCCCGCGCCAAATACGACACCATTGGGATTGACCAGGAACACGCGTCCGTTGGATTGCAAGCTACCGAGGATCTGGCTGGTGTTTCCGCTGACCACGCGGTTGAGCACGGCGGAGCTGGCGCTCTGCTGGTTGAATCGGGTGATTTCGTTCTGCTGGATGCTGAAATCTTGCCAATTAATGATGGTGCCGGGGGTGTTGGTGACGGTGAGTGTATTGCCGCTGGCATTGAAAGTCGCGCTACCGTTGACGACGTTGCCTCCCGTAGGGTTGGCCTGCGCGCCAAAGCTCAGCAGGCAGAGCACAGCCATCGTCGACAGCTTGAAACGATGATGATGGATGTCGTCCGCAGCACCATCTACGCCGCCAACATTCAGGAAACACATCAGAATGGAACTGGCACGCTTGCCTTTCGACCTGACCTGTTCCGACACGGCCACCCAAGCACCTAGCGCTTCAGACCAGATGGTTCTGTAGATTTTGTTCAGTGCATGCATACAATCCCCTCTAGCGAACCGCTGGGGCTATCCGAGCGTAAATCCTGACGATATCTTCAATGTACGGAAAATCCTACACGCATATGCAAGCTATGACCATATGCCGAATGACTAGAGTATATAACTTGGCCCGACTCGGAATAAGGATAACCTGACAATATTTCCGGTGCTTTAAAGCGCCCCAGATCAGCCCGGCATTTATCTCCATACCGAGGTGGCATATACTCCGCCGCAATCGAGCCAGAAGAACACGTAAAACGACAAAAACAGACAGCGGCTCAGGAGGATCAAATGAAATACACGCAGGAACGCAATGCCAGTGCGGAGATCTCTCGCCTTGCCTTGCAAAAGATGGCCGTACAGCTTGCCGCCCTCAATCCCATGAGTTTCGCTGTCTGGTATGAGCACGTATCAGGCATCAATCCGGAACTGTCCGGCAAGATCGAAACCCTGTTGCGCGAACATTCCAAACTAGACGACCGGCATATCGAGCAGCTGTACATCGATCATGTGTCCGAATGCGGATCGAAGATCCAGCTGACGCTGCGTGAAGATCTGAAACTGCTGCTAGGCAAACTCAACCAGCTCACCACCGAAGCCGACAGACAGACCTCGGACTACGGCAACACCCTGCAGGACTTCGGCAAGAAACTGAAGAATGAAGTGAGCGTGGCCGAGCTCGATCTGCTGGTGAAAGACATCTCCAAGGACACGGACAAGATGCATGCCTCGATGCAGCAGATGCACGAGGAACTGGAGGCCAGTCATCACGAAGTCGAACGATTGAACAAAGAGATGGAGATACTCAAAGGGGCGGCCATGACCGACCCGTTGACCGGCGTGCTGAACCGGCGCGGTTTCGAGAGCAATGCCGAAGCTCTGTTCACTAATCCCGAAGCGTCAAGCCCGAAGGGCCATTGTCTGCTGATGCTGGATGTGGACCATTTCAAACACATCAACGATACCTACGGCCACCTGCTCGGAGACAAGGTGCTGGCCGCCATCGCCAACACGCTGCGCATCAAGGTACAGGGGCAGGACCTCGTCGGGCGTCTGGGCGGTGAAGAGTTTGCCATCCTGTTGCCCAACACCAATCTGGACGGTGCTTTCGCCGTGGCCGAACACATCCGCCAGGCTATCGAACGCGGCAAGATCCGCCGTCTGGATTCGAATGCGAACATCGAAGGCATCACCATCTCCATCGGCATCTCACACAAAAAGAAGAACGAGAAGCTGGAGGACCTGATCGCCCGCGCCGACAAGGCGCTCTATACCTCCAAGAAGGAAGGCCGCAACCGCATCACCATCCTTGACTGAGGATAGGCGCTAACGGACGCTCGCCACTAGATCGATCAACGCAGACATCCCGCTGTGACCCGCTCCTTCGTGGATGACGCTGTCGTGTTCACGCAGTTGCAGGACATCCATATCTGCGCATAACTCGCGCAACATCGCTTCAGTGTAGAGGTTCTCCACCTGCGAAGGCCCACCGGTCTTGAATTCCAGTTGGCGCGGCGTGTAGCCCTGCAACAGCAACAGCCCGCCAGGCTTCAGGTGACGTTGCAGATTCTCGAACTGTGCCCGCCGCAGGTCCGGCCCGACGAACTGGATGAAGATGGCCGCGATCACATCGAAGCGCTCGTCGCTGCGCCAGCTCAACAGATCGTCCTTTTCGAAGCGCATCGTCACACCCCGTATCTGCGCCAATCGCTTCGCTTTCGCCTGCGCCACGGGGGAGGCGTCCAGTGACAGCACATCCAGCCCCTGCTCCGCCAACCACACGCCGTTGCGCCCTTCACCATCAGCCACGGCCAGACATCGCAAGCCGGGCTTGAGCAACTCATGTTGCGAGATCAGAAATGCGTTCGGCTCCGTACCGTAGAAATAATCCTCTCCGGCATAACGTTCGTCCCAGATACTCATACACCGCTCCACAGATACCACCACGCACTGAGCGTGAAAAAGGACAGGATCAATCCCACTGCCACCATCAAATTGGCCAGATCAGGATCGAGGTCATGCTCTTTCGCCACGATGGCAGCGGTGATCATGGACGGCATCGCCGCCTCGAACAGGGTGACTTGTATCGCCAGCCCCTGCGCACCGAGCCATTGCACATACAGAAGATATATAGCCAGCGGCGCAAGGATCAGCTTGAAGCCCAGACCCAATGCGAGATTGCGTTTGTGTTCCGCGATATGCCCAAGACGCAATTGCAGACCAACAGAAAGCAGTGCCAGCGGTGCCAGCGTGTCGCCCAGTCGTTTCAACAACACCGTGAACCAGTCCGCGTATTCCACCGGAATCAGCAAGAAAGCGATGACCAGTGAGATGAACGGCGGAAAGCTCGCGATGCGCTTCACGATCTGCACCGCGCTCGGTCGCCCGGATGAATAGATACCGGCGACGGTGATGCCCAATACGGACAGCACAAAGAAAGAACCGAGCTGATCGGCCACGATAGCCGTGGCCAACCCTTCCTTGCCGTAGAAGGCATCTACCATGGGCAGGCCGAAGAAAGAAGTGTTGCCCAACCCGCCGACCACGATCAGCGCCCCCGTCGTCTTGCGCGGCAGAGACAGCCAGCGTCCTATCGCCCAGAAGAAAGCCGCAGAAAGCCCGAACACGACCCACGCCATCAGCGCAGTCAGCAGCACATCACCGGACAGCTGTATCTCGTGGATGTAGAGCAGCGTCAGCGCGGGCAACGAGACGTGGATGATGAAACTATTGAGCGTGGCCGGCGCATTGTCCGGCATGCGCCGCATGCGGCGCAGCAGCATGCCCGCGAGGAAGCAGAGGATGAGCAGGATGAGGTTGTTCATGCCTCTGCCAGTACTGGATCAGTGTGCGATGTGTTCGGAGATGAACGCCTTCAGCTTTACCACATCCGCGTCCATCACTTCCACGCGTTGCGGCAGATCTTCGATGCCCACCATGGATTCCGGACGCTCGGGTTCACGATTAAGCGCTTCCCGAATGGTCTCGGCGAACTTGGCGGGCAAGGCTGTCTCCAGACAGATCAGCGGCAGACTGGGGCGGCGTTGCTCCAGGCCGACCTTGAGGCCGTCGGCTGTGTGCGTGTCGATCATCACGCCATACTCTTCCCATATCTCGCGAATTGTCTTCAGGCGATCCTGATGGGTGCTCTTGCCGGAAGAGAAATGGAACTTGGGCAGCGCATCCCAGTAGGTTGTGTGCTTGATGTCGAAGGCCGCCGCATCGGGCGCGGCCCCTGCATCCACCTTGCTCCAGAACTCGCGCACTTTCGCACCGTCGCGTCCGACCAGGTCGAACACGAAACGCTCGAAATTGGACGCCTTGCTGATATCCATCGACGGACTGCTGGTCTCGTAGGTGTGCGCCGTACCGCGCGGACGGTAGATGCCGGTGCGGAAGAACTCGTCCAGCACATCGTTCTCGTTGGTCGCCAGGATCAGCTGACCGATAGGCAGCCCCATCATGCGTGCGATGTGGCCGGCGCAGATGTTGCCGAAGTTGCCGGACGGCACCGAAAACGCGACCTGCTCGTCGTTGGATCTGGTCGCAGCGAAGTAGCCCTTGAAGTAATACACGATCTGCGCCGACACGCGTCCCCAGTTGATGGAGTTGACCGTGCCGATCTTGTGCGCGGCCTTGTAGGCGTGGTCGTTGGACACCGCCTTCACCATGTCCTGTGCATCGTCGAACATGCCGTTGATGGCGATGTTGTGGATGTTCGGGTCCTGCAGCGAATACATCTGCGCGCGCTGGAAGGCGCTCATCTTGCCGTTCGGCGACAGCATGAACACGCGGATGCCGCGCTTGCCGCGCATCGCGTATTCGGCGGCA
The DNA here is from genome assembly GCF_054604835.1 of Sideroxydans sp. Taxonomy (NCBI): domain Bacteria; kingdom Pseudomonadati; phylum Pseudomonadota; class Betaproteobacteria; order Nitrosomonadales; family Gallionellaceae; genus Sideroxydans; species Sideroxydans sp. The sequence goes on along the minus strand of NZ_JBTSFG010000001.1, from coordinate 331,235 downwards.
GAGCCGGTGTCACCCGAAGTCGCGCCGAGGATGTTCAGTTCCTCGTTTTGCTTCGCAAGCGCATATTCGAACAGATTGCCCAGCAACTGCATGGCCATGTCCTTGAACGCCAGTGTCGGGCCGTTGGAAAGCTCCTGAATGAACACGCCCTCGCTCACTTTGCGCAGCGGAGTGATCTGCGTCGCATCGCTGTCGGGGCGACCGTTGCCGTACACCTCGGCGGTGTAGGTCTTGCTGATGATGGCTTTCAGATCGGCCGCGGGGATATCGGTGGCGAACTTGGACAGCACCGCAAAAGCGAGGTCGGCATACGACAGCGGGCGCCACGCATCGAGTTCTTCGCGCGTCACCTGCGGATATTGCTCCGGCAGATACAGCCCGCCGTCCGGCGCGAGGCCGCCCAGCAGGATCTCGGTAAAGGTCTTGGCGGGCGCATTGCCGCGGGTGGAGATGTATTTCATTGCTTATTTCCCTAATTCTTCCATCCGCAGCTTGGTCACTTGCCCCGCCACCACACCCAGTTTCTCGATCTTGGCGATCGCCGCGTTGATGCTTTTCTCGCGTGTCTGGTGCGTCAGCATGATCAGGTCGGCCTGTGCTTCGCCTGCGCCCGGCTCTTTCTGGATCACGGCGCCGATGGATATCTGTTCGTCAGCCAAGATGCGCGTGATGTCGGCCAGCACGCCCGGCTTGTCCTGCACACGCAGGCGCAGGTAGTAGCTGGTGATGACCTCGTCCATCGGCAATATCTTCAGGTCAGACATCGCGTTGGGCTGGAAGGCCAGATGCGGCACGCGATTCTCGGGATCGGCGGTGTGCATGCGCGTCACGTCCACCAAGTCGGCGATCACCGCGCTGGCGGTCGGTTCCGCACCCGCACCCTTGCCGTAATACAGCGTGGGGCCGACGGCGTCGCCTTGCACCAGCACGGCATTCATTGCGCCTTCCACGTTGGCGATCAGGCGTTTGGTGGGGATCAGGGTCGGATGCACGCGCAGCTCGACACCTTCTTCCGTGCGCTTGCTGATGCCCAGCAGCTTGATGCGGTAACCGAGTTGTTCGGCGTACTTGATGTCTATGGCATCCAGTTTGGAGATGCCTTCTATGTGCGCCTTGTCGAACTGCACCGGGATGCCGAACGCCAGCGAAGCCAGCAAAGTGATCTTGTGTGCCGCGTCCACACCTTCGATGTCGAAGGTCGGATCAGCTTCGGCGTAACCCAGACGCTGTGCTTCTTTCAGCACCACGTCGAAAGCCAGTCCCTTGTCGCGCATCTCGGACAGGATGAAGTTGGTGGTGCCGTTGATGATGCCAGCCACCCACTCGATACGGTTCGCGGTCAGCCCTTCGCGCACCGCCTTGACGATGGGGATACCGCCGGCGATCGCCGCTTCGAACGCAACCATCACGCCCTTGTCCTGCGCCGCCTCGAAGATCTCGTTGCCATGTGTCGCCAGCAGCGCCTTGTTGGCGGTGACCACATGCTTGCCGTTGGCGATGGCCTTCATCACCAGTTCCTTCGCCACACCGTAGCCACCGATCAGCTCGACCACGATATCCACGTCCGGATCGCTCACCACCGCGAACGCATCGTCCGTCACGCGGCAAGCACCCTCGGTGATCTTCCTTGCCAAATCCACATTGCGGTCCGCCACCATGGTGATGCGGATGGGGCGACCGGCGCGGCGGGTGATCTCTTCCGCGTTGCGCTGCAACACGGTGAAGGTGCCGCCGCCGACGGTGCCGATACCCAGAAGACCTACATTGATAGCCTTGATGCTCATGGTTCTCTTTCTCTTAGTTGGTGCCGTGACGCTTGCGATAGTTCTCGAGGAAGCGCGCCAGACGATTAAAAGCTTCGCGCAGGTCATCCGCATTGGGCAGGAAGACGATGCGCATGTGATCCGGGGTCGGCCAGTTGAAACCGGTACCTTGTACCACTAGCACCCGCTCTTCTTCCAACAGTTGAAGGATGAATTGCTGGTCGTTCTCGATCGGATAGACCTTGGGGTCGAAGCGCGGGAACAGGTACAGACCGGCCTTGGGTTTGACGCAGCTCACACCGGGGATGGCCGTCAGCATCTGGTATGCCATATCGCGCTGTTTGGCCAGGCGCCCTTCCGGTGCTACCAGATCGTCGATGCTCTGATAGCCACCCAATGCGGTCTGGATCGCGAACTGCCCCGGCACGTTGGAACACAAACGCATCGACGCGAGAATGGTCAGACCGTTGATGTAATCCTGTGCATGTTTCTTCTCGCCCGAGATCACCATCCAACCGGAGCGGTAACCGCAGGCACGGTAGTTCTTGGACAGACCGTTCAGCGTGACGAACAGCACATCATCAGCCATCGAGGCGATAGAGGTGTGCTTGGCACCGTCGTACAACATCTTGTCGTAGATCTCGTCGGCGAAGATCACCAACTGGTGTTCGCGTGCGATCTGGATGATCTCTTTCAGGATATCGTCCGAATACAGCGCGCCGGTCGGGTTGTTCGGATTGATGATGACGATGGCGCGCGTGTTCTCGGTGATCTTGCTGCGCATGTCGTTCAGGTCGGGACTCCACTCCTTGGCCTCGTCGCACAGATAGTGACGCGGTGTGCCGCCGGCCAGTGTCACGGCTGCAGTCCACAGCGGGTAATCCGGTGCAGGCACCAATACTTCGTCGCCGGGATTGAGCATGCCCTGCATCGCCATCACGATCAGCTCGGAAGCCCCGTTGCCGATGTAGATATCGTCCAGCCCCACGCCTTTGATCTTCTTGGACTGGCAATAATGCATGATCGCCTTACGCGCGGCGAACATGCCTTTGGAATCGGAATAGCCCGACGAATTCGGCAGATTCAGGATCACGTCCTGCTGGATCTCTTCCGGCGCTTCGAAGCCGAACGGCGCAAGGTTGCCGATGTTCAGCTTGATGATGCGCTGGCCTTCCTCTTCCATCAGTTTGGAGCGCTCCATCACCGGCCCGCGGATGTCGTAGCAGACGTTGGCAAGCTTGGACGATTTCAATATGGGTTTCACGGTCACTCACTCGAATTGGCCCGAAAACAGGAGCGGCAGCCGATGGTAGAATCCGGCGCGTACTCGCTATTTCCGCAAGGGTCGGGATTTTACCTGTGCCAGCCCTGCCGCGGCAAACGATTGGAGAGAAGATTGGCCCTGCACCTGGAGAAAGTATCGCACCTGAAGACCTTCACCGGACACGGCGACGGCTACGTCACCGTCAACGACAGGCGCTATGAACAGGCCGTGGTCGTCACCGCCGGTGCGGTCCTGACCGATTGGCCGGCCACCGACTTCGCCAGCCTGACTGCCGAACATTTCGACTATTTCCTGCCCTTGCAGCCCGAAGTGCTGCTGCTGGGCACCGGCAGACAGCAACAGTTCGCCCATCCGCAACTGCTGCAAAACCTCATCCGGGCCGGTATCGGCATCGAATTCATGGATACCCCCGCCGCCTGCCGCACCTATAACATCCTCGTCGCAGAAGACCGCAAAGTCGTGGCGGCGGTATTGCCATCTTAAGGAAATCCCATGAACGCAGCCCTGAATGACGTCATCACCCAGACCGAACAGGTCATCCTCGGCAAACCGCAGCAGATCCGCCTCGCGCTGACCTGTCTGCTGGCGCGCGGCCACCTGCTGATCGAGGACATGCCGGGCGTGGGCAAGACCACGCTGGCGCATGTGCTGTCGCGCACGCTGGGCCTGCAGTTCCAGCGCATCCAGTTCACCAGCGACATGCTGCCGGCCGACATCCTGGGCGTCTCCATCTATCAGCGCGAGAGCGGCGAGTTCAAGTTCCATGCGGGGCCGATCTTCGCGCAGATGATCCTCGCCGATGAGGTGAACCGCGCCACACCCAAGACGCAGAGCGCCCTGCTGGAAGCGATGGAGGAACATCAGGTCACCAGCGAAGGCGAGACGCGCCCGCTGCCTGCGCCCTTCTTCGTCATCGCCACGCAGAACCCGACCAACCAGATCGGCACTTTCCCGCTGCCCGAGTCGCAGCTCGACCGTTTCATGATGCGTATCCAGCTCGGCTATCCGGATGCCGCTGCCGAGCGCGGACTGCTGTCCGGTGTGGACCGGCGCGACCTGATCGCCGATCTCCAGCCGCAGATGCACACCAGCGAACTGTTTGAACTGCAGGCGCAAGTGCGCAAGGTGTTCGTCTCCCCCGCCCTGCTCGACTATGTGCAAGCCATCCTGCGCCACACCCGCGAATCCGCGCGCTTCGTTCACGGCCTGTCACCGCGCGCGGGACTTTCCCTGCTGGCTGCCGCCCGCGCCTGGGCGCTGCTGGACGGGCGCGACGCGGTCATCCCGGAGGACGTACAAGCCGTACTACCCGGCGTCGCCAGTCACCGCCTGCAGAGCGTGCACGACACGCAAGCTTCGGACGGCGAGAAACTGGCGCGCGAACTGATCGAGGCGGTCGCTATCCCCTGAGGGAACGCGATGAAGCTTCCCAACTTTCGCGGCGTGCTCAAGCAGAAGTTCCGTAACTGGGCCTTCCGCCGCACCGTCGAGACCGGCACGGTGCAGCTCAACCAGCGCCGCATCTACATCCTGCCCACGCGCCAGTTCTTCGGCTTCGCATTCGTGCTGGTGCTGATGTTGCTGGGCGACATCAACTACAACCTCAGTCTGGGTTACGTGCTCACCTTTCTGCTCGCCACCACTGGTGGGCTGTCCATGCTGTACGCCTTTCGCAACATGGCACAATTGGAAATCCATGCCGGTTACGTGGAGCCGGTGTTCGCGGGGGAGCAGGCGCGCTTCGTGTTCCACTTCAACAATCCCGGCGGTCTGCCCCGGCACCAGATCCATCTGCACGACGACGAGGGGCACGAGACAGTGTTCGATCTGCCCGCGCAGACATCCACCCCGGTGGAACTCGCCCTTCCGGCCACAAAGCGCGGCTGGCTGGACAGCGGCCGCCTGACGCTCTACACCCGTTTCCCACTGGGGCTGTTCAACGCCTGGAGCTATATCCATTTCGATGTGCGCGCACTGGTCTATCCAAAACCCGCCCCGCCACAAGCCTTACCCATCGCTGCCGCACCGGACGGTAGCGGCAAGACCTCGATACGCGGCGACGAGGACTTCGCCGGGCTGCGCAACTACGTGCCGGGCGATGCCATGCCGCGCATCGCGTGGAAGGCGCTGGCACGCGAACAGGGGCTACAAGTGAAAGAGTTCTCGGCACTGCAGGGCCAGCAACTGTGGCTGGATTGGTCGCAGCTGCCCGACATCGCGCAGGAGCGCAAACTGGAACTGCTCACGCGCTGGGTGCTGGATGCCGATGCGCGGGGGCTGCATTACGGATTGCGATTGCCTGATGGCGAAGTCATGCCGCAACAAGGCACGGCCCATCGCGCCGAATGTCTGCGCAGGTTGGCGTTGTTCGGGATGCCAGCATCATGAAGCTCTCCGCCCCGCTCACCTACGGTCTGATCGCCTGCATCCTGCTGGTCAGTGCCCCGCATGCCGACCATCTGCCGCTGTGGGTCAGTGCGGAGAGCGGCGCACTGCTGCTGTGGCGCGCTTATCTCGCGCGCAGCGGCAAGGCGCTGCCGCCGCGCTGGCTGTTGCTGGGCCTCACCCTGCTCAGTGTCGCGGCCATCGCCCTCAGTTTCCGTTCCTTGTTCGGGCGCGAGGTCGGCGTCACCCTGCTCATCCTGCTATCCACGCTGAAGCTGCTGGAACTGAAAGCCGTGCGCGACGCGACCATCGTGGTCTATCTGTCGTGCTTCATCATCATCACCAACTTCTTCTACTCGCAGAGCATCCCCACCGCGCTGTTCATGCTGGCGACCTTGCTGGTCATCCTGGCGACCTGGGTGCATCTGCAAACCGGCGGACTCACCTTCAAGCCCAGACTGCGAATCGGCGGCATGCTGTTGTTGCAGGCCATCCCGCTGTCGCTGATCCTGTTCGTGCTGTTCCCGCGCGTGCAGGGGCCGCTGTGGGGACTGCCGCAGGATGCCTATGCCAGCAGCGGCCTGTCCGACACCATGTCACCGGGGAGCATGAGCAAACTCTCGCTGAACGACGCGGTGGCATTCCGCGTCAACTTCGACGGGGCTGTACCGTCGCGAGACAAGATGTACTGGCGCGGCCCGGTGTTGTGGGATTTCGACGGGACGACCTGGACACGCGGACGCAACGCCACCACACGCAATGGCGTGCTGGAAGACAGCGGCATGCCGCTCGCCTACACCGTCACGCTGGAACCGCACAACAAACGCTGGCTGTTCGCGCTGGACATGCCGGACAAGCTTTCCATCCCGCACCGACTCATGCCAGATTTCCAGTTGCTCAGCGACAAACCGGTGAATGCGCGCATACGCTATAGAGCCGATTCCTTCCTCAGCTACCGCGCCAATCCGGATGAACCGCCACAACAGTTGCAACGCGCACTGGCCCTGCCGCGCGGGCTGAATCCGCAAGCACAGCAACTGGCCGAAGACTGGCGCACACAGCATCCGCGTGATGATGCCGCCATCGTGCGCGAGGTGTTGCGCCATTTCAATCAAGGCGGATTCGAATACACACTGGAGCCGCCTTTGCTCGGCATGAACGGCATAGACGAGTTCCTGTTCCAGAGCAAACAGGGTTTCTGCGAGCACTATGCGGGCAGCTTCGTCTATCTGTTGCGTGCTGCCGGTGTACCTGCGCGCGTGGTCACCGGCTATCAGGGCGGCGAATACAACGCTCTGGGGGATTACTTCATCCTGCGCCAGGCGGATGCGCATGCCTGGGCGGAAGTGTGGTTGGGCGAACGCGGCTGGGTGCGCTACGACCCCACCGCCACCATCGCCCCGGCCCGTATCGAGAGCGGCCTTTCCGCAGCAGTCAGCAACCCGGCCGCCCTGCCTTTCATGGCACGCAACCCGCCGCCCTGGTTGCGCAACCTGCGCTTCAACTGGGATGCGCTGGCCAACCAATGGAACCAGTGGGTGCTCGGTTACAACACCGAGACGCAGTTCGCCTTCCTGACACGCCTCGGAATGGAAGACATCAGCTGGCAGAAGATGGCGCTGAACATGCTCGCTGGCGTCTTCACACTGGTCGGCATATTCACGCTGCTGCTGTTGCGCCGTCTGGTCGTGCGGCAGACCGACCCGGTGCAGGCTGTCTGGCTCAAGCTGTGCCGCAAACTGGCCAAGGTCGGGCTGCCGCGCATGCCGCATGAAGGGCCGCAGGACTACGCGTCGCGTGTCGGTGCAGCGCATCCCGAGATCGCGGCAAGCATGGACGACCTTGCCGCACGCTATGTCGCCTTGCGCTACCGGGCACCCGGCGAGGACACCGCGCTGCTTGCCTTCAAGCGTGCCGTTGCATCATTCAGGCTATAATCCGCGCCACTTTCAACGAGGCCCGCATCATGCAGATCACCCGCAGACTGGAATTCGATGCCGGTCATCGCATCCCCAACCACAACAGCCAGTGCAGACACCTGCACGGCCACCGCTATGCCATCGAGATCACCCTGTCGGGCGAGGTGGTGACGACCGAGGGCGTGTCGGAACAGGGCATGGTGATGGATTTCTCGGATGTGAAGCGCATCGCCAAGGAACAAGTGGTGGATGCGTGGGACCACGCGTTCATCGTGTATCGCAACGACAAGACGGTACTGGATTTTCTGGGGACCCTACCTGGACACAAGACGGTGGTGCTTGATGTGGTGCCGACCGCGGAGAATCTGGCGCGCGTGGCATTCGATCTGCTCGACGGCGCGTACCAGGATACCTACGGCAACCATCTGCGACTGGAACGCGTGCGCCTCTATGAGACGCCGAACAACTGGGCCGACCACACGCGCTAGAACTTGCCGTACGCCCCTGCCACGACTCTGTCCCTGCCGCTGCGCTTGGCCTGATACAACGCCGTATCCGCCGATTTCACCAGTATCTCCAGCGATACTTTCTCTTCCGGCAGCACGGATACCACACCGCAACTGATGGTCACGAACTTGCTGCCGGTCGCGTAGTGCGGCACCTTGAGCTCGGCCACCATCTGTCGCACCCGCTCGGCGATCCACATCGCGCCATCCTGATCCGTCTCGCCCAGCACCAGTGTGAACTCTTCCCCGCCATAACGCGCCGCAAGATCGGTCGCGCGCGGGGCGGCACGCGCGATCTGATCGGCTACTTTCTTCAGGCAGTCATCACCCGCCTGATGGCCGTATTTGTCGTTGAACAACTTGAAGTAGTCGATATCCATCATCACCAGTGCCAACGGCTTCTTCATGCGCAGACAGCGCCGCCATTCACGTTCCATGAAGTGATCCAGCGATCTGCGATTAGCGATGCCGGTCAGCGCATCGGTGGTGGACAGGCGCTGCAACTCGGCATTGGCGCCGTCCAGCTGTTGCGTCACATCGACCAGCTTGCGCTGCATGCCGACCAGGCGCTGCATGGCACGCACCTTGGCATGGAACACGATCTCGCTGACCGGCTTGACCAGATAGTCGTCGCCGCCGGCAGCGATGCCGCGCGCCAGATCTTCATCTGTATTCATCGCCGTGAGGAAGATGATGGCGGCCCACTCTTGCTCGCCTTCCATCTTGCGTATCTGGCGAGCCACTTCGAAACCGTCGATGTCCGGGAGTTTGATATCGAGCAGCACCACATCGGGACGTTCGCGCTCGTAGATCTCCAGCGCCTGCCTGCCGTTCTCCGCGATCAGCGGCTCGCTGACATGCATGGCCGCCAGGTAGTTGCGCAATACCTTGACCGTGACCTTGCTGTCCTCCACCACCAGTATCTTGAGTGCTTCCACGTTGTTATTCATGTGCGGCTATCCCTGTAGTCGATTCGAGTGAGTACGCTCAATCCGGCTGCCAATGCTCTACCAGCTTTTCAAATTCAGCCAGCGGCACCGGACGGCTGAACAGGTAGCCCTGAAACTTGACGCAGCCGCGTTCGACCAGTGGCAAGATCTGCGCGTGCTCCTCCACCCCTTCCGCGATGACGCCGAAGCCGAAGTTGTGCGCCATACCGGCGATGGTCTGCACCATCATGGCGTCGCCCGGATCGGTAAGGATGTCGCGCACGAAGGACTGGTCGATCTTGAGCAGGTCGATAGGCAGGCGCTTGATGTACTGCAGCGAGGAATAGCCGGTACCGAAATCGTCCATCGAGAAACGCACGCCGATCTCTTTCAATGCCGCCATCTTGCGTGTCGCCTCGTCGATGTCTTCCAGTACCAGATTCTCGGTCAGCTCCAGTTCCAGTCTGCGCGGATCGGCACCGCTATCGTGCAGTATCTCTTTGATCTGCCGCACGAAGTCCGGCTGGTGGAACTGCACCGGACTGATGTTCACCGCCAGATGCATCCCCCCCAACACGGGGTGCGATTCCCATATCTTAAGCTGGCGACAGGCGTTCTCCAGCACCCACTTTCCAATGGGCAGGATCAGTTTGGTCTGCTCGGCCATGGGGATGAACTGCGCCGGCGACACCATGCCCAGTTCCGCGCTGCGCCAGCGCAGCAACACCTCGGCACCGAGCAGCGCCTTCGTATCATCAGTCTGCAGCTGGTAGAACATCTCCAGTTCGCCTTTGGCCAGCGCCTGCCGCAGCGCGCCCTCCAGCAAGGTGCGCGATTCCAGCACAGCCTGCATGGAAGCCTCGAAGAAACTCACCTTGTTGCGTCCGCCTTCCTTGGACTGGTACATCGCCAGATCGGCCTGCTTGAGCAATTCCTCGCTGCCGACGCCATCCCCGCGGAACAACACGATACCGATGCTGGGAGAACTCTGATGCATGGTGCCGGACAACTCGTATGGCTGCGATAACGAGACACGGATCTTCTCGGCGATGCGTCCGGACTGCGCGATGGCCTCTTCCTTGAACTCGTTCAAGTCTTCCAGCAACACCACGAACTCGTCGCCGCCGAAGCGCGAGATGGTGTCGGTGTCGCGCACGCACATGCCGAGACGGCGCGCGACCTCCACCAGCATCCTGTCGCCGTATTCATGGCCTTTGGTGTCGTTCAAAACCTTGAAATGGTCCAGATCGATGAACATCAGCGCGCCGAAATGATCGCTGCGTGCGCTCTGGCTCAGGGCGCGCTGCAAATGATCCTGCAGCAAACGCCGGTTGGGCAGCGAGGTGAGCGGGTCGTAGAAGGCGAGGCTCCTGATCTCCTCCTCTGCTTTCTTCTGCTCGGTGATATCTACGAACACCGCGACGAAATGCGTCACCTCATCCATGTGCTTCACGGCGGTGATGGTCAGCCACTTGGGGTAGATCTCGCCGTTCTTGCGCCGGTCCCATACCTCGCCCGACCAGCGTCCCTCGATCAGCACGGCCTTCCACATCTTCTGGTAGAACTCTCGGTCATGCCGACCGGAAGCCAGGATGCGCGGATTCTTGCCCAGCACCTCTTCCTGCGAGTAGCCGGTGGTCACCTCGAAGGAATGGTTCACCTTGATGATGTTCGCGTTCCGGTCGGTCACGATGATGGCTTCCTGCGTCTCGAACGCCACCGAGGCGATGCGGTTCTGCTCGGCCAGCATCTCGCGCTCGGTCACATCCTGCACCGTGCCTATCGAGCGCACCGGATCGCCTGCAGCATTGAAAGTGGAAGAACAGCGCTCTTCAACCCACTTGACGCGGCCATCCTCAAACTGCAAACGGTGAATGATCTGATAGGGCTTGCGGTCCACCAGTGAATCCGTATAGGCCTGGCTCACCTTGTCCCGGTCATCCGGATGGACGGCGGCCAGGAACGCCTCATACGAGGCGGCGAACCGGGTCGGATCGATCTCGAAGATCTGGAAGATCTGTTCCGACCAGGCCAGCTTGCCCGCGAGCAGGTCCAGTTCCCAGCTGCCGAAGTGGCCGACCCTCTGCGCTTCGGCCAGCGTGATCTTCTCCCGCCTGAGTTCGTTCTGCGACAAGACTCGTTCCGTGATGTCGCGCGCGAACGCGATGAAACGATCCTCATCCTGCCAGTAGGAGACAGACATCTCCACGTCGATGAGGCTGCCGTCCTTGCGTCGGTGCTGGGTTTCAAAACGTTCCGAGCCCTGCGAAAAGATGCGCGCCATATGCGCCTGAACCTGTTCCGTCGTCTCTTCACGGGCTTCCAGTTGCGGGATGCGCATGCCGAGTAGTTCTTCACGGCTGTAGCCGGACATCCGGCAATACGCATCGTTCACATCAAGCAGTCTGCCTTCTCCGTCGGTCAGCCAGTATCCGTCTGCTGTCGTTTCCAGTATGCGCTTCTGCCACTGCAAGGCCTGTTCCCGCAACACGATGTTCTCGCCCACTCGCTGTGCCATGTGGTCGAAACTCTTGCCCAGCTCCGATAGCTCGTCGTTCCCTTTAAAGCCGGTATGCGCGCTGAAGTCACCGGCGGCAAAATGACTCGCCACATTGGCCAGCACCCCCACACGCCTGCTGACCAGCCGGTGCAGGATATAGGCGATGAGCGTAGCGGCCAGCAGCGTGATCAGGCCGAACACCAGCGACTGCTCCAGCGCGGCGCGGCGCGCCGCCTGCACCTGATCGCTGATATCCGCCTCGACATACAGCACGCCCATCTGCTTCTCCAGCCCGCCATGCCGGTAGGCCACCACCAGCGGAAAGTACCCTTGCAACAGCGCGGGCTGCTGCGCATTGAACTGCAGCCGGCTGTGCTCGCCCCGCCTGACCCCTTGCGCGTCGGCCTCCGAATAGTGCGAATGGCTGGCGGCCGATTCGCCTTTCCATCTGAAGAAATTCGACAGGATCACGCGATGTTCACTATCCGCCAACGCCAGCGTGCGGATACCCGGACGCATGGCGACCAGCGAGAGGTGCAGCAAGGCCTCGGCTTCGTCGCCTTCGGTCAGACGGTTGTACAGGATGTTCTGCAACTGCCCCATCTCCAGCCCGATCTCGCGCACCATGTGTGCCTCGATCGTGCGCCGGTTCTCCCTGTCCTCCTGCAAATAGATGAGCAGTGAACTGACGACCGAAAAGGTCATCAAGATCAACGGGATCAGAAATGAAAGGCGTCTTTTCATCGGCAGGCGTCCTACTCCGAGATACAGGCCTGCAGATCAGGCAGCAGCGCCGGGCTGATGTCGACCTCGCGTTCAAGCTGCCCTTCACCCACCATCACAGTGTTGAGTCGCTTGGCGGCAGCCAGGATACCGGGAGCCTTGCCGCCGAGTATCGACAGATTCTCCTGCAGGGTCGGTGTCTTGATACCCAGCACCATATCCCGGTATTCCTGCGGCTTAACACCCAGCCGTTTGGCGATGGATGCCGCAGCAGCATCCGGCTGCTCCCGCATGTATGTCTGGGTACGGAACCATTGACGGGCGACATTGCAGACATCGGCACGCCTTGTCTGATACACCTCCTCGCGCACCAGCATCAGATCGAATATCTCGTTCGGGATCTGGCTGCTGTCGAACAGGACATGTGCCCCGCGGTTCGCCAGCGCGGTCTTGAACGGATCGAAGGTGATGAAGGCATCGGCCCGACCCAGACGGTACATCTCTTCATGCTTGCTCTCGGCGCTGGGGATGACGGTGACATCCTTGCGCTCGAGTCCGGCCGCTTCCAGCGTACGGCTGAGCATATAGACCCCCAGCGGGATATTGAGGATGGCGATGCGCTTGCCCTTCAGATCGGCCAGCTTCCTGATGCCGGGCTTGGCCATCACCGCATCCGCCCCGTGTGAGACATCCAGCACCGTGATGACGCGCAGCTTCTCGCCGCTGGCCAACAGATCCAGCGTCTCGTCCAGTGTCAGGGTGGCGATATCGGCGGAGTGGTTGCGGAACGATTCCAGCGTGATGTCGGAAGAAGGCAATTCGAAAACACTCGCCTTGTCGGGAGGCAGATAGCCGATCTCCCTGGCCAGATACAGCGGTTCGTAGCCCGGCCAGGGACTGCTGGCGATGCGCAATGGCGGCTCGTGCCTGCTATCGCACGCGCTCAATAGCGGCAGCAAGAGCAAGGCCAGCGGTAGCAGCCATGAATACGTCTGTCGCTTGGGATGAGACTTCAACCTGCATTCCTCCTGGGGGTAGGCCGAGACTCTGACGGTCTCGTACCCAATAAGATCGCTCGGCAACAAGCCTGAAAAGATTATACGGGCTATTCCTTCAGTCCGATTTCCAATCGGCGATCAGTCGTTCCAGCTCATCCAAAGGCACGGGCTTGCTGAAGAAGAATCCCTGATAGGCCATACAGGCATGGTGCTTGAGGAAGCTCAACTGGGCTTCGGTCTCCACGCCCTCGGCGATGACGTCGTGTTTGAAATTCTTGGCCATATCGATGATGCTCTGCACCATGCCCGCATCACTGGGATCGAGGGTGATGTCGCGCACGAAACTCTGGTCTATCTTGAGCTGGTCCAACGGCAGTTTCTTCAGATAGGAAAGCGAGGAATAGCCGGTCCCGAAATCGTCCAGCGACAGCTGCACGCCGAGTTCCTTCAGTTTGCGCATCTTCTCCACCACGTCGGTGATGTCGTTAAGCACCACGCCTTCGGTCAGTTCCAGCTTCAGCTTGTGCGGCTCAACACCGTGCCGCTGCAGGATGGAGCCCAGATGATCCACGAAATCATGCATGGCGAATTGATGGGCGCTGACATTGACCGCCATCGTCAGTGCCGCCATGCGTGGATCACCCGCCCACAAGGCCATCTGCGCACAGGCATGATGCAGCACCCAATCCCCCAACTCCAGGATCAGCATGCTCTCTTCCGCCACCGGGATGAAGCGGGCGGGCGGGATCATGCCCCGCACCGGATGTTGCCAGCGCAACAGCGCCTCGACGCCCACCAGCTTGCGTTCGTTGTCCACCTGCACCTGATAATGCAACTGCAACTCGTTGTTCTCGATGGCGCGTCGCAGATCGTTCTCCAGCATAGCGCGGGTATCCAGATCATGCTGCAGGCTGGGGTCGTAGAAACGAACGGTGTTGCGACCCGCGTTCTTGGCCTGATACATCGCCACATCCGCATGTTTGATCAGCTCATCCGAAGACTCCACTCCCTCGTGGAACAACTCCACGCCGATACTGGGCGAACTGTAATGTTCATGCTCCTTGAGCTGATAGGGATGCGCGAGGGATTCCCTGATCTTCTCCGCCACCAGTCCGGCCTTGTGCGAGGCCTCTTCCCTATGCTCGCCGATCCCCTCCAGCACCACCACGAACTCGTCACCACCCAGGCGCGCGACCGTGTCGACCTCGCGCACACAGCGCTTGATACGTTCCGCCACTTCGATCAGTAGCAGGTCGCCGTAGTCGTGGCCCAACGTATCGTTCAGTACTTTGAAACGATCCAGATCGATGAACAGCAATGCGCCGAAGTCGCCATTGCGCGCCGAAGCGGCGATGGCATTGTGCAGACGATCCATGAACAGTCGGCGATTGGGCAGCTGCGTCAGCGCGTCGTAGAATGCCAGCCCGCGTATCTCGTCCTCGTTGCGCTTGCGCTCGGTGATATCGCTGAAGATGGCGACATAGTTGATTGTGTTGCCGTCCTCGTCCTTCACAGCTGTGATGGTCATCCACTTGGGATAGATCTCGCCGTTCTTGCGCCGATCCCATATCTCGCCCGACCAGGTGCCCTGCTCCAGCAACTTCCGCCACATCTCACTGTAGAACTCCTGATCGTGGCGGCCCGAGCTCATGATGCGGGGATTCATCCCCAGCACTTCCCATGACTGGAAACCGGTGATCTGGGTGAAGGCGCTGTTCACACGCAGGATGTTGGACTGCGCATCGGTGACCAGGATCGCATCGTGCGTCTCGAAGGTGGCCGCGGCCACGCGCAGCTGTTCCTCGTCGCGCTTGCGCGCGGTGATGTCCTGCACCATACCCACCGAACGCAGTGCGACGCCCGCATCGTCATAGGTTGTGAGGCAATGTTCGCGCACCCACTTGATACGCCCGTCCGCGAACAGCAGCCGGTGCTCGATGTCGTATGGCACACCTTCACGCAGGGAACGCTGATAGGCTTGATTCACGCTTTCCCTGTCGTCCGGATGGATGGCTTGCTGGAACAGTTCATAGGTGGGCGTCACAAGCGACGCGTCCAGCTCCAGAATATGGAAGGTCTCGTCCGACCAGATCAGATCGCCGTTCGACACTTCGAATTCCCAACTGCCCAGTTTGCCCAGGCGTTGAGCCTCGCTGAGCATGTCCTGCTGATGCTGCAGACGGGCGGCATCCCGTTTTCTGCGCGTTATATCGCGGCAGAACACATAGAAACGGCCATCGCGGAAGGTTGTCGATATCTCGATATCGACCACGCTGCCATCCTTGCGCCGGTGCCGCGTCTCAAAGCGGTCGCGCCCCTGCGCGATGATCTTCTCGATGTGTGCCTTGACGTCCTCCGGCTGTTCATTCGCCTCCAGCTGACTGATATGCATCCCCACAAGCTCCTGCACCGTGTAGCCCGTGATGTGTGCATAAGTCTCGTTCGCTTCTTGCACGATTCCGTCGACCGTGGTCATCCAGTAGCCATCCATGGCGGTCTCGATCACATCGTGATGGCGCAACAGCACTTCTTCCGTCTTCTTGCGTTCGGTGATGTCGCGACTGGCGGCATACATGTAGAGCGCACCGTCGATCTCCACACCGGTGGCGCATACCTCGACATCAAGCAAGCTGCCGTCCTTGCGCTTGTGTTTCGTCTCGAAGATGGCGCTCTTGCCGGTCAGCATGCTGAAGCGTTCGGTCAGTTCTTCCCCGCTGAACTGATCATCCCAATCGCGCACGTTGAGCTGCATCGCTTCGTGGCGCGTATAGCCCAGCATATCGCAGAAGGCGGCATTGACCTCGATCACCCGGCCCTGCGCATCCATCACATGCACGCCCTCCATGGAGTTGTCGCGCAGGGTCATGTTGCGCTTCAACTGTGCTTCGATCTGCCGCAGATAACTACGATGTGCCGAGATATCCACACCCAGGCCGACCAACACCGGACTACCGTCAAAGATCACCCGCCGCCCGGTGAAGTGATAAGGGATGCGCGCACCCCATGCGTTCACCAGCGAGGCTTCCGCCTCAGATTCGCCGCGCTCGAACACCTCGCGTATGCGCGCTTCGATCACCTGCCTGTCCTCGCCCTCGAAAAGCTCCAGCGCGTTCTTGTCAGCCAGCCCGTTCTCGCCGACTCCCAGCACCTGCTCGAAGTTGCGGTTCCACATCAGGAAGGTCCCGTCTATGCCGATCATGTAGAACACCCCGGGCAGCGACTCGATCAGTTCCTTGCGAAAGGCGTTTTCGCGCTCCATCGCGTCACCGGCGGTCAACTTTTCCAGCATGATGTTCAGGGACTGCACCAGCTCACCGATCTCACCTGAGGCCTTTTCGCTCAGGTGCGGTCTGCGATGGTCGTCTGCGATCTCTCGGGCGGTGAGTGCGATGCGTTTGAGTGGGCGCAGGATGACACGCAGCGCCAGCATGAATACACCCGATGCCAGCACCATGAGCAACAGTGCATTGAGCTGACTACGCCAAGGGATACCGACCGCATCCATACCCAGCGCCTGTTGCGGGACGTGGTAGGCCAGCAGCAGGAAGCGCGCGGGGTCGTCCCGATCAAGGATCACCCTTTCCGCCGCCAGAAAACCACCTCGGCCATCGGGCGACTGTCGCAGCGGAGAACAGGCACCCGCATGCGGAGCGAACTTGCTGCGCAGGATGGGGAAATCATCGCGGATGTCTTGCGGATCGGCACCGGTGTCGAAGGCAAAGGCGCGCCCCGCATCTGGGTGCAGCAGATAGTAGCCGTTACGGTTGGCGATGTAGGCCTGAATGCCGTCTGGCAGCCCTTTGTTGATGGAAGACAGCAGCACCGTCACATCCATATTCAGCACCAGCATGCCGAAGCGGCGTCCCTGTGTATCGAACACCGGCACCACCGCACGCATGGCCGGACGGTGCGGCACTTCGATCTGCCCATTTTCCTGATTCAGATCGATCTCAGACAGGTTGACCTGCCCTGCCGCCAAGGCGAGGCCGGCCCAAAAATAGTCACGGTCGCCCTTGCGTTGCAGGTCGCGTGGCTGTGTCACGACGATGCGCCCGTCCTTGCGCTCGACGCGCACCAATTCGCGCCCGCTGTCGGCCAGCCCGATGTAGCGCGCCTGGAAATACTCCGGATGGGCGTCCAGATAGGCGCTGAATATCTCCTGCAGACGCCGCGCCCACACCTGACGCGAATTGTTCTCGCGCGGGTCGATGCCGCCGCTGTGGACAGCCCGTATGATGCCGCTGACCGGCGGCGTATTGGACAGGAACAACACATCGCGCTTCAGGGCCGCCACCTGCAGTTGCAGACGCTCGCGCTCGACATGCAGGTCCGCATCCAGCACGGACTCGCGTTCCACCAGATAATCGGCCTTGATGCGCTGATTCTCGTCCAGAGTCCAGAACGCCCCCCCCGCCACCACCAACAGCAATCCCAATAAGGTGATGCGGATCGAGAGGCTGAGGGCGGGGAATCTCATACGATGCTTAATTCATGAGTGCGACAGCGGATTTCAGATCCTGCCAGGCCTTGGCCTTTTCGGCGGGACTGCGCAGCAGGTAGGCGGGGTGATAGGTGACCAGCAACGGCGTGCCGTGAAAGTCGTGGGTCGTACCGCGCAGCGAACCCAGCGTGGCGTCACGCCCCAGCAGCGCCGTGGCGGCGGTCTTGCCCAGCGCGACGATGAGTTTGGGTTTGATCAATGCGATCTGCCGGTGCAGATAAGGCAGACAGGTGGCGATCTCATCCGCTGCGGGATGGCGGTTATCGGGCGGGTGGCATTTGACGACATTGGCGATATACACGTTGTCGCCGCGCTTGAGTCCGATGGAGAACAACATGTTGTCGAGCAGCTTGCCCGCCTGCCCCACGAACGGTTCGCCCTGCGCATCCTCTTCCGTGCCCGGCCCTTCACCAACGAACAACCAGTCGGCCTGCTCGTCGCCCACGCCGAACACGGTCTGCGTGCAACCCGCGCGCAGCTTGCAGGCTACGCAGTCGCGCACTTTATCCTTCAGCGCAGGCCAATCCAGCGTGGCGACATCGGGGATGTTTTGTTTCTCAACTGTTGGAGGTATCGCGGCAGGTGCTTCGGCCTGCACTTCCGGCATCACCTCAGACACTTCGATCGCGACGGATGCAGCGACGAATTCTTCTTGCGCGGGCACACCACGCCGCACCCAGAGCGGATACAGGTTCAATTCGCGCAATACCTGTTCATCCCGAACGTTCAAAGTCCCCTCCCCATCAAGATCGCATCTTCACGGCCACTACCTGCCGGATAGTAATCGCGGCGCAGACCGATGTCACTGAAGCCCATACTCCGGTAAAGGGCTAGTGCAGGCACATTGGAAGCGCGCACCTCCAGTACCATGCGCCGCATCGCGCGGTGTCTGGCCAGCGCCAGCATCTCGTTCAGCAACTTCCTGCCCTGCCCCTTGCGCTGCTGCGAGGTGGCGATGGCGATATCCAGCAATTCAGCTTCATCCACCGCCAGCATCATCACCGCATAGCCGATCATTTCCCGCGCTGCCGATTCATATACTTTGCACTGGTATCTGCTGCGCAACGCATCACTGAAATTACCCAGCGTCCAGGGGTGCGCATGCACCGTGCGCTCGATGGCGAGCACGGCTTCCAGATCGGCTTCTGTCATATCGCGCAGGATCATGCCGCGCGTTCGCGTGTGGTCAGCGCAACCTTGTCGCGCAGATAGAGCGGCAAGGCCAGCGCGGCATCCACTGCGTTGCCATGTGCGAATTCGACTGCCGCCAGTCGCACCACGGCATCGGCCTGCGGCACGGCCTGCGCATCCACACCATTCAGCCGCGTTGTATAACGCTGCTGCAAGGCCTCGCTCACCGCGAAGCCGCTGCCGCATCCGAACCAGCCCTCACCCTCCATCTCAGGCGCATCCTCGGCCTTGCACAGACAAGGTTCGATCACCGTCCGCCAGACATCGCCTTCCTTCTGATACGCCGCCAGATACAGCTCGCCCATGCGCGCATCCAGTGCGGCAATGACTTTATCCTTGCCGCTCGCCTCGGCCAGCGCCTGCAAGGTGCACACGCCCACCACATTCACATCGACACCGAACGCCAAACCTTGAGTCACCCCGCAAGCGATGCGCACGCCGGTGAACGAACCGGGCCCTTTGCCGAAAGCGATGCCATCCATGTCCTTGATCTTGCATCCCGTATCCTGCAACACGCCATCCACCATCGCCATCAGCACTTCGGAATGTTTCTGCCCCACCTTTTCGCTGCGCGCGCTGACCACGCCCTCCTGCCACAGGGCGACGGAACAGTATTCGGTGGAGGTCTCTATAGCGAGCAGCTTCATTCGGCGAGCAACAATACGACAGCCTGCGCCGCGATGCCTTCGCCGCGCCCGGTGTAACCGAGCTTCTCGGTGGTGGTGGCCTTGACGTTGACGGCGCTCTTTTCCAGCCGCAGGTCGGCCGCGATGTGCTCGACCATCTGGTGGATATGCGGCGCCATCTTGGGCGCTTGCGCGATGATGGTGGCATCGACGTTAGCGACGCGATAGCCCGCTTCGCGCACCAGATGCAGCGTCTCGCGCAGCAGGATGCGGCTGTCGATGTTCTTGAACTTGGCATCGGTATCGGCGAAGTGGCGGCCGATATCGCCCAGCGCCGCCGCCCCCAGCAGCGCGTCGCAGATAGCGTGCAGCAGCACGTCGGCGTCGGAGTGGCCGAGCAGTCCTTTTTCATAAGGGATATCCACCCCGCCGATGATGAGCTTGCGCCCCTCGACCAGTTGGTGAACGTCGAAACCTTGTCCGATTCTCATATTCACTCTCACTCAAATTCAAACCTATTGCCACAGAGTACACAGAGACCACAGAGAAAACCTGCCACACCTCTCTGTGACCTCTGTGTACTCTGTGGCTAATTGTTTTTCTGCTTTAACAACAACTCCGCCAGTTCGATGTCCTGCGGATAAGTCACTTTGAAGTTCGACGAATCGCTGGCCACAAGTTTCGGTTGCAGACCCATCGCTTCGATAGCCGACGCTTCGTCGGTGACCGTCACGCTTCGTGCCAGGGCTTCGGCCAGCAGTCCGGCGCGGAACATCTGTGGCGTCTGCGCTTGCCACAGGGCTTCGCGCGGTTCGGTGTGGGCGATGCGCTGCTGGGAATCGGCACGCTTGAGCGTGTCCGCCACCGGCACCGCGAGGATGCCGCCCACCGGGTCGTCGCGCAGTTCGACGATCATGCGCGTCAGCAGGTGGCTGCTCAGACAGGGTCGCGCTGCGTCGTGCACCAGCACCCAATCGTCCGGTTCCAGCTCGGAAGCGAGCAGGCCGTTGGCCACGCTCTCGGCACGCGTCACACCGCCGCAATACAGCGGCTCCAGCTTCTCGCCGCAATGCGACCAGTCGTAACGCGCGAAATATTCGTCGTCCGGCGCCAGCACCACGAACACCGTTTTGATCTGCGGACTGGCGCACAAAGTGGTGAGCGCATGCCAGATCATCGGGCGACCGGCGAGGTCGAGATATTGCTTGGGCAACTCGTGGCCCATGCGTGCGCCGAAACCGGCGGCGGGAACTAATGCGTGGAATTCAGACATGGGCGCGAGTCTACCAAAACTCAACTGAGCGTGAAGCCACTATCCAACGCATGCAGACAGGCATCCACCACTTGTGCGTCATACAAGGTGCCACGCCCGTTGACCAGCTCTTCCCGCGCCGCTTCGATACCCAGGGAGGGGCGGTAAGGACGGTGGCTCGCCATCGACTCCACCACATCCGCAACGGCCACGATTCGCGCTTCCAGTGAAATCTCTTCACCCTTCAAGCCTTGCGGATAGCCGGAGCCGTCCATGCGCTCGTGATGCTGCCAGGCGATGTCCGCCACCGGCCACGGGAAGCGTACATCCTTGAGGATGTCGTATCCCATGCGCGCATGTTCCCGCACGATGCGCAGCTCGATGTCGGTCAGGCGCGAGGGTTTGCTCAGCACCTCGGCGGGGATGCCGATCTTGCCGATGTCGTGGATGGTGGCTCCGAGACGGATACCACGGATGCGCTCATCATCCAGCCCGAGCTGACGAGCGATGGCGCAGGAAAGTTCGGCCACCCGGCGCTGGTGGCCTGCGGTGTAGGGATCGCGCAGTTCAACCGCCATCGACACGGTATGGATGGTGCCTTCCAGTGCCTGTTCCAGCATCTGTTGCTGCTCACGCAAAGCTTTATCGGCAAACATGCTCGCCGTCACATCCTGTGTCGTACCCATGGAGTGCAAGGGTTTTCCGCCAGCATCGAATACTGTCTTGATCTTCTCCTGTACATACTTGGTGCGCCCATCTTTCATCAATAGACGATGCTCGATCTGATAGGAGGACGTATGTTCTTGCAACGACTTCTTATAGGTTTGATCTGCCATCTCGCGATCTTCCGGATGGATGGCATCCAAGAACGCCTCATAGGTCGCGCCGAACCGCTGCGGATCGATCTCGAAGATGCGATACAGTTCATCCGACCAATTCAAGGCATTCTTCACCAGATCAAGTTCCCAATACCCCAGGTGAGCCATGCGTTGTGCCTCGGTCAGTCGCTGCTGGCTGGCCCGCAACACCTCTTCCATCGCGATACGTTCTGAGATATCGACCGAGATGCCCAACAGGTGGGTAGGCTGGCCCGCATCGTCATACAGGCCGATCTTGAAGGTATTCAGCCAGCGCTGACTACCGTCCGCAATCTTGATGGGCTCAGAAGGTATCTCCAGCAACTGCCTGCTCTCCAGCACCGCACGGTCTTTCTGCATAAAGAACTCGGCCTGTTCACTGGGGAAAAAATCTAGATCGTTCTTGCCGATCAAGTCCTTACGCTGGTAGCCCAGCAACTGTTCCCCGGCCCGATTGAACAACTCGAAGCGTAATTCCTTTGCATCTTTCAGAAACACCATCGCCGGGATGTTCTCGACGATGGATTCGAGCAACTTCTTCGAGCTTCTCAACTCATCCTTGACACGCAACTGTTCGCTGATATCCATGAAGGTCACCACGGCACCGTGGATGACCCCGTCGCGGCTGACGGGATACGACCAGTAGGCGGCCGGGAAGGTTGTGCCGTCCTTGCGCCACAGTATCTCGTCGTCGATATGATAGGAGCGACCGTCGCGGATGGAAGAATACGTAGGGCATTCACGATAGGGATAAGGCGTGCCATCCATGCGGGTGTGGTGCACCAGCGCATGCATATCTTGCCCCAGCAGTTCGGACGCCGAGTCGTAACCCAGCGCCTTCACACAGGCCTCGTTGGCGAAGGTACAGAAGCCGTCCCGGTCCTGCCCGTAGATGGCATGCGCGATGGAGTTGGTCAGCAGCGTGACCTCCGCCTCGCTCTGTTCGGCCCGGCGTATGGAGGCTGTTTGCCACCGCGCACTGAAGAACAGACCGAACAGTCCCAGCCCCCAAATCAGTCCGTGTCCGGCGACGAGCGCACTGCGCTCACCGCTTTCGATACGAAGCTGCTGCTCGACCGGGATGGCGATGCTAACCCCGCCACGGATATCACCCAGCTTGTCGCCATACTGTGCATGGCATTTGAGGCAACTCTGCTCCGTGACCATCGGCTTCATGTAGCGGAAGTAACGCTGCCCTTGCATGACATCGAACGACGACCATTCTCCGGCACCGCGCTGGAAGGCTCCCAGCGCCTGACGCTCCCAGTCGTCCGCCGCATTGATCGGATTGATCGGGCGCAGGCTGGCGATATGCCCGCGCAGCTCGCTCTGATGGGCGGCCATGCCCTCATGCACCAAGCGCACCACATAGGAAGAATTCAGCAGGGTGAGCTTTTGGCCGGAAGGCGTGGTGATGTCCCGATCCTGCACTTCACTCAACCACGGACTCGGAACGACCTGGTCGCTGACCGGCACATAGACACCGCCGCTGTGGATGACCCAATTACGGTATTCCATGTCCATGGCATGGATCGCCACGGCCCGGCTGTAGAGTGTCTTCTGGAACGTGTCGTTCTGGAAATACAGGGTCCAGCCCAGCGAAGCCGCCACGATGACCGACCAAGCAATGGTCAGGTAACGAAAGTTGCGCTTCAACAGACCAAGACGGGAAATATCCAGATATCGCTTCATGTATCGGCAAGCCGCTATTTAAGAGTGACGCATGATATTACAAACACCATCCGCAACAAGGTGGTCATCCCGGCAAGGGTATAATGCGCGCCCTTTGCTTCGAGTACCGCCATGCTGTTCGCCTCACCCCATTCCCGCCCCCGCTACGCCAACCTGATCGGCTCGTCCGACGCGCTCGGGATCGCGCAACTCGCAAAACAGAAAGCCCCGCTGGTGGTGATCGCTGCCAATGCGCTGGAAGCGCAACGACTGGTGGACGAGATCCCGTTCTTCGACCCGAGCCTGAAAGTGCACCTGCTGCCGGACTGGGAGACGCTGCCCTACGACCACTTCTCGCCGCATCAGGACCTGATCTCCGAGCGACTGGCGACCCTGCACCATATCCGCACCCAGGCCTTCGACGTCGTCATCGTGCCCATCACCACGGCGCTCTACCCACTGCCGCCGGTGAGCTACATGGCGGCCTACACCTTCTTCCTGAAGAAGGGCGAGGCGCTGGCCCTCGACGCTTTCCGCCAGCAGATGACGCTTGCCGGTTACACCCATGTGCAGCAGGTGCTGACACCGGGCGAATACTGCGTGCGCGGCGGACTGATCGATTTGTTCCCCATGGGCAGCGCGCTGCCTTTCCGCATCGACCTGTTCGACGACGAGATCGAGACCATCGCCACCTTCGACGTGGACACGCAGCGCACGCTATACCCGGTGCCGGAGATCCGCCTGCTGCCCGCGCGCGAGTTCCCCATGGACGAAAAAGGTCAGGCCACCTTCCGCCAGAACTTCCGCGAGCGTTTCGAGGGCGATCCGTCCAAATCGCGCATCTATAAAGACGTGAGCAAAGGCATCGCGCCGGCCGGCATCGAGTATTACTTGCCGCTGTTCTTCGAACAGACCGCGAATCTGTTCGACTACCTGCCCAATGACGCCACGCTGTGTCTGCATCACGACGTGACCGCCGCGATACAACAGTTCGCGCAGGACACAGCCTCGCGCTACAAGTTGCTGCGCGGCGATCCGCAGCACCCGCTGCTGGAGACGAAGGAACTGTTCATGGATGGGGAGCAGTTCTTCATCCGCGCCAAGGAATTCGGGCGCATCGACATCGCCGCTGACGAGAGCGGTGCTTCGCTGACGCGCTGCCCTATCGCCGCCATCCCCGACATCGCCGTAGACCGCCGCGCCGAGATCCCCACGCAGAAGTTCGCCGACTTCATTCGCGACTACGAGGGGCGCGTGTTGCTGCTGGCCGACAGCCTTGGCCGCCGCGAGATCATGTCCAACTACCTTGAGGAATACGGACTGACACCGGCGGTGTGCGAAGACTACGCCGCGTTCCTCGCCGGCAAACAGAAGTTCATGCTCGGCGTGGCAACCGTCGGCAACGGCTTCTTGCTCAGCGACGAACACATCGCCATCGTCACCGAAAGTGAGCTGTATGCCACGCCGTCGCGCGCGCGCATCTCGCGCACCGCGAAGAAGAGCAACGTCGAAGGCATGCTGCGCGATCTGTCCGAGCTCAAGCCGGGCGATCCTGTGGTGCACGAACAGCACGGCATCGCGCGCTACCACGGGCTGGTCAATCTCGACATGGGCGAAGGCGAGAACGAGTTCCTGCTGCTGGAATATGCGGACGAAGCCAAGCTGTATGTGCCGGTCTCGCAACTGCATGTGATCGGTCGTTACAGCGGCGGCGCACCCGAGACCGCGCCGCTGCACAAGCTGGGCAGCGGCGCGTGGGACAAGGCCAAGCGCCGCGCCATGCAACAGGTGCGCGACACCGCCGCCGAACTGCTCAACCTGTATGCGCAGCGCGCCCTGCGCAAAGGCCATGCGTTCAAGTTCAACTATCACGACTACGAAGCCTTCGCCGCCGGTTTCGGTTTCGACGAGACTGCCGACCAAGCCGCCGCCATCGAGGCCGTCATCCTCGACCTGCAATCCGGCAAGCCGATGGACCGCCTGATCTGCGGCGACGTCGGCTTCGGCAAGACCGAGGTGGCGCTGCGCGCTGCTTTCATCGCCGCGATGGAAGGCAAGCAGGTGGCCGTGCTCGCGCCGACCACGCTGCTGGTCGAGCAACACTTCCAGAACTTCTCCAACCGCTTCGCCGACTTCCCGATCAAGCTCGCCGAACTGTCGCGCTTCCGCTCCACCAAGGAAACGACGCAGGCGCTGAAGGACCTGGCGGATGGCAGACTGGACATCGTCATCGGTACGCACAAGCTGATCCAGAAGGATGTGAAGTTCCACAATCTGGGGCTGGTCATCCTCGACGAAGAACACCGATTCGGGGTGCAGCAGAAGGAAAGACTGAAGGCATTGCGTGCCGAGGTGGATGTGCTCACGCTCACCGCCACGCCTATCCCGCGCACGCTAGCCATGTCGCTGGAAGGCCTGCGTGACTTCTCGGTGATCGCCACCGCGCCGCAGCGCCGTCTGTCCATCAAGACCTTCGTCAGCAACTACAGCGCGGGTGTGATCCGCGAGGCTGTGCTGCGAGAACTCAAGCGCGGCGGGCAGGTGTACTTCCTGCACAACGAAGTGGACACCATGCCCAACATGCTGGAGAAACTGACCGAACTTCTGCCCGAAGCGCGCATCCGCATGGCGCACGGCCAGATGGGCGAACGCGATCTGGAAGCGGTGATGCGCGACTTCACCCACCAGCGCTTCAATGTGCTGCTCTGCTCCACCATCATCGAGACTGGCATCGACGTGCCGACCGCCAACACCATCATCATGAACCGCGCAGACCGCTTCGGCCTCGCGCAGTTGCACCAATTGCGCGGCCGCGTCGGACGCTCGCACCATCAGGCTTATGCTTATCTGCTGGTGGACAACAAGGAAGGTCTCACCGCGCAGGCCAAGAAACGCCTGGAAGCCATCCAGGCCATGGAACAACTGGGCAGCGGTTTCTACCTCGCCATGCACGACTTGGAGATACGCGGCGCGGGCGAAGTGCTGGGCGAATCGCAGAGCGGCGAGATGCAGGAGATCGGTTTCTCGCTCTACAACGACATGCTCAACGCCGCCATCAAATCGCTGAAAGCAGGACACGAGCCGGACATGGCGCACCCGCTGGGCGTCACCACCGAGATCAATCTGCACTCGCCTGCGCTGCTGCCGGACGACTACTGCGGCGACATCCACCAGCGTCTGGTCATCTACAAACGCCTCGCCAACTGCAACACGCAGGAAGAGCTGGACGACATGCAGCAGGAACTCATCGACCGCTTCGGCCTGTTGCCCGAGCCCGCACAGACACTGTTCGACTGCCACCGCCTGCGCATCCTCGCCAAGCCGCTCGGCATCAGCAAAGTGGATGCCTCCGGCGAAGCGATCCAGATCCAGTTCGTCCCCGAACCACCCATCGACCCGATGAAGGTCATCACCATGATCCAGAGCAAACGGCACATCAAGATGGCCGGTCAGGACAAGCTGCGCATCGAGTTGAAGTATGGGGAGTTGAAACAGCGGGTGTTGGCGATCAAAAACTTCTTTGGGGAATTGTCTTGAAGCTCAGTATTTCAAACTGCGTTCACAACGTTGAATATCACTCATGAACGCTGTCGATTGGGTAGGCAGCATCGCTGCGACACTGACCACCACCGCATTCATACCTCAAGCGCTAAAGGTATGGCACACGCGCCACACTGCAGACATCTCGCTGGGCATGTATGCCATGTTCACGCTCGGCGTCGCATCGTGGCTGGCATACGGCATCCTGCTGGAAGCATGGCCCATAATCATCGCCAACAGCATCACACTGGTGCTGGCGGGTGCTGTATTGGTGATGAAGATACGTTTCGGCTAAGGGATTAAATCTGCGCATCCTTTGCACCATGCAACGCCCACCACTCCCGCCGCTGCTTCTGATCCATAAACGTCCAAGCTAACAAGCGGCTCTTTTTATGGCCTTGCGACATCTCTATGGTGCGGCTATCCACCGCGCAATAATGTTGCAACGCATCGTAGGCTCGCGGCAGGCTGGCAGACTTTGAGATCAGGGTGGTGAACCACAGGCAGTGGTCGCCGCCGTCTGCGCTCTCTTCGATCATGCGGGTGACGAAGGCTTCTTCACCACCCTCGCAACACAGCTCCATACTTTGTCCGCCGAAGTTCAGTACCGGCTTCTTGTGCTTGTTGTTCTCCTTGCCGAGGTTCTGCCATTTGCGTTGTGAACCTTTGCGGGCTTCGGCGAGCGAGGCATGGAACGGCGGATTGCTGAGGGTGAGTGCGAAGTATTCATCGGCATAGGTGACGCCGGAGAAGACGTCCGCAGTCGAGGATTGCAGGCGCAGTTCGATGGCACCGCTCAATTTGTTGGCATCGACGATGTATCGGGCATTAGCCAGCGCGACCTCGTCCACTTCCGTGCCGACGAAATGCCAGCCGTATTCGGCATGGCCGATGAGCGGGTAGATGCAGTTCGCGCCCACACCGATGTCGAGCACATGCACCGCCTCTCCGCGCGGGACCTCACCGCCGTTGCTCTCGGCCAACAGATCGGCGAGATAGTGTATGTAGTCGGCACGTCCGGGAATGGGCGGACACAGGTATTGCTCGGGGACGTCCCATTCCTTGATGTGGTAATGCTGTTTCAGCAGTGCGCGGTTGAGCGCTTTCACAGCTGCGGGATCGACGAAATCGATGGATTCGTTGCCGTATTTGTTCACGGACACGAAGGCGGCCAGTTCGGGACTGCTCGCGATGAGTTGCGCGAAGTCATAACGTTCCCGGTGCAGATTGCGCGGGTGCAGATTGGTTTTGGTCGGGACTTGAGTCATGAATGGAATGGCTAGTGAGCACAAAGCTGAAGCGCGCCATTCTAAACAATCGGGGCGGTGAGACGCAGTATTTCAGCACGTATCAGATCAGCACACCACGATCCAGCGCACACGGCCCAGCAAGATGAGCGTTCAGGACAAGCGGCGTATCGAATCACAATGGAGTGATGCGGTGGCGCTCCGCTTCAAGGAAAAACACTACTGCGCAATGGCCGCCCTGCTAGTGTTTGCCATTCTTGTCGGCATACATCTTGACGTCGGCTTCATGCAGGATATCGTTCATATTCAGGCGGCTGCCGGTCTCGGTGAGGTGCCCCACCGAGAGTGATATCTGCCAACCTCGTTTCCTGAACTCGATATTTGCAGCATGCTGTATGCGCTTCACCAGCTCGACACAAGCCGACTCATCCGTATCGGGGAAGACCAGCACGAACTCGTCCCCGCCGAAACGGGCGACAATATCAACGACTCTGGAATTCTCCCGCAAGATGTTGGCGAGGGTCTGCAAGGCAGCATCCCCGGCCTGATGCCCTCTTTTGTCATTGAGCCTCTTGAAGTGGTCGATATCGATATACAGCACCGAATAGGGACTGCCGGAACGTTCACTGCGAGCCTGCTCGACCTCGAATCGGTTGAAGAAATCGTAGCGAGTGGCCAGCTGGGTCAGAGAATCCTTGTAGGCATACTCCCTTTCCTTCCATAGCTTGGTCACGACACGACCGATGACGGTAAAAGTGACGCTGCGCGTGAACATATTCAGCAAAAACGCCTGCCACGGGAAGTCCGGCCAAGCGATAAGCAACTCCGCCGAACTCCACACCAGTGCCACGGCGATAGCGACGATCGTCGGGTAGTAAGAATCGGTACGGCGCATGGCCTGTATCGCGCCCAAGCGTGCCCCCTGAATGACAGGCAGGCAATACAGAACCTCCAGCGAAAAGAAGGTTTCCCGCACGAGATAATCCAGAACGGTGATCAGCAGCACCTCTGCTGCGATCAGGATCAGGATCAGATATTTTTTCCATTGCCTGCTCATGGACTCCTGTCCCTTGTGGCATGAACATATGCGCTACAAACTCAGCCACTGGTCGCCGATCCAGCAAATACGAACATCAACGACGCCAAGTGCGAATGGTCGTGACGGACAATAGGCAGGTTAGCGCCTGCCGTCAAGGCGCTAACCGAATGTCCTGCCTTGCGCACGCAGAACTTCTTCGGGAAGCTGAAGCCGATTGAATTAAAATACCGCCCCGAACATTGACAACCCTACGCCCACGTACGTCTCTATGAACCTCATCCTCCATGCCCTGCACGCCATCCCTTCTGTCCAGGTCGAACACATCGCCAGTCTTGCGTCTGCGCAACGCACAGAGCAGATCACGCCGCACGCCTACCGTCTGCGCGGCATCGAACCGCACGAGATCATAGGCGCATATTGCTACGAACATCAGATCGACTTCGGTTATGTGCCAGAGGGAAAACATCTTGGAGATTTCGGCCTGCTGGTGATGGACATGGATTCCACGCTGATCAGTATCGAATGCATCGACGAGATCGCCGACATGCAGGGCCTGAAGCCACAGGTAGCGGAGATCACCGAAGCCGCGATGCGCGGTGAGTTGGATTTCGCAGAGAGCCTGCGCCGCCGCGTGGCATTGCTGGCAGGGCTGGATGAATCCGCCTTACTGCGCGTGTACGACGAACGACTGCAACTCAACCCCGGTGCCGAGAAGATGCTGGCCACCATGAAACAACACGGCATCAAAACGATGCTGGTGTCCGGTGGCTTCGTGAACTTCACCGAGCGATTGAAAGAACGCCTCGGCCTCGACTACGCACATGCCAACACACTGGAGATCGTGGACGGCAAGCTCACCGGCAAGGTGCTGGGCGACATCGTGGATGCTCAGGCCAAAGCCGACTGGCTCAACCGCGTGCGTGAAGAATTGGGCCTCAGCCGCGAACAGGTGATCGCGATGGGCGACGGCGCGAACGATCTGAAGATGATGGCGCAGGCCGGTGTGAGCATCGCCTATCACGCCAAACCGGTGGTGCGTGCGCAGGCGAGCTACGCGCTGAATTTCGTTGGCTTGGATGGACTGCCCACACTATTCGATCAGGCATGAGTTCAGGCCTGATGCAGCGTATTGACCGGGCAGACTGACGTTCGCGATACGCTGCAACCTCAACTATAGTTATCGGGCACGGAGTGCGATTTCCGGCATCGCCTCCAAAGACTTTCTCAGCCCCTTGTTACGATACATCGCCTCATCCGCGGCATCGATCAATTCAATCCCACTCACTCCATCAGCCGGATAGAAGGCGGCCCCAGCGCTGACACCCAGTTCCAGAATATGACCGCGCACCTCGAACGGGCGAGACAAAGCATCTGAAATTTTGCGAATCACTTGTTCTGCATCTGTAGTGTTTTCTGCATTACTTAACAGTATGGCGAATTCATCGCCGCCAATGCGGGCCACGGTATCGCTTTCGCGTATGCCACTTTCGATACGTACTGCTGCCAGTTTCAACACCACATCGCCGATGCGATGACCGAAACGGTCATTGATAGGTTTGAAATTATCGAGATCGAGGAACACTACGGCAAAACTGCGTTGTTCGCGCTTGGCGATTTCCAGCGCATGTTCCAGCCTGTCGTTGAACAACTGACGGTTGGGCAAACCGGTCAGCGGATCGTGATAAGCCATCTGCATAGGACGCAGTTGGAAATTAAGCATGAAAGGAACACAGATCAGGGCAAGCAATCCGGCATCCGCTATGGCACGTATCCAGACCGGATAACCATATGATTCCATCATCGGATCGACGGTCAGCATCAGCAACATCTCAGCCAAGGCAATGAGGCCCAACAACAAGAAGAAATGACGCATTGGAATACGTTGATTCAAGCTAACCTCCACATAACTATAGGCGTTACAGACTTTACCCACACCAGACACAAACAAACACCCCAATCCTTACTCGGGAATGATCTTAGGAAGTACTGATCAATCTTGATTCCCTAAAAATGGCCACCCCTGAAGGCAGTGATATAGCTGTAGCAGATGCGCGCATCTTCGGCGAGTTCGAGGAAGCTGATGGTTCTGTGGTTCCACGCACTGAAATCGGGTGCCCCCGCGATGCTGGACATATCATGGAACTGCATGTTCCAGTCCAGGAACACACGCTGCTGCTCGTGCCCTTCAATGACGATGCGCACATTCTTGTGTCGACTATCAGCCCGGATGCACTCCATCAACTTCAGCACGTTCTCTCGGCTCCCCTCCAGCATCTGCATGAAGCAGCCATTCTGATACAGCATGCAACCGGTGATACCGGTCACTTGGTTGTTATGTTGCGATACCTTCTTGAGCTGCGCCAAGCCTTCCTCGTCCATGCCCTCACTCGCTTGGCTGACATACAACAGGAAATATAAAGACAGCTGCTCGTCTTTATTGTCACTGCTCAGCTCTTTGTCCACTGCCTCGATGAAGGACTGTTCATCAAGCGGACGGTAGCAAAGATAGCCTTGAATAAGATCACATCCACTAGAACGCAACTCCAGCATCTGCGCCTCGTTCTCCACCCCCTCGGCCACCAGCTTCAGTCCGAGCGAACGTCCGAGCCCGATGATGCCGCGGATGATGGTGCGGCTATCGGCCTGCTTGTCCACGCCGTCGACGAAAGCCTTGTCGATCTTCAGTACGCTGACCGGCATGCGCGTCAGTTGTGCCAACGACGAATAGCCGGTGCCGAAATCGTCCACCGCCACACGCAAGCCCATTTCGGCCAATTGGCGCAGCACATGCAGATTTCTCTCCACATCGGCCATCAGCGAAGTCTCAGTGATCTCGATCAGCATGCGGGTCGGATCGGCACCTGTCTCGCGCAATATCTCCGCAAAATCCTGCGCCAGTGTCTCTTCATTCAACTGACGTGTGGAGACGTTCACCGACACATAGGACGGTGCCTGCGCACCCCAGCGCTGGCGCCACTTGGCCTCGGCCAGACAGCCCTGACGGAACACCCACAAGCCGATGGCCACGATAGGGCCTGTCATCTCGGCGATGGGAATGAACACAGCGGGCGATATCTCGCCCCTCGGCGGATGCCAGCGCAGCAGCAACTCAGCACCGACGATGCGCCGATTCTCCGCCGAGACGATGGGCTGGAAACGACAGGAGAATTCGTTGCGCGCCAATGCTTGTCGCAGCCCCTCGGTCACCGACAAACGCTGGCGAACTTTCTCTTCCAGACTCTCGCTGAAAAAATGCCAGCCGTCGCGCCCTTTCTGCTTCGCCTCATACATGGCGGTATCGGCAGAACGCAGCAGATCATCGGCAGAATGCGTGCTGCCATGTCCCACCGCGATACCGATACTGGCGGTG
This sequence comes from Sideroxydans sp., assembly GCF_054604835.1. Taxonomy (NCBI): domain Bacteria; kingdom Pseudomonadati; phylum Pseudomonadota; class Betaproteobacteria; order Nitrosomonadales; family Gallionellaceae; genus Sideroxydans; species Sideroxydans sp. Next base: position 298,933 of record NZ_JBTSFG010000001.1, on the reverse strand, counting down.
ACGAATAGCGGCGTACTGTCGAAGTTGACAGGTTGGCGCATCGCCTCATTGATCCGCTCGGCCAGCGCCGAGATGGTACTGGGTTGTTCCAGTTGTTCGCACAACACCACAAACTCGTCGCCCGCCAGACGCGCTACCGTATCACCCGGACGCACCTGCTCGATCAGGCGTGCGGCCACCGCCTTGAGCAAGGCATCGCCCGCCTGATGTCCGTGGGTATCGTTCACCAACTTGAACCCGTCCAGATCGATGAACAACAGCGCGATACTCAATCCCTGTCGTTGCGAACGCAGCAAAGCATTCACCAGCCGTTCGCGGATCAACGCCCGGTTGGGCAATTGTGTGAGCACATCATGTGTCGCCCGCCACAGCATCTCATCCTCGGCACGCTTGCGTTCGGAGATGTCGCGCATGGTGACGACCAACATCCAATCGTCACCATTCTTGAATTTCGCGATCGCCGCTTCCAGCGGAAAGAACGAGCCATCCTTGCGATAGCCAGATATCTCGCGACGCGACGACATGCGCCGCTCCATCTCATCTCCCTCGACGAATACCCGCACCATATCGACATGCCGCTGGCGTAGATGCGGCGGCAACAGCAGATGCACCGACATACCGATCATCTCGGGCAAGGTATAACCGAACAGCCCGCAGGCACTGGGATTGGCTTCAACGATGAAGCCCTGACCATTGGTGGCGATGACGGCCATGTCTGCGATGGACAATATCTGCTGTGCCGTACTGAGTCTTTGCATAGCGGCATTCGCTTCCGCCGATATCTGTTCCATCACCTGCGGCGAAGGTGGCGACTCATGTAGCTTCGACTGTTGTGCCTGTTCGCGATAGCGCTCGGGAATCTGCGGCGCGATGCGCCCGAAAGACTCAACGATATCGAACGTGCCATCCGCATTGCAGCGGGCAAGATAGGTGTTCACACTGGCATGGTGGGTCGCGGCATCCATCACCACTTCGCCCTGCGGCGAGCCTACGCGGATGTTCTCCAGCGCATCCACCACGGCTTCCGGCTCACTCGTACCCGCAGCTTCAACAGCCTTGGCAAAAGCCTTCACGCACAGATAAGTACCCTCGCCGAAATTAGTGAGGATGCCGTTGCCGTTCGGCCAGATGCCGGTGATGTCGGGCAGTTGCGCCAGACGCTCAAGGTAGCTGCGATTCTCCGCTGTTTCCACCGACATGAAATAACTGTTACTGGAATAAAAACCCTCGCGCACCTTCGCCGGCAACTGGCTGACCATCATCTCGTCGTAATGCCCCATCACCACCGTCATGCGATTCTTCAAGCCCATCTCGGTGAATTGCGTGAGCAGATGCACTTGGTCGTTACCCGCGAAATACGGTACGAACACATCCGCGCCTGAGCGGGCGACCTGTTCGAGCAAAGCATCTATCTCTTGCGGGTTCGCCCCTATGGGCAGGTACTCCTCGCCGACGACATCACCACCCAGTGCCAACAGCGAGCGCTTGGCCGCATCGATAGAACCGCGCGGCCATTCGTAGTTGTTGCCCGCGAAGAACATCTTGAGGCCGTGGTGTTTGGCCATGTAGGGGATCATCTTGTCGATCTGCTGGTTGGGCAGCGCGGCGAAGTGGAAGAAGTAGCGCCCGGAGATACTTCCTTCGTAGAACGAGAAATTCAAATAAGGAATGCGTTTCGGCTCGGCCACCTGCGCGGCGACGGCGATGCGCGAGTTCGACAACAGGTTGCCGATGATGGCATCACAATGATGTTGTTCGACCAAGCGCAATGCGGCAGGCACGGCGGTATCCGGCAAACTACCGTCATCCTCGATGATCAGTTCCAGCTTTCGCCCCAACAAGCCGCCTGCCTCATTGATCTCGTTACAAGCGATCATGGCCGCATTGCATATCTCGGCACCATACAGACCGACTAGGCCGGTCAACGGCGGCATCAGGCCCAAACGGATAGGTTTCAATGTGTTATCGCTCATCTACTACGCTCCAGCTAAATCGCCCTAACATAAACATCAAGTACATTACCGCATCGGCCACAAAATTGCGCCCTGTGTTTGCACGGCATCTGTCCGTATAATTAGCGTCCAGTTCACCCCTTCCCTTCCTTTATAACAAGGGAAACCATCAGAAAGCCCAGAGATGACGCAAGAGATCAGCACCGAAGTCCTCCTCGAAAAATACGCGGAAGCAGACGAAAACACGGTGCAGGACGTGCGCCGCCGCGTGGCGCGCGGGCTGGCGCAGGCCGAGAAACCGGAGCAACGCGCGCAATGGGAAGAGGCTTTCTTCCAGGCGCAGGAAAACGGCTTCGTCCCCGCCGGCCGTATCAATTCCGCCGCCGGACTGAAGATCCAGGCCACGCTCATCAACTGCTTCGTGCAGCCGGTGGGCGACGCCATCTCCGGTTTCAGCGACGGCCGCCCCGGCATCTACGACGCGCTGCAACAGGCGGCCGAGACCATGCGGCGTGGCGGCGGCGTCGGTTACGACTTCTCCACCATCCGCCCAGAAGGCGCGCACGTCAAAGGCACCAACTCGCGCGCTTCCGGCCCCATCTCCTACATGCGTGTGTTCGACCGCTCCTGCGAGACGGTTGAGTCTGCCGGTGCACGTCGCGGCGCACAGATGGGCGTGCTACGTTGCGACCATCCCGACATCGAGAAATTCATCAGCGCCAAGGACAAGGGCGACCTGCGCAACTTCAACATCTCGGTCGGCGTGACCGATGCGTTGATGCAGGCCGTGGAGAAAGACGAGGAGTTCGAACTGGTGCATGCCGCCGAACCCTCCGCAGCGATCAAGGAAGCCGGTGCGACACAACGCGCCGACGGCAAGTGGGTATATCGCAAGGTGCGCGCCACCGACCTGTGGAAACAGATCATCGCCAGCACCTACGACCACGCCGAGCCCGGCGTGCTGTTCATCGACCTGATGAATCGTGACAACAACCTGTCGTATTGCGAAGTGATCGAGGCGACCAACCCTTGCGTTACAGCTGACGCTTGGGTGATGACGAAGGACGGTGCACGACAAGTGCGCGATCTGATCGGGCAACCTTTCGAGGCTGTCGTAGACGGCAAGTGTTATCCCACCGAATCGCAGGGCTTCTTCCTAACCGGCCACAAACCGGTGCTGCGCCTGAACACCACCGAAGGCCACACCCTGCGTCTGACCGCCGACCATCAAGTACTGCGCGTATCCAGGATGACACGCTACGTGCGCGAAACGGAATGGGTCAAAGCGGGTGATCTGATATCCGGTGACCAGATCGTGCTGCACGACCATCGTGCCCTGCATGCATGGGGCGGCGCGCACACCGAAGCCGAGGGTTATCTGATCGGTCTGCTGATCGGCGACGGCACGCTGAAAACCGACAAGGCAGTGTTGAGCGTGTGGGATGCCGCCGCGCTGAAGCAAGCCAACGGTGAAGAGATACAGCCTTCGAACGCTATCGCCAGCGTGATGCTGGCGGCGGAACAGGCCGCGCGCACACTGCCGCACCGTGCCGATTTCAAGGGCTGGCAGCGACCAGTAGACGGACGCGGCGAATTCAGACTGGCGACAGGCGCGTTGCGTTCGCTGGCGTTGCAACTGGGGCTGTCGCCCGGCAACAAACGCTTCACGCCCGCGATGGAGAATGCCTCATCCGATTTCTACCGGGGCGCATTGCGCGGCATGTTCGACGCCGATGGTTCCGTGCAAGGAACGCAGGAGAAAGGTATCAGCGTACGCCTGACGCAGATCGACCTTAGCAACCTGCAGGCCGCACAACGCATGCTGCAACGACTCGGCATCGTGTCCACCATCTATCAGAATCGCCGCCCGGCAGGCATGAAGCTATTGCCCGACGGCAAAGGCAGCGCAAAAGAATATGCATGTCAGGCATTGCACGAACTCATCATCAGCGGCGACAACATCGCGCGCTACGCCGAGCAGATCGGTTTTGCCGACAGCGACAAGATGGACAAGCTCCTGGCATCTCTGGCGAATTATCAGCGCAAGCAGAATGCGGAACGCTTCGTCGCGACGGTTGCCGCATTACAAGATGATGGCGTGGAAGATGTGTACGACGTGACCGTAGCCGAGGTGCATGCCTTCGATGCCAACGGTCTGTATGTGCACAACTGCGCTGAGCAACCCCTCCCACCTTACGGCTGCTGCTGCCTCGGCTCCATCGACCTGACGCGCATGGTGAAGAATCCGTTCACGAATCATGCGGGCTTCGATCACGAGCCGTTCAAGCATCTGGTGCGCACCTCGATCCGCATGCTGGACAATGTGCTGGATGTGACCGCTTGGCCCTTGCCGGAGCAGCAGGAAGAAGCACGCAGCAAGCGACGTGTCGGTCTGGGTTTCACCGGGCTGGGCGATGCGCTGGCGATGCTTGGACTGCGTTACGACACGGACGAAGCACGAAATTTCGCCGCCGACATCACTCGCATCATGCGCGACGAGGCCTATGCCACCTCGGTCGATCTAGCCATCGAACGCGGCGCGTTCCCGCTGCTGGATGCGGACAAATATCTGGACGCACCGCGCTTCGCTTCGCGCCTGCCGGACGAGTTGAAGAACAAGATACGCAAGCACGGCCTGCGCAACAGCCACCTGCTCTCCATCGCGCCCACCGGCACCATCTCGCTGGCCTTCGCCGACAACGCCTCGAACGGCATCGAGCCGCCGTTCTCCTGGTTCTACACGCGCAAGAAGCGCATGCCGGACGGCACCACCAAAGACTATTCGGTGGAAGACCACGCCTGGCGTCTGTACAAGAAACTGGGCGGTGACACGGACAAGCTGCCGCCCGCTTTCGTCACCGCGCTGGAGATCAGCGCCATCGATCACATGAAGATGGTGGCCGCCGTCGCGCCCTACATCGACACCTCGATCAGCAAGACGGTGAACGTGCCGGCCGACTATCCCTACGAGGATTTCAAGGACCTGTACACCGAAGCCTGGAAGGCCGGACTGAAAGGTCTGGCGACCTATCGTCCCAACAGCGTGCTGGGTTCGGTGCTGTCGGTCACACCAGAGAAGAAGACCGAAGAACAGCCGCAGGATTTCGTGTTCGACCAGGACCGCCGCATCGTGCTGGAATCCGCACCAGAACCTGCGTTGGCCTCGCTGCGCTGGCCGGGCCGTCCCGAACTGCCCGCCGGCAGCGAGGGCTGGGTGTCGCAAGTCGTCAAACACCCGCTCGGCAGCTTCGTGGCCTTCGTGTCGCACACTACGAATGGCTGCAACCATCCGTTCGAGGTGTGGGTGAACGGGTCCGAGCAGCCGCGTGGTCTGGGTGCGCTGGCGAAATCGCTGTCGATGGACATGCGCACGCGCGACCCGGTGTGGATACGCATGAAACTGGAGATGCTGATGAAGTCGGCGGGCGACGACGGCTTCGACATGGCGATGCCGCCGGACGGCGAAGTGAAACGCATGCCCAGCCTGGTGGCCGCCTTCGCGCACCTGCTGAAATACCGCATCGAACAACTGGGCGCGCTGGAAGTGTGCGACGGCGCGACCACGCCGATGATGGATGCATTGTTCGCCAAGAAGGAACCAAAGACCGGCGTGGACGGCACCATGAGCTGGACGGTGGACATCTCCAACGCGGGCAGCGGCGACGACTTCGTGCTGGGCCTGAAAGAACTGGTGCTGCCAGACGGCCAGCGTCGCCCGTATTCGATGTGGCTGTCCGGCGTGTATCCGCGCGCACTGGACGGACTGTGCAAGGTGCTCAGCTTGGACATGCGCGTAATCGACCCGGCCTGGATCGGCATGAAACTGCGCAAGCTGCTCAACTTCGGCGAGCCGCTGGGCGATTTCATGGCGCGCGTGCCGGGCGGCAACAAGATGGAAAGCTATCCGTCGACCGTCTCGTATGTCGCCAAGCTCATCATCCACCGCTACGCCATGCTCGGTGTGCTGGACGAACACGGTTATCCGGTGCAGCAGATGGGCGTGCTGGAGATCCCCGAAGGCCAGCTCAAACCCACCGCCATCCGCACGATCACCGGCAAGCTCTGCAAGGAATGCGGCAACGCCACGCTGATCAAGAAGGACGGCTGCGAGTTCTGCACCAGTTGCGGCGCGATTGGGGCGTGCGGTTGACCTGAAAGAAATTCACTGTTGAACGTGCCGCCTGAGTGCGGTACGTTCCAACCACGCACTACACGAATGCCACAACCATGAACCGTCTCTGCCTCAAACTTTTCCTGCTGTACCTCGCTCTGCCCCTGAACGCACACGCCGCCCTGCCACAGGCATCGAACGTACCCGGCGGCGTCGCGCTCGTCCCATTGGGCAGCGTCGTTGCAAATGCGCAGACGCCGCAGGCTTGGCTGGGCCAACAGCCCATCCTCGTGACCGCTGACAAAGGCAAATGGTATGCCGTGGTCGGCCTGCCGCTGGACATGAAACCGGGCACGCATGTGCTGCAGGTCAAACGCAACGAAGCCGCGCAGAAACTCACCTTCAAGGTCAGGCCCAAGCGTTATCCCGAGCAGCGCATCACGCTGAAGGATAAAAGCAAGGTGGAACTCTCGCCGGAAGACGAAGCGCGCGCCATCGGCGAGATCGCACGCATCAAGCAGCTCAAGTTGCACTGGCAGCCGAGTCCCAACACCGACACCACCTTCATCCAGCCCGCCCAAGGCAGGCTGTCCGGCCATTTCGGCCTGCGCCGCATCTTCAACGGCCAACCGCGCGCGCCGCACGCCGGCATAGACGTGGCCGTCCCGACAGGCACCGAGGTCGTCGCCAGCTCGCCAGGCAAGGTACTCGCCGTCGACGACTATTTCTTCAACGGCAAGACAGTGTTCCTCGACCACGGCAACGGCCTGCTCACCATGTACTGCCATCTGGACCGCATCGACGTCGCCACAGATCTGACGGTGAGCAAAGGACAGCAGATCGGCCTTTCCGGCAAGACAGGCCGCGCCACCGGTCCGCATCTGCACTGGAGCGTGATCCTCAACGGGGCGATGGTCGACCCCAAACTGTTTCTGCCAACGCAGCTGGAATAAAGCCCCCCGCCCCAGATAGACCTCATGGAACGTGGGGCTGATGGTGTAAACTTCGTGCAGTACCACACTATTAAAGACGCGGGCAGTCAACGACCGGATCGCGCCGAACCGGAGAGAGAGTAAGCTTCATGTCATGCAATCCATTGCGGCCGGCACGCATGTGCCAACGCCTATAGACGCGGGGTGCCATGATCCCATCCGTCTCATCTGAACACGCTGGCCATTCCGGTGTCGCCCGTGCGCTGACCTGGCGCTACGCCATTGCGCTCACGCTGGTGGCGACGCTGTCGACGGCAGCTTGGATCAGCCTCGACCTAGTGATTACCGAGCAGAAGAGCACGGCGGCGGTGGTCAACGTGAGCGGACGCCAGCGCATGCTGAGCCAGCGCACCGCGCTGTTCTCCAACCTGCTGGCGGATGCGCGCAAGAACGAGCGTCCGGCTTTCCGTGCCAAATTGCAGGAAGCCATCGACCTGATGGACGTCTCGCACCGTGGTCTGATCCACGGCGATGCACAGATGGGTCTACCCGGCATCCTGTCACCGACCGTGCAGGCCATGTATTTCGACGGCCCCGATGCGCTGGACACGCAAGTACAGACCTATATCAAGGCTGTGCGCGACCTTCTGCAGCTGAGCGAGGCCGAGCTCAGCCACGACCATCCGCTGCTGCAATACATCACCCGTACCGCGCCCGGCCCACTGGTCAGCGCGCTGGACGACATGGTGCAGCAGTACCAGGAAGAAGGCGAAGCGTCGATCGCCCGGTTGAAACAGGCGGAGACAGTGTTCTGGGTGATCACCCTGCTGCTACTGCTGTTTGAAGCCGCGCTCATCTTCCATCCCTTCACCCGCCACGTCCGCAGCATCATCGGCGAGTTGCAGCAAGTGACAGACCAATTGCGCCTGCACCAGGAACACCTGGAACACTTGGTGCGTCGGCGCACGCAGGAACTTGAGCTCAGGAGCGAGGAACTGGCCGAGAGCGAGGAGAAGTTCCGCCTGATCAGCACCTTCGCCAAGGACGCCATCGTGATCGTCGGCCCGGACGAACAGATCATCTACTGGAACCCCGCCGCCGAGGATATCTTCGGCCATACGGCGGACCAAGCGATGGGCAAGAACCTGCACTTACTGCTGACGCCCGAGATCTACAGGGACAAGGCACACGGCGGCTTCAGCCTCTTCCGCCACAGCGGCGAGGGCAACATCATCGGCAGCACGTTCGAGATCAGCGCACTGCGCAAGAGCGGCGAGGAGTTCCCGGTCGAGCTGTCGATCTCCGCCTTCCGCTTGCAGGATAGCTGGCATGCGCTGGGCCTGATCCGCGACATCACCGAACGCAAGCAGGCGGAAACCGCGCTGCACCAGCAAAAGCAGTTCCTGGACGACATCATCAACAGCCTGCCCGGCATCTTCTACATGCTCGATGACGCCGGCAACTTCGTGCGGGTGAACCCGCTGTTCCTGCAGGTGACCGGCTACTCGCAGCGGGAGATCGAAGGTATGACGGCGCTGGATCTGTTCGAGGGCGACGACCAATCCCTGATCGCCCAGCGCATGCAGGATGTGTTCCGCAACGGTTCCGCCTCGGCTGAAGCGGAACTCGTGCTCAAATCTGGACACAAGATCCCCTACTACTTCACCGGTCACCTCAGCCGCAGCGACGGCCATTCCTATCTGGTCGGCATCGGTACCGACATCACCGAGCGCAAGCGCTCGGAAGATGCGTTGCGCATCACCGCCAGTGTGTTCGACAACAGCCAAGAGGCCATCATGATCACCGATGCCGACAACAACATCGTCGACGTCAATCCGGCCTTCGTCGACATCACCGGCCACTGCCGCGAGGAAGTGCTGGGGCTCAATCCGCGCCTGCTCAGCTCCGGCCACCACGACCGCGACTTCTACGCCGGCATGTGGCAGTCACTGCAGCAGAACAAGGCTTGGCGCGGCGAAATATGGAACCGGCGCAAATCGGGCGAGATCTACGTGGAACTGCTGTCCATCTCGGCCATCTGCGACAGCGAAGACAAGGTGCAGCGCTATGTCGGCGTGTTCTCCGACATCAGCCACCTGAAGGCACACGAGGCCGAGCTCAGCCGCATCGCGCATTACGACGCGCTGACCGGCATCCCCAACCGGGTGCTGCTGGCCGACCGTATGAAACAGGCCATCGCGCAGACCGCGCGCGAGCAGAACATGGTCGCCGTCTGCTATCTCGACCTGGACGGCTTCAAGCACATCAACGACACGCTGGGGCACGACGCCGGCGACCAGGTACTGGTCGAGATCGCCCGCCGCATCGGCGCCACCCTGCGCGGCGGCGACACCGTGGCGCGCTTGGGCGGCGACGAGTTCGTAGTGGTATTGCTCGGACTGGAGAGAGGCGAGGAATGCATGGCGACGCTGGAACGCCTGCTGTCCGCCATCGCCGAACCCATGCTGATCAAGGAGCAATCACTGGCGCTGAGCACCAGCATCGGCGTCAGCCTCTACCCGCTGGACGACGAGGACCCGGACACGCTGCTGCGCCATGCCGACCAAGCCATGTACGTCGCCAAGCAGTCGGGCAAGAACCGTTTCCACATCTACGATGCCGCGCTGGACGTGCGCACGCGCAACCAGCATGCCTTCCTCAACAACATCCGCGAGGCACTGCAACTGCAGCAGTTCGAATTGCACTACCAGCCCAAGATCGACCTGCACACGCGCCAACTAGCCGGCGCCGAAGCGTTGATCCGCTGGCGTCACCCGACGCGCGGCCTGCTGTTCCCGGCAGAGTTCCTGCGCCCCATCGAAAACACCGAACTCGACATCGAGATCGGCGACTGGGTGATAGCCAGCGCGCTGGCCCAACTCGACCGCTGGCGCCAGGACCGGCTGGACATAGAAGTCAGCATCAACATCTCGGCCCACCACCTGGAGTCGCGCGATTTCGCCGACAAGCTACAACGCCAGTTGGCGCGCCATCCCGGACTGCCGCAGGGCAGGCTGCAGATCGAGGTACTGGAGACGGCGGCGCTGAACGACATCGCCACCGTGCGCGACGTGATCGAGGCCTGCCGCAAGTTCGGCGTGCGTTTCGCGCTGGACGATTTCGGCACCGGTTACTCCTCGCTGTCCTATCTGAGCAGGCTGCCGGTGGACGTGCTGAAGATCGACCAGTCCTTCGTGCACGACATGCTGGAAGACAAGGGCGATCTGGCCATCGTGCAGGGCATCATCGGGCTGGCACACGCTTTCGAGCGACAGATCGTGGCCGAAGGCATCGAGACCGAGGCGCAATACCGCGCCCTGCTCGACATGGGTTGCGGCCACGGCCAAGGGTATTTGATCGCGCGCCCGATGCCGGCCGCGGAGCTGCGCCGCTGGAGCTTCGTATGATGGCCGCCCTCAACATCGTCACGGCACGCACCGATCACGCAGACCGTACGCGCCTGCACATGCCTGCTGCCGGAAAGGTGCATACATGAAAGCCTCCCCCACCCTGCGCCAGACTCTGGAACGCATCGGCTCGCTGCCGCCCATCCCGCTGGTCGCGCAACGCATCCTGTCGCTGAAGATCAACACCGACGAAGGCGAGCGCGCCCTGCTGCAACTGATCGAACGGGATCCACCCATCCTGGCCAAGGTGATCGGCCTCGCCAACTCGCCGCTGTTCGGCACCAGCCGCAAGATCCTCAGCCTGCACGATGCGACGGCGATACTCGGCAACAAGCGGGTGAAAATGGTCGCGCTGAGCTTCGCCATGATGGCGGCCATGTCGCGCAAGGCAGGCAGCCATCTGGATGCACACAAATTGTGGCAGCACAGCCTGTCGGTCGCGCTGACCATGGACACACTGGCGCGCATGATGCCGCGCGAACTGCGCCCGGCGGACGATGAGATCTATCTTGCCGGGCTGCTGCACGACATCGGCTTCCTGGTGCTGGATTACCTGGACACTGACCTCAGCAACCGTTTCCACGCGCGTCTGGCCGATGCATCCGACCGCACGGTGGAAGAGATCGAAACCGAGATGCTGGAGACCAGCCACGGTGAGCTGGGGGCAGAACTGGCGCGGCACTGGAACCTGCCGGAATCCATCATCACCGTGCTGCGCTACCACCATACCCCGGAAGACCCGCATGCCGCCGCTGGACAGCCACTGGTCAGCATGGCCTGCATGGCGGAGAAACTGCTGCCCACCTTCGGTATCGTGGAGCCGGTCATGCTGGAAATAGACGACAGCGCTTGGCTGGCACTAGGTATCGACCCGGCACATGCAGAGGAAGCCAGAGCGCGTGTACTGGAACACGCGCAGGAAGTCGCGGCCTCAACCCACCTCTGACAGCGAGCCAACCTGCTTCATGCGCCCCCAGCAGCAGCCCGATTACCTTGCCGGCTACCCCGCTCCGCTGGTCGAACAAGTGCGGCAACTGATCGCGCAGGGAAAGCTAGCCGATCTGCTGCGCACGAAATATCCCGACTCACATGATGTCCGCACCGACAAGGCGCTATACGACTACGTTCAGCAACTCAAGAACGCGTACATGCGCAACACCGGACAAATGAGCAAAGTGATGTTCGACAGCAAGCTGCATGTACTGCGCAACGCACTCGGCACGCACACCACCCACTCACGTGTGCAGGGCTTGAACCTCAAGGCGAAAAAAGAGATACGCATCGCATCCTTGTTCAAGGACGCCCCGCCCGAATTCCTGCGCATGATCGTCGTACACGAACTCGCACACATGAAACAGCGCGAGCACGACAAGGCGTTCTACCAACTTTGCATGCACATGGAACCGGACTACGGACAACTCGAGTTCGACCTGCGGGTGTATTTGACTTATCGCGACGCGGGCGGTGCCGGTCTCTGGGGTGTCGTTGCTCCCTAGGACGCAAGGCTGCAAACGGCGTCACGACGCCGCGCCATCCAGCGCTTCCCGCAGTGTATGAGCAGTGCCCCCGCAGTCGCTCTGCCGACAAGGCGGCAGATTCGTGCAATAAATAAAACCAATGGCGCACATATACAGAACCAATTAGCCAGCTTGCAGTTCGCGTCCTATACTGGCCCCGTAATCCTATCCTGCCACCGAAAGGAGAACGCCATGTCGACCGAACAACAATGCCCATTCCACGGCCACCCCCGCAGCAGCACCGTCGCAGGTTCGCGAACCAATGCAAACTGGTGGCCCGAGCAACTCAAGCTGGACATCCTGCACCAGCATTCCTCGTTATCCGATCCCATGGGCGAGGATTTCGATTATGCGAAGGCATTCAACAGTCTCGATCTGAAGGCGGTGAAACAGGACCTGCTGGCGCTGATGACCGATTCTCAGGACTGGTGGCCGGCGGACTTCGGCCACTACGGCCCCTTGTTCATCCGCATGGCGTGGCACAGCGCGGGCACATACCGCATCGGCGACGGGCGCGGCGGCGCGGGCACCGGCAACCAGCGTTTCGCCCCGCTCAACAGTTGGCCCGACAACGTCAACCTCGACAAGGCGCGCCGTCTGCTGTGGCCGGTCAAACAGAAATACGGCCGCAAGATCTCGTGGGCCGACCTGATGATCCTCGCCGGCAACGTCGCGCTGGAATCGATGGGCTTCAAGACCTTCGGTTTCGGTGGCGGGCGCAAAGATATCTGGGAACCGGAAGACGACATCTACTGGGGTGCCGAGGGAAAGTGGCTGGCGGACGAACGCTACAGCGGCGAACGCGACCTTGAGAATCCTCTCGCCGCCGTGCAGATGGGCCTGATCTACGTGAACCCGGAAGGCCCGAACGGCAAGCCCGACCCGCTCGCCGCCGCCACCGACATCCGCGAGACCTTCGCGCGCATGGCGATGAACGACGAAGAGACGGTGGCGCTCATCGTCGGCGGCCACAGCTTCGGCAAGACGCACGGCGCGGGCGACGCGACGCTGCTGGGTCCGGAGCCGGAAGCGGCCGAAATCGAAGAGCAAGGGCTGGGCTGGCACAGCAGCTTCGGCAGCGGCAAGGGCGGCGACACCATCTCCAGCGGACTGGAAGTGATCTGGTCCAACACACCGACGCAATGGAGCAACAGCTTCCTGCAGAACCTGTTCGGCTACGAGTGGGAGCTGACCAAGAGCCCAGCCGGCGCACAACAGTGGACACCCAAGGATGGCGCGGGTGCTGGCACCGTACCGGATGCGCACGACCCGTCGAAGAAGCACGCACCAGCCATGCTCACCACCGACCTCTCGCTGCGCGTCGATCCCGCCTACGAGAAGATCGCGCGGCGCTTCTATGAACATCCCGACCAGCTCGCGGACACGTTCGCGCGCGCATGGTTCAAATTAACGCACCGCGACATGGGGCCGCGTGCGCGTTACCTCGGCCCGGAGGTGCCTGCGGAAGATCTCATCTGGCAAGACCCCGTCCCCGCCGTCGACCACAAGCTGATCGACGCGCAGGACATCGCAGACCTCAAGGGCAAGCTGCTCGCATCAGGACTGTCCATCCCGCAACTGGTCGCGACCGCCTGGGCCTCGGCCTCGACCTTCCGCGGCTCCGACCTGCGCGGTGGGGCGAACGGCGCGCGCATCCGCCTCGCACCGCAAAAGGACTGGGAAGCCAACCAGCCGGCGCAACTGGCGCATGTGCTCAAGACATTGCAAGGCATACAGCAGGCATTCAACAACGCGCAGCGCGGCGGCAAGAAAGTGTCGCTGGCCGACCTGATCGTGCTGGGCGGCTGTGCCGCCGTCGAAGCTGCCGCGAAGAAAGCAGGCGTCGAGGTGCAAGTCCCTTTCACGCTGGGACGCACGGATGCGACGCAGGAACAGACCGATGTGAATGCGTTCGCCGTGCTGGAACCGAAAGCCGACGGCTTCCGCAACTACGTGCGCAAGGGACTCGAAGATATGGCACCCGAAATGCTGGTGGACAAGGCGCAACTGCTGACGCTGACCGCGCCCGAGATGACCGTGCTGATCGGCGGCCTGCGCGTGCTGAACGCGAACGTCGACCAGTCGAAACACGGCGTGTTCACCACGCGGCCCGAAACGCTGAGCAACGACTTCTTCGTAAACCTGCTCAACATGCACACCAAGTGGCAGAAATCCGCCACATCGACCAGCGTGCTGGAAGGCCGAGACCGCACAACTGGTGAACTAAAATGGACGGGCACCCTCGTCGACCTCGTGTTCGGCTCTAACGCCCAGTTGCGCGCACTGGCGGAAGTCTATGCCAGCAGCGACGCGCAGCAGAAATTCGTACACGATTTCGTGGTGGCATGGGACAAGGTGATGAATCTGGATCGCTTCGATCAGGCGTAAGCCGGAAGGATCAATAACCAGGGGACTGTCCCAAGCGAAAGTTTGAGCTGCGAACTTTAGCAGTCTCCTCGTCGGCCATAGCGGACATCCCATAATGCATTGGACTCTGGCAACTTTGCTGAGCAAAGCAGACGTCAATGATTAATATGGACTGGCTTTAGAAAGTGAAGTTTGAATGAGTTGTTAGATATTGCTCGCGTCACCATTGAGTCGCCGACTAAGGAACTTTCCGGTAACTCCATTTAGCTCGCTTCTATCAAAGAGCTTACCTGTGAACTCAAAATCCAGATCTATTTGAACGATGAGCAATTGCTCAAAGTCTCCTTGACTCTTGACGAGTACACGGTCGTTCGTTTTCTCAGGCGAGATAGTCTTTACCTCAACAAGCTTTCCGGAAATTGTGCCGTCAGAACCGGCCGTGTGTGTCCCATGACGGCGAAGACCGAACTTGATCTCCGCGTAAATCTCACCGAGCTCCCCCCATACTTGTAAGTACCTGCCGGTGTTCTCGAAGTGTCGTTTAGCGCAATCAATTAGATCGTAAAAAATTTCTGTTTGCTCTAAGGTGCTAAAAGGATATCCATCTCTGCTCTGAAAGGGTTTTACTGGCTCATCTTCAAGCTGAGCATCGACCCATTCTTTGCTTATGCATTCCCATTCCCACGGCGCTGCGCCAGAGCCGGCGGCATCAGCTATTTCCTCTGAGCTATAGCCCCGCTCGTTCATCTCATAAAGAAAATCCCAATCGCTCATGAGAGTTACTTGAGGGGGGCTCTTTAGTTAAAACAGGTAGCTAAAACCAACAGACAGCATAGAAACGCGCGCTTCAGTTACATTCCCTGTTTTAAAAGAAGTACCTTCAATTCGCATCGACCATTCGTCATCAATTCTATATGCACCACCAATACCATAAGCTACACCAGACTTCGAAAAGCTTGGTGTCAACTTGGTAGTTACTTTGGAGGCTCCAATTTTAGTGATGAAGGAGAAGCGACTTTCTTTGCTGAACTCGCGGATGTTCCAATATTTCACAGCAAAAATGCTTGTTGCCGATGCGCTAGCTAGTGCCGGCAGCTGTCCCAAGTTGGTATTGCCAGCCTCAATCCCCCAATTGTTGGATACCTGGTAGCCCACAAAGAATTGATTAGATTCAGGCTGCGGTGCGCTGGTTTGTGATTGCCCTAAAGCGCCATAGATATAGAGTCCAGAGTTGTCGCTAGCAAAAGACGGCATTGCGAAGAACAGTGCTGCAGTTGAAGCAAACGCCATTACGTTCTTAAGTTTCACTTTGTAATTCCCTGTATAGAATGAGTTAGTGGAATGTACAGCAACTATAGTTGTTTAATCAATGAGTACGACTAAACCATAGGTGCGCTTCTTATAAGAACTAATCACAATGACCGCCATTGATTGGAAGCGGACTAAATCAGCTATTCATTCAGACGACCTTGGCCGATGACCCGCCAGGACGGCAGCTCGGCCTAAACAGTCAGCCCAAGCACGTCATGACAGCGGCTGCTTTACCTGCATTTCCGGACACCATCATCCTTACTATTTTTTCATTCGCCACACCATGTGGCACATGGCCGGTGGCGCGGTACTGGCGCGCAGAGAACAGAGACAGACAAGGTGCGATTTTTCACATTGAATGCATCCATTACCATTCAGCTTCTACGCAGCACTACTTAACGTTGTTCGCCAATGAAGCTTTGAGTTGTTCATTGATCTTTCCATCGAGCGCGGCATTTCCCAGCAAGGCTAGATGAATCGCATTGCTACCTTTTAGTGCGAGCATTTCCTGCTGCGTAACAGTGAGCCCGGGATTACGTGCGATGTTTTCCATGAGTTCAGCATCGCCACTTGCGATCAGCTTTGCCTGCAAGTGTTCCGGCAGACCGGGGTTGCACGCCAGCCCAATCGTGATTTCACGCAAATTGCAGTTGGATAGCGGAATCATGATCGACTCGGGTAAGGAGGGATTTCTGGCTAACGCCGCTATAACCTCAATATCTACTAAGTGGGCCAGTTGATTCAGCATTTCCTCTGTCAGAGCTGGATTGCTAGCCAGTGGTATCAATGTCAAGAGCCGCCTTGGTTTAAGTTCACTACTGAATATCCGGAGCAGCGGCTGGCACGCGGGATCAAGCTTTGGATTGGCTGCCAATGCTTCCCTGAGTTCAGGGATATTTCCTTCAGCGAAAATTCTCTGTATGGAAGGCAGTAGTAAAGGATTGCTTGCCAGCGCGCACTTCACCGTTAAGCTGCCGTTCGCCGCCAGGTGAGCTTGCTGCTTGTATCTAATGGCCGGGTTACTGGCTAACGAGAGCAATTCACTCTCATCGTGGACGAGGCTTTGTGCTGATGCAATGGATTGTGCGAAAGGTTGATTCGTTTGGGTATGCATAGCTACTCCTTTGAACTCGGTGGTTTTTCAACCTGAGAGATCTTCTCATCATCTAATGTAATCAGACCACTTAACCTACCAAAGCTGACATCAACGTTCTAATTGAAGGGCAGCCCACTTGTGGGCTGCCCCTCTCGAATGCAGGGTTGCGTGATTTAGCTCACGGTAGCTACTGTGCCCGCCGAAACGGCTGCTCCAGTAGCTGCACCTGCACAAGCAACAACGGCTGTGCCAGCTGCCATTCCGCCGCCACCAGCGACAGTTAAGGCACCACCGCCAATAGCTGCCAGCGATGCGTTAGTCAAAGCGACACCGGACAGTGTGCTGATTGCGGTTCCCGTCGTGGCGGTTGCCCCAAGAAGTCCTGCCCCACCTGCAGCGGCTGCAATCGGCCCAGCAACTGCGAAAGCTGCACCACCAGTTGCGAGGGTCACTGCTGCCACAGTGATACATTTGCCCGGGTGTTCCATAACGAAATCAACAGCTGGTAAAAAATAACTATCCCAAAGTCCCATGAAATTCTCCTTAAAAAAACAATAAAAAAACACCTATCGATCGCTGCATCGAAGCCGGCAGGACAACCCCGCCAGACTTCCTGCGCCATACTAGCGAGCCGGAGCAAGAAACAAAATTGGGAAATTCACCGTACCTTTTTCCACACTGTTTGGTTGAGCTCAAGCGCAATTCTGGATTGAGGTAACGTGGTGAAGTGCTGGTGTGCTGGGGGCTGAAAGTATGAGGACTGTTACCAGTTTAGGGGGGGGCGACGCTTCACTAATGCCTCGCTGACAGCTATTGGCGGTGGTTCGATCACAGTCGCAGGTGGTAGCATAGCTGCTGGTACAACCGTCATGGCAGAGACAGGCGCAGCCGTCGGGGCTGTGGCTTCGGGCGGTGGGCTGCCCTTACGTCTGATCGTGCCTCATCGGGGGCGTAACAAATTACTGATAAATGCATGGACGTCGCGGTGCGCCGTCCGTTTTTTCTTGGGGAAGAAATTGGGGCGTATTCCTTCATGCCAAACTGCGGCGATCGATGTTCTGGATCGGCTACTTTTCAACCAGATACTGGTGTTCTGCGCGTATAGCGAAATTGAGCGGGATTGGCTCACGCGAATTATGAATGGCGTTATCAACGCAGTTCGCGAGGCAGGCGCGACGGGCCTCCAAAAGGAATGCCTGAAGCATGGCGTCTTGTGTCTCATGGAAATTCTCCTGTCCGATGACATAGACAAGCTCCAGGCAACGGGGTTAGCTCAAATCAAACACCCGGAAGGTCTAAGCGAAGAAGAAGTAAGGCGTTGCAGAAACTATACACGCGATTATTTTCTGGCATGTGTCATGGCTGTTTTGAAAAAAGCTCACGGAAATTCAATGGAGCCGGCGTATCAGATCGCGGCAAATCTCGCGGAATTGTTTCGCCAAGCTCCTTCCACGGTACGATACCGCTTAACAGAGCGCTGCTTGGTCTATGAATTCCAGCAGGCGCCGCTCGATTGCCTCAGCTGGCTGGCAAAGTCAGAGGTCATCCGCAGTAGTAAATATCCGCCGGACAAGCTGGCAGAGTTACAGGGAGAGGCGGTTTTTGCTCGAATCGGCTTGCTGTGCGAATTTGAAACGCTCCGAAACTACATCGGCCGGTTAACCAATACAGGAAATATCGCCGACATTGCGCTGGAGAATAGCGCAGGCAAGCTATCCGAGGGCGCGAAAACGTTACTGCTCACGCAGAAAAGCCTAATCGACAAGCAAATCCAACTCGACTCGCTAAGAAACACGTTTCTATTCTTCGACACCGAAAGGTTGCGCGATAAGGCCTATATCATAGGGTTTTATACTAATGCTAGTCAGTTTTGCACACATTTCCGTATCGTTAAAGGCACATTGGCAGGCCGGCTTGGTGCGATAGGCGCCGTGATGGTAGAAATTGACCAATCTCGGCATCACACAAAAACGCTGTACAACGAACTCGACAACAATGGAACGATTACCGATGATGTTGCTATGGGCCTTCTAAAACGAGGCTTCACAATAAATGGCCGCACACTGTATGACCGCCATCGAGTCCTTTTAGAGAAGGTATTAAGGCAGGTGCGGACGTATTACCAGATGCTCAATGCAAATGGGGTGGCCATCAGCACCCAATTTGAAGACCATTATTACTATGGTGTCGTTACAAATAGCGTTGATTTATAGACTGTACGCAATGCTGAAAGGCCACCTCTGAAAGCATGGATGACCAATCAGGGGCAGGAGAATGACTTCGCTGAAGATGTAATCAAACGTTCGACACCAAACAACGTCCGAAGGCTGGTATGTAGCCCATTGCTGCCTATCTGGGCTCGAAACCCCAGAGTCTGCTTTGGCCGAGCAGCAGCCCCTCTAATACCTCAATCCTCCAGCGCCCTCACCTTCACCGACTTGCCCTTCACCTTGCCCGCGTTCAGTCGCTTCACTGCTTCGCGCGCGATGTCGCGGGTGACGGCGACGTAGGTTGACATGTCGGTGACAGTGATCTTGCCGACTTGTTCGCGGGTGTAGCCCGCTTCACCGGTGAGTGCACCCAGCACGTCGCCGGGGCGCATCTTTTCCTTGCGGCCGCCGAGTATCTGTAGCGTGACCATGGGCGGCACCAGCGGGTCGTTGTGTTCGCGCTGCAGTTTGTCCAGTTCTTCCCACTCGGGTTCGATGCCCATCATCTTGGCGATGTTGGAGACGCGGCTCATCTCGGCGGGGCTAACCAGATTGAGCGCCCAGCCTTCTGCGTCGGCGCGGCCGGTGCGGCCGATGCGGTGGATGTGGACTTCGGGATCGGGGGTGACGTCGACATTGATGACGGCTTCCAGTTGCGCGATGTCCAGCCCGCGCGCGGCGACGTCGGTGGCGACCAGCACCGAGCAACTGCGGTTGGCGAACTGGATCAGCACCTGGTCACGCTCGCGCTGCTCCATGTCGCCGTTCAGTGTGAGTGCGTGGATGCCCTCGGCCTGCAGCACGTCGAGCAGGTCGCGGCATTGTTGTTTGGTGTTGCAGAAGGCCAGCGTGCTGACCGGGCGGTAATGCTTGAGCAAGGCGGCGACGGCAGGCAGGCGAGTCTCGTGGCGTATCTCATAGAAACGCTGACGGATCTTGTTCTCGTCGTGCTGTTCGACCAGTTTCACTTCCTGCGGCTGGTGCATGAACTGGCGCGCCAGTTTGGTGACACCGTCCGGATAGGTGGCGGAGAACATCATGGTCTGGCGACGGTCGGGGCAGCGCTTCGCCACGAATGCGATGTAGTCGTAGAAGCCCATGTCCAGCATGCGGTCGGCTTCGTCCAGCACCAGCGTGTTGATCGCGTTCAGTTCCAGCGTGCCGCGCTCGATGTGGTCCATGATGCGGCCCGGCGTGCCGACCACGATGTGTGCGCCGAAGCCCAGACTCTCGCGCTGCGGGCGCATGGTGCTGCCGCCGACCAGCGTGAGGATCTTGATGCTGTGCATGTAGCGCGCCAGACGGCGCAGCTCCTGCGTGACCTGGTCGGCCAATTCGCGCGTGGGGCACAGCACCATGGCTTGCACACCCATGTGCTTGGGATTGAGCTTGGTCAGCAACGGCAGACCGAAGGCGGCGGTCTTGCCGCTGCCGGTCTTAGCTTGTGCGATCAGATCTTGGCCGGCCAGGGTGATGGGCAGGCTCTCGGCCTGGATCGGCGTCATGGTGAGGTAGCCGAGCTGCTGCAGGTTGTCCAGCATGGCAGACGGCAGTTTCAGTGTGTTGAAAGCGGGACCGGTGGCGGTCGGGGTGGTGGTTTGGCTTGTTTTGGTCATGCGCGATTATCCTCGTCTGCAGCGTTGGCTGCTATAGTTCTTCCAACATTTAACCGGTGAACCGCCATGCCCAAGCACACCACACCTGACCATGCCCGCTTAGACCGTGTCGTGGCCGATGCACGCAAGCAACGTGAACAACGCGAAGCGGGTTACCGCGAACGCGCGCTCAAGATCTATCCGCACATCTGCGGGCGCTGCGGACGGGAATTCGAGGGGCAACGGTTGCGCGAGTTGACGGTGCACCACCGCGACCACAACCACGACAACAATCCGCCGGATGGCAGCAACTGGGAGTTGTTATGCCTTTACTGTCACGACAACGAGCATTCGCGCGTGATGGATGAGGTGGTGCGCGATCGCAAGGAGAGCGGCCCTGCAACGGCCACGCACAACCCCTTTGCCGACCTGAAGGCGTTGCTCAAAAAGTAAACCGATCAGAATCCGCTCGACAGCGACACGCCGTAGCCGGTGTCCGGGCTGCCATCTGACAGACCTTTCATGACAAAGGCGCGCAAGGTGATGTCATCGCCGACCTGCGTCGCGGCATACAGCGACAACTCTTTCTGCGCATAACCGGTGGCCGAGGCTTGCTGCGCGTACCAGTATTCCGTGCCGATGTTCGATTCATCGCTCAGCAGATAATCGAGACCGGCCGAGCCATAAGCGGCGTTATCCAGCGGCACCGTGGCTGTACTGCCCAGCTTTTCATAACCCAGCATCAGGCTGGGGGTGAAGTCACCGAAGGCGGCCCAAGTGGAAGCCTGCACGGCATAGTCGTTCTCACCGCTGCCGAACTTGGTGCTGGCTGTGCCAAACTTGATGCGCGTCGCCACATCCAGACCGGCATCGCCTTCCTCGCTGCGCAACAGGCCGTAGCTGGCGAAGGCGACCACATCGCCCAAGCCGCTGCTGGTGGTGCGCGTCGTGGTGGTCGTTGTCGTGGTCGTCACGGAACCGCGTCTGCCGCCGCGACTGCCGCTGACCAGCACACTGCCGTCGCCGGTGACGAACAGATAGGGCACACTCAGTTTCACCGACCAATCGTCCGTCGCATAGCGCAGGGACACCGGGATCGAGGTGGTGTCCGTGGTGCTGGTGCCGCCGTATTTGCCGGAGCTGCGTTCCAGCCCGACACTCATCGCCAGATAGCTGTCGTCCTCGGCCCAGACACTGCCGCTCATCGCCAGCAGTATCGCTGCCGGAAATATCCATTGTTTCATCGTCTCTCTCCTGTTTCAGCGGCCACGGCCGCCGGTCCGGCCCATCGCACCACCGCCTCCCGCACGTTCCTGCCGGGAATGATAGCCTTGGCCGTAGCCATTGCCGGTGTTGCGACGTGTCGTCGTTGCTGCTGCTTCGTCCTTGTTTTCTGCCTGCTGCGCCGCTTCCATCTGTTCGCGGACGCGTGCACGGTAGGCATCATATTCTTCCTGCGTCATCTCACTGGGAGCCGTTGGCAAAGATGCATCTTCACTCGCCTGCACCGGGGCGCTCGCCGACAGGGCTAACAACAGTGAGGCGAAGAGAGATGCATAACGGATGTTCATTTAATACTCCTGGAAAAATGGCGCGAACCGCTCTTTCAGCAGTTCGCGCGCTTTCGTGATCAGCGGCCCATACCCATACCACCGCTCTGGCTACCGCGTTGCGAGCCGGCACCGGAGCCGTCGCGCAACATGGTACCGTTACCTGAACCTTGTTTGGTCGCAGACTTGTTCTTCTTCTGCTCAGCTTTTGCTTTCTGCTTCTCGGCGCGCAGGGCCGCACGTTGCTCATCGGTCATCTCTTCCTGCTTCTGCAGGCGGTATTGCTCGCGCTGCTCGGCAGTCATGCCGGCTGTCTCTTTAAGATGCTGGGCGCGGATCTCTTCGCGGGTCTGCACCTGTGCCTCTTCGGCGGCGTAGGCGTTGCCGATGCCGGCCAGGGCCAAAGCGAGCAGGCTGTTCAGCAAGATTGTGGTGGTTTTCATGATGTTCTCCTTGGTTGTTGGAAGATCAGAGCGTTCTCTGATGGCTGCATGGTGCGCGCCAGCCGTTACCCGACGATTTCCGATATGCAACAGTTTGTAACAGAGTGTTACCGCGCAGATCCCGCCCCTGCCCTGCGCCATCTGCTTCGGTTATAGTGGACACATGGAAAGCAGACACATACTGGTGGTAGACGATGATGCCGGCCTGCGCGAGCTGTTGCAGGAATATCTCTCCGCGCAGGGCTTGCAGGTGGCGACCGTGGCCGACGGTGTGCAGATGGACGCGCATCTGGCGCAGCATCCGGTCGATCTGCTGATCCTCGATCTGATGCTGCCCGGCGAAGACGGCCTGTCACTAGCGCGCCGCCTGCGCACGCGCAGCAGCCTGCCCATCATCATGCTCTCCGCGCGCGGCGAGGATGTGGATCGCATCGTGGGACTGGAAGTGGGGGCGGACGATTATCTGGCCAAGCCGTTCAACCCGCGTGAATTGCTGGCACGCATCCGCGCCCTGCTGCGCCGCAACGAGCAGGGACAACTTAAGCAGGACGAGAACAACGTGCGCCGTTTCGGGCCGTTCAGCATGGACGTGGATGCGCGTGTACTGCATAAGAATGATCTGACCGTACAACTCACTGCCGGCGAATTCAATCTGCTGCGTATCTTCGCCGAGCACCCCAACCGCGTACTCGGGCGCGACAACCTGATGGACATGCTCAAAGGCTATGAACGCTCGCCATTCGACCGCAGCATCGATGTGCGCGTGACGCGCCTGCGGCGCAAGATCGAGGACGATCCGAACGCGCCGGTGTTCATCCGCACCGTGTGGGGAGAAGGCTATCTGTTCTCGCCCAACGGCACGAACTAGCGATGGCCGCGCGCGACAGACCGCATTCCCTGTTCTACGGCACGGTACGCACGGTGGCCGCCGCGCTGCTGGTGTTCCAGATATTCCTCATCGCCGCCACGGTGCATTACGTCATGCTGCCTATGGCAAAACGCAGCGCGGACGATCTGGCGTCACTGCTGATCCTGTCTGCCAAGACATGGGTGGAGCTGCCGCCCGAGACACGCAAGGATTTCGAGCTGGAACTGATCCGCGAACATCAGTTCATGTTGTTCGAGGATGTCTCACCGCTGGCGGAACGCACTATCCCGCTGCCCTATCTCGCACTGCTGGACGATGCGCTGTCGGCCCGTCTGGGCGAGGCGGTGTCGGTGAAGATGACCGACCTCGACACCACCTGGTTCTGGGCGGACATCCCAGCCGGCGGCAAACTGATACGCATCGGTTTCCCCAAGTCGCGCCTGCATACCGACCCGCCCACGATGCTGTTGCTCGCGCTGATAGCCACCGTGTTGCTCAGCCTGCTCACTGCATACATCCTGGCGCGCCGCATCACGCGGCCGCTGGCG
Source organism: Sideroxydans sp. (assembly GCF_054604835.1). Classification (NCBI taxonomy): domain Bacteria; kingdom Pseudomonadati; phylum Pseudomonadota; class Betaproteobacteria; order Nitrosomonadales; family Gallionellaceae; genus Sideroxydans; species Sideroxydans sp. The sequence goes on along the minus strand of NZ_JBTSFG010000001.1, from coordinate 275,026 downwards.
CACTTCTCGCAAGCCGCGCGACGCATCGGCGCAGGCAACATCCCCGAAGATATGCCGGAGAATCGTGTACAGGAATTGACCGAACTTGCCGCCACCTTCAACCAGATGGCGCTGCAAGTGCGCGAACTGCTGGCCAACCGCACCACGCTGCTGGCCGGTATCTCGCACGATTTGCGCACACCGCTGGCACGCATGCTTCTGGCAGTCGAGATGTTGCCCGACAACAGCGACACAAAGACCGTCGAACGTCTGCGCCGCGACATCGAAGACATGAATGGATTGATCGGCGAGTTCCTGACGTTGAGCCGTGACCTGCAACAGGAAGCAGCGGAGAAGATCGAACTGGAAGAGATGCTGCGCGAGATGGCGGAAGAGAAGCACGCACAAGGCGCACAAGTCGCCTGCCATGTGCAGCCCGGCCTGACAGTACGCGCCGGTCCGCTCGCGCTGCATCGCGTGCTGCAGAACCTGCTCGGCAACGCCTTGCGTTACAGCGAAGGCAAGCCGGTGCAGATCGAAGCGCAACAGAAAGAAAACGAAGCAGTGATCGAGATACTGGATCGCGGCCCCGGCATCCCGCCGCATGAGATGGAAAAAGTGTTCCGCCCGTTCTACCGCATCGAATCCTCGCGCAACGCGGATACCGGCGGTAGCGGACTGGGACTGGCCATCGTGCAGCAGTTGTGTACGGCCAACGGTTGGCAGGTCGCGCTGCATGCGCGCGACGGCGGCGGCACGGTGGCCGAACTCAGATTACCGCTGTCAGAAGCCCAGCAGGAAAAGCCATAAGGGCAGCGTCAGCGCGGCCAGCAAGGTGCTCAACACCACCTGCGCCGCGATGGTGTCGCCGTCACCACCCATGCGCGTCGCCAGCACATAGGCCATGGTGGAAACAGGCAGCGCGGCCATCAGCACCGGGATATTGAAATACACACCCTGCAGCCCGAACAGCGTCGCCAATCCCCAGGCGATGGCTGGCAGCAGCAGCAATTTCACCAGCACGCCGTACCACAGTGTGCCGCGCTGCTGATGCAGCCCCTTCAGGCGCAGTGCAGAACCGACTGCGATCAGACCCATCGGCAACGATGCCTGCGACAACAGACCGAGTGTCGTATTCAACATGGCGGGCAGGTGTAGCCCGCTCAGGCTGAACGCGATGCCGCCTGCCGTGGCGATGATCAAGGGGTTGAGCATGATCTCGCGCAACCAGTGGCTCTCGCTATGGCGCGCCAGCATCAGCACGCTGGCGACATTGGCGATGGGCACCATGAAACCCATCAGCAAACCGATGGCGGCCAGGCCGGTCGGGCCGTGCAGACTGCCCGCGATGGACAGACCGACATAGCTATTGAAGCGGAACGTGGATTGGAAAGTGGCGGCGTAAACCTTGGGCGGTGCATGGAACAAGGGTTTCGCCAGCAGCCCGAGCAGGATACCTGCGCCCATGTACAAGATCGCCACCCCCATCATCGGTGCCGCCGTCCCCAGATCGATGGTGAAGTGCGACAGCGTGTGGAACAACAGCGCGGGAAAGAACACGTAGTAGATGAGGCGGTCGAGCTGCGGCCAGAATTCGTCGCGCAGACCGAACCAACGGCGCATCGCAGCGCCGACCAGGATCAACAGAAAGATAGGGACGATAATCTGCGCGACGGTCATGGCTGGATGAGTGCCGCGTGGAAGAGCGCTTTAGCTGGAGCGCCTGAACAAGGCCGGGATCGCCGCCTTCGGCTTGGCTGCAGGCAGATCCGGCTTGCTGGTCGAGGGTGCCGGCTCGGTGACCTTGGGCACATAAGGCTGATCGAACCAGGGATCATGTGCCGGCCTGCTCAGCGACGGCTTGTGATACGCCTTACGCGGTTCGCTCGCCTCGCGCGGTTCGCTCTGCGGACGCGGCTCGCTCTGTGCACGGTGTTCGCCACGCGGTGCATGCGGCACGCTGGCCTGCTCTTTCTCGATGGTGGTCTTGATCAGCTTCTCGATCTCGACCAGATATTTTTCTTCTTCCGGCGACACCAGCGACAGCGCCGTACCCGACGCCCCGGCGCGACCGGTACGGCCGATGCGGTGCACATAGTCTTCCGCCGCATGCGGGATCTCGTAGTTGATCACCATCGGCAGATGGTCGATGTCCAGACCGCGCGCGGCCACATCGGTGGCGATCAGCACGGACACTTTGTTCTGCTTGAACGCTTCCAGCGTCTGCTGGCGTTCCAGCTGGCTACGGTCACCGTGGATGGCATCGGCAGCGATGCCTTCTCGCTGCAACTGTCGCGTCAGACGGCTGGCAGTGAGCTTGGTCTTGGTGAACACGATCACCTGCTTGGCATCGTCGCCCTTCAGCAGTTTCGCCAGCAGCGCATGTTTGTCTTCGCTCGCGACCAGATAGACCTTCTGCTTGATGTTCTCCGAGGTCGCGTTGCTGCGCGCCACTTCGATCAGCGAGGGATAGATGAGGAAATCTTCGGACAACTTCTTGATGTCGTCGGAGAAGGTGGCCGAGAACATCAGGCTCTGACGGCGGCGCGGCAGCAACGCGAGGATGCGCTTGAGCGCGGGCATGAAGCCCATGTCCAACATGCGGTCAGCCTCGTCCAGCACCAGCATCTGCACCTGATTCAACAGCACGGTCTTCTGTTCGATGTGATCGAGCAAACGGCCCGGTGTCGCCACCAGGATCTCCACGCCGGTCTTCAGGTGCGGCGTCTGCGTCTTGATGTCGACCCCGCCGTACACCACCAGCGAACGCAGGTTGGTGTACTTTGCATACATCTTCACACTCTCTTCGACCTGTACCGCCAGTTCGCGTGTCGGCACCAATATCAGCGCGCGCACCGGATGCTTGGCGGGCGAAGTGCTGGCGCTGGCGTGTGGCATCAACTGCTGCAACAGCGGCAGGGCGAACGCGGCGGTCTTGCCGGTGCCGGTCTGCGCGCCCGCCATAAGGTCTTCGCCGCTTAGCACCACCGGAATGGCCTGCGCCTGAATAGGCGTGGGTGTGCTGTATCCGGCTTCGGTCAAAGCTTTAAGGATTTGCGGGGCGAGCTTCAGGTCGGCAAAACTGACTGTATTCAATGTAAGGGTCTCTTGGGTCGTGGTCGAAAAAGTGGGGGCATTATACGCCCCCTGCGCCCGCCGCCTTCATCTGCCGTCCTGACAGCGGTCAACCGCGCCGCAACAGGCGAAAAGCCACTGCCGCGATCACGACCCACACGCCCAGACGCGCGCTCATGGCGATGACGGTGCGCTGCTCGTAGGCACCGCCGGAGAGGATGTACAGACCGAACGCCACGGAAGCGAGCGCGATGGCCGCGGCCAATGCGATACTCAGCTGCATCGCCCAACGCTGCTGCAGCCACAGCCCGACGCCGGCGGCGATGTAGACGAAGCCGGACAGGAAGTTGAACCACAGCAGCAGCGGCACATAGTTGCCGGCGGCGATGCGTGCCGCCTCGTCGCCGAACAGCACCGCGCCGCCGCCCTTGAGTGTCATGAATCCGAAACCGACCGCGACCAGTGCGATGAGCCAGACTGCGATACCGCGTTGCTGTGCTGCTGCTTCCATGTTGCCTCCTTGGTGAGTTGCGAAAAAATCAGGTTCAACTGCGGGCGCGTACGCCGTGCAGGTAGATCGGGAATATCTTTTCCGCTTCCCGCTGCAAGGCGCGCTTGCCGCCGAAGATGGACGACTGCATGACCAACCCCTGGATCATGCCGATGTAGAGTACGGCCGCACTCTGGCTGTCGAGGTCGGCGGGCACCAGCGACTGCGCCTTGCCCTGCTCCAGCAAGCCGGCCACCTTGGCCTCGTAGCCGGAGATGATGCCCTCGATGAGTTGCCGCAGTTTGCTGTTCTTCTTGTGCAACAGTTCAGAGAACAGCAGGCGGGGGATGGCCGGATGCTTGCTGATGAACGCGATGTGCGCGAAGAACATCAGCTCGATAGCCTGAAGGGGGTTGAAGGCATCGGCAGCTGCTTTGTCCAACACCTTCATCAGCCGTTCGCGCACCCACACGATGACCGCGACCCAGATATCGTCCTTGGTCGCGAAGTGGCGGAAAATCGCACCCTGTGTCAGGTTCATGGCGTTAGCCATGTCCTGCGTGGTAACACTATCCACACCTTTTTCGGCCGCCAGCTCGATCGACACGCGAATGATCTCGCTCTGCCGTTCCTCTGAACTAAGTCTTCGCTTCACTGTTTCCTGGTTCATATCCTGCCTCCCTAGACCTGCTTGCCCTCGCCCGCTTCCTCATAGGTGCGTCCGTCACGGATGTGATAGATGCGCTTGAAGGTCGGGATGATCTTCTCGTCGTGCGTCACCACGATGATCGCAGTCTGGTACTGCTCCGCCATCTGGTTGAGGATGCGCACCACGTTCAGCGCGCGTTCACTGTCCAGCGGCGCGGTCGGCTCGTCAGCGAGGATGACCGGCGGATGGTTGGCCAGTGCGCGCGCGATGGAGACGCGCTGCTGCTCGCCGCCCGACAGATGCGAGACGGCGGCCCGTGCGCGGTGGCCCACGTCCAGCGCCTGTAGCAGTTCCAGTGCACGCTTGCGCGCGTCCGCATCCGCCATGCCGGCCAGCATGGGCAGGATGGCGACGTTGTCGGTAACATCGAGGAAGGGAATCAGGTACGGTGCCTGGAACACGAAGCCGATGCGGTCGCGACGCAGTTCGCGCAGATCGTCGATCAGCCACTTCCCGTCGAAGATGGTCTGCCCGCCCAGCGTCATGCGCCCGGCGGTGGGCTCGATCACCGCGCCCAGACATTTGAGCAACGTGCTCTTGCCTGAGCCGCTGGGGCCGACCAGTCCCACCACCTCGCCCGGCCAGATGGTCATGTCCACACCCTTGAGCGCGTCCACGGCGGTCTCGCCCTCGCCGTAGCGTTTCTTCAAATTTTCGATATGGATAGCGGGTTCGCGCATGATGGCTATCCTCCGATGGCCGTAGCCGGATCGATACTTAAAGCGGCGCGAATGGCGAAGACACTGGCGACGGCACACATCAGCATGACCAGGATGAAACCGGTCACCGCGTCGCCCGGCAGCAGCAGCACGAACTTAGGGAACAGCGGCGCCCACAGCGTGGCAGACAGCTTGCCCACCATGAAGCCGATCAGCCCAAGGCCCAGCGCCTGCTGCAGGATCATGCCGCTGATGGTGATGTTGGTCGCGCCGATCAGTTTCAGCACCGCGATCTCACGCACCTTGTTCAGCGTCATGGTGTAGATGATGAAGGCGACGATGGCCGCACTGACCACGGCGAGGATCACCAGGAACATGAATATCTGTTTGGACGAGGTGGCGATCAGACGCGCCACCAGGATCTCGTCCATCTGCGGCTTGGTATAGGCCTGCAGATGTTTCCAGCGTTCGATCTGCGCGGCCACCGCCGCTTCCTCGCCCGGTGCGGTGCGCACCAGCACCGCGTTCACCAGATGGCTGGATGTCTGGCTGGTCTGCACCGCCTCCAACACGCCGGGACGATTGAAGGCGGGATTGGCGGCGGTGCGCGCACGCTCGTTGACCAGCGCATCGTTGTCTTTCAGGAACTGCGCTTCCTGCGCATCCTTCAGCGGGATGAAGATCATCGGGTCACCGCTGGACGAGACCATGCGCTGCGTCAGGCCGACCACCGTGTATTCGTGGCGGCGGATGTTGACCCGGTCGCCCAGCGCCAGACCGCTCTTGATGTCCGCCACCGCCTCGTAATGCGAGCGGGTGACCGGACGGCCCGCCACCAGATAGCCCGGCGCGCCCGGCTTGCCGGTTTCAAAACCGACCACCATCACACGGATATCCTTGCCGGCATGGTTCATCTGCATGGTCAGGTAAGTCACGTTGCCGGCCTCGCGTATGCCCGGCAGCCCCAGCAGATCGCGCGCCACATCATCGCGCACGCTGGACGGCTCGGCATAAGGCCCCAGCGTGTCCTGCTGCACCACCCACAGGTCGGCACCCGCGTTCTCGATCAGCACACGCGCATCGTCCACCATGCCGCGATAGACGCCGGCCATGGTCAGCGTCACGCCGATCAGCAGACCAAGGCCCACGCCGGTGAAGACGAACTTCCCCCAGCCGTGCAGGATGTCGCGACTCGCCAGATTGATCACGGATCAGCCCCGCACCAGCGCGGCGACCACCTTCACCGGCAGGCCCGCGCGCAGGGATTGCTGACTGTGCACGATGACTGTCTCACCGTCATCCAGCCCCTCCAGGATCTGGCTGCGGCCATCGAGGGTGGCTAGGCCGATCCGTACCGGTTTGAAGCGCACTTCGCCGTCCTGCAGGACCCACACGGCGGTCTGTCCGCTCACCGACTTCACGGCGGCGCTCGGGATGCTGCGCACCTGTTTCATGACCGGCAGCGCGATGGTGACTTCCGCATATTCGCCGAGGCTGGCATCCGGCACGTCGAGCGTGACGTTGACGATGCGCTCCTCGGTCACCGCGTCGCTCACCCGGTCCACGCGCGCGACCTGGCCGGCGACTGGCGCATGCGGGCGGGAACGCAGCACGATCTGTGCCGTCTGACCGGCATGCACCTGTCCGGCCTGTTGTTGCGCGATGCGCGTCTCGACCCACAATTTGGACGTATCGACCACCTGCAACGCGAGCTGCCCACCGGCCACGGTGCTGCCCGGCTCGATGCGGCGCAAGGTGACGATACCGTCTATCGGGCTGATCAACTGCATCTGCGCACGCGCCTTGCCGATGCCACGCAACTCTGCTTCAGCCCGTGCATTCTCATCGCGGGCAGAGGCCAGATTGGCTACTGCTGCGACAGCCGCAGCCTGTGCCGCGTTCTGTTCGTGCAACTTGGCATCGAACATTTCCTTGCTGATGAATCCGCCGCTGCGCAACTCCTGATAACGCACCATGGTGGCCTCCACGGTCTTGAGCCGACTCTGTGCCTCGCTCAGTTGCGCTTCCGCCGCACGGATCGCATTGAGCGACTTGTCGACCATGCGCCGCGCACCCGCCTGCTTGTCGTCCAGATCGACCGGGTCCATCTCGGCCAGCACCTGTCCGGCCTTGACCGTATCGCCCTGATCGACACGCACGTTCTTCACTCTGCCGGTCATGGTCGGTGCCAGATCGTGGCGGTGCCGCGCCTGTACCGTACCCACACCGAACACGCTGTTCGTCAGGTCGCCAGTCTGCACCTGCTCGACCGTGACCTTGACCGACGCCAGCGGTCCCTGCGTCATGATGACCCACAAGAACAGCGCCAGCACAGCGCCACCAACCACCAGAAGTTTGATCTTTTGCCCGGACATGTCTGCCACCAATTAAGTAATTGGTTACTATCTTAACAGCGAACTATGATCTCAGCCAAATTAACAAGCAATGAGGCGCATGAGAGGCATTACGGATGATTGGAGACCGTATGCAGAACCGGTTCTAGATCGTCACTTTCGGAATCAATCGTCGTATCTCCGGCACACACGAACCACAACCTGTACCGGCCTTGAGGTGCGCTCCGACTGCTTCGACACTGGTCAAACCTCGCGTTTGGATAGCGTTCACTAGCGACTTCTCACCCACGCTAAAGCAGGCACACACGATACGTCCGGTTTCCGATGCATCGCCTTTGGGAGGACGCGCAGATAGCAACCCCGCCAACTCAGCCGTGGACAGTTCACGCTTGGCAAACAATCCGCCCAACCACTCACGTTCCGGCAACCTGTGATCGGCAGCGATGAAGAACACACTCTCCAGCCGTCCATCCTGGACACATGCAGCCCGGTAACGCCCCATCGCCGCATCGTGAAATTCCATCCATTCGCCGGTACCTGCTTGAGACGCCCTTGCCCATGCGCGCCAGTCTTCCGGCAGCATGTCGCCCGCAAGTTCATGCCGCCAATAGCCGTCACCCTGCGAACAGGCGCAATAACCGGTTCCAGACAGCTCCAGCCTGTTGCGGCTCAGCACGAATCCTTGCCAGGCGGGCAGATAGGGCTCGATCCGCACCGGCGTATGTTTGGATTCCGGTTGTCCGGAGATCGGATCGGTGATGGGAGCGACCAGCGCATCCACCCGCGACAATCTTGCATACGTTTCGCTCCAGTGCATGGGTGCGAACACCGAACCGATCCGCTGGTCCTGACTGAGCTGGACTCGGGCCAGCATCGAGCCATGTCGACTGCCAAGGCGCGCCAGCCCGCCGTCCTGCAGCCGACAGGCTTCCGCATCCTGTGCGTGGACCTGCACGAAAGGTTCGAACTGATGCGCATTCAGGCGTGGCACTTTGCCGGTGCGCGTCATGGTGTGCCACTGATCGCGGATACGGCCGGTGTTCAGCACCAGCGGAAAGTCGGCATCGGTCGCGACGGCAGGCAGGCGCGGCGCGACTGCGACCATGCGTGCCTTGCCGCTCGGGGTGAAGAACTTTCCGTCGGCGAACAAACGCTGCGTCCCTGCGGGCGACTGCGCATTGAATGGCCACTGCAGCGGCTGCAAGGCATCGTAGCGGTCATCGTCCAAGTCACTCAGCGCGCTGATGTCGAATGCTCGTTCACCGTTGTTCTCAAACCCGGACAGCCGGGCATGCTCGTTGAAAATCTGCGCCGGTCTCGTGTATGCGAACGCCGCAGCAAAGCCCATGCGCTGTGCCACCTGCGTGATGATCCACCAGTCCGGTCGCGCTTCCCCTGCCGCCGGCAGAAAGGATCGCTGACGCGAGATGCGCCGTTCGGAATTGGTCACTGCACCATCCTTCTCGCCCCAGCCTGCAGCCGGCAACAGTATGTCGGCACAGGCCGTAGTGTCGGTATGCATCACGCAATCGGACACCACCACCAATTCGCAATCCAGCAAAGCGGCGCGCACACGATCCGCATCCGGCATGCTCACCACCGGATTGGTGCCCATGATCCACACCGCCTTGATCTTGCCATCCGCGATGGCCCGGAACATGTCTACCGCTTTCAAACCGGGGGCATGTGCGATGTTCGGTGCATCCCAAAAACGCGCCACCAGTTCCACACTCGCCGCATCGGAGAAATCCATGTGCGCCGCGAGTTGATTGGCCAGCCCGCCCACCTCGCGTCCGCCCATCGCATTCGGCTGGCCGGTCACCGAGAACGGCCCCATGCCGGGACGCCCGATCCTGCCCGTGGCCAGATGCACGTTGATGATCGCGTTGGCCTTGTCCACGCCGCTGGAGGATTGGTTGACGCCCTGCGAGAAGATGGTCACGCATCGCTCGGTGCGCGCGAACAAGCGAAAGAATTCACCAACATCGGTTTCGGCCACGCCGCAAACCTGCGCCACCGCGGGGATCGAAGCGACGGCACGCGCCGCCTCGAACGCGGCGGCGAATCCCGCCACATGTTGCTCGACGTAAGTCAGGTTGAGTGCATCCTCGCGCCGCAGGTGATGCAGCAGGCCGTTGAACAGGTAGGCATCGCTTCCGGGCGCGATGGCCAGATGCAGGTCGGCGATGTCACAGGTCGCTGTGCGCCGTGGATCGACCACCACCACCCGCATGTGCGGGCGGGATTTTTTTGCGGCGGCAAGGCGCTGGTACAGCACCGGATGCGCCCACGCATAATTGGAACCGACGATAACCACCAGATCCGCGGCCTCGACATCCTCATAACACACCGGCACCGCATCGGCACCGAAGGCGCGCTTGTGCGCCGCCACCGCCGTGGACATGCACAGGCGCGAATTGGTGTCGATGTTCGCGCTGCCGATGCAGCCCTTCATCAGCTTGTTGGCGACGTAGTAATCCTCGGTCAGTAGTTGCCCCGAGACATAGAACGCCACCGCATCCGGGCCATGCTCGGCGATGACCTTATTGAAGCCATCAGCAACGCGATCCAGCGCCGCCTCCCAAGTGACTTGCGCACCGTCCACAACGGGATGCAGCAGACGCCCTGCGCTGCCCAGCGTCTCGGCCAGCGCGGCGCCCTTGGAACACAAGCGCCCGAAATTGGCTGGATGCAACGGATCGCCCGACACTTTCACTTCGCCGCTCTCCGCCACCGTGGCCAGCACGCCGCAACCCACGCCGCAATACGGGCAGGTGGTGCGTATGGCCTGCGGCGCAGTCATGCTTTGCATACTCCCGCCTCGGCTTCGAGAAACAGTTCGCCGTGGGCGACGCGCACTTCAAGCCGGTGTGCGCATCCGATGTCCGGTGAGATGGCCTCGCCACTCTCCAGATCTATCACCCAGCTGTGCAACGGGCAGGTGACACGCTTGCCATGCACGATGCCTTGCGACAGCGGCCCGCCTTTGTGCGGGCAGCGGTTGTTGAGTGCGAACACCTGATCGTCCACGCTGCGGAACAGCGCGATCTCGCCTGTTGCGGTCTTGACCACCCGCGAACCCTGACGCGGGATGTCTTCCAGATTGCCGACTTGTATCCAGTTCATTCCAGTTCTCCTTATACGATGGTGGCGAGTGCGGTGAACTCATGCGCTTCTTTGCCTTCGGCGCGCTCTCTCCACGGGTCGTCCTGCGAATATTGCTGCGACTTGAGGAAGCGCGCGTACAACTCGGCACGGCCCTGCGCATCATCGACGATGTGGCGCTTGACGAAAGGCAGGCCGACGCGTTCTATCCACGGTGCGGTGCGGTCCAGGTAATGGGCGTCCTCGCGGTACAGCTGCATGAAGGCGCCGCAATATTCCAGCACCTCGGCTTCGCTTGCGACCTTGCACAGGAAATCGGTGACGCGCACCTTGACGCCACCGTTGCCGCCTACATGGATCTCGTAACCGGAGTCCACGCATACCACGCCGAAATCCTTGATGGTGGCTTCGGCGCAATTGCGCGGGCAGCCGGACACCGCGATCTTGAACTTGTGCGGCGTCCACGACCCCCAGGTCATCTGCTCCACCCTGATGCCCAAGCCGGTGGAGTCCTGCGTGCCAAAGCGGCACCACTCCGAACCGACGCAGGTCTTCACCGTACGCAGCGATTTGCCGTAAGCATGGCCGGAAACGAAACCCGCCTCGACCAGCTCGGCCCACATCTTCGGCAGGTTCTCCTTGGTGATGCCGTACAGACCGATGCGCTGTCCGCCGGTGATGTGTACCGTGGGCACTTCATAGCGTTCGGCGATCTCCGCGATGGAACGCAGCTCGGACGGCGAAGTGACGCCGCCCCAGATGCGCGGGATCACCGAGTAGGTGCCGTCTTTCTGGATGTTGGCATGCACGCGCTCGTTGATGAAGCGCGAGCGGCTGTCATCCACATATTCGCCCGGCCATGCCGCCAGCAGGTAGTAGTTGAGAGCGGGGCGGCAAACATGGCAGCCGTCCGCCGTCTTCCACTCCAGCGCCTTCATCACCTCGGGGATGGTCTTCAGGCTGCGCTCGCGTATCGTCTTGTGCATATCCTGATGCGCGTATTCGGTGCAGCCGCAGATCGGCTTCTTACTCGGCTTGGCGGAATAATCTCCGCCCAGTGTGTTCGCCAGGATCGCCTCCACCATGCCGGTGCACGAGCCGCACGATGCGGACGCCTTGGTATGGGCGCGCACCTCGTCCAGCGTGAACAGTTTCTTGTCGATGATGGTGTTGACGATGGTGCCCTTGCACACGCCGTTGCAGCCGCAGACTTCGGCAGAATCCGGCATGTTTGCCACGGCCGAAGTACCGCCATGACCGGAATCACCGATGTGCATCTGGCCGAACAACAGATGTTCCCGCATCTCCGACACATCGGTACCGTCGCGCATCATCTGGAAATACCAAGGGCCGTCCACGGTGTCTCCGTACATCACCGCACCGCGCAGCTTGTTGTCGCGCAGCACCAGTTTCTTATACACGCCGCGCGCCGCATCCTGCAGCAACAGCTCGTCATCCCCTGCGGCGGGATTGAAATCGCCGGCGGAGAACAGGTCGATGCCGGTCACCTTGAGTTTGGTCGAGACGGACGAGCCTTCGTAGCGCATCCTGCCGTATTGCGCGAGATGGTTCGCCGCCACCTTGGCCTGCTCGAACAGCGGCGCGACCAGCCCGTAGGTCTGGCCGCGATGCTGCACGCACTCGCCCACCGCATAGATCTTCGGGTCGTAGGTCTGCATGGTGTCGCTCACCATGATGCCGCGCTCGCAATGGATGCCGGCCGACTTGGCCAGCGCGATGTTGGGGCGGATACCCGCCGACATCACGACTAGGTCGGCCGCGATCTCTTCACCGTCCTTGAAACGCAGTCCGGTGACCGCCGTCTCGCCGAGAATGGCGTCGGTCTGGCGCGACAGATAGAACTTCAGGCCGCGTTTCTCCAGCGCCTCTTTCAGTAGCCCGCCGCCGACCTTGTCCAGCTGGCGCTCCATCGGCCATTCGCACAGATGCACCACGGACACCTGCATGCCGCGCAGCGACAGACCATTCGCCGCTTCCAGCCCGAGCAGGCCACCGCCGATCACCACGGCGCGCTTGCCCGGCTGCGCTGCTGCCAGCATCTGCTCCACATCGGCGATGCTGCGATAGCCGATCACGCCGGGCAGATCGATGCCGGGGACCGGCAGCATGATGGGATTGGAACCGGTGGCGATCAGCAGGCGATCGTAGGGCACAACGATGCCGTCATCCGTTTCCACCGTGCAGCGCATGCGGTCGATCTTCGTCACCGTCTTGCCCGTGTGCAGGGTGATATCGTTCTCCTCGTACCAGCTCCAGTCGTTCAGTACGGTGTCCTGGAACGGCATCTCGCCGGACAGCACGGGCGAGAGCAGGATGCGGTTGTAGTTGGGCTGCGGCTCGGCACCGAACACGGTGATGTTGAATTCATCCGCCGACATTTTGAGCAATTCCTCGATGGTGCGTATGCCCGCCATGCCGTTGCCGACCACCACCAGCCGCTTCTTTTCTTGTTCCATCTTGCACTCCTCTCAATAAAAAAACGTCGTCCGATCCCTACCCGTCCGGATGGGCCGAAACGACGCCTTTGTCGTTATTACCTGCCGGATCGCGCCCGCCGTTGGGTGCGATCCTTCGCCTGCCGTACTGCCGTTCAATTCAAACGTTCCGCTGCGACGCACTACGCCTCGAAGATGGACTTGCGCGAATAGATGCCGATCTCGTCTCCCGCCGCGAGGCGTGCCGACGCGACAGCGGGGACCCGGTTGACCGTGCACATCACATGCCGCGCATCAAGCTCGTAGGCCCAGCGCGCGCCGCGCGCCCGCAAGCTGCCCAGCACCTGCTGCAGCGTGGGGGCCGCATCCGGCACTTCCAGCCGTTCCGAGGTCGTCAGCAGGAACTCGCTGGGACGCCCGATGTACAGGATGTCGACGCAGGTCATGTTCATTCCCATCGCATCAGGCCGCTTTCCTGGCCTGCTTCTGATACAGGAACTCCAGCACCGCGCCGCGCAGGCCGTGGTATCTCGCATCATTGGCCAACGCCAGACGGTCGCGCGGTTTGGGCAGATCGACCGTCAGTATTTCGCCTATGGTGGCGGCCGGGCCGTTGGTCATCATCACGATGCGGTCTGACAGCAGCACCGCTTCGTCCACGTCGTGCGTCACCATCACCACGGTGCTCTTGGTGTCGGCCACGATCTTCATCAGTTCGTCCTGCAGGTGGGCGCGGGTCAGCGCATCCAGCGCCCCGAACGGCTCGTCCATCAGCAGCACTTTGGGTTGCATGGACAGCGCGCGCGCGATGCCGACGCGCTGCTTCATGCCGCCGGAGATCTCGTGTGGCAATTTCTGCGCCGCATGCGACAGGTGCACCAGTTCTAGCGCGTCGTTTGTGCGCTGCGCGAGTTGCGCCTTGCTCTCTGTTTGCCCGAACACGCGCTCGACCGCGAGGTGCACGTTATCGAAACAGGTCAGCCACGGCAGCAGCGAATGGTTCTGGAACACCACGCCGCGATCCGGGCCGGGCCCGGTGATCTCGCGGTTGGCACACAGCATCACGCCCTCGCTGGGCAGCAGCAGTCCGGCGATCAGGTTGAGCAAGGTGGACTTGCCGCAGCCGGAGTGGCCGATCAGCGTGATGAACTCGCCGGGATCGATCTTCAGGTCGATGTCCCTGAGCGCGACGAACGTACCCTGCTTGGTCTCGAACGACATCTGCACATTCTCGATTTGCACGTATTTACTCATGACATCCCCGCTCAGTAACTGAATCGTTTGGCGATCTGGATCAGCATCATTTCCAGCAACAGGCCGACGATGCCGACCACAAAGATGGCGATGATGATGTGTTCGACGTTCAGGTTGTTCCACTCATCCCACACCCAGAAGCCGATGCCCACGCCGCCGGTCAGCATCTCCGCTGCGACGATCACCAGCCACGCTGTGCCTATGGCCAGACGGATGCCGGTCAGCATGTAGGGCAGCGTTGCGGGCAACAGGATCTTGGCGAACACCTTCCATTCGGACAGGTTCAGCACGCGCGCCACATTGAGGTAATCCTGCGGCAGCTGGCGCACGCCCATCGCGGTGTTGATGATCATCGGCCAGATGCTGGAGATGAAGATCACCCAGATGGCGGCCGGGTTCGATGCGTTGAACACCAGCAGGCCGATTGGCAGCCACGCCAGCGGCGACACCGGCCGCAGCATGCTCACCACCGGCGCGCTCATCTTGTTGAGGAAGTCGACGCGCCCAATCAGGAAGCCCAGCGGTATCCCGACCAGCGCTGCCAGACCGAAGCCGATACCGACACGCCCCAGCGAAGCGAGCACGTTCCAGCCTATGCCCTGGTCGTTCGGTCCGTTTTGGTAGAACGGATCGCTGAACAGGATCACCGCGGAGTCCCAGGTCTTGAGCGGCCCCGGCAGGTTGTCGCCGGTCTGCGCGATCAGGCTCCACACCAAGATGAACACGCCGATGCCGATGGCCGGCGGGAACAAGTGTTCCGCAAAAAGGTTCCTGATCTTCATCATGCACGCACCTTGAAGCTGGCCGCATAACCCTTCGGATCCTTGCCGTCCCATACCTTGCCGTCGATCAGTTTGGAGGAACGCATCACGTCCTTTGGCACGGCCACCTTGACCTGCGACGCGGCCTGTTTGTACAGCTCGATCTTGTTGATCTGTTTGGCAACGCCCAGATAATCCGGATCATCCTTGAGCAGGCCCCAGCGCTTGTGCTGGGTGAGGAACCACATGCCGTCGGACAGGTAGGGGAACGGCACCTTGCCGTCGTTGAAGAACTTCATGTGGTTGGGGTCGTGCCACTTCTTGCCCAAGCCGTCTTCATAGTTGCCCAAGAAGCGGCCCTCGATGACATCGACCGGCGCATTGACGTAGGACTTGGCGGAGATGATCTGCGCCACCTTGGCGCGGTTCGATTCGGCATCGATGAACTTCGCCGCATCCAGCATCGCCATGACCAGCGCGCGCGCGGTGTTGGGATATTTCTGCACGAATTCGTCCGTGGCGCCCAGCACCTTTTCCGGATGGTCCGGCCAGACATCCTGCGATGACGCCACCGAGAAGCTGACGTTGTCGTAGATGCCGCGCGCGTTCCACGGCTCGCCCACGCAGAAACCGTCCATGCTGCCGACGCGCGCGTTGGCCACCATCTGCGGCGGCGGCACGGTGATGGTCTTGACCTCGGAAATCGGATTGATGCCGTAGTTCGCCAGCCAGTAGTACAGCCACATGGCGTGGGTGCCGGTCGGGAAAGTATGGGCGAAGGTATATTCGCGCGGCTGGGCCTTGATCAGCTTCGCCAGTGAGGGACCGTCGGTGACGCCCTTGTCCTTGAGCTGATTGGCAAGCGAGATGCCCTGGCCGTTGTTGTCTATGGTCATCAGCACGGCCATGTCTTTCTGGTTGCCGCCGATACCCAGATGCACGCCGTACACCATGCCGTACAGGATGTGCGCGGCATGCAATTCGCCGTTGACCACCTTGTCGCGCACCGCCGCCCAGGATGCCTCTTTGGAGGGGATGATCTTGATGCCGTATTTCTCGTCGAACTTCATCAGCGAGGCGATCACCACCGACGCGCAATCGGTCAACGGGATGAAGCCGACCTTCACTTCCTTCAACTCGGGCGCATCCGAGCCCGCCGCCCAGGCCGCAGCCCGTGTTCCCATGGGGACCATGGACATGATCCCCGCCGCACCCAGTACTGCACCCGTCTGTTTCATGAATTCCCTCCGACTGTTCTGTTCTGGCGCTTGCGCGCTCGCAACGACCGTTTCCAGTTTTGACTTGTCCATCTTCAAATCTCCTTTTAGAAAACCTTTGGCTCGAAAATATAAAAGGCGTCCGACTGCGCTGTACGCAGTGGGACGCCTTTGTCCTTTGTTGCAAATCCTTCGAATCGCCGTTGATCCGTTGATGTTTTGTTATAAGCAACAGCCGTGCCAGCAAATGCTTCTAGCCATTACTCATTGTTATCTATGGGAATATCGATCTCACTGCCCTCGTGAGTTCGTGCAGCGGAAGCATCGACCGTCCCATTCTGGTGCACCACTCATGCCATAACGGTGCGCTTGCACACTGCATGCCGCCCGTCAGGCACTCAATTCCTTGGCCAAGATGATCGCCTCAGCGATCTCCGCCATGCGCTTGCCTTTGCTCATCGCCATGCTGCGCATGCGCTTGTAGGCATCCGCTTCGCTATAGCCGTTGTCAGCCATCAGGATGCCCTTGGCCTTATCCACCGTCTTGCGCTCGACCAATTCGTTCCGGGCTTCCTTCAATTCGTCGCGCAGCCGCTTGTGTTCCAGGAAGCGCGCCGCCGCCACATGGATGATCCCGCTCAAGTCCTCGCCCTGTATGGTGTGCGCCACGTACGCGCTGACCCCGGCGCGCATCGCCTCCTGGATGCTCTGCTGGTCCTTCTGGCCGCCCAGCACAACCACCGGTTTCTCCAGCGTGGTAGACATCAGGCTGATCTGCTCCAGCGTGTCCCGTCCCGGCGCATCGGCATCCACGATGATCACGTCGGCCGAGGCCGCCTGTATCGCGTGCTCGTCCACCTGCTCCCATGTCAGCACCCCGGCAACATGGAAGTCAGCCAATTCAAGACTGGCTTTCAACCATGCCGCACGGTCCCTTACATCATCGATGATCAGAATTTTTTTCAAGAAGCCCCCTGCCCCATACCCGAGCAATAAGTGAGCCAGAGCAATGAGGCGTTGAATCCGGGAGGAAGGGAGCAGGAAAACAGTGGGGGAAATGCACGATTACAGTGCGCCGCGCATGCGCTTGGTGCAAGGACTCGAAGCCAAGTTGCTTTAGCCCGGTAATGCCTCGATAAAGGGAAACAGTTCGCGCTCCTCGAAACGCACATGCGCATGCAACAACCTGGAAAATTCGGCCAGTGCCGCCCCTTCGCGATGTTGCAAGCCTGTGCACAGTTCGCGCAAGACGCGATGGTCCGCCTGCGTACGCTGCACCAGTGCCAGACCCGCATCCGTACGCAAGTTTGGCAACAGCTCGCGCTCCTCGACCTGGAAATGCGGCTCCAGCTCCGCTGCAAACACTTGCAAGGCGGCTTCGCAAGCCTGCGCGATCTGCTCCGCATCGCCCGTTGCGGCCGCACGCGCGCATCGTTTCGCCAGCTTCAGCGCCTGGTGATGTTCACGCGACAACGGCTGCAGCAAGGGACTCCGTTGCATCACTCAACCCGGTTGCCCGTCCGCGCGCGGACGCCAGTAGGCCGGCAGGTAGCGCCACACCCACGGGCCGAAGCAGGCCAGCCACAACAGTGTGGCGGCCAGATAGAGCCAGCTTGATTGCGCCGGCAACAGGTCGGCCGCGATGCGCAGCACCGCGGTGAGCTGGATGCCGGCGAACATCAGTTGGACCGGCGTGTCGATGGCGAACGGCAAGCCGGAGTGACCCAGCGTGACGCGCGTGCCCATGCCGATCACCAGCGTGGCATAGCAGCCTATGGTCAGCGCGTGCAGCGGTGCCAACCCGAGGATGAAACCGGTGCCGTCGTGCGTGAACAGCCACAGGCTTTGCACTGCGTACAGCAACATGGCGATGCCCAGCCAGGAAAATCCCACATGCAGCACGGCCAAGAGCGGGTTGCTGAAACTGCGACGGAAGCCCCACAGCCAGCTCAACGTGAGGGCAGAGAACGCCAGCGGCAGGTCTGCCAGCCACAACCAGGAAGACAAATTAAAAAATTCCAGCACGCCGTGCCCCAAGCTCATCGCCAATATGGCCCACCACGGCCAGAACGGGCGCGGCACTTCCTTTTGCTGCAGCGCGCTGGAGGTGAAGAACGGGATCATGCGGTGCGCCACGGTGGCGAACACCGGCAGCACGAAACCCCACAGTCCGGCACGCAGCGCGAGCTGCAGCGCTTCGTGCCTGCCGGTCACTTGCCAATACAGGAAGACCGCCAGCGCCAGCCAGCCGATGCTGAATGCAGCGAACAGCACGCTGGTATGGCGCTTGTCGCCGGGCCGTGTATCGCGCAGTACGCGCCAAAGTGCGTACAGTCCGCCGCCCCAGCCGACCAGCATGGATGCGCTCGCCAATATCAGCAACACAGGCGCGAAGAACAGCCCGGCATAGAACAGCAACACGCCAGCGAACATGAAGACGAAGGCCGGCACGTAGCGCTGCACGGGAATCTCGTTCCCCGCCATCCAGCGCGGAAAAGTGGTCATCAAGAAACCAAAGAAGAAGAACGGCAACATGCCGAACAGCAGCAGCCAGATATGGGCGGCGGTCGGGAACAGCGGCCAGCTCACGCTGTATTGCGGCAACAGATAACGGGTGCCCAGTTCGAACAGCCACCACGACATGGCGAGCAGGGTCTGCACGGCTCCGCCGAAAAACATGACACGATGAGGTGCTGCGATAAAACTTTTCAACATGATTACCTTCCAGTGGTTCAGTACGTAAAGCGAAGTTCGGCGCTCAGCGTGCGGCGCGGCAACAGGAAATAGGCATAGGCCTTGCGGTCGAACAGATTGTTGATGGCCAGACTGGCGCGGAGTTGTTTCGTGAGCGCGTAACCGGCACCGAGATCGACCAGGGTATGCCCGTCATAACTGCCCGGCACGCCCTCGACCACATCCGTATTCTGCGCCGTCCAGTACACATGGCTGACATGCCGCACTTCCAGTCGTCCGTCCCATGCGCCCTGCTGCGCCTTCAGCATGAGGCCAGCGATGCGCTCTGGCACATCGGTGAGACGTTTGCCGACGCTGGCCGGGTCGGCCGTGTTCTCCAGCATGCGGGTATCGATGCGCGCATAGTTCGCGCCCAGGGTGAGCCAGTTCGCCAGCCGTGTCTCCAACGCGAGCTCGACCCCGTTCACGCGCGCCCTTCCGGCATTGATACGCAGCGACTGCGTGGTGGACAACTGCTGCAGATAGATCAGCTCGCGCAACTCTGTCGAATACAACGTCGCACTCAGCTTGCTCTCCGCTTGTGGTCGCCAGTCCCCGCCGACTTCCCAGGTCGTGCCCTGCTCCGGCTGCAAGTCCGGATCGCCGGAGGTGGTGCGGCCACGGCTGGTGGAGGTGGTGTACAGATCCTGATGGGTGGGCGCGCGGAAAGAACGGCCATACGAAGTGCGCAGCGTCAGCGCCGGGTCGGGTCGATAGACAGCCGACAGCTTGGGACTGAAGGCGTCCACTGTGCGTTCCGCGTAGACGTTACTCACCGGCGTCGTGCCATTGCTAAAATTGTCGCCGCGCGTGCGCCATGAATCCCAGCGCCCGCCGAGATAGAGCGTGAGCTTGTCCGTCGCGCCATACTCGTCCTGCGCGAAGAGCGACCATGTGATGGACCGGCCGTGATAACCGCCGTTCACAGCGGTGACCGAGGAAGGGTCGCGCCATGCGGAGAGCGCGAGTAGATTCTGGTCCACCGCATCCTGATGCAGCGCCACACCGCTCACCATGAAATGGCGTTCCCCCAGCGGGAAGCTGAGTTGCACATTGCCATCCAGCGCATGGTTGGGCGTGTCGGCGAGCGTGCCGCTGCCGCTGTCCCATGTGGCGGTCGGGCTGGCCAGGGCATAGCGGTATTCGCGCACCATGCTCGCCAGTTCGGCTTTCAGCAGCATATCGTCGCCCAGCGTGCCGTCGTAACCGAGCCGATACTGCGAGCTGGCCTCGTGCAGCGGCTGGAAGGAGAACAGGGTGAAATCATAAGCGCTCAGCGCGACGCGCTCTCCATTGATATCCAGTGTGCCGCTACTGACTGTATCGCCCGCCGCATCGCGCAGGTAGGAATTGAACATCGTCTGGTGCTGATCGGTCTGCTGGTGGCTGATGGCGGTGTATAACGTCGAGCGCGCATCCAGCTCGTGGAACAGTTTGGCCGTGGCGTTCAGGGTGCGCCAAGGCGTCCTGCCGAGGTCACCCACCAGATAAGCCGGCGTGCCGTCGCGCGTGGTGATCGCCTGTGCACCGCTGACCGGGATGCCCGGTGTGCAGGGGGCTGGCGACGGCGGACACGAGGGCGACTTCACCACGAACTCGTTCACATAACTGGCGCGTTCCTGATAGCCCAGACCGGCGACGATGCCCCATTTTTCGTCCAGCCTGTTGCGCAGATACAGACTCGCATCCGTGCCCTGCGCATCGCCCCAGCCCTGACGGATGCGCACACTGTGTTCCTCGCGGTCCGGACGCTTGCTGATGATGTTGATCACACCGCCGATGGCATTGCTGCCATACAGGGCCGAGTAAGCACCTGGCACCACCTCGATGCGTTCGATGTCGTCGACGAACGGTACGCGCCAGTTCACCTTGCCCGACCCGGCATCCTGCAGCGGCTGCCCGTCCAGCAGCACCAGCGTCCTCGACTGGTCGATGCCGCGCAGCGACATGCTGCTCGTGCCCTGTGTGCCCTGCGACTGCCCGAGCGCACCGCCGCGCAGGTACAGGCTGGGCACCTGTTCCAGCGCATCGCCCAGGCGCGTCACATCCCGGTCGGCGATGTCATCCGCCGCCACCACGGTCACTGCCGCCGGCACGCGTTCCGCCGCGCTGGTGCTGCGGGTCGCCGTCACTACCAGTTCGGGCAGTATCTGCGTCTCCTGCGCCAGCGCCGGTGTGCAGCACACGACAGGCAACAAGCTGCAAAAGGCGATTCGTATTCGGGGGATGTGCATAGCGGTCTGTCTCATAAAAAAGGGCGGGGATCCCCCGCCCTTCTGGTTGTTTAAGGGCGGCTCAGTAGACGTCTTCCTGCGTGTTCCATATATTGAACTTGCCGGTCGGCGTGATCAGGCGCGGGTCGGTGATGACTGTCTTCACCTTGCGCGTCTTGTCGTCCATCACCACGATGGCCGACTGCTCATCCTTGCCGGCCCACAGCGAGAACCACACCTCGTCCCCTGCCTCGTTGTACTCGGCATGCACCACCCGCTTCACCAGCTTGCTCTCCGGCAGACCGGAAAGCTTGACCAGATTGAGCACCTCGGGGGCTTTGTTCAGATCGCCGATGTCGTAGATGGAGACCGACTCGGACAATTCCTTGTCCGGATTCAACGGTGCATCCGCCCACAGGTTCTTCGACTTGGGATGCGTCTTCACGAACAGCGAACCGGCACCGTGGTTCTTCAGCTCCTGCACAACTTTCCAGGCATATTTCTTGTGCTTCACCGGATCGGTGCCGATCAGCGTGATGACATCGGACCCCAGATGCGAGGTCGCCCACACCGGACCGTACTTGGCATGCACGAAGTTCGCCCCGCGCCCTGGATGCGGCTTGGGTGCGGTATCCACCAGCGCGGCCAGCTTGCCCAGCTTGGTATCTACCACCGCCACTTTGTTGGACGCGTTGGCCGCCACCAGGAAATAGCGTTTGGTCGAATCCCAGCCGCCGTCATGCAGGAACTTTGCCGATTCGATGGTGGTGGTCTTCAGGTTCTTGATGTCGGAATAATCCACCAACTGGATCATGCCGGTCTCTTTCAGGTTGATCACCCACTCCGGCTTGTGCGGCGTAGCCACGATGGACGCGACGCGCGGCTCCGGGTGGTATTCGCCGTCGACGGTCATACCGCGCGAGGATACGATCTTCAGCGGCTTGAGCGTGTCGCCCTCGGTGATCACGTATTGCGGCGGCCAGTAGGAGCCGGCGACGGCATACTTATCCTCGAACCCTTTGAACTTGGATGTCTCGACAGAACGCGCTTCGATGCCCACCTTGAGCGTTGCAACCACGGTCGGCTGCTTGTACCACATGTCGATCAGGTCCAGTTTCCCGTCACGGCCGATCACATACACATAACGACCCGAGGCGGAGACGCGCGAGATATGCACGGCGTAACCGGTCTTGACGATGCCCCAGATCTTCTTGGTGTCACCGTCGATGAGCGCAACCTCGCCCGCATCACGCAGGGTCACCGAGAACACGTTCTTCAGGTTGATCTTGTTCATCTGCTTCTTCGGGCGGTCCTGCGGCTTGACCACCAGCTTCCAGCTCTCGGTCATCTCCTTCATGCCCCACTCCGGCGGGATGGGCGGCTCCTGCTGCAGATAGCGTGCCATCAGGTCGACTTCCTGCTCGTTGAAATCACCCGAGGTCAGGAAGTTCGGCATGCCGCCGGGCGAACCGTAACCGATGAAGGCCTTGAGATATTCCGTGCCCTGGTTCAGCGTGGTCTCCGGCGTCAATGCCTTGCCGGTCGCGCCCTTGCGCAACACGCCGTGGCATCCCGCGCAGCGCTCGAAATAGAGCTGGCGCGCCTGATCGAACTCGGCCACGGTCATCGGCGGCGCCGAGGTGTTCGCGTTCTTGTGCATGAGTGCCGAGCCGACCGGCGAGGTGCCGGTATGGTGCGCGGCATCTTCCGCCGCGACGCGCGGTGCGGCCTGTGCCATGAACGGCAGCGCGGCCAGGACCGCCAGTGCCGCGAGTGTCTTGCCTGTGTACGTTCTCATCATCGTCTCCTGAAGTTGAATCTGTATCCGTTGCCATCGCGACGCTCCCTCACAAGGTGCGGGAGCGTCGTGTTGGCAGTTATGCTTCCGACTCAGCCGGCACCAGCGTGCGCTTCTCACCGCGACCTATGGTCATCAGGTCCCACACCAGCAACACGAAACCGACCGCGAACATCACACCGAACAGTTCGCGCCACCACATGCCCTGCGTGAACCACGGATGCGCCTGCGCGGCGAAGTAGCCTATCCAGCTGGAACCTTCGATGGCGCGTTCGATCTGCGACTGCACATAACCGGACACCAGCATGGAGATGGTCATGCCCACCATGCCCAGATTGAGCAAGCCCAGCGACCATTTCCACTTCCAGCCGTTACCCGGCAGATCGCCCGACATCCACACGCCGCCACGCCAGTGCTGTACGGCGAGGTAGAACATGGCGATGATGATGGTGGCGTAAGCACCGAAGAAGGCGAGGTGACCGTGCGAGGCGGACCATTGCGTACCATGGGTGTAAAGATTGATCTGCGGCAGCGTGTGCATGAAGCCCCACACACCGGCACCGAAGAAGTTGCCGAATGCGTGCGCGATCAGCCAGGCCATGGTCGGGTGGTTGGAGTTCTTGGCATGGCGTGCGCCCGCGTCGAACACCGCATGCACCACCATCGCCACCAGCGGGATGGGTTCCAGCGCGGAGAAGAAACCGCCGATGCTGAACCAGTATTCCGGCGTGCCGATCCAGAAGTAATGGTGACCGAGACCGAGGATGCCGGAGCCGAACATCAGCGCCACCTCGATGTACAACCAGGTCTCGACGATCTTGCGGCGCACACCCAGCACCTTCATCAGACCGTAGGCCATGATGCAGGCGACCATCACTTCCCAGGTCGCTTCCACCCACAGATGGATCACCCACCACCACCAGTATTGGTCGATGGAGATATTGGTGGTGTAGAACATGCCGGCCAGATAGATGCCGAACAGCGCCAGCATATCCAGCACCAGCACACCAGCGATGCCGGTGTAGCGACCTTTGGAGAAGGTGGCGGCGACGTTGTAGAACACCACCAGCACGCTGACCACGATACCGATGTCCGCCCAGCGCGGCGCCTCGATGTATTCGCGGCCCTCGTTGATCAGCCAGATGGTGGATTCCTTGCCCGGCCCGACCTGCACCAGCAGATAGACCAGCACCACCACGGTGACCGCCGAGGTGAGCACCCAGAAGATCAGGTTGCCGAGTTTCAGACCGACCACCTCATGCTGGGATTCCTCTTCCAGCAGCCAGTACACCGAGCCGAGGAAGCCGTACAGCATCCACACCACCAGCGCATTGATATGCACCATGCGGTTGACGCTGAAGTCGAGCACGCCGTACAGGAAGTCCGGCATCAGATATTGCAGTCCGGCCAGCAGGCCGAACAGCACCTGCGCGCCGAACAGGGTGATTGCGACGGTGAAATACTTCACCGCCAGTTTTTGCCCACCGTTCAGGTTGGCGCTGTCGCATATTCCTGGCATAGCCATGATCAATTCTCCTGTTCGATGGATTTGAAGTTATAGGGGAAGCCGTTGGTGTCGATACTGGACATCCATTTCAGGAAGGCCACCACACCGCGTGCTTCCTCGTCGGTGATACCGAGCTTCGGCATGCGACGCCCCATGCTGTTGTGCAGCTTGTCGGAAGGGTCCTTGATGAACTCGACCATCTGCACCTCGCGGATCTCGGAGGTTCCCCAGTACTGGTCCAGCCATGCCTTGGTCAGATCCGGCGCGTAGTAGGCGCCGTTGCCGAGCAGGGTGTGGCAGTTCATGCAGTTCTTGGCCTGCGTGGTCAGCTTGCCAAGTTTGACCAGCGCCTCGGCCTCCTCTTCGTTCAGCTCCTTGCCGAACAGTGGTTCCTTGACGCCGATCACCGGCACCTGCACGCGGCGCTGCTCGTCGAACTTGTATTCGATGCGGTGATTGATCACCGAATACGCCGGCACACGCGTCGTGCCCACACTTATCTGCGATATCGTATCCATCGTCAGCAGCATGAGCACAACGAACGAACCGCCCGTCACCCATATCGCCGTTTTGCGCCAGAACGATTCCGACGCCCACCATTGATTCGTCGCCATTTACGCCTCCTTAGTCATTGATTCAGGGATCACTTCCGTTACTGCATCTTTCTCCGCGCCCGCCGCATGCGTCCCCACACACAGATGCCAGATGCCGTGCGGTGCCAGCAGATAGCCCAGCAGCATGCACGCCACCACCGTCGCCCACAGCGGGTGCGACAGAAGGTTGGCGGCTTGCGCCAGGAACAGCGTGGAGACGGACAGGCCGGCATAGGCCAGATAGGCCAGCGGCATCAGCACCGGCATGGCGCGGATGCGCGCGTAGGCGAACAGCAGCGCGTACAGCGCGCCTAGCAGGATGACCATGGCCGAGGAAAAGAAGATGGTGAAGAAATCGGCAAGACCGGCCGGCTCAATCATGTTGCCCCCTTGTGCGGCGGATCGAGTGACCCGCCCTGTATCATTCAATGATTCACTGCGCGTCAATGTATTCCTGTTTTTTTAATTATGCAAGCGTTATGAATGTATTAATATTCGGCGTCACCGATAGCGGCTGCCCGCCTATAATCGCGCCGACCAAACAGGAGTGAATCGACATGCAACTCAACCTTTCCACCGACATCGCGCTGCGCACCCTGATCTATCTGGGTCAGAAGGGTGGGCCCGCCACCATCTCCGAAGTGTCCACTGCCTTCGGCATCGCAAAGACCCATTTGATGAAGGTGGCGATGACGCTGGTCGCGCAGGGGCTGGTGACCAGCGAGCGCGGCCGCAATGGCGGCATCCGCCTCGCGCGCGACGCCGCCAAGATACGCATCGGCGATGTGGTGCAGACTATGGAACCCAGCATGGCGCTGGTGTATTGCATGCGGCCTGACGCGACCGAAGCGGATTGCCCGCTGTTGCCCGGCTGCAAACTGAAGAAGACCTTCGGCAAGGCGCAAAAGGCGTTCCTGGCCTCGCTCAACGAAAGCACCCTGAGCGATCTGCTGCCAAGCAAACCCATCAAGGTGAAACCATGAACATCCCCGCCTTGCTAAGAGCGTTCGCCCCGCACCGCTCCCCCGCCCCGTTCGCCGAGCGCCTGCGTAGCGGCTTCGCCGGCGGACTGGGCATCTTCCTGCTGGCCTGGGCGCTGCACCTGTTGCCGCAGCCGGATCTTCCCCTGTTGCTATTAGGCTCGATGGCCGCGTCGGCAGTGTTGCTGTACGCGGTCCCGCATAGTCCGCTGGCACAGCCGTGGAACCTGATTGGCGGCCACCTGATCTCCGCGCTGGCCGGCTGGGTCACCATCAGCTTCGTGCATGACCCGCTGACTGCGGCCGGTGTCGCGGTGGGCAGCGCCATCTTCCTGATGTATGTGCTGGACTGCCTGCATCCGCCCGGCGCAGCCACCGCGCTGACGCTGGTGCTGGGCGCAACGCAGTTCCTGCAGATGGGCGCGGGCTGGACACTGACCATCGTTGGCGCCAATGCCTTCATCTCGCTGCTGCTGGCGTTGACCATCAACAACGCCCTGCCGCGCCGTCACTATCCGCAGGCACCTGCCGCACCGATCAAGCCACCACCGGCAATACGCGTGCTGCCCGAGCAGCAGGACATCGAATGGGCACTGGCGCAGGAAGACAGCATGCTGGACATCAGCGCGGATGACCTGACCGGCTTGTTCAACGAGGCACAGCGCCGCGCGCAATCCCGTTTCGAGGCCGCGACCCGCAAAGGCTGAGCATGTCCACGCTCAAACTCATCCATGTCAGCGCGATAGCCGTCAGTTTCGCGCTGTTCTTCCTGCGCGGCGTGTGGCTGTTGCGCGCCTCGCCCATCATGCAGCAGCGCTGGGTGAAGGTCGCCCCGCACAGCGTGGATACCGTGTTGCTCGTCAGCGCCATCGCACTCGCCTGGCAACTCGGCGTCACGCCGTTCAATTCCCCCTGGCTGACTGCAAAGATCGTTGCACTTCTGGTGTATATAGCGTTAGGCATGATGGCGTTCCGCTTCGCGCGCACGACTGCGCAGCGTCTCACCGCATGGTTGGGTGCGTTGCTCGTGTTCGGCTACATCGTGGCCGCCGCGATCACGCACGACCCGCTACTTACACTGTAAAGTCCGAACCATGAACGATCCATTCAACACCCCGGCCGCACCCGGCTTCGACGATCCGCTGGAGATGCTACAAGCCTGCCACGGCCGCATCACGGCACAGTGCGACACCCTGCAGAGACTGGTTGCGCACTTGCAGATGCAGGGCAACGACGAACAGGCCGGACAGGCGGCGCGCGCCATCCTGCGTTACTTCGATACTGCAGGCCAGCATCACCATCAGGATGAAGAGCAGGACTTGTTCCCCGCGCTGCTGGCCAGCGGCGACCCGTCCGCAGCCGCGCACATCGAACGTCTGCTGGGTGAACACACGCAGATGAACGATGCATGGCGGGCGTTGCGCCCCCTGCTGCTCGCCATCGCGGAAGACCGTTCCGACACGCTAGACAGCGGCGTGGCCGCGCGTTTCATCGACTGTTATGCGCGCCACATCGTGTTCGAGAACGGTACGCTGCTGCCGCTCGCCCAGACCTTGCTGGATGATGCCGCTTTGCAGCGCATCGGACGCAACATGGCAGCACGGCGCGGCGTGACGCCATGAATGGGGCGCGTGTCGCGATCATCGGTGCCGGCCCCGCCGGACTGATGGCCGCCGAAGTGCTGTCGCAACGCGGCCTGCAAGTCGATGTCTACGACGCCATGCCCAGCGTGGCGCGCAAGTTCCTGATGGCAGGCAAAGGCGGCATGAACATCACCCATGCCGAACCGTTCGAGGATTTTCTGACGCGCTACGGCGCACGGCGCGAACAGATCGCACCGCTGCTGCAAGCCTTTCCGCCGCAGGCGCTGCGCGACTGGATACACGGTCTCGGTGTCGAGACCTTCGTCGGCACCTCCGGCCGCGTGTTCCCCAAAGAGATGAAAGCCGCACCGCTGCTGCGCATCTGGTTGCACCGGCTACGCGAACACGGTGTGCGCTTCCACATGCGCCATCGTTGGCTGGGCTGGGATGCAGCGGGCGCGCTGCGTTTCGCCACCGTGGACGGCGAACACAGCCTAACGGCCGATGCCGTGGTGCTGGCACTGGGTGGCGCAAGCTGGCCGCAGCTCGGCTCGGACGGCGCATGGACGGCGCAGCTGGCACAGCGCGGCATCACCATTGCCCCGCTGCGCCCAAGCAACTGCGGCTTCGAAGTCGCGTGGAGTCCACACTTCCGCGAGCGCCATGCGGGCGAGCCGCTGAAATCAGTGGTCGCCGAATTCGGTGCGATGCGCAAACAGGGCGAATGCATGATCGATGCGCACGGCATCGAAGGCGGATTGATCTACGCGCTGTCGGCCGCGTTGCGCGACGAGGTCGAAGCAAACGGCCATGCCACGCTGCATCTCGACCTGTTGCCGGACTTGACACCGGAGCGCATAGCAAAAGAGGTCGCGCATCCGCGCGGCTCGCGTTCGCTCTCCAGCCATCTGCAAAGCCGCCTCGGATTGAAAGGCGCGAAGGCCAATCTGCTGCGCGAAGTGTTGAGTGCCGAACAGATGCAGGATACGAAACTGCTGGCGCAGACCCTCAAAAAACTGCCGCTGCACCTCACCGCGACGCGCCCGCTGGCCGAAGCAATCAGCACGGCAGGCGGTGTGTGTTTCGAAGAAGTAGATGCGAAGCTGATGCTGCGCAAGCTGCCCGGCGTGTTCGTCGCCGGCGAGATGCTGGACTGGGAAGCACCCACCGGTGGCTACCTGTTGTCAGCTTGTTTCGCCAGCGGCCATGCCGCAGGGAACGGCGTGTCGCGCTGGCTGCAAAGGCCCTGATCGTTACAGGGCTGTGACAGTTTCCGGGGAATTGCTGCGCTACAATGCTCGCCGTCTTTTTCACACATCAAGGATCGATAATGAAGCAATACAGCAAACGCATCGCACTGTTCCACTGGATCATCTTCGCACTGGTGTGCATCGCTTTCTATCTGGGCCATGAGCTGCATGAATCGCAGAACGGGGCAGAGAAACTGTCCATGTACCCGGTGCATTTCCTGATCGGCGATCTGGTTCTGCTGCTCACCCTGATCCGTCTCTACTTCCGCAAGAAGGACGGCGAACCCGCTCCCGCCAACGCCAACCCGCTGCTGAACAAGGTCGCCGCCGCCACCCACAAGCTGCTCAACCTGTCGGTGATCGCCGTGGTCATCTCCGGCATCACCACCGCCGCCACCTCGGGCGTGATCGAAGCATTGAAGACTGGCAACGCCGAACTGATCCCCGATTTCAAAACAGTGGCAGCCAAGGAATTCCACGAGATGTTCATCGCCGTGATGATGCTGCTGATCGTTTTCCACGTCGCGGCCGCGCTGTATCACCAGTTCATCGTCAAGGACAACCTGCTGCGCCGCATCATGGTGAGGCGTTTCGAAGACTGAATACCCTCAAGGCGGTCGATTTCCGCGACCGCCTTGAGCTGATTTTGTAAGCCATTGATTGATAGACCTGGCTTTCTGCATCAGAATGGCACTGCAAGTCATTTCTTCAGCCACGCTGAATAACTGTCATGGTGCAACCGTTCTATGTCTTCTGATGAACACGACACTCCAAATACGCCTGCTGACGCCTTGAGCAAAGATGGGCTTCTGCGCGCGTCATTTGCCGCCATGTCGGAAGGCATGGCGATCCATCGACTGGTTCGGGACGCCGACGGAAAGGCCGTTGACTACCTGATCCTCGATGTGAACGATTCATTCGAGCGGCAGACAGGTTTGCACAAGGATACGGTCAAGGGAATACTGGCCTCCATCGCTTACGGTACAGGCACGGCTCCGTTTCTGGACATCTATTCCAGAGTGGCGCAAACAAAGCAGCCGGCCAAGTTCGAGCAGTACTTCCCGCCGCTGGGGAAACATTTCCTGATCAACGTGTTCTCGCCCGACAAGGATTGCTTCGTCACGATCTTTGAAGACATCACCAACCGGAAAGAAGCCGAGAAGACCCTGTACGAAAGCAAGGAGCATTTCCGCCGCCTGGCCGAGGACATGCCGCTGTTTGTCGTGACCTTCCTGCCGGACGGCACCCTGACCTTTGCCAACTCGGCCATCGCAAGATCCGCCAATATCGCGGCGAAAGAACTGATTGGCATGAACTTCTACGATTTCCTGTCAGATGACGACCGGAAAATGGTTCGTACGCGCCTCAACTCGCTCACTCCGGATAGCCCGATCGAATCCCACCTGCAGCAATACCGGACAGAGGACGGGACACCTATCTTCCATCAATGGACCAACCGCGCGTTCTTTGACACCCACGGCAAAGTGACCGGCTTCCAGGCGGTGGGCGAAGACATCACCCAGCGCAAAGAATCCGAGCACGCACTCGCGGCTTTGATGCAAAAGCTGGAACAGAAGGAGCTGGCCAAATCCCGCTTCCTTGCCGCCGCGAGTCACGATCTGCGGCAGCCGCTGGCAGCCGCCAATCTGTTCATCGATGCGCTCCGGCTTTCCAAGCCCACTGCGGAGCAGGAGCGGGTCATCATGCGTTTGACCCAAACCATGTCCAGCTTCAATGAGCTGCTTGATGCCCTGCTCAATGTTTCCAAACTGGATGCGGGCATGATCAAACCGTCCTTCACTCCGATCGAGGTCGCCGAGATATTCTCATGGCTGGAGCAGAGTTTCGAGCCGCTGGCGCGCGACAAAGGGTTGGGATTCAGGCTGTTCTTCCCGACTACGAAGCCGGCGCTGGTTCGCGCCGATTTCGATCTTCTCAAGTCGGTACTGATGAATCTCGTTTCCAATGCGATCAAATTCACCCCCGCCGGGAATGTCCTGATCGGCGCACGCAAGCGCGGCGGCAATATGCTGTTCCAGGTATGGGACACGGGCGTTGGCATACCGAACGACCAGTTGGTGCACATCTTCGACGAGTTCTATCAAGTCAACAATCCGCAGCGTGACCGGACACGCGGAGTCGGACTGGGATTGGCCATCGCCAAGCGGGCGCTGGCGCTGTTCGACGGCGCGATCACCTGCCGATCGATCCCGGAACGCGGCTCGGTCTTCGAATTCAGCCTGCCGCTGACCGGTGCCTCGGTTGTTGTGAGCAAGCATGTCGAGATCACCCCATCCGATATCTACAGTACTGATGAATCATTTGCCAGTGGCAAGCATTTCGTCGTGATCGAGGACGAGGGCATGGTTGCCGAAGCGCTCAAGGGATTACTGGAGAGTCTGGGCGGACAGGTGCACTGCTTTGCTAGTGCGGAAGAAGCACTCATCGACCCCAATGCCGGACGAGCCGATTATTACATCGTGGATTTCATGCTGGCTGGAAAGCTCAACGGCATCGAGCTCCTGAACCAGTTGCGGCCGCAACTAGCCAGACCTATCCGAGCCGTGCTGATGACCGGCGACACATCCAGCAGCTTCATCAGGAGCGCAGTCGATTGCGACTGGCCCATCCTGCACAAACCGGTGCATCTGTCCAAACTGGTCTCCAGCCTCAAAGCACAAGCACACTGAAGCTATCGACTTCTGACAGCCGCTCGAATCATTGGAATGTTGGAAACAAGGAAAGCGCAACAATGAAGATACCCGCCCGCTATAGCCACATCCTGTTCGGCGCCCTGCTCTCGCTCATCATGGTGAGCATCATCTCGGCCACCGTGGTACTCATCAATCAGGGCTACGACCCTGAGTTCTTCGCGCGCTGGTTCAAAGGCTTCGCCACCGCCTGGCCCATCGCCTTCCCCACTGTGCTGTTCGTTGCTCCGTTTGTGCGGAGGGTGGTGGCGAAGGTTACTGTTTGAGACGGCAGATTGCCGCGTTTCGCTTAGGCAAGCGCGTAGGATGGGTTGAGCATAGCGATACCCATCCTACGGTTGCTCCATAAGTAAAAAGGGCACCATACGGCGCCCTGTCTTGAATCAGAGTGATCCGCCTGCGGGCGGTTTTTTCATGGCGATGTAGATGGCCCACGCACCGAGCAGCACGTACCAGATGAGCGACCACTCGGGGATGCCGAGGGTGAGGAAAGTCCAGCCCTTCTCCGCGCATTCTCCGGAGCCGTGCATCAGCTCCTGCCACACTTCGGCCAAGGGGAAGTTCTGCAACATGTAATCGAGGCCGGGGCCGCAGGCGGGCACTTGATCCTTGGGCAGGTTCTGCAACCAGATATGGCGCGAGGCGGTGGCTACGCCGCCCAGTGCGAACAAGGCGATCAGACCGGAGTAGATGCGCGCGCCGAGGCGCAGCGGATGATGCAAGGCGGCCACGAAGAACAGCACGCCGATGACGATGAAGATCACACGTTGCAACATGCACAGCGGGCACGGCTCTTCGCGCAGCACGTATTGCAGAACCATCGCCGCACTGAACAACCCGGCCACCACCACGGCACCGCTCAGGAACAACCAGCGATTGGAAAGTGCGTTGAGGCGTTGCAGCATCATTCCGCCTCTTCGATCCACGTAGCCTGAATGGCTTCCAGCACTTTCTCGCCGCCGCGGCTGTGGTCGTCGTCGAAACCGTCCAGTTCGACCACATAGTTATGCAGGTCGACGAAATTCACTTTGAGCGGGTCGACATCGGGATGTTTCTCGGTCAGTGCGATCGCGATGTCGCGCACGTCTATCCATTTCATTTATGCCCCCCTTCTTTCGCCATATTGATCGAGTATTTCGGGATCTCGACCACCAGCGGCGCATCGGCGACGATGGCCTGACAGCTCAACCGAGAGTTGCCTTCCAGCCCCCAGGCTTTGTCCAGCATATCTTCTTCCAGCTCGGTCGCTTCTTCCAGACTGTTGAAACCTTCGCGCACGATGACGTGACAGGTGGTGCAGGCGCAGGATTTTTCGCAGGCATGCTCGATCTCGATGCCGTTCTCCAGCAAAGCGTCGCAGATTGAGGTGCCCGGCGCGGCGTCGAACAGGGTGCCCTTGGGGCAAAGCTCTTCATGGGGCAATACAATGATTTGAGTCATATCAACTTTCCAGATCGGACATCTTGTGTCCTTTTAACGCACCCGACACGCTCTTGTCCATGCGTGCTTGTGCGAACGGCAACGTCGCCTGATTCAGTGCTTCCACCGCACGCTTGATCGGGGTCTGGTCTACACCTTCCAGCAGGAAACGCACGCCTTCCATGCTGGCGCGGATGGCCGCGATGCCGTCGGCGTCGAGCAAAGCGCCATCTTCCTGCAAGGCGTTCTCCACCGCTTCCAGCAACTGGCGCGCCTCGACCTGCTGTTCGCGCAGGGCACGGGCCTGCATGTCGTCTTTCGCATGCTGCGCAGAGTCTTTCAGCATCTGTGTGATCTCTTCGTCACTCAGGCCGTAGGAAGGCTTCACCGCGATGCTGGATTCGTGACCGCTGATCATCTCGCGCGCAGATACGCTCAGCAGTCCGTCGGCGTCCACCTGGAAGGTGACGCGGATGCGGGCCGCACCGGCCACCATGGGCGGGATGCCGCGCAGCTCGAACTGCGCCAGCGAGCGGCAATCGCTCACCAGTTCGCGCTCGCCCTGCATCACGTGGATGCTCATCGCGGTCTGACCGTCCTTGTAGGTGGTGAACTCCTGCGCCCGCGCGGTGGGGATGGTGCTGTTGCGCGGGATGATCTTCTCTGTCAGACCGCCCATGGTCTCGATGCCGAGCGACAGCGGGATCACGTCCAGCAGCAGCCAGTCGTCGGCACTGCGGTTGCCCGCCAGCACATTGGCCTGGATGGCCGCACCCAGCGCAACCACCTTGTCCGGATCGAGATTGGTAAGCGGTGTCTGTTTGAAATATTCGGCCACGGCGCGTTGCACCTGCGGCATGCGCGTGGAGCCGCCCACCATCACCACGCCCTGCACTGCGTCCACCCCCAGCCCGGCATCTCGCAAAGCTTTGCGCGTCGGCTGCATGGTGCGCGCCAGCAGGTTCTTGGTCATGTCGTAGAACGTATCGCGCGTCAGCGTCACGTCCACCAGTTCGCCGCCACTCAACACGGCGGTGATCTGCGCCTGCAGGTTATCGGTCAGTTGTTCCTTGGCAGTGCGCGCATGGGTCAGCAACAGGCGCACATCGTTGACGCCGAGCTGCGACAAGCCGGCCTGTTCCAGCACCCAGCAATAGATGCGCTGGTCGAAATCGTCGCCGCCCAATGCCGAATCGCCGTTGGTCGCCAGCACTTCGAACACGCCTTTGGACAGACGCAGGATGGAGATATCGAAGGTACCGCCGCCAAGGTCGTACACCGCGTACACACCTTCCGAGGCGTTATCCAGACCGTAGGCGATGGCCGCTGCAGTCGGTTCGTTCAACAGGCGCAATACAATCAGACCGGCCAGCTTGGCTGCATCCTTGGTGGCTTGACGCTGCGCATCGTCGAAATAGGCAGGCACGGTGATCACCGCGCCAACCAGCTCGCCGCCCAGCGAACGCTCGGCACGGTCGCGCAACACTTTCAGTATCTCTGCAGAGACTTCGACCGGGCTCTTCACACCGCCTGCGGTACGCAGTTGCAGCATGCCGGGCGTGTCCACGAAACGGTATGGGAGATCGACCACATCGCCGACATCCTTCAAGCCGCGCCCCATGAAACGCTTCACCGACACGATGGTGTTCTGCGGATCTTCGCTTTGCACAGCCTGCGCAGCCATACCGACCTGCAGCGAGCCGTCGGCCAGATAGCGCACGACCGATGGCAGCAATGCGATGCCTTCATCGTCGTTGAGCACCACGCTGATGCCGTTGCGCACGGTGGCAACGAGTGAGTTGGTGGTGCCGAGGTCAATACCGACTGCCAGTCGATGCTGGTGCGGTGCGGCGGAAAGACCCGGCTCGGAGATTTGCAGCAATGCCATGTTCAGGAATCCAGCTCGTCGTAGGCGTCAGCGATCTCTTCCGCCAGTTTTTCAAGGAAGCGCAATTTTCGCACAGTGCCGGCAGCGGCGACGAACTCATGTGTGGTGTCGAGCTGTTCGGCCAGCCGCTGTTGCAAGTTGCGCGTCTCGTTGCGTGCCGTGTCGGCCAATACATCCAGTGCATCGATGTCTTTAGCAGCGATGGCGTCCTGCAAGCCTTCGCGCCATTCCATCTGCTGCATCAGGAAGTCCATCGGCATCGCGGTGTTGTTCTCTTCCTGCGTGTCGACACCGTGCAGCGTCAGCAGATAGCGGCCGCGTTTGAGCGGATCGCGCAGGGTCTGATACCCCTCGTTGACGCGCGTCGCCCATTGCATGGACAGACGCTTCTCGGCATCGGAGAGGTGGGAGAACTTGTCGGGATGGACTTGCGATTGCAGCTCGCGATAACGTTGGTCGAGCGCGGCGTTATCGAGCAGGAAGCTGCGGGGAAGTGAGAAAACGGTGAAGAAGTCTTGCTGGAGATCGACTGCCGGAGCGCTCATCACACTGTAAAGCTTTCTCCACACCCGCACGCATCCTTCACGTTCGGATTGTTGAATTTGAAGCCTTCGTTCAAACCTTCGCGCGTGTAGTCCAGTTCCATGCCGTCGATGTACGGCAGGCTTTGCGGATCGACCAGCACGGTCACGCCGTTGCTGACGAACTGCAGGTCTTCGTTCTCTGCCGCATCGGCGAATTCCAGCTTGTATGCCATACCGGAACAACCGCTGGTGCGCACACCGATGCGCAGGCCGACGCCCTTGCCGCGTTTGACCAGGAAATTCTGCACATGCTTGGCCGCGTTCTCAGTCAACGAGATGCTCATCTTCAACTCCTACTTGTTCGCGTTGCAGGCCGCTGCTTCGACGTTCGCGCCGTGCTTGGCCTTGTAGTCCGCCACGGCCGCCTTGATCGCGTCTTCCGCGAGGATGGAACAGTGGATCTTCACCGGCGGCAATGCCAGTTCTTCGGCGATGTGCGTGTTCTTGATGGCGAGCGCCTGATCGACGGTCTTGCCCTTGACCCACTCGGTCACCAGCGAGCTCGACGCGATGGCCGAACCGCAACCGTAGGTCTTGAACTTCGCATCTTCGATCACGCCGTCCTTGCCCACCTTGATCTGCAACTTCATCACGTCGCCGCAAGCCGGTGCACCGACCATGCCGGTGCCGACCATCTCGTCGTCCTTGTTCATGGACCCGACGTTGCGAGGGTTCTCGTAGTGATCCAGTACTTTTTCGCTGTATGCCATTTTGTGCTCCTTAAGTTTCTTCAGAGAACTGATGATTTGTCTGTCTGGCAAGGCGGAGGGCCGCGCCGTTTACTCTAGTAAACAAGCAGCCCGACAACGCTGCCAGGCAGACAAAGGGCAGTTCTCTAATGTGCCGCCCACTTGATAGTATTCAGGTCGATGCCGTCCTTGTACATATCCCATAAGGGGGATAGGTCACGTAGTTTGGCGATCTTGTCCTGCAATAGCTTCACTACATAATCCACTTCTTCCACAGTGGTAAAACGTCCCACGGTGAAACGGATGGAGCTGTGTGCCAGTTCGTCGTTACGCCCCAGGGCGCGCAATACGTAGGAAGGTTCCAGACTGGCCGAGGTACAGGCCGAGCCGCTGGATACCGCGACATCTTTCACCGCCATGATCAGCGATTCGCCTTCGACGAAGTTGAAGCTGACGTTCAGGTTGTGCGGCACGCGCGCTTCCATATCGCCGTTCAGATAGACCTCTTCCATGCTGGACAGGCCCGCCCACAGACGGTCACGCAACATGCGGATGCGTTCGTTCTCGGCGGCCATCTCTTCCTGTGCGATGCGGAACGCTTCACCCATGCCGACTATCTGGTGTGTCGCCAGTGTGCCGGAACGGAAACCGCGCTCGTGACCGCCACCATGCATCTGTGCTTCCAGGCGCACGCGCGGTTTGCGCTGCACATACAAGGCACCGATGCCCTTGGGGCCGTAGGTCTTGTGCGCGGAAAAACTCATCAGGTCGACCTTCAGCTTCTGCAGGTCGATGCCGACCTTGCCGGTCGCCTGTGCCGCATCGACATGAAACAGGATGCCTTTGCTGCGGCACAGTTCGCCGATGGCTTCGATGTCCTGCACCACGCCGATCTCGTTGTTGACCAGCATCACCGAGACGATGATGGTATCGGGACGCAGCGCCGCTTTCAGTTTTTCCAGATCGACCAGGCCGTTCGGCTCGGGATCGAGATAGGTTGCGGAGAAACCCTGCCGCTCCAGTTCGCGCACAGTGTCGAGCACAGCCTTGTGCTCGGTCATCACGGTCACGATGTGCTTGCCCTTGTCTTGGTAGAAATGTGCCGCGCCCTTGATGGCGAGGTTGTTCGACTCGGTCGCGCCCGAAGTCCACACGATCTCTTTCGGGTCGGCGTTCACCAAGGCTGCCACCTGTGCACGTGCACGCTCAACCGCCTCATCCGCCGTCCAGCCGAAGGAGTGCGAGCGCGAAGCCGGATTGCCAAACTTCTCGGTCAGGTAGGGGATCATGGCCTCGGCCACACGCGGGTCTACCGGCGTGGTGGCCGAGTAATCCATGTAGATAGGCAGTTGCATGGGTTTAGCTTCCTTTTTTATATCAGACAGCTGCGGTCGCCGAGGCTGCCCCGCGCGTCATGCGGATCGGAGATCCTTCGTCTTTCTTGCTCAGTTCGCCGTCGGCCAGCTGTTGCAGATTGACCTGTTGCAGGTACTCATAGATGCGCTCGCTCAAACCGAACCACAGGTCGTGCGTGGAACACGGCTTGCCGTCCTTGCAGTTGCCTTGACGGTCGCAGTTGGTGGCATCCAGCGGCTCATCCACTGCTACCACGATGTCGGCGATGGTGATCTTGCTGGCGGGGCGCGCCAGACAGTAACCGCCGCCCGGGCCGCGCACGCTGGCGACCACGTTGTTCTTGCGCAGCTTGGCGAACAATTGTTCCAGATACGACAGCGAGATCTGCTGGCGTTCGCTGATCGCAGCCAGTGTGACCGGGCCTTTGCCGCCGCGCTGGGTCAGATCGACCATTGCCGTTACTGCGAAACGTCCTTTAGTTGTCAGGCGCATGTTGTTTCTCTCCTCAGAATGTCAGACCTACTCGCTCAAGCCATCCCACCGCAATGAAATGACCCCCTCTGAAAAGAATCATAGGATACCCGAGAGTTTTAATCAACTATCTTGTTCAGGTAGTTCGGATCGAACTTGTCGGCGGTCGCCTGCTCGTCTTCCATACGCACGCCAAGCTTCTCTAATTGTTGAAGAATATGCTCGATACGTTGATCGACTGTTACGCTGTGACCGATCAAGCCATGCAGGGCTTTGGCAACCGGGTCGTTCTGGTCAGAGCTGATGCCGTAGGCGTTGAATCCAGTGGTTTTTTTCGCGTCATCCAGCACACGCGCCGGGATTCCCGCCGCCGTCGCCCCGGCCGGCACATCTTTCACCACCACGGCGTTGGAGCCGATCTTGGCATTCGCACCAATATGGATGGGGCCGAGGATCTTGGCCCCCGCGCCCACCACCACGCCGTTACCCAATGTCGGGTGGCGCTTGCCTTCTTTCCAGGATGTACCGCCCAGCGTCACGCCGTGATACAGCGTCACATCGTCACCGATGTCGGCCGTCTCGCCGATCACCACCCCCATACCGTGGTCGATGAAGAAGCGGCGGCCGATGGTCGCACCGGGATGGATCTCGATACCGGTGAACCAGCGTGCGAAATGCGAAACGAAGCGCGCCATCCATTTAAGACCGGCATGCCACAAGGTATTGGAAAGACGATGGAAGATGCGCGCGTGCAGCCCCGGATAGCAGGTCAGCACCTCGAACGTGGTGCGGGCGGCGGGATCGCGGGCGAATACGCTGGCGATGTCTTCACGGATATTCTTAAACATCTGGATGCTCTTCCTGATAACGCTTCCTGAGGCGCGCATTGTACTCGGTCGTCACGCTCAGGATACCGCGCAGCAGGTTGACCTCCTCATCTTCCAGCCGAGTACGCGAGAACAAGCGGCGCAGACGGCGCATCAATCGCTCCGGGTTCTGCGTGGTGAAGAAGCCGATCTCGCCCAGCGTCTTTTCAAGATGTTCGTACAGGCCTTCCACGCGTTCATGCGTCGCCGGGTTGATCTCCGGCAAGGCGGGCTGGAATGAAGATGCCGCCACGCTCAACTCATAAGCCATCAACTGCACGGCGGACGCCACGTTGAGCGAAGAGAACTCGGGATTGGCCGGAATGTTCACGCCCAGCTGGGCACGGCCCATCTCGTCATTGGTCAGACCGGACATCTCGGTGCCGAACAGCAAAGCCACCGGCCCGGCGGATGCTTCCTGTATCACCTGCGGTGCCGCCTCGCGCGGCGTCTGCACCTCGATAGAGATGTCGCGCAAGCGCGCCGTCATCGCCACGGTGTACACCACGCCCTGCAAAGCCTCGTCGATGGACCCGCAAACCACGGCATTCTCAAGGATGTCGTCCGCACCGGAAGCCATGGCACTGGCCTGTGCATCAGGGAAGAAACGCGGATTGATAAGGTATAGACGGCTCAAACCCATCACTTTCATCGCCCGCGCCGCCGCACCGATATTGCCCGGATGGGAGGTGTGGCTGAGCACCACACGAACATTACTTAAAGGATTAGGTTTATTCAAAAGGCAATACCAACTAAAATGCGGGCCGGATTTCCCCAGCTCATTAAAAAGGTCGTACTGATATGCACCCCATGCTCAACATCGCGGTGAAGGCCGCCATTCGCGCCGGCAAGTTGATTTACCGTGCCGCCGATAACATCGATCACCTCACCGTGACCAAAAAATCCCATGCGGATTACGTCAGCGAAGTGGATCGCGCCGCCGAGCGCACCATCGTCGAGGCCTTGCTGCAGGCCTATCCGACCCATGCGATTCTATCAGAGGAAGGCGGCGCCCAAGGCGAGTCGGAATACCTGTGGATCATCGATCCGCTCGATGGCACCACCAACTTCCTGCATGGCGTGCCGCAGTACGCCGTCTCTATCGCGCTGCAGCATAACGGCGTGCTGACGCAGGCCGTGATTTACGACCCGACCAAGAACGACCTGTTCACCGCCACGCGCGGACGCGGTGCATTCCTCAACGACAAACGCATCCGCGTGAGCAAGCGCAAGGAACTGGCCGACAGCCTGATCGGCACCGGCTTCCCCTACACCCGCTTTGAACACATGGACGCCTATCTCAACATCTTCAAGGATGTGATGCAGCACACTGCCGGCTTGCGCCGTCCCGGTGCTGCTTCGCTCGATCTGGCCTGGACTGCAGCCGGACGCTTTGACGGTTTCTTCGAGACCGG
The DNA here is from genome assembly GCF_054604835.1 of Sideroxydans sp. Taxonomy (NCBI): domain Bacteria; kingdom Pseudomonadati; phylum Pseudomonadota; class Betaproteobacteria; order Nitrosomonadales; family Gallionellaceae; genus Sideroxydans; species Sideroxydans sp. Next base: position 234,911 of record NZ_JBTSFG010000001.1, on the reverse strand, counting down.
CCTCAAGCCTTGGGACCTCGCCGCAGGTGCACTGCTGATCTCTGAAGCGGGCGGCATCGTCACCGATCTGGCAGGCAATCAGAACCAACTGGAGAGCGGCCACATCTGTGCCGGCAACCCGCACATCCAGGAACAACTGCTAAAACTGATCGCGCCGCATCTCACCGACGGTCTGAGGGGCTAACTCCCCGAACAGGCGGCACGATGGATACCTCCCTGCTCGTCCTCGCCATCACGACCATCGTCATCGTGCTGGTGTTCGAGTACACCAACGGTTTCCACGACGCCGCCAACATCATCGCCACCGTCATCGCCTCGCGCGCGATGACGCCGGTGCAGGCCGTGCTGCTGGTCGCCTTTTTCGAATTCCTCGGCCCGCTGCTGGGCGGCACCGCCGTCGCCAACACCATCGGCACCTTCGTCACACTGGACGACCTCGACGCGGTGCTCGGTCTGGTGGTGGTGTTGTGCGGACTGATCGGTGCCATCGCGTGGAACCTGGTCACCTGGTGGTTCGGCATCCCCTCCTCTTCCTCACACGCGCTGGTGGGCGGACTGGCCGGCGTGGTGATCGTGGCAGCCGGTGCCAATCATGTGGAATGGGGCTTTGCCGATCTGTTGCATGGCGAGTTCCACGGTGTCGCCAAAGTCATCGCTGCCCTCATCCTGTCGCCCATCATCGGTTTCTGGGTCGGCTACGTACTGCACCGCGTCATGCTCACGCTGCTGCGCGGCGCACGCCCATCCATCAATCGCGACCTGCGTCATCTGCAATACGTCACCTCGGCGGGCCTCGCCTTCGCCCACGGCGCGAATGACGCGCAGAAGAGCATGGGCATGCTTACGCTGGTGCTGGTGCTGGGCGGATTCATCCCCTCATTCGAGGTGCCGTTCTGGGTGATGTTGGCCTGCTCGCTCGCCATCACGCTGGGCATCCTGTCCGGTGGCTGGCAGATCGTGCGCACGCTGGGCTTCTCCATCTACAAGATACGCCCGCTGCACGCCCTCGATTCGCAGATGACCGCCGCCAGCGTCATCTTCGCCTCGTCGCTGGGCGGCGCGCCGGTCTCCACCACGCACGTGGTCGCCTCGTCCATCATGGGCATCGGTGCCTCGGAACGTCCCAAGGCGGTGCGCTGGGGCAAGGCGGCCGAGATCGTCGCCACCTGGATCATCACCATCCCCGGCGCAGCATTGATGGCGATAGGGTGTTATCTTGTCGTCCAGTTGTTCGTCTGAGAAATCGAGACCATGACCCCACCCATGCAAGCCTCCAAAACCATGCTGGCCCGCATCCTTGACCGGGTGTTTCCCAAGGTGCCGGACTTCTTCCACATGCTCACCGAGCAGACCATAGAAGTCGCGCTCACCGTCAGCCTGCTGGTCGACTACATGAAACACGGCGACCCAGCCATTGCCGAGTCGCTGAAAGAGAATGTGCATCAGGCCGACCTGCTCAAGGTGCGCAACCTGCACGAACTGAACGATGCCTTCTCCACCCCCATCGACCGCGAAGACATCTACCGCGCCATCATGGCGCTGGACGACATCGTGATGTACTGCAAAACCACCGTGCACGAGATGGATGTGCTGGGGGTGACGCCGGACAGATTCATGCGCGACATCTCGCTGCGCATCAAGGAAGGCGTGGATGCGCTGGCCAACGGTTTTGCCAAACTGGGCACCACCCCCGCCACCGCCGCGCTGGATGCCGACATCGCGCGCAAGGCCGAACGCCATGCCGAGAAACTCTACCGCTTCGCGCTGCCCGAGCTGTTCGAGGGCGACGACTACATCAACATGTTCAAGCGGCGCGAGATCTACCGTCATCTCACCAACGCCGCCGAACACATGGCCCAGTGCGCCAACACGCTGCACGACATCGTGGTCAAGATCAGCTGATCTGTTCTAGGCGGCCTCTACTTGTTGTCCTCGTCCACCGCCAGCATGAGCATCTCGAAGATATCCGGGATGGCCGCGCTGACGCGGTTCCAGTTGGGGATCAGCGGCGTGCCCATGGGGTTCTCCACGAAAGCCTGCGCCGCCATCGCGATGGCGCGGGTGAATGCCTCCACCGCCTTGGCTTCCTCGTGACGGTCGAACGCCAGCCCGTTGATCTTCGCATCCGATTCGTATTTCAGTAGCGTGTCCTCAGCCTGACGCAGATAGGTCACGCTCAGCGAGCGGAACAGGCTTTCCGAGAACACCACGCCGTCTGAGGCCAGTGTGCGGAACACTGATTTGCAGATATCCACTGCCATCTTCATCAACCCCTTCTGCGCATCTTCCGACGACAGGATCTGGTGCTTGTGCTCGTAGGTGGTGGCGATATCCACCTGGCACACCCGGTGCGGCGAATAGTTGCGGTACACCTCGGCCAGCGAGCCCACCTCCAACCCCCAGTCGGACGGGATGCGGTTGATACGCGCCAAGTCGGTGCTCATACTGAACTCACCCGACAGCGGATAACGGAAACTGTCGAGGAAAGCGAGGAAGCCGTGCGGCCCGGTCAGTTGCTGCAGCGAACGCACCAGCGGAGTCACCAGCAGGCGCGTCACGCGCCCGTTCATCTTGTCGGTCACCCGGCTGTAGTAGCCCTTGCAGAACACATAATTCAAGGTCGGGCTGGCGATGGGATAACACAGCCGCGCCAGCAGCGTGCGGCTGTAAGTGATGATGTCGCAATCATGCAGCGCGATCACTTCGGACTTGCCGCGCGCCAGCACGTAGCCGTATGACAGCCAGGCCGAACGTCCCTTGCCCTGAGGCCCGGCATCCAGCCCGTTGCGCTTCAGCGTCTCGTACACCTCGGCGATGCGCTTGCCCTTGTTGTGCACGATCTTCACATCCGTGGGGATGGCCGCCATGATGCCGCGCACGCGCTGGAACTGCTCCTCGCTCGCCTGATCCAGCGCCAGCACCACCTCGTTCAGGTATTTCACCTTGGTCAGTTCCTGCACGATGCCCGGCATCGCCGGCCCCTCGAACTCGGAATAAAGCGCGGGCAGCACCAGCGCGATAGGCCGCGTCTTGGCGAAGCCCGCCAACTCGGACTCCAGCCGCTCCAGCGAAGGCTGGCCCAGTTGGTGCAAGGTGGTGATGATGCCGCTCTGGAAAAAGTCAGACATGGCAGCCTCCTTTCGCTCACAAGTGTTCGATATCCTCAGGCGGCTTCGGCGCCTCCTGTTCGGTGAACTTCTGCTCCACGATGCGCCGCGCCGTGGCGATGCCGCCCACGCCAAAGGCGATGGCCAGCGCGATCACGATGCCGCCGAACAGGATGGAGAACGCCGCCAGCACGATGCTGGTCGCGATCTGCAGCTGTTCCATCACCATGGCCAGGATCATCAGCATCAGCATCACTCGGATAGCCTCGGCCAGCAGGCGCGCGTAGTGGTAGCCGCCGTTGGCCACCGCGATCAACACCGCGCGGCTGATGAAACTGGTGAACAGGTAACCGATGGCGAGAATGATCGCCGCCGAGAACACGCGCGGCAGATAGCTGAAGAACTGCGCCACCAGCATGTCGATGGCCGCCACGTTGAGCGCCCCCAGACCGGCCATCAGCGTGACGATGATCAGTATCCAGAACACGATGCCGCCGATCACTGCGGAGGGCTTCACCCAAAGATCACCCTTGCGCATCAGTGTGGTGAAACCCATGCGGTCCGACCAGTTGTCGAACTCGATCGCCAGCAGGAACTTCACCAGCACATAGCGCAACAGCTTGGCCAGCAGGATGCCGAGCAGCAGGATCACCAACATCGCCAGCAGGTTGGGCAGGAAATCCTTGAACTTCATGAACACGTCCTGTAGTGGCTCCAGTATCAGTTCGAAAAAGTCTTTCATGATCGCCTCCTTGTCATTTCCATTGGCCGGACAGGTAGTCCTTGCCGCGCTCGAACTCCAGACACAGTTTTTCTATCTCGTCCTCCGCCTCGCGCGCCTCCAGCGGCGTCACCTCCAGAACGAACGAGGCCGTCTTGCCGACATACAGCGGCAACAGCGATTTCAGCAGATGCTCCGCCGGCAACTGCCTGCGATGGAAGGCGAGTGCATAGTCGAAGATGATGCGCGTCCACAGCGCGAGCGGAAAACGGAACGACGCGTCGTCCAGCGTCGCCAGTCGCTCCACCTCTTTCAGGTCACCCGCACCGAGGATGCCCAGCCATATCTCGCGCAAGTTCAGCGCACCCTCGCGGAACAGTGCGAGCATGCGCGCGGTGTTCACATTCACATGCTCCAGCCCCACGGTGTATTCAAAACCGAAAGTCGGCACCGGCTGCGACCCGCGCACCGGCGACCACACCGCGCTGTAATCCTCCATCAACTGGAAGTTGGCGCTGACCACCTGGTACAGCATGTTGCCCAGGTCTGTGCCGGGGTCCTTGGCATCATGGATCTTGGCACCGAGAAAGGATTGCGCCACGCGGAAGCCGTTGGCCAGAGCGGTGGTGGTCATCCAGATGTCGATGCCAAAGCGCGCCACATCCGTCTCCCACACATCCTTGGTCAGATAGAACTGCGCCAGCTTGCCGGAGAAACCGAAATCGCCGCCGATAGGCTGGCGCACGCGCTTGCCATACAGCGCGCGGGTGAGCGGATAGACGATGCTGTTGGTGATAGTGCCGTCGAACTTGTGGCGGTGGTAGAGCGGTGCGACGTAATCGAAGCCACCGTTCAGCACCGGCTTGAGCAGCAACTCAATCCATTCCGGTGTGATGCTGCGCAGGTCGGAATCGACCACCACGCAGGCTTTCGCATCCAGCGCCTGCGCCACTTCGAACACCGCGCGGAAAGCGCTGCCCTTGCCGGGGATGCCGGAATACGGGAATGCCATCTTGAGTACGGGTTCTATGCGGTGATGCAGCAGGATGGTGTCGAAATCGGCGATGGAGGTCTGGTGTACCACCTCCATGGTGCCGTCGCTGGAGCCGCCGTCGGAGTTGACGATGACCGCTTTGTGATCGGGGAAATATTTGGCCAGACCGGCCTGTACCGCACGCACCACATGGGCGATGGTGTGCGCGCTGTTGAAGCTGGGGATGCCCACGATGATGTCGGCATTCCCTACCTGTTCGATCTGCTGATGTTTATCAGCTCTGAGCGTGACAGCTTCCATAGCCAGGATACCTCCTTGCTGGAAATCACCTTAGCACTTTAGGGCGTCATACGCACGCGCCTTCTGCAGTAACACGATCTGTATATCCATCACATTGGTGCCGGTCGGTCCGGTGATGAAATGGTGTTGCCCGGCAGCGGCGGCATCGTAGCGACGGAAGAAGTGACAGGAGTCGTTGTCATCCAGATAATGCTGCGGGTCGATGCCGAGTGCTCTCGCTTCGGCCGCAGTGTGTCCGTCCACCCAGGCACCGCCCGCCTCGGTGGGGCCGTCGCTGCCGTCGGTGCCTGCGGACAACAACGTCACCCCGTCCAACCCCTCGATCTCCAACGCGAACGCCAGCGCCAGCTCCTGGTTCCTTCCGCCCAGCCCCTTGCCGCGAACAGTGACCGTAGTCTCGCCGCCGCACAGCAGACAACAGCGTTCGCCCGCAGCCATGCCGTCCAGCGTGTCGCGCACTGTCTGCGCCAGAAAATGTGCCGCCTCCCGCGCCTCCCCCTGCAGCTCCGCGCTGATGATGCGCGTCGCCAAACCCAGTTGCCGGGCACGCGCATCAGCTGCCTGCAGCGCCAGCGCCAGCGCGCCCACCACCACATTGCGGGTATGCGCGAAACAGGCATCGTCCGACTTCGCGGTCTCGGCTATCCCGCCATCCGCGCCCTGCTGCAGATGGGCTATCACGCGCGGCGGCATCCTGTCGGCCAGCTCGTATTTCGCGATTACATCCAGCGCATAAGCGAAGGTCGAAGCGTCCGGCGCGCTGGGGCCGGAAGCGATCACATCCAGCTTGTCGCCGATCACATCGGACAACAGCAGCGTGAGCAACTGCGCCGGATAAGCCGCCTGCGCCAGCCGGCCGCCCTTGAGCGCGGAAAGGTGTTTACGCACCGCATTAAGTTCGCCGATAGCGGCACCGGCGCGCAACAGCAGATCGGTCGCATGCTGCTTGTCATGCAAGGTCAGCCCGGCAGCCGGCGCTACCAGCAAGGCGGATGCGCCACCCGACAGCAGGCAAATCACCAGCGTCTTGTCATCGGCCGCACGCACCATGTCCAGCATGCGCAGCGCGCCCGCTTCACCGGCCGCGTCCGGCACCGGATGCGCCGCCTCCACCTGTTCGATGAACTGCAGCGGCACGCCATGCCCATACTTCACCACCACCAAGCCCTGCGAGATGCGTGCCCCAAGCAAAGATTCCACCGCCTGCGCCATGCGCGCCGTGGCCTTGCCGCCGCCGACCACCAGCACGCGCTCGAACGCATTCAAATCGTAGCCCGCATCTGCCAGCTGCAATCGTCCATCCACCACCTTTGCCTCATTGAGCACCGCGTGAAATGGATCGACCGCCGCCAGCGCAGCTTCGAACAACTCACCCGGCACACCGACACTGCGCGCGGCGAGCAGGCGCAGCACACTCTCGTTCCAGCCGGCCGGGCCGGGTAGCCGCGTCTTTATCATGCCCGGCACGTCGATGCGCGCGTCGTGCGTACCGTCGTCGTGCATCACCAGCAGCGCCTGATCGACCGCCTGCAGCATCGCCAGATCGTTCAGGCTGTCACCCAGCCCGATACTCTCGATCGCGCCGTACTGCCGTTCATACAGCGCCTGCAGCAGATGCACCGCGCGTCCCTTGTCGTGCCGTCCCAGAATGTGGAACAGACGGCCCTCGGTCCAGCTCAGTCCGTCCGCCTCGATGGCGTGCAGGAAACGCACATCCGGCTCGCCCTCGAACACGAACGGCTCGTCGAAATCACGCTGCCGCGCACGTTGCGCCGCCTCCGGTGAAAGTCCGGTCAGTGCGGCCACTTCCTCCGCCGTCATGTCGCCGAAACCGCGCACTTTCACCTGCAAAGCATCGCGCAGCCGCACGAAACGGCGGCGTATCTCCGCATAGGCTGTACCAAGGGTGATCAGGCGATAGCCGCCGACGTCGTCGCCGTCGAACGGCACGGTGAAATAGCCGTGCGGGATGAACACGCCGCCGCCGTTCTCGCTGATAAAAGGATGGGGGTTGCCCAGCGTCTCGCGCAGCGCTTCGATCTCGGCGCGCGTCTTGCTGGAACAAAGGATGAGCGGGATGCGGCGTGCGCGGATCAGATCAAGCGCGGGCCGCGCCGGTGCAAAGGAATAATTCGCACGGTCGAGCAGCGTTCCATCCAGGTCGGTGATGATGAGGGTCTCTGGCATCCGTACTCACTCCGTAGGTGTATCCCTGCCGCAGAGAAAGTATACTCCTCCGCCTCGCGACAGATCGACCGGGACAGGCCCGGCGCCCGTGCAATACCGATGACCGACACCGCCCACCAGCAGACCGCCGAACAACTGCAGCAGATGCTGCATCAGGAGATCCCGCTCACACGCGGCATGGATCTCCGCGTGCTCGGCTATGACGGGCTGACCCTGCGCCTCGCCGCCCCGCTCGCCCCCAACGTCAACGACAAGGGCACCGCGTTCGGCGGCAGTCTGTACAACATCGCCGTGCTGTGCGGCTGGAGCCTGCTGCGCCTCAAGCTGAACGAAGCCGGACTGAACGAAAAGAACATCGTCATCCAGGAGGCGAACACGCGCTACCTGCTGCCTGTCACCGGCGAACTGCGCGCCGCCTGCACCCTCACCGCCGACGCGCTGACCGAGTTCATGCAGCCGCTGCAAAAGAAAGGCCGCGCGCGCATCACGCTGACCGTCGCCATCCATCAACAAGACCAGCCTGCCGTGGAATTCACCGGCAATTACGTCGTACTCGATTAGACGCATGAAAGACAACGCCCTCGAAAAACAAACCCCCATGATGCAGCAGTACCTGCGGCTGAAGGCCGACCATCTGGACAAGCTGCTGTTCTACCGCATGGGCGATTTCTACGAACTGTTCCATGACGACGCCGTGCGCGTCGCCAAGCTGCTCGACATCACCCTCACCCAGCGCGGTGCATCCAACGGCCAACCGATCAAGATGGCCGGCGTGCCGTATCACGCGGCCGAGCAATACCTCGCGCGTCTGGTGAAGATGGGCGAGTCCGTCGCCATCTGCGAACAGATCGGCGACCCCGCCACCAGCAAAGGCCCGGTGGAACGCAAAGTGGTGCGCATCGTCACCCCCGGCACCGTCACCGATTCCGCCCTGCTGGAAGAGAAGCGCGACAACCTGCTGCTGGCGCTGCACCAGCGCGGCAACGAAGTCGGCCTCGCCTGGCTCAATCTCGCCTCCGGCCAATTCACCCTCGCCGAAGTTGCCGCCAAACAACTGCCCGCCGAACTGGAACGTCTGCAACCCTCCGAGATATTGTTCGCCGAAAGCAAAACTGCGCCGCAGTTCAAGAACGCCGCGAACAAATCCCTGCCCGACTGGCACTTCGAACGCGACACCGCGCACCGCGCCCTGTGCCAGCAGTTCGGCACGCGCGACCTCGCCGGATTCGGCTGCGACGATTTCACCGTCGGTCTCGAAGCGGCCGGTGCATTGCTCGGCTACGCCAAGCTCACGCAAGGCCAGAGCATCACCCACATCCGCAGCGCGCAGGTCTATCACGCCGACGAATACGTGCGCATGGATGCCGCAACAAGACGCAATCTGGAGATCACCCAGACACTGCGCGGCGAACCCGCACCGACCCTGCTCTCGCTGCTCGACACTTGTGCGACCAACATGGGCAGCCGCCTGCTGGCGCACTGGCTGCATCACCCGCTGCGGAATCGCGACGTACTGCGTGCAAGGCTGGATGCCGTGGATGAGCTGGATGAGAAATACAGCGCCGTGCACCAGCAGCTCAAACCCAGCGTGGACGTGGAACGCATCACTGCACGCATCGCTTTGAAGAGCGCAAGACCGCGCGACCTTTCCGGCCTGCGCGACACGCTCAAGCAACTGCCCGAACTGCATAACACTTTGGCAGGCATCAGCGCACCGCGTTTGCAACAACTGAGCAAAGAACTGAAAGCCGACAGCGCACTGGTCGATCTGCTGCAAAACACCATTAAGGACGAACCTTCCTCCGTACTGCGCGAAGGCGGCGTGATCGCCGATGGTTACGATGCCGATCTGGACGAGCTGCGCGGCATCCAGTCCAACTGCGGCGACTTCCTGCTGGCGCTGGAGAAGCGCGAACGCGAACGCACCGGCATCGACAAACTGAAGGTGGAATACAACCGCGTGCACGGTTTCTACATCGAAGTCAGCACCGCCAATGCCGACAAAGTGCCGGACGACTACCGCCGCCGCCAGACGCTGAAGAACGTCGAGCGTTACATCACGCCGGAACTGAAAGCCTTCGAAGACAAGGCGCTGTCCGCCAACGACCGCGCACTGGCACGCGAGAAACATCTGTACGACCAGTTGCTGGACACGCTCGCCCCGAGCATCCCGCAACTGCAAACCATCGCTGCCGCCATCGCCGAGCTGGACGTGCTCGCCACCTTCGCCGAACGCGCCGCCACGCTCAACTTCTGCGCACCGCAATTCAGCGATGATGCGCAGATTCAAATCAAGCAAGGTCGCCATCCGGTGGTGGAAGCGCAAGTGGACACCTTCACGCCGAACGACACCGCGCTGGGCGATGCGCGCCGCATGCTGCTCATCACCGGCCCCAACATGGGTGGCAAATCGACCTACATGCGTCAGGTCGCCATCATCACGCTGCTGGCGCATGTCGGCTGCTTCGTGCCTGCACAGGAAGCCGTGCTGGGCGAGATCGACCAGATATTCACGCGCATCGGCGCATCGGACGATTTGGCATCAGGACGTTCCACCTTCATGGTCGAGATGACCGAAGCTGCCAACATCCTGCACAACGCCACCGAGAAGAGTCTGGTACTGGTGGACGAGATCGGGCGTGGCACCAGCACCTTCGACGGCTTGGCATTGGCCTACGCCATCGCGCGCCACCTGTTGGAACTCAACCGCAGCTACACCTTGTTCGCCACACACTATTTCGAACTCACGCGACTGGCTGAAGAATTCAAACAACTCGCCAACGTCCACCTCGCCGCAGTCGAACACCAACACAGCATCGTGTTCCTGCACTCTGTGAACGAAGGTGCCGCCAGCCAAAGCTACGGCCTGCAAGTCGCCGCCCTCGCCGGCGTACCCGGCAGCGTCATCCGCAGTGCGAAGAAACAATTGGTGAAGCTGGAACAGAACAGCGCCGCGCAGAACCCGCAAGGCGACCTGTTCGCCGCCGTACCGGAAGCGCCGGAGCCGGAAGAGCATCCGCTGCTGTCTGCGCTACGCGATCTACAACCGGATGAGATGAGTCCTAAGGAAGCGCTGGAGAAGATATATCAGCTAATAAATCTTGTATGACAATTCAAAATGTCCGAAAAAGATAAACAAAAAGCTAGAAAAGAAGATTGGCTCCTCTTAGAGGAGTTGGTTGCTAGCATCCAAAGGCAGTTGGCCCCTGCAGCTATTGTTGAACACAATGTTCACATTAGAGGGCGAATCACTGACGTCGACCGCCAAGTTGATGTATTGGTCACCCAGATGATTGGCCAATACAAAATGACAATTGCATTAGATTGCAAAGACACCAAGCGCCCCATCGACACAAAAGGTGTAGAGGAATTTGCCGGACTAGTAGCTGATATCGGCGCAAACAAAGGAGTACTTGTTTGCCCTTCAGGATTTACAAAAGCCGCATTAAGAACAGCCAAGCACCATCAGATCGAGTTGTATCGACCAGTTGATACCGGAGACCACAAATGGAAAATCCGAGCATCGATTCCCGCACTCTGTGATTTCAGATCAGCCTCGCTTGCCTTTGGCTTTAAATTCTCTGCGCCACTTCCATTCACACTCAAGGTGCATCCTGCAAACTTGTCTGTATTCAACAGTGCGGGAGAAAAACTTGGCACCCCTTTAGAAAAAGCAACCTCACTATGGAATAGCGGCGAGTTTCCAACCGAACCTGGGATATTCACAGAATGCTCCTTATTTGGAAAACAGGAAACTCTGGTTGATAACGGATATGGAACGCTTGCGCCTATACACTTTTTTGTCGATTTGCATGTTCGGCAAACCCTTCATTTTGGGCAACTGGCTCTCAATAAAATAAGTGGATTTCTTGATGCGCATACTGGGCTCGTTGTCACAAACTCGTTCACTACAGGCTTGCTCAGCCCTGAAGATGTAGAACGCAACTGGAGAAAACTTGAGCCAGGCGAATCACCGCCTGTGGTCCCAGTTCTAAAATTAATGGGACTCGACTGCTGGCCAGAACAATAGTGGGCAGATTTCAGTCACGGAGGCTGAAAATCAGCTAAACGCGTCAGCTTCACCCCTCTGCTTACCGCATCAGTTCCCCCCCGTCTTGCACCTTCGTCCGGCTAAGCGCATAGTGCTCCCCCGCTTGTCCATTCGGAAAGGAGCGCATCATGTTTAAACGACCCATCTCAATTTCTGTATTAGCCGGTGCTTTGGCAGTGTTGGCAGGGCCGCTGTTTGCAGCGGATCAGGTTCGTGACAAGACGCAGGATCAGACACAAGCACAGGATCAAGAGCGCATCTATGGCAGCCAGTTGATGACGCAGAAGGAACGTAGCGCGTATCGCGCCAAGATGCGGGCTGCCAAGACTGCCGAGGAGCGTGAACGCATCCGCAATGAGCATCATGAACAAATGAAGGTTCGCGCGAAAGAACGCGGCGTGACGCTGCCGGATATGCCGCCTGCAGGCGGTGGAATGATGGGGCCCGGCGGTATGCGTCCCGGTGGTGGCATGGGAGGTGGAATGGGGCCTGGCGGCGGGATGCGCCAAGGCGGGGGCAACTGATCATCTAAGCTGCACCCTAGCCTAGCCTCACAGGAGGGCGGTACTGCGACCAGCAGTACCGCCCTCCTGTTTTCAACCCTGACGAATCAGGCTCCAGCAATGCCGATGGATGATGTTGGCGCATATATTTTCTTGCGCAGTGAACTTATAAGATCGTCCCCACACTAAAGCGCGCTAGACCGTCAGGCCCCTGCCGGTGCAAATTCAGGCGCGCTACTCACTATGCTGACCGCAGTGCAGATTCACATGGATCGTTCAACGATGCATTGGTGCAATCACCCCCAAAGTCCATTTGATGAAAATGGGCTTTTTTTGTTTGAACTCGCTCCATTCACTTACCCACAGAAAGTCATCCCATGATCGTTCGCAGCAGGCCTTCCGGTTTACGGTTGTTCTTTATCTTTCGCGGTTCGGTGTTATCGCAGATATGGATAGTACTGACGGTCAACGTCATCCTGGCCACAGTGGTGACGATGACGCACGGTGACCTGTTCAGCCACAAGATCACGCTGACCGCGATCCCGTTCACCTTGATCGGTTTGCCGCTGGCCATCTTTCTCGGCTTTCGCAACAGTGCGGCTTATGAGCGCTATGTCGAGGGTCGCAAGCTGTGGGGCGATATCGTATTGCATAGCCGTAACTTCGCGCGCCAATGCCTGACGCTGATCGAACACAGCGAGCCGCTCAAGCCCGGTGCCGGTCTGAACGATGTGCGGGTGCGCATGATCTACCGCACCATCGCTTTCACGCATGCGTTGCGCCATCTGCTGCGCGGCACCGACACCCACGCCGAGACCAAGCCGCTGCTCACGCCCGATGAGTGGCAGCAAAGCAGCAAGGCGGTGAACGTGCCCGACCATCTGATGCACCAGATGGGCCGCGACCTGCGACTGTGTCTGGATGAGAAGCGACTGGACGGTTGTCTGGCGACTAACATCGATACGACTATGTCGGCGATCACGGCGGCAGCGGCTGCCTGCGAGCGCATCAAGAGCACGCCGATCCCGTTCTCCTATACCTTGCTGCTGCACCGCACGGCTTATCTTTATTGCTTCCTGTTGCCCTTCGGGCTGGTCGACACCATCGGCTTCATGACGCCATTCGTGGTGGGTATCGTGGCCTACACGTTCTTCGGGCTGGATGCGCTGGGTGACGAGATCGAGGAGCCGTTCGGCGACCTGCCCAACGATCTGGCGTTGGACTCGATCTGTCGCGGGGTCGAGATCAATCTGCGCGACACGCTGGGCGAGGAACACGGGCTGACACCGCTGCAGCCGAAGAATTATTGTTTGATGTAAGGCGACGGGGGACGCTAGGCATCTGTTTTAAGCGTCCCCCTGTCAGCCTTTGGAAAGGCCTGTAGTAACATGCGGCCATTCCCTATGCACTTTGCAGGACAGCTGACCCGCTGCCCTCCCCCGATGATGACGCATTCCCCCACTGCTCCGCCTTTCACGCACTTGCCAGATTCGGCGATCGATACCGCCCAGAAGCATGTGCACGATATTCTGACCATCGCTTTCGAGCATGACGCTTCACATGCCGCGCTGGTGGTTTGGGATGGGCAATGCGCGCTTTCGCTGGCGCTGGCCGAGGCCTATCAGCGCTGTCTGCCGGATGCAACTTTCATCGATTTCGATACGGCCGAACCTGAGACTGTGCTCGACGCCTTCAAACGACTCGCACCCGGTGATCTGGTGGTGCTGATCCAAACCAGCAGCTTCCGGCTGGATGCGTTCCGCTTGCGGGTGGAGTTGTTCAAACTCTCGCTCAAGGTGATCGAGCATCCGCATCTGGGCCGCATGCCCGGCGATGAGGCGCTGCTCTACATCGACTCGCTAGCTTATGACCCGGCTTATGTGCGCCGCGTGGGTCGCGGTTTGAAGGCCATCATCGACCGCGCTCCAACAGGGGTTATCGAGAGCGGTGGCGAGCAATTGCTGTTCGCCTCCGGCTTTGAACCCGCGAAGTTGAACATCGGCGATTACCGCGAGATGAGGAACGTCGGCGGCCAGTTCCCTATCGGTGAGGTGTTCACCGAATCGTTGGATCTGGAGGCGGTGAATGGCCGGGTGCGGATCTTCGTATTCGGCGATACGAAGTTCACCGTGAACAAACCCGAGCAGCCGATCACGCTGGTGGTCAGCCAAGGGCGCGTCACCGACACCATCGATTCCACACCGGAGTTCGACGAGGTGCTGGCGCAGATACGCGCAGTCGAGGGGGATATCTGGGTGCGCGAAGTGGGCTTCGGTCTGAACCGCACTTTCACACGCGATATTTTGGTCAGCGATATCGGCACTTACGAGCGCATGTGCGGTATCCATCTATCGCTGGGGGCGAAACACGCCAGCTACATCAAGCCCAATATCAAACGCGCGGATGCGCGATTCCACGTTGATGTCTTTGCCATCACTGAATCGGTCATGCTCGGTGACACAGAGGTGTATCGCGACGGAGCGTGGCAGGTCTGATTCGCGGCATCATCAGCACAAAAGCTTAAGGACGGGCTTCAGATATCCTTAGCCCACCCTCGGTGAACCTTAGTCGTCCAGCTTCAACTCCAACTTATCCAGCGAAATTGCCGGCTTCGACTTCTCAGCCTCGGCAGCTGCTTGTGCCTGCTTTTCCTGTTGTTGCTTAAGGAGCTTATCGGCTTCGAACTGACGCTTCTTCTCTTCCTGCGCGGCCAGTTCTTGCTTGCGTTCTTCTTCCAGTTCTTCTTCGCTCTTGTGTTCTTGCATCGAGAGCACGACGCTTGACGCGTCTCCCGGTTCGCCGCGCTGGCTCTTGAGCTTGATGTTCAGTCGCAGTTCGTTGGCGGAGTCGGCGTTGCGGATGGCTTCTTCATAGGAGATGTGGCCGTCGTTGTATAGCTCGAACAGCGACCAGTCGAAGGTGCGCATGCCCAGCTCGCGCGACTTTTCCATGATGCCTTTGATCTCATGGAACTCACCCTTGAAGATCTTATCGGCGATGGTGGGTGTGTTGAGCAGGATCTCGATGGCGGCCCTGCGTCCTTTGCCATCCGGTGTGCGCACGAGGCGCTGCGAGATGAGTGCGCGCATGTTCGCCGACAAGTCCATCAGCAACTGGTTTCGACGTTCTTCCGGGAAGAAGTTGATGATGCGATCGATGGTCTGGTTGGTACTGTTGGCGTGCAGTGTGCCGAGGCAGAGGTGGCCGGTCTCGGCGAATGCGATGGCGTGCTCCATGGTCTCGGCATCGCGGATCTCGCCGATGAGGATGACGTCCGGTGCTTGGCGCAGCGTGTTCTTCAGCGCGTGATGCCAACTATGCGTATCCACGCCGACTTCGCGGTGGGTGATGAGTGATTCTTTGGATTGGTGCACATATTCCACCGGGTCTTCGACAGTGATGATGTGCCCCTTGGAGGTGCGGTTGCGGTGGTCGATCATGGCGGCGAGCGAGGTGGATTTGCCGGAGCCTGTTCCGCCGACCACCAGCACGAGGCCGCGTTTGTTCATGATGACTTCTTTCAGCACTTCGGGCAGATTGAGCTTCTCGAAGTTGGGGATTTCGGCAGCGATGGTGCGGATGACCATGCCGACATGCTGCTGCTGCACGAATACGTTGACGCGAAAGCGCGACACACCGGGCACCGAAATGGCGAAGTTGCATTCCATCTCCTGATCGAACTCGGCGCGCTGTGTATCGTTCATCAGCGCGTAAGCCAGTTGGCGGGTGATCTTGCCGTTGAGTTTCTGCGAGGTCATCGGCTGCATCTCGCCGTGCGACTTCATGCTTGGCGGAAAGTCGTTGGCGATGAACAGGTCGGAACCTCCCGCCTTGCTCATGGCTGTGAGCAGCTTGATGATGTATTCGTATGCTTGCTGATCGGTCAGGCCTGTCGACATCTTTTTCCCCGTTACAGTTATCACTGCGAATTGATTTGAGGGCGCATTCTAGCAGCAGCTTGGTAGGCTTTGGACTGCCGGAAAATCTACTGCCCGCCCCCATTCTTCAGTGCTAGACTGCGCGCCCCATGGACATCGACCTCATCGCAAAAGAGCTGGAACAGACCGGCTATATCGTGCTGGCAAACGCGCTGGCGGATGAGCTATTGCATGGACTGCAAAGGCGCTGCGAGGACGATGGTTCGGAGCGTTTCCAGCCTGCACATGTGGGGCGCGGTGCAGCCAAGAAACAGATCGAGTCGCTACGCGGCGACGCCATCAGCTGGATAGAAGCGAACGCCCCCGTCGACTGTGCTTTTCTGGAACAGATGGAAACGCTGCGACGGGAATTGAATGCCCGGCTATTTCTGGGTATGTTCGACTATGAAAGCCACTACGCCATCTACAACAGTGGCTATGGCTACGCGAAACATTCCGATGTGTTGCAAGGCAAGAAGAACCGCATCCTGACCACGGTGCTGTACCTGAACGAGGATTGGCAACCCGAGTATGGCGGCGAACTGGTCGTCTACGATCCAAGCGGTGAGACACCCATCCTCAAAGTTCAGCCGACATTCGGCACGATGATCATCTTCCTCAGTGAATCATTCCCGCACGAAGTACTCATCTCGAACAAGACACGACGCAGCATCGCTGGTTGGTTCCGCGTCAGCGGCAGTTGAATCGTTTTCAATATCGCCAATCAGCCAGACTTGCTCCGACTTTAGTTCGGTTATTCATTCAAGCTGGCATTGAAACACCCAAGTTCGCCTCGAAGGCCACCACACGATCTTTGCCCGTGCGCTTCGCATGATTGAGCGCTTTGTCTGCATCCGCTAGCAATATGTGTATCTGTTTCTGTTCGTAGCTTGAGATATGTACCAAACCGGCACTGGCAGTGAAGTTGAGCTTCCCAGCGGGTGTTTCGATCTGTTGCAGTCGTATCTCCGCCAGCAGCCTTTCGAGCAGCTGGTGGGCATCTTTCGCGCCTGCCCCATGGACCAGTAGCGCGAACTCCTCGCCCCCCACCCGTCCGACCAAGTCACTTTTTCTAATGATGCCGCGGATGATCCTGGAGAATTCCATGATCACCTGATCACCGACAGCATGACCGTATGTGTCGTTGATGGACTTGAAATTATCCAAGTCGATATAGGCGAGCGACATCTCCACATTGTTTTGATTCGCCATGCCTATGACTTGTTCGGCATTCGAAAAAAAAGCCCGCCGATTCATGATGCCGGTGAGCTCGTCGAGCATGGCGAGCTTGCGCATTTCATGTTCGAGGGAATCGATCTTCATGAAAGCTTTGAACAGCGGCGTCAGCATAATCGGCGCACTGAACAGCGGAGCAAAGATCGATATCAGCAGGGAATTGTCGGTAAACGGGACACCTCGGAGTTTCATCAGGGTGTAGGTCATACTGACCGACAGAACGATTGCCAGCGCTGTGGCAAATATAACGCTCAATACCAAACCCAGACGAATAACTTGATCACGAAACATGGCGGTATCCTATGCAAAATTACTGCTTTCGTTTGTCTTCCATTCTCCAAACCAATTTCAGAGCAATATGAACGCAATGACTCAGTTCATTCCAATATCTGATATGGCTCCATGGTAACCGATTCGATCCGCTCCCCCAGCATGACCACTTCCCCTTCCCGTCTGGTGTTGCCCGTCTCAGTGAATTCGAAACGATAAGTGCGGCGCAAGGTGCGGCGTCCGTTGCTGTTGCGTGCCAGTTGCAGCTTGGTGCTGGCGACGGTGTCGTCGAGGAACTGCACGCCGGTCTGTTTGCAGATCAGCCGACCCGCTTCGCGCGCGATCTCCAGGATGCGGATGCTGTGCAGCCAGAACCAGACCACCAAGCCCAGTACAGCAAGTACCAATAAACTCGCGAAGTCCATGAAGTCTCCGTTCAGTTCAGGGGGGCGAAGCGCGGCACGCTCTGCCCTTCGTGCTGCACTGACTCAAAGAAGATATCTTTGGGACGTGCCCAGATCAGACCGTTATCCGATTTGTAAATCATCAGCGTGACATTCGGGTCGGCTTCCAGCTTCGCCTCGCATACGATCTCGTAGATGCCGCCTTTGTAGTGTCTGTATCTCATCTTGCTTATCCATGTGAACCCGTTCAGCGCGAATCTTATACTGTCTGCCCGCCCTAGCAGTTAACATCCGCTTCATTCCGTCATAACTTTTATTACATTCATGCGCCATAACCTTGCCGCCGATGTGAACCGCCGCGAAGCCTGGGCCTGGGCGATGTATGACTTCGCCAACTCGGGTTACACCACCATCGTTATCACGGCGATCTTCAATGCTTACTTCGTATCGGTAGTAGCTAGTGGCGCACCGTGGGCGACGCTGGTGTGGACGCTGTCGCTAGCGCTCTCCTACGCATTGATCATGCTGACTGCGCCCTTACTGGGTGCGTATGCGGATGCTTATGCGGCGAAGAAGCGTTTGCTGCTCATCACCACCGCAGGCTGCGTGCTGTTCACTGCCGCGCTCTACTTCGCCGGGCCGGGCATGCTGTGGCTGGCGATCCCGTTGATCGTGTTGTCAAATTTCTTCTACGGCACTGGCGAGAACCTGATCGCGGCCTTTCTGCCGGAACTGGCGCGCGAGGGTTCGCTGGGCAAGGTATCGGGCTGGGGCTGGAGTCTGGGCTATGTGGGCGGCCTGCTCAGTCTGGGTATCTGTCTCGCTTATGTGAGCTGGGCGCAGGCGCGCGGCGACACGGCGGCGGATTTCGTGCCGGTGACCATGCTGATCACGGCGGCGCTATTCGCGCTGGCCAGCCTGCCCACCTTCCTCATCCTGAAAGAACGCGCCCAGCCGCAGCCGCATCTGCTTGGCAAGAACATGCTGCAGGAATCGTTCGCGCGCCTGCTGCAGACCATCCACCATGCGCGGCATTACCGCGACCTGCGCCGCTTCCTGATCTGTACGGTGTTCTATCAGGCGGGCATCCAGACCGTGATCACGCTGGCCGCGATCTACGCCCAGCAGGCGATGCACTTCACCATGCAGCAGACGCTGGGGCTGATCTTCGTGGTCAACATCACGGCCGCCATCGGTGCGTTCAGTTTCGGCTATCTACAGGATCGCGTCGGCCATGTGCCGGCCATCGCCTTGACGCTGGTCGGCTGGATCGGGATGGTGTTGATGGCATGGGCATCCGAAGGACCTGGGCTGTTCTGGGCGGCGGCGAATCTGGCGGGGTTGTGCATGGGTGCCAGTCAGTCTGCCGGGCGGGCGCTGATAGGCTCGTTCTCGCCCGTTGAGCGTCGGGCCGAGTTCTTCGGTCTGTGGGGGCTGGCGATGAAGCTGGCCGCCATCCTCGGCCCGGTGACCTACGGCATGGTGAGCTGGCTGACTGCGGGCGACCACCGCACGGCCATCCTCTTCACCGGCGCGTTCTTTGTGGCGGGGCTGCTGATCTTGCGCGGTGTGGATGCCGCGCGCGGACAGCGGGCGGCGCTACAGGAACAAACCTGATCGCGACTCGAAATGGAATTGTTCTAGAATCACTGCACTCATTCCTCCGCAGGTGAATGCCATGTCAGACCGCTACTTCAGCAAACAGACTTTCGCTTTCCTCTCCGCCCTGGAGCAGAACAACAACCGCGAGTGGTTCGAGAAACATCAACAGGAATACGAAGATCTGGTGCGCACGCCCGCGCTGGATCTCATCAGCGATATGTCGGACGAGATGCCGGCGATCTCGCGCCACTTTCTGGCGCAGCCGAAGAAGGTGGGCGGCTCCTTGATGCGCGTGTATCGCGACACGCGTTTCAGCCGCGACAAGACGCCCTACAAGACCAACATCGGCATCCAGTTCCGGCATGAGCTGGGCAAGGACATCCACGCGCCGGGCTATTACCTGCACATCTCGCCGGGCGAGTGTTTCGTGGGCGTGGGCCTGTGGCATCCGGATGCGGATGCTTTGCTCAAGATACGCGAGGCCATCGTGAAAAAACCGGAGGCATGGCTGGCGGCGCGCGACGATGCGGCTTTCAGCAAACAATACGAACTGGTCGGCGATGCGCTGGCCAACGCGCCGCGCGGTTTCGCCAAGGATCACCCGCAGGTGTCAGACCTCAAGCGCAAGGATTTCATCGCGCTCGCGAACCTGACTGAAGCCACTGTCACGTCGGCCAAACTGCGCCCGCTGGTGGTCGAGCATTACCGGCAGGCCGCCCCTTTGATGCGCTTCCTGTGCCAGGCGCTGGAACTGCGCTTCTGATCCGAACAACCCTGTTGCGTGTAGCCATTTTTATCGGCTGGGCAAAGGCGTAGCATGGTTCGTACTCGCGGAGATCAAGCCCGCGACTCTCGTTCTTCAATTACCGTGAAGGAGATGACCATGCATACAGCAGACATGTTGATCTACGTGCATCCCGAACTGGAATCGCAGATGAGGATGGATCTGGAGAGGAAGATCATGGGGCGCATCGGCGTGGATTGCGCCGAGTTCGAGCACAAGCCGCATCCGCATTCCTTGCTGGTGAGATATGACCCCGAAGAAGTGGAAGGTATCGAGTTATTGCATATGGTACGCAAAGTCGATCCCGCCGCTTCGATGGTCGGGATGTGACCTCCCTGTACAACAGATAGAATCCTGAAGCCCGCCTGTGCGGGCTTCCTGTTTTCTGCCCACACAACGATGGAGGCCCTTATGAAACGATTGTTGATTTCCCTCGCCCTGCTCTGCCTGACCGTGCCTGCCTTGGCGGCTGTCGAAGGTGAAGAGGTCACCTACTCTGCCAATGGCACCACACTGAAAGGCTGGCTGGCTTACGAAGGACATGCGATGGGCAAACGCCCGGCGGTGCTGGTGGTACATGAATGGTGGGGACACAATGCCTATGCGCGCAAGCGGGCGAACATGCTGGCCGAGCTTGGTTATGTGGCACTGGCCGTGGATATGTACGGTGACGGCAAGCAGGCGATGCACCCTTCCGATGCCGGGAAGTTCTCCGGCGAGGTGTCAAAGAACCGTCCCCTGACAAAAGCCCGTTTCGAGGCGGCGATGAAAGTGCTGCGCGATGATCCGCGCGTGGACAGCAGCAAGCTGGCCGCCATCGGTTATTGCTTCGGCGGCTCGGTGGTGCTGAACATGGCGCGCGAGGGCGAGCCTTTGCTGGGCGTGGCGAGTTTCCACGGCGGGCTGGCGACCGATACCCCCGCACAGAAAGGCAAAGTCAAAGCCAGGATACGTTCCTTCACCGGCGCGGATGACAAGATGATCCCGCCCGCGCAAGTGCAAGCGTTCGAGCAGGAGATGAAAGCGGCAGGTGTGGACTACAAGGCGGTGGTGTACCCCGGCGCAATGCACAGCTTCACCAACCCGGATGCGGATGCCTACGGCAAGCAGTTCAACCTGCCGCTGGCCTATGACGCGGCAGCGGACAAGGATTCATGGCTGCAGCTGCAAAGATTCCTGGCTGAGGTGCTGCAGCAGGGTGCAACCGTCCGTTGATCAATCGGTCGCCTTCACTGGTGTGGTGGCATCAATGGGCGCCTGAAACACTTCAGGCGCGACTGCGGCAGGTGCGAGCGGCTTGGCCGTCACAGCTACAGGCGCAGCAGCTGGTTTCGCCACCACAGGTGCAGACGCCCCGGACACGACAACCGGGGAACGAAGCAACGGTTTAGCCGCTACAGGGGCGGAGGATGCTTGCGGCAGCGGCACCGGCACCGGCTTCGCGGTGGCGATGGGTGGCGCGACTTGGGGTTTGTTCTGGGGCGCGACACGCACCGGCACCTGCGGCAGTGGCTTGGCGATCTCAACGACAGGCTTGGGCGGTGCGATATAGACGATCTCTGGCTGGCGCGAGGCATCGCTGACCAGCCACACCGCACCGACCAGCAGACTCATGAATAGCAACGTCCAGCGCAATGCACCGCGCACCTCGTCCTTCTGGCGATAGACACGCACCTTGGCATTGCCGAATATCGAATACTCCACCTCCGCATCGCCGATGTCGGTCCACACATGCGCTTTCGGCTGCGTTTCATCCACCAGCGGCTGATCGAATCTTGCCATGTCGTACTGCATGTTTCTCCCCTCGGATCGGTACCGCGCGGGCAGATAATATCAAGCAATAATCCATAATGGTCGGCAACGTGATCTGCACACTTCGATTTAAGATGACAACCTGTACAACATGACCGAGGACGCGGAATGAAACTGCGCATACTGATTCTGGGATACGGCGAGATGGGCCATGCCATGGAGTTTCTGCTGGCGGATCGCCATGATGTGCGCATCTGGAACATGGGCGAAGTGGTGAAAGGCAGCCATGCCACGCTGGAAGAGGAAGTGGCCGAGGCGCAGGTGGTGCTGTTCTGCCTGCCGGTGAATCCGCATTGGGAGATCGCACAACGCATCGCCCCTTTCCTCAGCGCGGATAGTGTCTGCCTCACCATCGCCAAGGGACTGGACGAATCCGGCCGCACGGCGGCACAGGTGTTCGACCAAGTGTTCGACGGGCGGCACCACTTCGGCGTGATCTACGGCCCGATGATCTCGGAAGAACTGCGCGCGGGGAAACTGGGCTTCGCCGATGCCGTGCTGTCGGATACGGCGGATTTCGAGGTGATGCGCAGTCTGTTCCGTGGCAGCGGTCTGGTTTGCCAGCAGGCGAGCGACCTGCACGGGCGCAGCTGGTCGGTGATCCTGAAGAACGTGTACGCCATCCTGTTCGGCATGGCGGATGAACTGAAGCTGGGTGACAACATGCGCGGCCATCTGGTGGCGGCGTCCATCGCGGAGTTGAGCGGCATCGTGCAGGCTTTCGGTGGCCAGGCACATACGCCTTACAGCTACGCCGGACTGGGCGATCTGATCACGACGGCGACCAGCGAGGATTCACATCACCATTCACTGGGGCGCAAACTGGTACGCGGCGAGTGGGACGATATATCCGGAGAAGGTGTGCACACCTTGCACATGGTGGAGAAGTTCGGGGTGTTCGATTGGCAGGCTTATCCGCTGTTCGCCTTGTCACATGACATCGTGACAGCACCGCAGCACCTGCGCGAACGGCTGGAGGAGTATCTTTTGTTCCTGCGCGGTACAGAGAGCTGCCCGATCTGACGCGGGCAGCGGAAGTTACGGCTTACCGACCAGCTTGGCGGCTTCCGCGATGCTGATGATCTTGCTCAGCACACCGCTCAGATCCTGCATTCTGCTCTTCAGGTCGGCCAGTTCCTTGTCTTTGGCTTCCAGCATGCGGCTCTGGTCCGGCATGTTGGCCAGCTTGGCTTGCTCCTGTTTGAGCTGAGCCTGCAGTTCCTTGCACTTGCTCTCGGCCTCGACCGCCTTCTTCATCTCTGCTTCAAGTTGCGCATCCTTGCGTGCCAGTTCATTCGCGCTGGAAGCACTGATCTGCTGCAGACCGGATTCCAGTTCGTTCACACGCTTGTTGACTTCGGCGGTCTTGGCCTGTTCCAGCTTCAGCGCTTCGCGCAGTTGCACGATGGTCTTGAGCTGTTCCAGCGATTTCTTGCGCTCATCATCAAGCTGCGCTTCACGCGCGGCGAGTTCGATGTCCTGCTCTTTTTGCCTGGAAGCAGGCTGTCCCGATGCGGGGTCGGTGTAGGCGCGAATCTTGACGGTCTTATCCATGATGTCGTTTCCGTTATCTCGGGTGGTCGGCGGCGGTGCGCCGAAACAGTTGTCTGTGGGCGATTCTAACAACAAAATCGCCTGACTATCAGCCAGATACGACGCGACCTCCCCTTCGGGTGATTGCCAGCAAGCTCTGCAGCCGTCACCATGTCAGCCTTCCCACCCCTGACCGACCAGCATGATCGAATATATCTTCTTCTCCACCGAGCTGCGTGACCGCTTCGTCGCCTTTGTGCAACAGCATGGCCTGAACAGCGAGAGCAGCGACGACCCGCTCGGTCTGGTGGTCGCCATCCCCGAGGACATCCCGGAAGCACTTTCGGATGAGATCGAGACTTTTTACGAGTCGCTGGAGGATGAGCAGGAGGATATGAGCGCGGCAGACGGCGATCTGCACAGGCTGGCCGGCTTCGGCTTCAAACTGCCCAACGGCGAGGCGCGTCTGCTACCGATAGAGCCGGACATGGCGAACCGTCTCATGGCGCACTTCACGCTGGAAGAGATCCAGACGCTGCTCAACGATGTGGCCCGCTACACGCTGGAACCGGCGGACGATCACTTGTGCCACATCCTGGCGGAAAGAAAAGCCGAACAAGGCTGAGCCGCTGATCTCCGGACAACAAAAAAGCCCGCAAGCGGGCTTTTTTGTTCAGCTACTCCGGTTTAGTGGTGATGACCGCCGTCGCCGTGCACGTGGCCGTGCTCAAGCTCTTCTGCCGTCGCAGCGCGCACGCCGGTGACGGTGCCGGAGAAGGTCAGTGTCTTGCCGGCCAGCGGATGGTTACCGTCGACGGTCACTTCCTTGTCGGTGACTTCGGTCACGGTGTACAGCATGAAGTCTTCGTCATCGTCGCCTTCCGCGCCGCCCTCGAATTGCATACCAACCTCGACTTCTGCCGGGAACATGTCGCGCGGCTCGACGCGCACCAAGTCGTGTTCGTATTCGCCGAAGGCTTCATCGGGCGTCATACTGACGGTGAACTTCTCGCCCACATCCTTGCCGTGCAGCGCTTCTTCGACGGCGGGGAAGATGCCGTCGAAACCGCCGTGCAGGTAGCTGATAGGCTCGTTGGCTTGCTCGATCAATGCGCCGCTGGCGTCATTCAATGCGTAGGTCAGTGTGACGACAGCGTTCTTTTCGATCTTCATTTCATTTCCTTTATCAGTGTAAGTATCTCTTGTGCATGCCCGTGGGCCTGAACTGCATAGAGGGCGTGACGCAACGTACCGGTCTTGTCGATGACAAAAGTGGAGCGTCGGATGGAGAGTTTTTTGTGACCATCCACTTCCTTCTCGTACATGACACCGTATTTCCTGCAGATGCGTGCCTCGGGATCGGATAACAGCAGAACCGAGAGCCCATATTTGTCGCGGAAGCATGCATGACTGATGCAATCATCGCGACTGACCCCAACGACGATGGTATCCAGCTTTGCGAACGCTTCCTCAAGATCGCTGAATTCGTTCGCTTCCATCGTGCAACCCGGCGTGTCGTCTCTGGGATAGAAATACAGAACGACGTTGTTCTTGCCTTGTTGCGCGACCAGTTTGAACGTCTCCATGTCGGCATCCGGCAACTCGAAGTGCGGCGCCTCCATTCCAGCTTGTAGTGGTACAGCTTGTGTGGGCATAACGTCCTCCTGCCCGCATTCTATCGAAATTCTCGCGCGGTGCCCTCCGGAATTTTATTTTTCCCGCACTTTTCAATGCATGCGGCAGGGCTATAATCTCCGCATGAAAAACACTCTGCTCGGCGGACTGACTCCGCAAAGATTCCTGCGCGACTACTGGCAAAAGAAACCGCTGCTGATCCGTCAGGCGGTGCCCGGCTTCAAGGGCCTGCTCGACCCCAAGCAACTGATGGCGTTGGCTTGCGACGAAGATGCGCAGGCGCGTTTGGTCACGTACCAGCGCGGCGAATTCGATCTGCGTCACTCGCCATTCGTCGCGAAGGATTTCACCGGACTGACGAAGAAAGGGCAATGGTCGGTGCTGGTGCAAGGCGTGAACCATTTTCTGCCCGAGGCCGGCGAGTTGCTGAATCGTTTCGACTTCATCCCGCATGCGCGACTGGACGATCTGATGGTGAGCTACGCACCCAAAGGTGGCGGCGTCGGTCCGCACTTCGACGCGTATGACGTGTTCCTGCTGCAAGGCCACGGACATCGCCGCTGGCAGATCTCCACCCAGGCCGACCAGACCCTGATCGAAGGCGCTCCGCTGCGCATCCTGAAAAATTTCAGGGTGGAACAGGAGTGGGTACTGGAACCTGGCGACATGCTCTACCTGCCGCCGCACTGCGCGCACAACGGCATCGCGGAAGACGACTGCATGACGTATTCCATCGGTTTCCGCACGCCCTGGTATCAGGAGCTCGCGGAGCAGTTCCTCGTCTACCTGCAAGACCGCATCGATATCAAAGGTACATACGCCGACCCGGACCTGAAGTTGCAAAAACATCCTTCCGAGCTCGGGCCGGCGATGTTGAAGCAGGTCGGCAGCGCGATCCGCAAGATCCGTTGGGATGATGAGGATATCGCCAATTTCCTCGGCAGCTATCTGTCCGAACCCAAGCCGCATATCTTCTTCGATGGCCCGGCCCGACCGCTGTCCGCTATACGCTTTGCCGACGCAGTGCGAAAGAACGGTGTGGCGCTGGATCTGAAGACATTGATGTTGTGTCAGGATCGCACGGTGTTCGTCAACGGAGAGGCCTACCCGGTGCGCAAGAACGACTATCGCGTGCTGCGTGAATTGGCCGATGCACGAAGACTCGCCGCCGACACGGCCTTGACGGATGAAGCGCAGGAATTGTTGTACGAATGGTATCTGGATGGATACCTGGCCCCCGCAACCCGGAGACGCTGACCATGAACGATGAGACCTTGCAGCACACCACTTTCGACGGCATAGCCGATTACATCGCGGCGCTGGACACGGTATGCAGTTCTGCACAGCACTCGCTGAATATCTTCGAAAAGGATTTCTCGGACATCGGTTTCAATTCCGAAGCGCGCTACGATGCGCTGCGCCATTACCTGCTGCTCAGCAGCAACAACCGCCTGCAACTGCTGGCGCACGATACACAACATCTGATCCGTTTCTGTCCGCGCATGATGATGCTGTTGCGCGAGTTCAGCCACAGCATGTCGATCTACCAGACCCCGCCGCACATGCTCGGCGTGACCGAGCCGTTCGCCGTCGCCGATGGCCACCATTTCGTGCGCCGCTATCACTTCGACGATACGCGCGGACTGTTGGCGAAGAACGATCCGGAGGGCGCGCACGAATTGAATTCACGCTTCCAGGAGATGTGGCTGGCATCCCATTCCGGGGCGACGCCAACCCGGCTGGGACTTTGATATTTCGCATGCTTTGCTAGAATCACGCTGCAGCATTCCGTCACTTCATATCTTGTACACATCGAACCATAGGAAACCGCAAATGAAATTCTCCACTCTGATCGCCGCTTTGCTCGCCCTCTCCCTGACCGCCTGCGGCGAACAAGCCAGTGAATCTCTGGACGCTGCCAAGAAAGCTGCAGTGGAGGCTGCCGACAAGGCCACGGATGCGGCAAAGGAAGCCGCCAAGGATGTAGGGGATGCGGCCAAGAACGCAGCCGAGGACGCCGCTCAAGCCGCTGCCGACAAAGCCAAGGAAGTTGCTAACGATGCCACCGCCGCCGCCAAGGATGTTGCCAAGAAGGCCGTCAACGAGGCTGCCGACGCGGTAAACAAGTAAGCTTTTCGCCTTACCGGTGAGTCGGGCAAGCCCGATTCGCCGCCCTCACCCGCCCTTTCAGAAATTGCCAGACAATCACAGAAATTGCACGCTTTTGACAGCGGCCTGAAGAAGTGCTTTCCACCTGAAATAAAAGGGATTTTTCGCCACAACATCCCGCTTGTATTTCCCTTTGGAAGCGCTAGAATGCGCCGCCTTTTCTTTGGGAAGGTTGCAGAAAAGGCAGCTCAATACAAACCTTCACTTAAAGTCTAGTAGTACCTATCTATACGATTGGAAAATTGAAAATGAAACGCTCCGCATTGATCGCAGCTCTGTTGGCTCTGTCTTTGTCTGCTTGTGGTGAGAAGTCTGCCGAAACTGCTGCTCCTGTTGCCGCTGCTCCAGCAACCGAAGTTGCAGCACCTGTCGCAGCTTCCGCAACCGAAGCAGCTGCACCGGCTACAGAAGCTCCGCAATCTGCTGCCAAGTAACACCCGTACGACAAAAAAGCCGGCGCAAGCCGGCTTTTTCTATTTCTCGCACCGCATCAATCGATAGTTATCCAGTCCAACCCTTCGGACTGCGACGCGATCGTGATCTCATCCTGATTGCAAGACAGCACCTCACTCAGTGCCTGCGCGGCCAATTCAGGCTGGTTGTTCTGCTTGCTCAGGTGCGCAGCCACGATGTATTTCAGGAGACTGATATCCATGCTCGCCAGCAGACCTGCCGCCTGACGGTTGCTCAGGTGACCGACACGTCCGCCGACGCGCTGTTTGAGCGAGGGCGGATAACGCCCGGTACGCAACATCTCTTCGTCATGATTGCATTCCAGCACCAGTGCGTGACAACCCGCCAGTGATGCCTCGATGTGCGGCGTGATATGCCCAGTATCGGTCAGCACGCCCAAGCGGCGCGTGCCGTCGCTGAACACATATTGCACAGGCTCGCGGGCGTCGTGCGGCACCAGAAAAGGCTGCACCTCGATGTCGCCGATGGCGATACGGTGATGGGGATTGAGTTCGGCGACCGCGATGTCCGCGAACGCAGCCTGCTGCGTCAGCAAGGTGCCGTGGGTCATCCACACCGGGAGTTTGAACTTGCGCGCCAGCCGCGCCACACCGCCGATATGGTCGCTGTGTTCGTGGGTGACGAGGATGCCGTTGATCTGTTCGGCCTGCAGGCCGAGACGCGCCAGACGTGACACGGTCTCATTGACGGAGAAACCGCAATCCAGCATCAGGGTGGTGTTACCGGCTTGCACTAGCAGCGAGTTGCCCTCGCTGCCGCTGCCGAGGAACGCGAAACGCATCACTGCGCTTTATTTCTCCAGTCGCTGGAACAACAGGTCGAGGATGCGAGTCGCTTCTGCCTGTGCCACTGCATCCGCAGCAACCGTCACAACACTGACGCCCTTCGTCTCTTGCACCAGCACGCGCAGTTCAGACGGCTGTTTTTCAGTGCCCTTCAGGTAGAACACGCCCTTGCTGCGATTCACATCACCAGCGGCAAGCTGGGCACGCTCCAGTGCCAGACTGACCTTGCGCCAGGCGCGGTCGAACGGCTCGGACAACAGCACGAAGCGTTGACCTTCCACCGTCATCAGGCGTGCCGGTGCAGCCTCTGCCACCGCAACAGCCGCCGGTACGGGTTCTGCACAAGGTTGCCCGGCAGCCTGCACATCACGCGAATAATCGGAGTAGCTGGCCACCTGCGTGCCGTCGGCAGCAGGGATAGCATAGCGCTGGCTGCTACCCGGCAGTGTCAGATCGGGCGGCACTTCCAGTGCGGGAGCGGGCGTTCCGCCGTTCTTGTAGTCCACCGGCTTGCGCTCTGGCATGAGACCGCACCCGGCCAGCAGGGTGAGGACGAGGACGGCTGTGATCGCATTGCTTGTTTTCATAGTGATTCCAGTGAGTTCAAATGACGCCGGCCTGACGCATCGCCTCTTCCACCGCAGGTTGGGCGGCAGCTGTGAGCGGTGTGAGCGGCAAACGCAGTACGTTGTTCATCTTGCCCATGCGCGCGACCGCCCATTTCACCGGGATCGGGTTCGCTTCGATGAACAGTTTCTGGTGCAGACCGAGCAGGCGGAAGTTGATCGCGCGCGCCGTGGCGACATCGCCCTTGAGCGCAGCCGCACACATCTCGTGCATCAACTTCGGCGCGACGTTGGCCGTCACCGAGATGGTGCCGTGCGCGCCGAGCAGCATCAGCGCCAGCGTGCTGGCATCGTCACCGCTATAAACGGCGAAGTCTTTCGGGGCGCGCTTCAACAGGTCGCTGCCACGCTCAATGCCGCCGGTCGCATCCTTGATACCGATGATGTTGGGGATCTGCGCCAGACGCAGCACGGTGTCGTTGCTCATGTCCGCACCGGTACGCCCAGGCACGTTGTACAGGATGTGCGGCATGTCCACCGCTTCAGCGATGGCCTTGAAGTGCAGGTACAGACCTTCCTGGGTCGGCTTGTTGTAGTAAGGCACCACCGTCAGCGATGCATCCGCGCCGACCTTCTTGGAGAAGGTGGCCAGCTCGATGGCTTCCTTGGTGGAGTTCGCGCCGGTACCCGCAATGATGGGCACGCGCTTGTTGGCATGCTTCACCGCCTCGGCGATGAGCAATTCATGCTCTTCCAGGTCGACAGTGGGGGATTCACCGGTGGTGCCGACCACCACGATGGCGTCGGTGCCTTCGGCGATATGGAAATCGATCAACGCGCGGAATGCCTCAAGGTCGAGGCTGCCATCCGCATGCATCGGCGTGACGATCGCTACGAGACTGCCAGTAATCATGATCTTATCGATACGTTTTGGAAGCGCGCATTCTACCTTAATCACGCAGGCTTACGCGACAGGAGCGCAACGGCTGTGGAATAATGCATAGACCATGTCAGCCTCCACTTTAGCCACCCTGCAACAAGGCGATCTCGCCACCATCGTTGCCATCCACGCCGATCAGGCCTTGCATCAGCGCCTGCTCGCGTTGGGCTTCCGCAAGGGCAAACAGATCGAACTGGTGCGCCAGGCCGTCTTCTCCGGCCCGTTGCAGGTACGGCTGGGCACCACCGATGTCGTCTTGCGCCGCAACGAGGCCAGCAAGATAGAAGTTTGCAAAGGAGCCGGCTGCGCATGAAACGCATCGCATTGTTGGGCATGCCCAACACCGGCAAGTCCACCCTGTTCAACCGCATGACCGGCGGCGCGGCGCGTGTCGGCAACTGGCCTGGCATCACGGTCGAGCTGCTGTCCGGCAAGATCCTGCTGGGCGGCGACATGGTGGAGATCATCGACCTGCCCGGCATCTATGACCTGCACGGTTTCTCGGACGACGAGCAGGTGGTGCGCCACTTCCTGCACGACAACGTGCCCGACCTGGCACTGGTGATCCTCAACGCCACGCAGATCGAACGCCAGATGAGCCTGTTACTGCAGTTGAAACAGCTCAACATGAACGTTGTGGTGCTACTCAACATGTCGGACGAGGCGCGCAAATACGGCATCACCATCGACAGCGGCAAGATGTCAGAGATGCTGGGCTTGCCTATCTATCTGCTCAGCGGTAAATACGGTGCCGGTTATCAGGATGCGTTGCAGGCCGTCACCAAAGCCCTGCGCTACCCGACTCCCGGCATGGCCGAGCAGTTGCGCTCGCAACTGGAGCAGGACGAGCACATCGAATCCGAGATGGCGCGCGTGTTGAAACATGCGGTGCAGGTGCCGGTGCAGATGCCCGAACATCTCACCGACAAGCTCGACCGCGTGATGCTGCACCCCTGGCTCGGCCTGCCTATCTTCTTCGGCATCATGTATCTGCTGTTCCAGGGCATCTTCTTGCTCGGCCAACCGCTGCAGGGCGGTGTCGCCGAAGCACTGAGCTGGCTGCGCGTCACGGCGCTGGAAGCGGCTGTGGCCGGCGCGCCGTCGTGGTTATCCGGCTTGCTGCTGGATGGCATCTACAACGGCGTGGCGACGGTCGCGGCTTTCGTGCCCATCATCGTGCTGTTCTTCCTGTTCATGGCCATGGTGGAAGACAGCGGCTATCTGTCGCGTGCCGCGTTCCTGATGGATGCACTGATGGCCAAGATGGGACTGGACGGTCGCGGCTTCGTGATGTTGCTGATGGGTTTCGGTTGCAACGTGCCCGCGCTGATGGGGACACGCGTGATGCGCTCCCGCAGCATGCGCCTGCTGACCATGCTGGTGATCCCGTTCTCGCTGTGCTCGGCGCGACTGCAGGTGTTCGTGTTCATCACGGCCGCGCTGTTCTCGCCGCAGCATGCCCCGCTGGTGTTGTTCAGCCTGTACCTATTCAGCTTCGCCGCCGCCATCCTCACGGCGCTGCTGTTCCGTAACAAGTTCCAGAGCAGCGAACCGTTCGTGCTGGAATTGCCGCCGTATCGCTTCCCAACCTTGCGCCAGATGCTGTTGCGCGGCTGGATCGAAGTGCGCCATTTCCTCAGTCGCGCCACGCAGTTCATCATCGCCGGCGTGGTGCTGGTCTGGCTGCTCACCAATCTGCCGGCCTCCGCTGCAGCGGGCGGCCCGGACACGCTGGCCGGCATGATAGGCAGCGCGCTGCATCCGATCTTTGCACCCATCGGCATCAACGAACAACTGACCATCGCACTGATCTTCGGCTTCGTCGCCAAGGAAATCGTGATCGGTTCGCTGGCGGTGATCTATGGCATGAGCGGTGATGCGCTGAGCGGCGCGCTGGGCCAGCAGCTGGACTGGGTACAGGCCTACAGCTTCATGCTGTTCACGCTGGTCTACACACCCTGCCTGTCCACCATCGCCACCCTACGCACCGAGGCCAAGGACATGAGATATACCCTGTTCACGCTGGCTTGGTCGCTGGCGCTGGCCTGGGCCATCAGTTTCGTGTTCTACCAGTCGGCACGGGCACTCGGCTATTGAAGCGATTCATCATGTACCAAAGCAAAACGCCCCGGCTTGACCGGGGCGTTTCGTTTGCAGCTTGGCACCGATGTGATCAGAAGGAAAGACGCACACCGATGTGACCACCATTATCCACGCGACCTTCGGGGAAACCGTTCTTCATGATGAACTTGCTGGAGCGGTAGCCGATGTAAGCCTGGGTCAGCGGAGACATGGCGAACTCGAAACGCGCCATGCCCTGTGTGAAATGATCCACATCGCCGAAGCTGATGATGCGCGGTGCATAGTTGTATTCACCCACCAGGGCGAAACGACGGTCGTTAGGCAATTCGAAACGCACCTGCGCCCCCAGCGCCACGCCGGAGACCAGCTTACGCGACGAAGCCACCTTGCTCAGGGAAGCTGCCACGACCTTGGCGCCAACGCCCAGCGACAGACCGGACACGCTGCCTTCTTCGTTCAACACCAGCAGACCGGCATCGACCATGATGTCGTTCAGATCGTTGTAAGCCACTGAGGCGAACAGATCGGACTTGCCGGCGATACCGCTAGGAACCGTGTACTTGAACTGAGCGGTGCTGTTGCTCAGATTGATATCCAGCGTATCCGCAAAGGCCGTCGAACCGACCATGATCAGTGCAGCAGCAACGAAACGACGCAACATATTGAGCTCCTTTATTGGGAAATTGGCGGAAGCGGTGAGATTCGAACTCACGAACGACTCGCATCGTTGCCGGTTTTCAAGACCGGTGCCTTCAACCGCTCGGCCACGCTTCCTTATTCTTCAAACACTTGCAGCAAACGGCCTGTAACCACACGCAAGCAGCGCCGCGCATGATACCCGAAATCATCAGGCCTTCCAAAAACCGGCTTTCATCTGCGGTTGCAACTTTTTCGCAGCTTGCGTAGTCTCACGCTCGCCGTGCGCAAAGTCGCACTTTATTTGAACGGAGCAGAAATGAACTTCCAGACCCAAACCGCACCTATCGGAACACTACCCGTCGAACGGAACAAGGTCCTGCGCAACACCTACATGATGCTGTCGCTGACCATGATCCCGACCGTGATCGGCGCTTTCATCGGCACCTCGCTGAACCTGTCGTTCATGGCTGCCAGCCCCATCATCTCCTCGCTGGTGATGTTCGGCGTGATGCTGGGCATGCTGTTCGCGGTGTCCGCGCTGCGCAACAGCGTATGGGGCATCGCCGCCCTGCTCGGTTTCACTTTCATCGCAGGCGTATTCCTCGGCCCCATCCTGCAAGTCGCCCTGCATCTGAAGAACGGCGCGCAGCTGATCGGCATGGCAGCAGGCGGCACCGGCATCATCTTTTTCTCGCTGGCCACCATCGCCACCGTGACCAAGAAGGATTTCAGCTTCATGGGCAAGTTCCTGTTCATCGGACTGATTTTGCTGATCGTCGCTTCGCTGGCCAACCTGTTCTTCCAGATCCCCGCGCTGTCGCTGACCATCTCCGCCATCGCGGTGCTGATCTTCTCCGCCTACATCCTGTATGACGTGAGCCAAATCGTGAACGGCGGCGAGACCAACTATGTGATGGCGACGCTGGGCCTGTATCTGAGCATCTACAACTTGTTCATCAACCTGTTGCAACTGCTGATGGCATTCACAGGCGAACGCGAATAAGCATTCCACACACACAACAAGGCGGCCTCGCGGCCGCCTTTTGTTTTCACGGAGACAAGATGGAACTGAACGAATTTCTGAAAAAACTGGACGAGACACCGGACAGCGTCTGCTTCAACGACACGATAGCGGTGATCGACGCGCATTACGATTTCACCCCTACCGCCTTCAGCAACGGCGCGGCACGCAACGAGGCGGGACAGAACAACGGCTCGTGCAAACTCTTTTCTTTCGCGATGCTGAACGGGCTGTCACCGCAACAGACGTTGGCTTGCTTCGGCGACTATTACCGCAAGGATGTGCTCGGTAATCCAGAGGGAGCGGATCATGCCAACATCCGCAATTTCATGAAGACAGGCTGGGAAGGTATCTCGTTCGAGGGCGATGCATTAGCGCAGAAAAGCGCCTGATCACTTGGGTCTGCGTTGTTCCGGCTTCACGCGCGATGCGAGCAACTCATCGCCCGCGTCAGCATCCACCACATTGCCGTTGGCGTTTTCCATCGGCAACTCGGCATCGTTCCAGCCGCGTATGCCGAGCTTGAGCGAGACGACATTGATAAAACCCATCTGCTGCATCACATCCGCAGCCAGCACCGACCGTTTTCCCGAGCGGCAGATCACCACGATCTCGCGCTCGCGTCCCGCAACCAGTTCCGGCACGGTCTCGTCGTAATCCCATTCGCAGGACTGCTCCAGTATGCCGCGCGGCACATTGATCGAACCGGGGATGCGCAAGGCGTCGAATTCAGCAGGTTCACGAATATCAAGCAACAAAGGCACATCGCCCGACTGGTAGCGCCGCCCAAAGTCCCATGGCGTGACTTCCCTCACGCGCGCAAGCGCTTCTTCAACCAGTTCGTCATAGCGTTTCATGCCTGACCGCCTGCAATCTTCTCGAATATCGCGATGGACTCCACATGCGCCGTCTGCGGGAACATATTCATCACGCCTGCCGCTTTCAGCGTGTAGCCCTTCTCATGCACCAGCACTTCCGCGTCGCGCGCCAGTGTGGCCGGGTTGCAGCTCACGTAGACGATGCGCTGCGGTGCGGTCTCAGGTGTGATGGCCTTGATCAATTCGATGGCACCGTCGCGCGGCGGATCGACCAACCATTTGTCGAAATGTCCTAGCTTCTTCAATCTCTCTTCGTCCATCTCGAAAAGGTTCATGTCCATGAAGCGCGTGTTGGCGCTCAGACAGTTATGTTCGGCGCCCTGCATAGCGCGCTTCACCAGCGCCGTACTGCCTTCGATGCCCAGCACCTGCGCGCCGCTGCGCGCGATGGGCAAAGTGAAGTTGCCCAGTCCGCAGAAAAAGTCGGCGATGTTCTCGTGCGCTTGCGGATCGAGCAGACGCAGGGCGCGGTGCACCATCACTCTATTGAGCTGGTGGTTGACCTGAGTGAACTCGGTCGGCGCGAACGGCATCTCGACATCGAATTCCGGCAGGCTGTAGGTGAGCGGCGGTGCCTGCAAAGGATGGAAAGGCACTACGGTCTCCGGTCCTTTGGTTTGCAGCCAGAACTGGATGTCGTGCGCATCGGCAAAAGCACGCAAGGCGGCTTCGTCCGCAGGTGACATCGCCTCCATGATGCGAAGCACCAGCACATCGACGTTGTCGCCGCAGGCGATCTCGATCTGCGGCACACGCTCGCGGATGGATAGTCCATCGATCAGCTCCGACAACAAAGGGATCAGCGCGGAGATCTTGGGCGGCAGTATCTCGCAGCGCGACAGGTCCGCGATGAAGCTGCTGCGTTTCTCGTGGAATCCGATCAGCGTGCGCCCCTTCTTCAGCACATGGCGCACGCCGATGCGCGCACGCTGGCGATAGCCCCAGTAGATGCCGTGGATGGGCGACAGGATATTTTCCGGCGCGACCTTGCCGATACGCGCCAGATTCTCTTCCAGGATGCGTTGCTTCACCGCGACCTGCGCACCGGAATCCATATGCTGCATGGCGCAGCCGCCGCACATGCCAAAGTGGATGCACTTGGGCTGCACGCGCATGTAGGAATGATTGGTCACACTAGTCGCCTGTGCCATCTCAAAACTGGGTTTCCTGCGATACGAGGCGTATGTCGCCCGCTCGCCCGGCAGTGCGCCTTCGATGAAGATCACCTTGCCCTCATGATGCGCGATGCCGCGCCCTTCCTGATCGATGGATTCGATCACCACTGCCTGTTCAATGTTTGCCATTTCGTTCCAACAATAAAATCGCGCGCCCCATGCGGGTGTGCGCCAAACCCCATCCCATCAACACGCCGCCGGTATTTGCCAGCATGTCTGCATATTCAAAATATCGGTAACCACCCATGCCCTGCAATATCTCGATGCCGACACCCAGCGCCACCAGACCGACCAGCACTCCGATGCGCGATGCGCGTGTCACATACACCTGACAGAACCACAGCATCAGCCCGACATAGGCCAGCAGATGCTCAAGTTTGTCGACACCCTCGAAGGAGACCGGCTGCGGTGGGTGCGGCATCAGCGACAGATAGCACACCAGCAAGATCCACAGCCAGCCAAAACCCAGCCAGACCTTGTGCAAGCCGGACATGCTTACTTCCAGGCCGCCAGATACTCCGCCCAGTGCGCTTCGCTAGACTTTGCCAAGTTGCTGCGCACCAGCTCGATCTCCTGCTCATAGCGCGCCTTGCTGAACTGGCCGCGCATCAGCAGGAAGCGGGCGAACACCAGATAGGTGTTCACCACATCCGTTTCGCAATAGTTGCGTATCTCGGCCAGCTTTCCTTGCTGGTATGCCTCCCACACCTTGCTGCCGTCCATGCCCAGCTTGCCGGGGAAGCCGATCAGTTTGGCCAGATCATCCAGCGGCGCATTGGCGCGACCGCTATACATCGCCAGCAGGTCCATCAGGTCGAGATGGCGCGTGTGATAGCGGCTGATGTAGTTGTTCCATTTGAAATCGCGGTCATCTTCGCCCATGTCCCAGTAGCGCGGGCACTGGATGCCGTGGATCAGGCCGCGATAGTGCAGCACCGGCAGATCGAAACCGCTGCCGTTCCACGACACGATCTGCGGCGTGTATTTCTCGATGCCGTCGAAGAAACGCTGAATAATGCTGCCTTCGTCCTCGCCCGGCTCGCCCAGCGACCACACCTTGAAGTTGTCGCCCTCGCGCAGCACGCAGGAGATCGCCGCCACACGTTGCAGATGATGCGGCAGGAAATCGCTGCCTGTCTTCTGGCGACGCATCTGGAACGCCATCTCGGCGACCTCAACGTCGCTGACTTCGGCATCCAGCTCATACAAGGTACGCAGGCCGGCGATGTCGGGAATGGTTTCAATGTCAAAGACAAGTGTAGGATTCATGGCAAAAATACGAATCTGGGGAGGGCGTGCATGATACCCGAGCCGCCGCCGGCTTCCTATCCGCTCATCTTGACGCCCGGCCCCGGAAGGTAAAGAATCCCCAGCGAATTCCCGCACTTAAACCCAGCG
This sequence comes from Sideroxydans sp., assembly GCF_054604835.1. Taxonomy (NCBI): domain Bacteria; kingdom Pseudomonadati; phylum Pseudomonadota; class Betaproteobacteria; order Nitrosomonadales; family Gallionellaceae; genus Sideroxydans; species Sideroxydans sp. Next base: position 197,728 of record NZ_JBTSFG010000001.1, on the reverse strand, counting down.
CTTCGGAGGTTGTCATGCAAAGACTCTCATACTTGATGTTCACGCTATTGGTGACGATGCACACGTCACTCGCCCATGCCGCCGCAGGCGAGACATGGGAGATCACTACCAAGTCGGAGATGGCCGGCATGCCGTATGCGATGCCGGAGACAACCATGACAGTCTGCCAACCCAAGAACGGTGAACCAGACCCGAAGCAGATGATGGAGCGGGACGGAAACTGTAAGGTGACCGACGTCAAGCACTCAGGTAGCAAGACCACCTGGAAGATGCGCTGTGACGGTGACGGGCAGAAGATGAGCGGCAGCGGCGAGATCAGCCACAGCAAGAACAGTTATCAGGGCAAAAGCCGCATGAGCGGCACTGCAGACGGCGAGAAGTTCGATATGACTGCCACCTATCGCGGCAAACGCATCGGCAGTTCCTGCGACACCTCCGACCCGGTGGTCGTTGGCGGCAAGGGTATGGAAGACATGAACGAGATGATGGGCATGGCCAAGGCGCAGATGGCGGCAGGCATGGCCGAACAGTGTGAAGTAGGCCGCTACAAAGCCACTGAACTGATGGGCAACCAGTTCTTCGGACCGGACGCGATGTGCGCCAAGAACCGGAAGTATGCGTGCAAAGTCATCAGCAAGGATGCGGCGAAGAAGGCCGACGTCTATCTCGCGCTGGTGAAGCATGACGACACCTCGGACGTCTCCATCGCCGCAGCCTGCAAGATCGACATGAAGTCCCTCACAAAAACCATCTGCAAGAAGGTGGATGGAAACAACTACGAAGATTTCGAGGACGCCTGCCCGAAAGAGTATGAAAAGTTCTCTGAGCTGGAAGGACGCAGTTACACCAGCTCCTCACGCTCGGCAAACATGGTCACCGACAACCCGGTCGGCGGCGCCATCGATGGCGCGAAGAAACTGAAAGGATTGTTCGGCTTCTGACCATGCGCTACCTGATCGGGTTGTGGCTGCTGTGCCACGTCACGTTGGCCGCCGCCCTGCCCGATCTGTTCCCCGATGTGGCGAGCGCCTACCGGGTCGAGATTGACGGCACCCCGACCTGGGAACGCAAGGCACAGACACGCCTCCCGCCTGCCAGCCTGACCAAACTGATGACCGCCCTGCTCGTCGTCGAACAGGGCGATCTGGCACAGCTCACCACCATTTCCCCTGCCGCCGCCCGCGAGACCGGTGCGCGTCTCAAACTCAGGGCTGGCGAAAGCTATCGACTGCAAGACCTGCTGGCGGCCACGCTGATGGCCTCCGCCAACGATGCCTGTCATGCACTGGCCGATGCACTGGCCGGCAGCGAAGTCGAATTCGTGAAGCGCATGAACCGGCGTGCCGCCGAACTCGGTATGCGCGACACGCATTTCGAGAACGCGTGCGGACACGATGCCAAGGGGCACTACTCCAGTGCACATGATCTGGCCTTGCTAGCGAAGGAGATCGTCCGTCACCGCCCCTTGTTGCTGCTGACCTCTCGTATCGACAGCAGCATGCGCAGCACGGACGGAAAGCGCGACATCCGTTTCGAGAACAAGAACGCGCTGGTCGGTCGCTATCGCGGCGCATTCGGACTGAAGACCGGCTATACCGCGCGCGCCGGAAAATGCCTGATCGCCTACGCCAAGCGCGGCGACACCACTGTTCTGCTGGTACTGTTGCACGGCAACGATCGCTGGTGGGACGCAGTCGATATCCTCGATGTCGCCTTTGAACACGCCCACCCGTCGCATTGATTGTGACCTGCGCGCGCTGGGCTGGCTGGCGCTGGCCATCGCACTGGCATATACCAACGCGCTCACCGGCCCTTTCCAGTTCGACGACTACAACGTCATCGCTCACCGTTCAGGTGTACACAGCTGGACAGCCTGGGCAGCAGGTCTAGGCCACGGCATCCGCGCCCTGCTCAAAGCGAGCTATACGCTGGACTGGACGCTGGGCTGGGGTGTCGTTGGCTTCCATCTGACTAATCTGTTGATCCACCTGATTGTTAGCTGGCTGGTCTTCCTGCTCTCCCGCCACTTCATCACACAGCACGCTCGACTACGCGATCTCACGTCGCTGCCTTTGCTCATCGCCATGCTGTTCGCCCTGCATCCTGCCAATACCGAGGCTGTGACTTACATCAGCGGCCGCTCTGCCTCGTTGATGAGTTTGTTCTATCTGGGCGGACTGCTGGCCTATGTGCATGGACGCAGCAAAACCGATCTATCACTGCTGCACCTGCTGACACCGCTCTGTTTCGCGCTCGCGCTACTGAGCAAGGAAACTGCCGTGACCTTTCCAGTCGCACTCTTGCTATGGGAGCTGTGCAAAGGAGAATGTTGGCGTAGCGCCTTCGCCAAACAATGGAGCAGCTGGCTGCTGTTGCTTGTCGCCGCACTGTTCTTCCTGTTCAGCGACAGCTACCAGTCGCAGATGCTGCACAGCGCCAACTTCAACGAACTGGGCGGCAACTTTTCCACACAGCTGGCCGGGGCGGTCTGGTTGTTCAAACAGTGGGCCATGCCCTTGTGGCTCAATATCGATCCCACCTTGCCCGTGTACCGCGAGGTGCTGGATGCCCCGCTCGCCTTGTTCACCGTGTCGCTGCTGCTGGCTGCAAGCTGGCGCTTCCATTTAAATCGCCCGTGGATCACGTTCGCATTGGCTTGGGCACTGCTGCAATGGCTACCGCTCTATCTGTTGCTGCCGCGCCTTGATGTCGCCAACGAACGCCAACTCTATCTGGCTGCCTGGCCGCTCTGCATGGCGGTAGTCATCGAGATCACCCTACTGCTCAAACCCGCACAAGCCAGATACGCCATCACCGCGCTGTTGCTCGTCTGCGCCCTGCTCACCATCCAGCGCAATCAGGACTACCGCAGCGAGATCGCTTTATGGGAAGACACCGTGCAGAGATCCCCCAACAAGGCTCGCGTGCACAACAACCTTGGCCATGCCTATCTGCTGGCCGGGCGCGACGATGAAGCCGGACAGCAATTCAAATCCGCATTGCAGCTCGACCCGCAACAACCCGAAGCGCTCTCCAATCTGCGCAAGCTGGCAAACAAAAAGGCCGGGGCATCGCCCCGGCCTTGATGTGGAGTTGATCTACTGCAGACTTACGCGAAGTTCTTTTCCGCGAATGTCCAATTCACCAGATTGTTGAGGAATGTCTCGACGAATTTGGGACGCATGTTGCGGTAGTCGATGTAGTAAGCGTGCTCCCACACGTCCACGCACAGCAGCGGCTTGTCGGCGGTGGTCAGCGGTGTTCCGGCTGCGCCCATGTTGACGATGTCCACGGAACCGTCGGCCTTCTTCACCAGCCAAGTCCAGCCGGAACCGAAGTTACCCACGGCGGAAGTCTGGAATGCCTTCTTGAATTCGTCCAGCGAACCCCACTTCTTGTTGATCGCGTCGGCCAGTGCGCCGGAAGGTGCGCCGCCGCCATTGGGCTTCATGCAGCTCCAGAAGAAAGTGTGGTTGGAAACCTGCGCTGCGTTGTTGTAGATGCCGCCAGCCGGTGCCTTCTTGACGATGGCTTCCAGATCGAGGTTCTCGTACTCAGTGCCCTTGATCAGGTTGTTCAGATTGGTCACATACGCCTGATGGTGCTTGCTGTAGTGATAGTCGAAAGTCTCGGCGGACATGTGCGGCGCGAGTGCGTCTTTGGCATAGGGAAGAGCTGGCAGTTGGTGTTCCATGAGAGTCTCCTTGTAGTGAATTCGATGAGCGGTGATGGCATCGCCACGGGGCGGAAATATACCATACTTTTATACTTGGGTATTCGGGATGCTTTACAATCCGCCCCATGAACGACACCACCAAACAGACCGGCGCGGCCAAAACCGCGCGCAACCCGATCAAGATCATCCCCCTGCAGGAGCGTCTGCGCAAACCGCAGTGGATACGCGTCAAATCCGGCAGCGGCGCGGGCTATAACGAAGTGAAGCGCATGCTGCGCGAACACAGCCTGCACACCGTGTGCGAGGAAGCCTCCTGCCCCAACATCGGCGAATGCTTCGGCAAAGGCACGGCCAGCTTCATGATCCTCGGCGACATCTGCACCCGCCGTTGCCCGTTCTGCGATGTGGCGCACGGCAAGCCGCTGCCGCCCGATGCGGACGAACCCAAGAACCTCGCTCACTCCATCGGTCTGCTCAAACTGCGCTACGTCGTCATCACCAGTGTGGACCGCGACGACCTGCGCGACGGCGGTGCACAGCATTTCTCCGATTGCCTGCGCGAGATCCGCGCCGCCTCACCGACCACCAAGCTGGAGACACTGGTGCCGGACTTCCGTGGCCGTCTCGAAGTGGCGCTGGACGCCATGGCCAGCGAACTGCCCGACGTGCTCAACCACAATCTGGAGACCGTGCCGCGCCTGTATCCCATGGCGCGCCCCGGTGCCGACTATGCGCACTCGCTCAAGCTGCTCAAGGAATTCAAGGCGCGCTTCCCGCAGGTGATGACCAAATCCGGCCTGATGCTGGGTCTGGGCGAGACCGACGAAGAAGTGCTGCAAGTGATGCGCGACCTGCGTGAGCACGATGTGGAAATGCTGACGCTAGGGCAATACCTGCAGCCCTCGGACGGCCACCTGCCCGTGTTGCGCTACGTCACGCCGGAAGCGTTCAAGATGTTCGAGGAAGAAGCAAAGAAGATGGGCTTCTCGCACGCCGCCTGCGCGCCCATGGTCAGAAGCAGTTATTTCGCCGACATCCAGGCAGAGGAAGCCGGCATCGCCATATAAAAACGGGGGCGCATCCCTGCGCCCCCGCTACGCTCAAAGTGCTGTTCCGACTCAGGCCTGTACGTTGATGACAGAGCCTACGGTCTGCCCCTGGGTGTTCACAGTCGGCTTCGGTGCCTGCGCTTCCTGAGTGGCGGCAGTAACCTTGGCAGCATCATCACGATCTTTCACCGCCTCACGCTCTTCCCGAGGTTGCGGCTGCGGCTGCACTTGAGAAACATAGTTACTGCTTGAATCTACTGGATTAATCGCCATGATGACCTCCTATATTAATATTCCATAGACGGAATTCCGCTCATCTATGGACAACTTATCGGCACGTCTGGCGGATACTTTAGGCCTTTTTTCAAAATCTTTCAAAATTCTCCCTGCACCCCGAACGATATCGGCAATTCGAAGGTGTAGACCGGTTCGCGTGTCGAGTAATCCGCGCTGTAGGTATAGCCCGCGATGTTCTTGCGCCGGTAGACGTTGTTCAGCTCGAAGTAGGCATTCATCTTCCAGCTATCCATCAATATGGTTCGATCCGCACGCAGATCGAGCTTGTGATAGACCGGCAAGGTGCCGGAATTGATCCCGGCATATATGGGCTTAAACCTGCCGTCCGTATACTTTTCCACCTTGGTTCCTATGACTGGCGTATAGGGCAAGCCGGAGTGATAGTTCCATTTCATCCCGAAACTCCAGTCCTCGTTCAGCTTGTATTGGCCGACCAGTGTCGTGTTCACCGGCTGGTCATACTCGAAGCGGAAGGCTTCACCGGTCACGTCATTGCGGCGTTGCGATTTGGCCAGGTTGATCACCCACCATCCGGAGATGCGCTCGGTCTCTTCCTTCTTGAGCAGGAATTCGAGGCCGTAGGCCTTGCCGCTGGCCGCGTTGATGTAATTGAGCGCCGTGTCGCTGACCACCAGATTGCTGAATTTCTTGTAATAGGCCTCGCTCTTCCAGTTCCAGTCCGCATCCAGTCTTTGCGCGATGCCGACCACGCGATGGTCGGCACGGATATGGTCCAGACCGGGATTGCCGAACATGCGCACAATCTGTTGGCCGGTCGGCATCTGGTTGTGTTTACCCCATCCTGCCGTGAGCAGGGTGTCGCGACTCCACTCCCATTCCACACCGATGCGCGGTTCCGTATAGGCGCGATCCAGATAATCCTCTTTCGAATAGCGCACACCGCCGACCAGCGTCAGATCGTCCCGCACACGCTTCCTGTCCTGCACTGACATCGCCAGCAAGCGGCTGGTGAAAGCATCCTGCAATTTTAATCGCGTGCCGGTGGTGAGGTCACAGTTGGCGTCGAACTGCGTGCATGGAGTATTGTTCAGGTCGGCATCCACCGTGACCTTGGTCTGACCCAGTTCCGCCCCCAGCGTCAGCTCATGCCCCGCAGATAGCTCCAACCGAACCTGATCGCGCAACAGCAGACTTTCCTGGGTGAAGTCCAGAGTGCCTGCCTGTGCGATGCGGTTGCTGGCATTGCGCGTCCGGTGCTGCAAGGTCAGGGTATTGAGTGTCGTATCAGACACCACGCTGTCCAGTATCACGGCCTGCGATGCCCCCGAATCGGACAAAGACAGATCCCCTGCCAGAACAGGTTCGCGGATCGCCGCATTGGAGGTCGGAGAGAAATTCAACGCGAGCTGGTCACCTGCACCGTGCAGATGGAAGCTGAGCTTGTGCGCATCGTTCAGGTTCCACAGATACTTGCCCTGATAGTCCCAGTAACGCGGGATCTGGATGGTCACGCCCTTGTCTTCTATCTGTTTGATGAACAGGTCGATATAGCTGCGGCGCGCTGCGAAATAGAACGACTGGTCTTCGTTGCGCGGCCCTTCCACCAGAAAGTCCGCGCCCATCAAACTGACGTTGACCTTGCCGCCTATCCTGTCGGTACGCGGCTTGCGCAGGGCGACATCGATCACCGCACCGGTCACATCACCATAGTGCGGGCTGAACGCCGCGCTGTGCAGGTTGAAATCCTCGATCAGGTCGGCGTTGAACACGCTGAGGCTGCCGTAATGGAACAACTTGCCGATCACCAGACCGTCCACGTAATACACGTTATCGCCGGGCCCGGAACCGCGCACTGCCGGTGCGCTGCTGCCGTTCACGGCCACGACGCCGGGCAAAGCCTGCAGACCCGCCAGCGGATCACCGCCCGAACCGGCGATGCTGCTCAAGGTCTTGCCGCTGATGACACTCTTGCTCACCCGGTCCGGCGAACGCGGCGCCGTCACCACCATCTCGCGCAAGGTCTCCGGCAAGCGCAGATAGATGATCTGCGGCATCACCTCTACGCCCGCTTCAAGACGTAGTTGCCGGACGGCGCTGACACCCATGTAGCGGGCGACCAGTTCGACGTCCCCTGCTGAATCCAGCTCTAAGCGGAACGCGCCAGCGTCATCCGACCTGGCAGCGGGATCGGGTTGACCAGACACGGCAAGCACCACCCCCGGCAATGGCCTGCCCGTGCCTTTTTCCAGCACCGTCCCGCTCAGTGTCCAGCCCGCAGCCTGCGCCGGTACGATCAGCACCAGCCACGCCATCACACATACCAGCCATCGCATCGCTTCAACCCCGGACGTTCTATCAACCTGCATTCTATCCAAGTGGCACTACCGCCACACAGCCATTACAGCATCAGCCGCATTGCGGTGAATATGCCCTGCCCTGATAATCGGCGTTATCGACACCACCATACGAACACACAGCGATGGAAAAAGAACGCAGGGATTTTGAATCGGTCGCCGCCCGCTGGGACAGCAATCCCGGCCGGGTCAGGATCGCCAACGAGGTCGCCACCGCCATCCGGCGCAGCGTTGCCCTGTCGCCGCACATGGCCGTGCTCGACTACGGCTGCGGCACCGGCCTGTTGTCCCTGCAGTTGCTGCCGCAAGTCGGTTCGCTATGCGGCGCGGACAGCTCGCCCGCGATGCTGGAAGTGATGGCCGGCAAGATCGCGGCACAAGGCATCTCCAACGCCCGCACCCAGTTCGTCGATTTCGAGCACGGCGCACATGCGAGCGGCAGCTACGACCTGATCGTGAGCAGCATGGTGACGCATCATGTGCCGGACACCGCCGCGCTGTTCGCCGAATGGTTCCGCTTGCTGAATCCCGGCGGACAGGTCGCTTTTGCCGACCTCGACAGCGAGGACGGCGCTTTCCACGGCGACAACACCGGCGTGTTCCATTTGGGATTTGATCGCGCGCACCTAGGCGAGCTGTTGCAGAAGGCCGGCTTCATCGAGGTGCGCGACAGCACCGCGACTTCGGTGAGCAAGGAAGTCGAAGGACAACAACGCGAATTCCCCATCTTCCTCATCGTTGCCCGCAAGGCGTCATGAACAAGGCAAAAGCGATCAGCGCAAGGCTACATGCCCTCGCATCCCCCGACACTGCGAGCATTCTGCAGCGCTTCTTCAAGACTGGGCCGGGACAGTATGGAGAAGGGGATTTGTTCCTCGGCATCAAGATACCGCCCTTGCGCGCACTGGCTAAACAGCATCGTGATGCAGACCTCGCCACCATCGCAGCATTGCTGAGTTCGAAATATCACGAGGAACGCTTGTTCGCCTTGTTGCTATTGATGCAGTTCTACGCAACGGCGGATGAGGCCGGCAAGCAAACCGCCTTCGACCTCTATCTCGGTAGCACACGGCACATCAACAACTGGGACCTGGTGGATATCTCGGCACCGCACATCGTCGGCAAGCATCTGGAAGACCGTCCGCGCAAGGTGCTGCAGCGTATGGCCAAGTCGGAATCGCTGTGGGAACGGCGCATCGCCATGGTCGCCACCCTGCATTTCATACGCGGGAAAGACTTCACAGACACGCTGCACATAGCCGGGATGCTGCTGGATGACCGACATGATCTGATGCACAAGGCCGTGGGCTGGATGCTGCGCGAAGTGGGGAAACGCGACCAAAAGATCCTCGAAACATTCCTGCAGCGCCATTACCCGCGACTGCCCCGTACGTCCCTGCGCTATGCGATCGAACGCTTCGATCCAGCGCTTCGCGAACAATATCTAAAAAGAACGTTCTCTATTGCTTGATTCCAACCTACTGTTTCTATAAAGTTCGCCAATCTTAAACGCCCGCAAGCCAGCATGTCACGGTTCAGCGTCCTTCAGTTCAATATGCAATTCGGCCAGGTCTGGGATGACGCCTATCCGGATCACGCCCCGATTGACCTTGAACAGACCATTGCCGAGATCAAGCGTCAGAATGCGGACATCGTGCTACTGCAGGAAGTGGAGCACGCCGAGCCCGGCGGCCAGCAGATCGACCCGCCGCCCAACTACACGCGACTGAAAGCGGCGCTCTCAGATTACGACAGTTACTTCAGCTACCCCAAGCCGGACGTACGCGAACTGCCTTTCGGCATCGGCCTCGCCATCTTCTCGCGTAGCAAATTGTTCGACACAACCAGACTCGACCTGCCCTCGCCGCCTATCGAATTCAACTTCAACGGCGAAACCAAAACGCCGACCGACCGCCTGCTGATCGGCGCCAAAACCAAGATCGGCGGCAAGACCGTACAACTGTTCAACACCCACCTGCTGGCGTTCTTCATGCTCAAGTCCTCCAGCACAAATCATCCCGAGCAACGCCAGATAGTAGTCGATCAGTTGCGGCAATCCGATCTGCCGGCGCTGCTGGGCGGGGATTTCAACGTCAGCGGCCATGAGACGCTGGTGGCGCAATTCGAGGAAGCGGGATTCTCTACTGCCCAGATCAGTGAGATCACCTGGCGGCGCATGCCGCTGGTGCTGGACCATGTCTTCTTCAATGAGCAGCTGCGTTGCGTGAACCAGCAAGTCATCCCGACACCGAGTTCCGATCACCACCTGTTGCGGGTGGAGCTTGAACTGAAAGACTGATTCAGGCGTCCTTCAGTCGTTGACCTTGCCGCGCAGAGCCTTAACCCTGCCGCGCAACACCTTACCTTCCACACGTTTCTTCTTGGCCGACCGCGACGGCTTGGTCGCGATACGCGGCTTGGGCCGCTCGGCCGCCGATTGCAGCAAAGCCTTGAGTCGACGCAGTGCCTCGTTGCGGTTCTGTTCCTGATTGCGGAATTCCTGCGCCTTGATGACGACCACGCCGTCCTTGGTGATGCGCTGATCGTTGACCTGCAGCAAACGCTCTTTCATCTCCTGCGGCAATGAAGAGGCACGGATATCGAAACGCAGATGCATTGCGCTCGATACCTTGTTCACATTCTGTCCGCCCGCGCCCTGCGCGCGCACGGCAGTCAATTCGATCTCGCACTCCGGAATGATGACGTTGTGCGAGATATACAGCATGACTCAGGCAACCACTCGTATTCGCACGCCGGTCAGCGCCACCACTTGCCCTGCACGGATCTTGGCGGTTTTGCGCGATTCCACCTGACCATCGACGGAAACGGCCCCGTCTGCCACCAATGCTTTGGCCGCACCGCCGCTGTCGCTCACGCCGGTCAGCTTGAGTAGATCGTTCAGCGCGATGAATTCGCCGCGCAGTTGGAAGTCAATTTGTTCCATCAAAGTTTCACCGCATGCTCGCGCGTCGTATGGAAGACAACCTTGGGCCAGCGTTCCTGGGTGAGTTTGAGGTTTACGTTGTTCGGCGCAAGGTAGGCCAGATTGCCCGCCGCATCGATGGCGAGATTGTGCGACAGCGCTTTCTGGAAATCGGCAAAAATCTTTGCGTCGTCGCAGGTCACCCAGCGTGCGGTACTGACGCTGGCGCCTTCGAACATCGCATCCACGCCGTATTCACCATGCAAACGACTGGCCACCACATCGAACTGCAGCACACCGACCGCGCCGAGGATCAGGTCGCCGCCGTCCACCGGCTTGAACACCTGCACTGCGCCCTCTTCGCCGAGCTGCTGCAAGCCCTTGTGCAGCTGCTTGATCTTGATCGGGTTGCGGATGCGCACCGACTGGAAATGGTCCGGCGCGAAATACGGGATGCCGGTGAACTGCAGCAGCTCGCCTTCTGAGAAACTATCGCCGATCTGCATGTTGCCGTGGTTGGGTAGGCCGATGATGTCGCCTGCGTAGGCTTCTTCCACCTGCTCTCGACTGGATGCCATGAAGGTCACCACGCTGGACACCTTGATCTCGCGGTTCAGACGCAGGTGTTTGATCTTCATACCGCGTTCGAAATGGCCGGAGCACACGCGCAAGAAGGCGATGCGGTCGCGGTGGTTGGCATCCATGTTGGCCTGGATCTTGAACACGAAACCGGAGAATTTCGGCTCGATAGGGTTCACGTTACGTACCGAGGCATCGCGCTCGCGCGGCGCCGGGGCCCATTCCAGCAGGGCGTTCAAAATCTCGCGTACGCCGAAGTTGTTGATGGCGGAACCGAAGAACACCGGTGTCTGCTTGCCGTCAAGGAAGCGTTGCAAATCGAAGGGATGTGAAGCACCGTGCACCAGTTCCACTTCCATCTTCAGCTGCTCGATCTCCATCGGGAAGCGTTCGGCCAGTATCGGATTGTCGATGCCCTTGATGACTTCCACCTCGCCGTCGGCGCGCTCCTCGCCCGGCGTGAACAGCAGGATCTCATCCTTCATCAGGTGATACACCCCACGGAAGGTCTTGCCCATGCCCAACGGCCAGGTCACCGGCGCGCACTGGATCTTCAACACCGACTCGACCTCGTCCAGCAGCTCCAGCGGATCGCGCACCTCGCGGTCCATCTTGTTCATGAAAGTGACGATGGGCGTGTCGCGCATGCGGCACACATCCAGCAGTTTGATGGTCTGTGTCTCCACGCCCTTGGCTGCGTCGATCACCATCAAAGCCGAGTCGACGGCAGTGAGCACACGGTATGTGTCTTCGGAGAAATCCTGGTGGCCCGGCGTGTCCAGCAGGTTCACCACATGGTCGCGATACTCGAACTGCATCACCGAAGAGGCGACCGAGATGCCGCGCTGTTTCTCGATCTCAAGGAAGTCCGAGGTGGCATGGCGCCCGCTCTTGCGCGCCTTCACCGCGCCGGCCAACTGGATCGCGCCTGAGAACATCAGCAGCTTCTCGGTCAGCGTGGTCTTACCCGCATCCGGGTGGGAGATGATGCCGAAGGTGCGGCGGCGAGAAACTTCGCGCGTGATCGGATCGCGCGATGCAGCAGCGGATTCTTTCGAAGTGGGTTGGAGTTCTGCGGACATGATGCTGACCTGTAAAAAAGGCCGCAAGTCTAAAGGCTTAGTGCTGCAATGTCTAACCAGAAAGCGCTTTATACCTTGCCTGCCCATCGCCATGTCCGAGCTATGCACGCAGCCTGCCGTAGTAGAATCGCACCTGAAAAACACGCCTCACCCGCATCTCACACAAACAAACGCATGCCCACCACGGACAAACTAGGTAAATACGAATTACGCCGCGAACTCGGCAAGGGTGCGATGGGTATCGTCTATGAAGGTTTCGACCCCTTTATCCAGCGCACCGTCGCCGTCAAGACCATCCAGAAATCGCTGGTGGATGCTTCCGAGATGGAGGAAGCCTTCGCACGTTTTCGCCGCGAGGCACAGGCTGCCGGCCGGCTTTCCCACCCCAAGATCATCTCCATCTACGACTACGGCGAAGAAGGCGATCTGGCCTATATCGCCATGGAATATGTGGACGGTGACGAACTCAAAGACCATCTGGAAGCGGGCGAAACCCTGCCCATCGCCGACAGTCTGCGCATCATGCTGCAAGTGCTGGATGCGCTGGAGTATTCGCACCAGCGCGGTGTCATCCATCGTGACATCAAGCCGGCCAACATCATGATCACCGCCGATGGCAGCATCAAGATCGCCGACTTCGGCATTGCCAAGATGGATTCCAGCCACCTTACCCAGGCGGGCATGGTGCTGGGCACCCCGACTTATATGTCGCCCGAGCAGTTCATGGGCAAGGATGTGGACGGGCGCAGCGACCTGTATTCGGCGGGGGTGATGCTGTATCAGATGCTGACCGGCGAACGCCCCTTCACCGGCAGCCCGATCACCATCATGAACAAGGTAATGCACCAATTACCGACACCCCCTTCGCACTTCAACCCCAAGGTATCGCCGGAACTGGACCTGGTGGTGATGCAAAGTCTGGCCAAGACGCCTGAAGAACGTTTCCAGAATGCCGGCGAATTCATGCGCGCGCTCAAGCGCACCATCACCCGCAATGCCCCGTCCCCCGCCATTTCGGATACGACACTGGTCACCCCGGCAGACAGTCTGGCTGCCGAAGAAACCGGCGCGAACGATTTCGCTTCACGGCAGCGCGACATCAAACTGTGGCGCGAGATCAGCGACAGCACGCAACGCGCAAGCTTCGAGCAATACCTGAAAGAGTTCCCCAAGGGAGAGTTCATCGATCTGGCAAAACGCCGTCTGGCGAATATCGACAAGCTCGAACAGGAAGCCGCGCGAGAAAAGGAACAGAAACGTCTGGCATTGCTGGCGACAGCCGAACGCAAGAAACAACTGCAACTGGCACAACAGAAAGCGGAAGCCGCCCAACTGGCAAAAATGGAAGCGGCAGCCCGCGCCAGAGCCGCGGCAGAAGCCCGACAAAAAGAGGATCAGGCACGCAAAGCGCTGCTAGCGCAGCATCTTGCCAAGATCAAGGACATCGGCAAGATCGAGCGCCAGACTGCCGCCGAGAATCAGGCCAAGCTTGCCGCCGCGCAGGCACTCAGACAAAAACAACTTGCCGATCTCGCAGACGATCGCGCAAAAGGTTTTGCGGAGATCATGTCCAGACGAACCGCCGAGGCACAGGCAAAAGAAGATCTGGGCACAGAATCACCCCGCAGATTGCGCCGCCGCCCCCCGCGCGACGTCGGGAAGTAAGGATCAGCAACCTTCGCAGGAAAAAGTGATCGCGCCCGCCGCATCCTTGCCGAACGAATGCCCCAGACAGATCGTGCCACGCCCGCGCAACACGATCTCCTCGCGCCGCAACTGCAACTCACCCTCCCCGGCGAAGGTGATGTAACTGCCGTTCGAGCTTTGATCGATGTAGACGAACTTGTCGCGCCGCAATTCGATGGTGGCATGCAGGCGCGAAGCGCGCTTGTCCTCCACCACAAAGCCCGCCTGCGCATCGCGCCCCAGCACCAGCTTGCTGTGCGCCGCATCCACCACCGCCTCGCGCCCGTGGTGCTGCAAACGCAATACGCCGGAAGAGGCTACGGGCGCGTGTGTACGCCCCACCATCAGCGTCGCATCGTCACCCTCCTGCCACAGCACTTCGACCACCTTGATATTGGAAGCCTTGCCCTTGATCGGCAGCAGATCGAGACTGCGCGTGGAGGTGCGCAGCAAAGGCGGCAACGCCTGCACCGTGGAAGCGTCGGAAAGTATCTGTCCCGCATTGGCCAACTCGGTCAATCTCGCCGCCACATTGACGGTGTCGCCGAACACGTCCGAGTCGCCGTCCTGCATCAGCACCGGGCCGTGATACAGACCGATGCGGATCGCCAGCCGCACCGCGTCATCCAGCGGCACCATCGCTTCCACATCGGCCTGCATCGCGCACGCGGCCTGTACGCCGCTCAGTTCGGAAGGAAAGACAGCCATGATCTCGTCGCCGATGGTCTTCACCACCCGCCCCTTGAACATCTCCGTCACGCGCCGCAACAATTCGATGCACTGGTTGATGGCGGCAAAAGCGCGCGCGTCGCCGAGCACCTCGTACAAGCGCGTGCTGCCGCTGACATCGGCGAACAACACCACTTTGTCATGCGTCGTCTGCTGTGCTTTTTTGTCCATATTCGGCCCGGTCGTCTGCATCATGCGGTGTATTATACAAGCCGCTTTTTTACCCTCTGACGTCATATTCGAACATGTTCACGATAGACCAGCTCCCACCCCACATCTATGTATTCGCCGGCATTCTGGGCCTGCTCACGATCTCGTTCCTGCTGTTCTTCTTCCTGCCCTCGCTGATCGTCTCCTGGCGCATCTCGCGCGTGGTCAAACAGTTGCGCGCGCTGGAAGGCAAACCGTCGAACGATATGCCGTCGATCTTCGCCAACACCGGCGTGCTGGAACATCTGTGGCAGGAATATGCCGACTCGCTGCATCGCCAGTCCGATGCGCGCTGGCGCTCCACCGTACCGGCCAACCTGATGTTCCCGCACGAGACCATCATCGACACGCCGCTGCGCGCCGACTTCTTCAAGCACTTGCCCGGCCTGTTCACCGGCGTCGGCATCATCGGCACCTTCTACGGCCTGATCATGGGCCTGCAGGCCTTCCAGGTATCCGAGAATCCAGCCATCGTGCGCGAGAGTCTCAATCATCTGCTGCACGGCGTGTGGGAAGCCTTCCTCGTTTCCGCCATCGCCATCACGCTGGCGATGGTCATCACCTTCATCGAGAAAGTCGCCATCACGCGCCTGAACGGACAGGTCGAACAACTCACCCAATTGCTCGACAACCTGTTCGAAGGCGGCGCCAGCGAGGAATATCTGGCACGTCTGGTCAAAGCCACCGAAGCCTCCTCCGGCCAGACTGCGTCCATGCTGCGCAACGAGATGCAGCAGATGATGGGCGAGATGTTCGAGAAGCAGATCGCTGCCAGTAACGCGCAATCCGAAGCGCTCAGCAAAAGTCTGGCGAACACACTGGAAGCCAGCCTGAAGCAGCCGCTGAGCGAGATCGCCAGTGCGCTCAAGGAAACGCGAAACGACCAGCAGGACGCGGTGCACAAGATGCTTGCCGGTGTGTTGAGCCAGTTCAGCGACCAGCTCAAGGACATGTTCGGCTCACAGGTCGGCGGCATCAACAGCCTGCAACAGCAGACCATCGAATCGCTGCAGACCGCCACCCACACCCTGCAACAGATGGCGGCCGAGATGCAAAGCGCCAGCAAGCACGGCAACGAGACGCTGGCCAACATGCTGGCCGAGACCATGGCAGGTGCCGAAGCGCGCCAGCGCACCATGAACGACAAGCTGGGCGAATTCATCGAACAGGTACGTTCACTGATGGAACAATCGCAAGGCGACACCCGGCAGGGCCTGCAGCAGGCGCTGGACAATCTGTCCGACCGCATGGGCGTCATCATCGAGGAGCTGGGCACACAGGTGCGCTCGGCCGGTTCCGCCAGCAAGCAGCAACAGGAAGCGCTCGCCGCCAGCAGCCAGGCGATGGTGGGCCAGTTCGGCGGACAGGTCAGCGCGCTGGTGGAGGGCGTAAACCTCGCCGTTGTGGAGATGAAGGCCGCCGTGCAAGCCATGCGCAGCACCACCGGCGAAGCGCTCACCAAGATGAACAACGGTGCGGACACGCTGTATCTCGCTTCCAAGGATTTCGCCAAAGCAGGCGCAGGCGTGACGTCCACACTGGACAAGTCCGTAAGCCTCGCCGGGGAGCTGACGCAGGCAGCCGGTGCCATCGGTTCGGCCACCAACAGTCTGAGCAGCGTGTTCGCCGATTACCAGAAAGCACGCGATGCGATGACCGAGCTGGTCGGCTCCATGCAACTCATCGTCGAACAGGCACGCCGCGATGCAGCGATGTCACACGATGTGGTGGCACGCATCGAAGCAGCCACGGCGAAACTGGTCGAAGCGCAACAACAGGCGGACGGCTATCTGGAAAAGGTATCGGATGTCATCGGCCAGGCCCACGAATCGTTCAGCACCGGCATGACCAAGGCTGTCGGCGAAGCCAACCGCGATTTCCATCAGGCGCTGGCCGATTCGGTCAAGCTGCTGCGTGAAGGCATACTGGAACTGGAAGACACGCTCGGTTCGATCTCCAACTAAAACGGGAAACAGAACATGCTGGGCAAGTACATTCCCGTTAAGCGGCGCAACAGAGACGAAGGCGAAAAACCCTTCTGGATCTCGTTCGCCGACCTGATGACTGCACTCATGGTGATGTTCCTGCTGGTGATGAGCGTGGCGCTGCTCGCCATCACCAAGAACGTGAGCGAGGCCGAGAAGAAACAGGCCGACCGCGTGCATGAGATCGACACGCTGTGGGAGCGCATCGAGCAGACCGCTCAGGGCCACCCCGGCATCACCGTCGACCGCAACCGCAACGTGATCGACTTCGGCGACCGCGCCCGTTTCGACACCGGCAGTTCAAGACTGACCACCGAACAGGTGGAATATCTGAGCGCCTTCGTAAGCGACATGCTCACATTGGCACGCGACGATCTGGCGCAGAGATGGTTGAAGCGCGTGGTGGTGGAAGGTTTCGCCGACCAGCGCGGCGACTACCTGCTCAATCTGAACCTCAGCCTGCAACGCAGCGAACGCGTACTGTGCACCCTGCTCTCTCCCGCGTCCAACCAACAGAAGACACTTTCCCGCGACGAGATGGAGCAGGTGCGCGACCTGTTCCTGGTCGGCGGTTATTCATTCAACTCCTCCAAGAAGTCGCTCGAAGAAAGCCGACGTATCGAACTGCGACTGGAGTTCTACGGCATCGACGAAGCGCACACCAGGACCGATGACATCCCGCGCAACGACTTCGGGCAGTGCCGCATCAGATGAACACGCTGGACAAGCTTGCCGACACCATGGCGCGCATGAGCCGCATCGCGCTCTCCACCATGCGTGCCGGCGACCTGCTGCCCATCCAGCACGAACGCGAACAACTGATCGCATGGCTGGGTAGCGAAGTGGACATGGAAGCGCTCGGCGACGACCGCATCCTGGTCGCGTTGCGTCATTTCGCCGAGGCCGGTTTCGTGCGCGACCTGCGCCAGGCCAGACTGCTGTGCTATGGCTGCACGCAGGCATATTCCGAACAGGGTGAACGGCTGATCGAGAATCTCAAACTGTTCACCACCCTGCTCGCTTACCTCACCCAGCATCAGGAACGCACACGCGCTTTCCGCAAGTGCTATCGCGGCTTGCTCAACGCCTACTTTGCCTATGATCCCGACGCGGACAGCGTGATCGGCAGCGGCCGCAGCAACTGGGCATCGCTGCACACCTTCCTGCAAAACGCACTGGATCGTCTCGCCAGCGACGGCCACACCCCGCAATGGGTGCGCGTGCTGTCGGCGAACAAAGGATTGCTCGGCACCGTACCCTGCGACGACTACCGGGGCGGCGCGGCGGATATCGAACGCATCGAATCCTTCCGTTTCGAACTCAACATCGGCGTCGACTCCTGGTTCATCCGCACCTTCGTGCAATCCCATATCGAACGCATCATGGCTCTGCCGGATGCGAAGTTTCAGGACGAAGTGAGCGAAGCGCTGCAGCTGCTGGTGCAATATCCGCTCTACATCCCGCGCTTGCTGGGCATGCTGCTCGACCGCTACAGCCAAAGTCAGAACAAGCGCACCAATGACGCATTGCGCGATTTCGCCATCGAACAATGGGGCGCACCGTGGATCGCGCAGAACGAGAGCAACTGGCTATGCAGTCAGACCGCCCGCGACATGATCGCCAACTGGGGCAAGAAACATCTGGTGCATGAGTTCTTCCACCTGTTCGCCGCGAAAGGTGCAGACAACACGCGCCGCGCCGCGTTCTGGAACCTTTACAGCGAAGACCTCAAAGGCATGTACTTCGCGCTGGGCAGCGATGCCTTCGAGATCAGCAACCGCGCTTTCCTGAAATTCAGGAACGACGCAAAAGGTCTGGTCGTCAAACTGAACGACAGCAAACACAACCTGCATGCCGTCATCCTGCAGTTCGAAAAATTCCACATCGTGGAATTCAACCAGCAGATCAACGTCGCCTATTTCTACGACACCGCCAAAGGTACGCCGGAGTTCTATCTGAGCAAGGGTTGGGTGAATGTCGGCGCGCTGAGTGTGGGCAATGCACTGAAAGGCAACACGCTGTCACAACCGGCACGCCCCATGCAACACAGCGACGAGAAACATCTGAGCTGGGAAGGCCGTTTCGCGCAGGAACTTGGGCGCTCGGACAGCGCAAGACAACATTTCTGCGAACGCCACCATGCCACCTACAGCGAAGCCTCAGGCAAGGCTTGGATCAAGCCTAACGACCAGCAGCGCTACACCAAAGAGATCGGCTCGGTGCTGCAAGGCTGGGGCTATACGTGGTCGCCAGAGGTGAATGGCTATTTCCGATCATTGAACTACTGAGCCTTCGATTATCTGTCTTTGGGTTTGCTGAACCCTGCTATATCATCCCCGCGTCGGCACACGAAAGGCAGCGCTCACCATGTTCAAACTTTTCGGCGAAAGACCGGATCACCCTTTGTTCAATCTGGACGAGACGCAGCGCCTCATCGGTGAACTGCCGCAGGATGAACCGCGCAAGGCACTGGAAGAGATCAGCTTCTGGCTGGAATCGATCAAGGATGCGCAAGGATTCAGCCCTGAGCTGCGCAGCGACGTCATCATGCGCGTCGATCAGTCCGGACAGATCCTGCAAACCGAACTACTGCATCGTTATCTGGAAGCACCCCACCTGCGCGACTTCCAGGGGCTGCACCTGTGGCAAGGCATCCATGCCTACACTCAGGCGCTTGCCGGCGCCTACAGCGCCTGCCTGAGCGAATATCAAAAGACCGCCAAACATTCCCGAGAACTCATCGAACGCATGCCGCTGATCTGCGTGCGCCAGTTGCTGGCAGTGGCGACGCAGATGAAGCTGGAGCTGATACGTTATATCGACATCGATGCCGCGACCTGGGCCATGCTGTATGCCGGTTACCGCTTCGCCGAAACCACGCAATGCACCGAGACCATGGTGCTGGCCTATCCCGGCCATGTCATCCACACCAGCCCGCAGCGCGAATTACTACACGCACTGGTGATGTTCACCTCCTCGCCCGATACCTTAGCCGCCGATCAACTGGAAGTGAGCTACCGCATCGCCGGACGCATGAACAGTTTCTTCGAGATCGCCAACACGGCAGAGAACGACTTCCCCTACCAGTTCGACCTCGCCGGTTCTGCCCCGCCGCACCGTGCCGAGCGCGATAAACCCGTCGCGGAAAACACACGCTTCTTCAGCGCCGCCAAAGCCGTGGCCGCATTGCAAAAGATCGTCACCCAGAACGAGAACGACCCTATCTGGCGTGAGCGCCGCTTCGGCAGCGAGTTCACCCCGGCGGGCAAGCTCACCGTGCTCAAACACCTGATGACCTACTGGGCCGCCCAGCCGCCGCAGCGCCACCTGGAACGGCGCGAGATTCACGCCAGTATCGAAGTCGCGCACAGCTTCCGCGCCATCAGCCAACTGGTTACCCACATCGATGCCGGACACGACGCCGAACAGGATGCCGACGACGCGCGCAAACGCGCGAGGATCGACCTCGTCGCACAGGAAGAGATCGCCTACACCACCGAAACATGGAACGTCACCGACATGAGCGCCACCGGACTGGGCGCGATACTCGGCGGCACACAAGGGGAATGGATCAAGATCGGCGACCTGTGCGCCCTCAAACCGGCGAACGCGCAGCAATGGTGGGTCGGCATGATCCGCCGCCTGCACACCGACAGCGCAGGCAAGGTCCACGTCGGCATCGAAATCCTCACCAAACGCCCCGCCTCGGTGTGGATACGCGTGCTCGGCAAAGGTGCCGAACGCGTATCCAACTGGGAAAGCAGCTCCGGCTCGTTCTCCTACGACTACCTGCCCGTCATCCTGCTGCCGGACGAACACAACTCATATGTGCACGCCACCCTGCTGATGGAATCCGGCAAGTTCGTGATCGACACCCATCACCAGATGATGATGGGCGAGAAGAGCCGCGACATCAAACTCACGTCATTGATCGCGGAGGGAGAGGATTTCGAGCAGGCGGGGTTTGAGTGGTTGTGAGCCGATTGAGTTGGGCTGCTGCTCGGCCTGAGCCGCCAGTGGTATTCGCTATGTCAGTGGCGGGTATGGAGCGGTCACCGGTCATAGGCGCCGAGATCATCTTGAATGGCGGCTTTCTCAAAACGTGACTGCGTACTCTTAACCCGAAGCGGTCCTTGAGGTCAGTTTCGAATAATTTCGAAGCTGAGCTGACCCCTTTGGCACTCACCTAGTCACGGCTATCGGCGATTTCTTTATGGAGCCGCACACCCAATTTACCTAGGAAAGCTAATTGCCTAAACAAATTTTTTGCTCCCGCTCTGTATCAGCAATGATGCTTTGGCGTAATGTGGCTACACCAGAAAAAACGCCCCACCGAAGTGAGGCGTCTTGCAGTCTTCTCAGGTTACACAGCGGAGCTACACGGATTGTTATCAGCTAACAACCTTCCCAGTCGTACACGCTATCCCATATCAAATTGTTAACTTTTAAAGTGGAGCCGCCCTTCCAGTTTGAAAATGAGTCCATGGACTCATTAATTCCTCCGCCAGAGAAGTTGATCCCAGAAATTCTGATTTGCACCTTCTTTCCAGCAATCTTTTCAACAAAGCCCACAAACCGAGCCGAGCCATGTACTTGTTTGTATTGAGGCTCACCTCTGATAATCAAACCTGTACTTTGATTGATGCTACCAGATGCGGACGCACATACTTGATCGCCAATCTGCTTTTTCTCAAGCCGTTGCTGATTCGCAGCCAATTTATCTTGGTATGCCGAATTGCTTGCAGCTAACAATGCCTCACGTTTAAGTTTGGCTGCTTCAACTAAACCTTTAGGGTCGTTATCCTTATATTTGAAAATCAGTTCCCACAACCTGTCTTTAGAATTTGAGCTCTTCAGCTCCGCATAGTCAGAATAGTCTGCATATTTTTTTCCAGTCCGCGGCTTGTTTGCCCAAGCCGCCACATCATTGAAAGATATCTCCACATCATTTCTTAGGTTTTCTAACGAAATATATTTAAAGTAAGTAAGCCCATCCCCATCTACCACAACAAATGGAACTCCTGACACGTCAGATCCTCTGGGGTTTCCCTCATACGTTGCATTTGCCGTTGTTGCTTGTTTCAACATCCCTTTTGTCTCGCGCTGATATTTTTTCCCATCACGCATGGTCACTACACTTCGCCCATCCTTTTGAAACGTGATGGTAGATATTTCGTCTATGGAAGTGAGCTCGTCGGAATTTTCTGAGCAGCATTTTGCGTAAAGAACAATGGGATAATTCGTGTCCCCAATTCTCACGAAGGCTTCACGTCCGTCCACAGTCTTAATCCAACCGGTTGGCCCTTCTTCTTCGAATTTCTTCGAGAGAAATTTTAATTTTGCCTGATATTTTGCTAATGCCGTAGGCGAATCTATAGCAATAGATAAAATCCGACCATGAGGAATGGTGCTCACTCCGCCAAGATATCTGTAATTTTCTGCAAAGCATTTATGCGTTTGAGATGGGTATCCTGGAGGTAAACTTTGTATGTGGATCGGAATACCCGCATTCATCCCTGGATCATTGCTATCTTCGCAAATCACCATGGGTCCGTATCCCCCTGGCCTCTCACTGCAGATTGTTGATACTGGCCTTCCCCCAACAGAACTGCACGCATTATTAAATTCTTTTGCCACAAAATTAACTGTCTGAGTTGCGTCTTCACCTTCAGCGAAGGCGATGCCCCATCCATAAATGCTATCTTTAACAAGTTGCGGCCGGATCCAAGTATCTAGCGCAGTTGCGAAATTTTCTTTGTTAGATTCAACTGAAGTCTGGTTGAACGGTTGAATCTTTGAGGATGTTGCGCACCCACCAAACGAAATAATGGCGACTACAAAGAGCAAATTTTGAAAAATTTTCATTAGCGCGTCCAACTTGTAAAAGTTTCAGGAACCGAAATTTATCACGCTCTTGCGTCGCGGTCAATATGCCGAAATATCTATACCCGGCCTATATATCTGAATGACCATTGCTGACCAATGACCTGCCAGGACAGCAACTCGGCCATAAGAGACACTGATGAATTGCTGAAATAGCTGATTGATTGTTCTGAATGGTTGTCCGCTTCACTTTTAACAGCGGTCGTTCAAAACTAAGAATCGGGGGCGATTCAAACCATACAAGGGATTAATCACACAACGAACTTAAGTCTCAACCTTTCCCTGCCAACCATTCTCCAAACCTTCGTGCCGGGTGCCCGAGAGACAGCGTATCGCGCCAGATTACATAAAGTTCTTTACGCAGATTACCGCCTTCGAGTGCAATGGGAACCAAGGTGCCGGATTGGACCTCCTCGGACACAGTGCCAACCAGTACGATCGACACTCCCAGCCCCGCTTTCACCCACTGCTTCACAGCATCGGTAGATCCCAGTTGCATACCGACAGACAAGCCACTCTCCCCGCTTCCAAAGTAATCAGTAAGTATCCGACCTGTTCCCGTACCCGGCTCGCCGCCGAGCAGGGGAACACCCATCAGGTCCCCGTGAGAAAGGCTATGTTTATCGGCCCAAGGGTGACTCGGCGGAACGATAACGACCAGTTCTTCCTGCCGCCACGGGCGAGCTTCGTAACCCTCGCGACCGTCCCACCATTCCATTACAGCGACGTCGATATCTCCCGAATCAAGTTGCTGCGCAATGGACGGATTCTTGTCTATGCGGACATCCAGTTGTGTTTTCGGTGTTTCCTGCAGGTCCAGAAAATCCTTCACATACCCAGACAGTAGATAAATACCTATATTGCTGCTCGCCCCGATGACTACAGGCTTGCTCAGGAAGATGCCGGCGGCATTCGTGCTCAGTCTCAGCAGATTCTCAGCATAGGGCTTGAACGCCATCCCTTCCGTCGTCAGACGGCAACCCGCAGCATCCCGCTCGATCAGTCGTGCCCCGAGTTGCATCTCGAGCTTCTGCATCTGTTGCGATATCGCGCCCTGGGAAAGACTTCTTTCTCGCGCACCGGCGCGGAAGCTGCCATGTCGGAAGATGGCGAGAAAGCTCGCCACCTGATCTAGGTTCAAGGTACTCAGACCGCCACCTTGTCCAGCGGATGGTTGATCGCCCCTTGCGGAATCTGCCCTTTGAGCACTTGCAGAATATTGGTCGCAGCTTCCATCTCGATTGCCAACCGCACCGTATCCACGGCAGAGCCAATGTGAGGTGTGAAAAGCGTAAGCTCCGTGTTGGACAACAGGCGTTCAGAAATAGATTCTGGACGGTCCGGTCGCATCCATTCTTCCAGTTCGAACACGTCAGCTGCATAGCCCGCCAGCTTGCCGGAATCGAGAGCATCGGCTACTGCTTTCTCATCGACCACCGAGCCACGGCAGGTATTCACCAGATAGGCTCCTGGCTTCATAATCGACAGTGATGCCGCATTGATCATATGCAACGTATCTTGCGTGTAGGGCACCATGGGCACCACATAGTCGCTCTCGGCCAACAACTGCACCAACCCCACCTTGCGCAACCCCAAGCGCGCCTCGAGCTCAGGTGGCAACGGTTGCGGGTCGGTGTAGAGCAGTTCCATCTCGTAACCCTGCAGGCGAGCGGCTATAGCGCGACCGACCGCGCCCATGCCGATGATGCCAAGTGTGCGACCTGTCAAGCCTGCGCCATACAGCATAGGACGCCATCCAGTGAATTGTCCTGAACGCACGAAGCGGTCGCCCTGCAGGACTTTACGCGTCAGGCCGATCAACAGCCCAACGGTCAGTTCTGCGGTCGGGATGGTCAGCAGGTCGGGGACGTTGGTTATGCGGACCCCTCGGAGTGTACAGGCCGCCACATCATAGTTGTCATATCCCTTGAGCGCGCAGGCGACCAATCGCAATTGCGGACATTCTGCGAGGAACGCGTCATCTATGCTGTCCGGCATGAAGGTCATGACCGCGACCGCATCACTGCACCGCTTGATTATCTCTTCGCGACTCAGCCGCTCACGCGTTTCGTTGGCAACAACATCGCAATGAGGTCTAAGCATGTCCAGTGTCTGCGGATGCACCCAACTGGTAATGACGATTTTCGGTTTCATCTTGTCTCCAATTATTTAAAACGTTTCCTGAGATATCCGCTGAAAGCATCCACGAGCGTAACCATGACCAAGATCACAAGCAATATTGCTGACACATCTTGGTATTGCATGATGCGCAAGGACCCCATCAGTTCGAAGCCTATCCCTCCCGCCCCAACCATTCCCATCACCGTGGATGCACGGAAGTTGTATTCCCATCGGTAGATGGATGTGTCGGCGAGCTGCGGTAGCACTTGCGGCAATACCCCATGTAGCAATACCTGTAGCGGCGACGCACCTGCTGCACGTGCTGCTTCTATCGGTGCTGGATCGGCATGCTCAATCGCTTCGGCGAAGAATTTGCCAACCATGCCGATCGAATGAAGACCAAGTGCAAGTACGCCGGGCAGTGCGCCGAAGCCGACTGCCGCCACGAAGATGATGCCAAGTATCAACTCTGGTATGGAACGCAAGGTATTCAACAAGCCGCGCGCCATTTGATAGACCAGCGGATGCGGAGAAGTGTTCTGTGCAGCCAGAAAAGCCAGCGGCAGCGAGAAAGCAACCGCCAGCGCAGTGCCCGCAATACTCATGGCCAGCGTGTCCAACAGCGGCTTCCACCAGTTGGCGACCTCATTGAAGTTCGGCGGCATCATTTCGCCGACCAGACTGAACAGGCTCGGCACACCTTCCGAGAGACGCTCTGCATCGAATAGACCGACGTAGTGCGCACATATCAGGATGACCAGCATGGCTGCGCCGAAGCGCAGCGCGTTGTACATCCAGTCGCGCTGAGCTTCGTCGAGCAGTTGGTCGTATTGACTGTTATGGTCGCTCATATACTGTTTTCGATTAGAACTTGGACAAATCTATCTTCAGCAGATGACCCAAATCGCGCACGACATCGTAGTGCTTGTCGGTAATCACGTCGAAGCCGTCCGCCTTGAAGGGTTTGAGGATGGCCGGATCCTTGATGTCCAAGAACGCCTGGCGAATCTTCTCCTTCAACTCTGGTTTGAGATTGGAGCGCATGGTCCACGGATATTGCGGGAACGGTTTGGAATACTCGAGCACTTTTACCTTGTTGCCATCGATGATTTTGCGCTCGACCAGCGACTCGAAGATTGGACGGCTCAGACCACCGGCCTGTGCATGACCATTCTGCACGGCCATTGCGACAGCATCATGCGAACCGACGAAATGCTCGTTATAGTCGCTGCCAGCAAGTAAGCCCTTCTCGGCCAGCACGGACTTGGGAATCAGATGGCTAGAGGTGGAAGCTTTATCGCCATATGCCATGTTCTTGCCCTTGATGTCCTCAATCTTATTGACACCAGCCTCGACGTTTCCGATGACTGCGGATTGATAGGTCGTGCTCCCCTTGCTCTTGAGCGCAACGAATGGCTCGATATTGCTCTTCTGACGGGCCAGCACATAGGAGAGCGGGCCAAAATAGGCCAGATCAAGACGACCGTGGCGCATCGCCTCAATCATCGACGAGTAGTCTGTGGTGACGATCAGTTCGATCTTCTTGCCCAGCGTCACCTCAAGATATTCCTTCAGCGCCTGGTTGTTCTTGATGATGGTGCCGGCGTTCTCGTCCGGCAGCAGAGCCACCTTGAGAGTATCCGGATCGGCTTTGGGCGCGGCCTGTGCTCCGAACGGAACGGACAGCGCGGCAAGCAGGGTAAGCAGTTTTAGCATTCGTTTCATGATTCACTCCTCGTTGATGGCTAGTTGGGTAAATGAAGGTAAAGGGGGCACGGGTATTTCTTCTCGGCCACTGGTTGGCGCCTGATCGTAGATATCCTGCAACAGGGCGTCACTCAGTTCGTTCGGTGAGCCGTCGTAGACGACCCGACCATGTGCGATGGCAATGATCCGGTCGGCGAATTCACGCGCCAGATCGACTTGATGAAGACTCACCACTGTCGTGATGCCATCTTCAAGGCAAATATGCTTCAGTTGCGACAACACACGACGCGAAGTTGCCGGATCTAGGCTGGCAACAGGTTCGTCCGCCAGCATCAAACGTGGCTGCTGCGCCAATGCACGCGCGATACCAACACGCTGCAGT
The DNA here is from genome assembly GCF_054604835.1 of Sideroxydans sp. Classification (NCBI taxonomy): domain Bacteria; kingdom Pseudomonadati; phylum Pseudomonadota; class Betaproteobacteria; order Nitrosomonadales; family Gallionellaceae; genus Sideroxydans; species Sideroxydans sp. Next base: position 171,104 of record NZ_JBTSFG010000001.1, on the reverse strand, counting down.
TGACCTCCGCTCAAACGGTCAACCCGCTCGGTGGCCTTTTCCAGCAAACCAACACGCTCCAGACATTCAAGCGCGATATGCTGTTCAGCACGGGGCAATGGGAACATGGAACGCAGGGTGGTGTGATAGCCGATACGGCCAAGAAGTACGTTCTGTAGCGCCGTATGTCGCCGGATTAGCTGATGCTGCTGGAAGATCATGCCGGTACGACGCCGGTGTAGTCTGAGGGCTGCAGCAGTGTCGACAACCCCAACATCTTGAACATGAATAGAACCCGTTGTCGGACGAGTAAGCATATTGAGACAGCGAAGCAACGTCGACTTACCCGCGCCCGAAGCGCCAAGCAGGACATTAAATTCACCGCGCTTGAAACTCAGCGAGGTCGGATGCAGCCCGATCGCATCGGCTCCATACCTGACGGATACATTTTTGAGTTCGATCACAAGTCACCCCCACAAGCCTTGATGACGATTCATATTTCGAATCGTCTCGCCATTAAGTTAAGAATTTCTAAACAGTGCGAATGCTAGGAGATGAAAGTGACAGAGAGATTACGGAGAGATGAATTATTTTGTCTGCCTTCTAGAAGACGAATTACGAAGGCGGGCCATTGAGGGAAAGAAGGCCACTGAGCATCCGCCATCAGGAAATCTATATGACTGCTTGGGGTTAGCAAGCTACGGCCAAGCATCATCAAACTCTTAGTTTTGAACGACCGCTGTCAGGAGTGAAACGGACCACCCTTTAGAATTCTCAAGCAGCCTTCTCAGCAATTCCCCAGCGTCTCTTATGGCCGAGCAGCAGAAGCTAACGACATTCTCGCAACCGCTCCACCCTCGCAGCTCCTACACAACCCTGCTCAGCCCTGCCCCAACAAAGCAAGCATCGATTCCACATCGACGATCTTGTCGCGCGGGGCGGCGCGTCTTTCGCCGCGTGATACTTCCACATCGTCCAACCGCTTCCAGTCTTCGAAAGAGATGAACTGCACGCCGCGTTCGCGCAGCAGGTCGATGATGGCGTCGCGCGGTGGCAGCTCGCGGGCCGATAGTCCGGCGCCGTCCGCCGCCATGTGGGCGACCACGTGGGCGGAGGCGGCTTTGTGTGAGCCGATGAGTCCGCGCGGGCCGGTGCGCGCCCAGCCGACGACATATTCGTTGGCGACCACGGCGCGGCTGGCCGAATCGACCACGCGCCCATCCTCGTTCGCAACGATGCGTGCTGCTTCGTCGAAGGGCACGCCGTCTATGGGGTCGAGGCTGAAGCCGATCGCGGGCAATACCATCCCCACATCCAGCACTTCGAACTCGCCTGTGCCGCGCGCGACCGTGCTGCCATCGGCTTGAGTCTCGATGCTGTTCTTCTCCAGTTTGAGTCCGCACACTTTGCCTTCAGCGTCGGCCAGCACTTCGGTCGGCGAGACGCGGAAACGCAGGTGCAGTTTCTTGGTGTCGCGGCCGCGTTCGCGTGCTGCGAATGATTGAAGGATCTTGAGGTTCTTGTCCTGCTGCGAACCGGGCTCGACGCTGGCGCAGTCGGCGAGTTCGTCCGGTGCGACGACGGGCTCGACGCCTTCCATCTCGCCCAGCTCTTTCAGTTCGACCGGTGTGAAGGCGGCCTGCTCGGGGCCGCGTCGGCCGAGGATGTATACCTCGCGCACCTGGCTGTTGCGCAATGCCGCGAGCGCGTGGGCGGCGATGTCGGTCTTTTCCAGTTCGGCAGGCGAGCGCAACAGGATGCGCGCCGCGTCGACCGCGACGTTGCCGTTGCCCACCACGGCCACGCGCGGCACCGTCAGGTCGATCATGGCGTGTTGGTAATCCGGGTGGCCGTTGTACCAGCCGATGAACACGGTGGCCGGGGTGCAGCGCGGGATGCCTTCGCCGGGGATGCCCATGCGGCGGTCGGCTTCGTTGCCCACGGCGTAGACGATCTGGTGGTAGTGGCGGCGCAGATCTGCCACGGTGAGGTCCTTACCCAGACGCACATTGCCGTAGAAGCGGAATTCGGGACGCGCCGAGGTTTTTTCGTAGACGCGGGTGACTGCCTTGATGTTCTGGTGGTCGGGCGCGACACCGGCCCGCACCAGACCGTAGGGCGTGGGCAGGCGGTCGAACATGTCCACCTGCACCACTTCGTCCGTGCGCCTGAGCAGCGCTTCGGCGGCGTAAAACCCGGCGGGGCCGGAACCGACGATCGCAACACGCATGAGCAACCTCCTCTGCTTTCTGTATGGTTTTGTCGTTCCCGCCCTGCGTCAGCCGCGCACCGGCTCCAGCGTCGCGTCCAGATTGAGACTGTCGCAGTAATCGAGGAAATCGCCGCGCAGCGTGGCGATGTGCATCTTGGCCGGGATGCCCACCGTCATCATCACGGATAAAGTTGTCGAGCCGGTGTGCGGCGCGGGATAGGTGCTGGTCTGCAGGTCTTCGATGTTGATGCCGCTGCGCGCGAAGAACGCCGCGAGGTTGCGCACGATGCCGGGATGATCCGGCGTGACGAGCTCGACGCTGTAGGGGATGGCAGGTTCGGCGCGCTTGCCGGTGCGTTCGTGATGCAGGTTCAGCGCTAGCGATGAACCGAGCGCATCCAGTTGCCCTTCCAGTTTGGAGAGCGCATGCCAGGGGCCGGTGGCGAGGATGATGATGATGCACTGCCCGCCCAGCACGGACATGCGGCTCTCTTCGATGTTGCATCCACTGTCGGTGATGCTGCCGCTGAGCCGCTCGACCAGACCGGTGCGATCCGGGCCGGCGGCGGTGATGACCAGATGGGTGTTCTCTATCTCGGATTGCATGTTGTTGTGACCGTCGTTGTGCGTTGGATGTGAAGGCATTTTAGCGCCTGAGTGTGCCGAAGTGACCTTACTGGATGTCGCCGTCCACGTAGAACCAGCGCCCCGCTTCTTGCACGAAGCTGCTGACCTCGTGCAGGCGATGCGCACGCCCGTTCACCTTGTAGCGCGCGACGAATTCGACAGTGGCGTGTTCGGCGTCTTGTTGGGCGTGACGTTTCACTTCCAGGCCTAGCCACTTGGTCGGTGCTTCATCGGCAAGGCCTAAAGCAGCGGGACGTGTGGCGGGATGCCAGCTTGCCAGCAGGTAGTCTTCTTTAAGCTGGGTGTAGGCGGTGTAGCGCGAGCGCATGAGGGCTTCGGCAGTCGGCGCTGGTGTTCCGCCTTCGATGTAGCGGGCACAACATTCCGTGTAGGGCTTGCTGCTCCCGCAGGGGCACTCGATCAGTTTTGCCACAGTGGCGGTTCTTCCATCAGTGCTATCTGTTCGCGCAGTTCCAGGATGCGGTTCTGCCAGTAGATCTGCGTGTTGAACCAGGGAAAGGCTTGCTTGAAGGCGATGTCGTCCCAGCGGCGTGCGAGCCATGCGGAGTAATGGATGAGACGCAAGGTGCGCAGTGCTTCGATGAGGTGCAGTTCGCGCGCGTCGAATTCGCAGAAGTCTTCGTAGCCGGCCAGCACATCGCCCATCTGGCGCACACGGTCTTCGCGTTCGCCGGAAAGCAGCATCCACAGGTCTTGCACGGCTGGGCCCATGCGGCTGTCGTCGAAGTCGACGAAGTGCGGGCCTTCGTCCGTCCATAACACGTTGCCTGCATGACAATCGCCATGCAGGCGCAGTTGCTTCACATCGCCTGCCCGGTCGAAACAGTGGCGCACGCCGTCCAGCGCCTGTTGCGACACGGTACGCCATGCTTCGAGGATGTCGGGCGGGATGAAGTCGTTGGAGAGCAGGAATTCGCGCGGCTCGATACCGAAGGTCTCGATATTCAGGATCGGGCGATGTTCAAAATCCTTGATCGCGCCGACGGCGTGGATGCGCCCCAGAAAGCGGCCCAGCCATTCCAGCGTGTCGCGGTCTTCCAGTTCAGGCGCGCGGCCGCCGTGTTTGGCGAAGACCGAAAAACGGAATCCGTCGAAGTGATGCAGCGTTGTGCCGTTGATGGTCGAAGCGGGTACGACGGGTATCTCGCGTTCGACCAGTTCCTGCACGAAAGCATGCTCTTCGAGGATGGCGGCATCGGTCCAGCGCGCGGGTCGATAGAACTTGGCGACCAGCGGTGCGCCCTCGTCCATGCCGACCTGATATACGCGGTTCTCGTAGCTATTGAGCGCAAGCAGCCGCCCGTCGCAACGCAGGCCGATACTTTCCAGCGCGTTGAGTACGCAGTCGGGGGTGAGTTGCGAATAGTCGGGTGTGGTCATGGATCAAGGATACCGTCATTCACCCATCACAACTCCGAAATCACCTGCTCCATCGGGAATCGTGATTTCGGCAGATTGGCGTTGAAGTCTTCCGCGCTGCGATAACCCAGTGCGGCGATCACCACACTGGTCAGGCCTTGTTCGCGCAGGCCGAGTTCTTCGTTGAGGATGCGCATGTCGAAGCCTTCGATGGGCGTGGCGTCGATCTCCAGTGCGGCGGCACCCAACAGCAGGGTGCCGAGGGCGAGGTACACCTGCTTTTCCATCCAGTGCTGCGTGTCTTTTAAGTCGTAGCGGTGCAGGCCGGTGTAGAAGCTGCGGCCCTTGCTTTGTGCCGCCTTGGCTTCGGGCGTGGGATAGCGTCCATCGGCTTCTTCCTGCGCGAGCAGGCTGGCGAGGTGGGCGTCATCCATGGTGGTGCGGGCGCAGAACACGACGACGTGGGAGGCGTTGAGTATCTTGGTGCCATTGGCTGCGTAAGCGCCTTGCTGCGCGGCCTTCGCGATGCGCGCCTTGCCGACTTCGCTGGCTGCAATGATGAAGTGCCAAGGCTGCGAGTTGATCGACGAGGGGGAGTAGCACAACAGGGTCTTGAGTTGCTCGACCTGCGCTGCGGGTATTTTGCGTGCGGGATCGTAGGCTTTGCAGGTGTGGCGGTTCAGGGCGATGCGGGCGATGTCCATGCGAGTCTCCAAGTTCAAGATGAGCTGATAGCTTGAGGCCGGGCAGGATTATGCCTGAATCACTTTTTGCTTCTTTGCACTTCCGCCAGACCCAACGCATCCCACCCTTCGTGCCCCAGCTTGCGCATGGTCTCCATGTTCTTCTCGAAGATCATTTCGGCCTCGGGGAAAGCGGCCACGGCCTCGTCGATGCTGTCTTCGCGGATCAGGTGCAGCGTGGGATACGGCGAGCGGTTGGTGTAGTTGGTGATGTCGTCCGCTTCGGTATCGGCGAACTGGTAGTCGGGGTGCATGCTGGCGACTTGCAGCTCGCCCGCCAGATCGACCTCTTCCAGCGCGGCATCCACCACGGCGAGGAAATCGTTGTAGTCGAGGAAATCGGTCAGCACCTGCGGATGGATCAGCAGTGTGGTGTCGATCTTGTCGCGCGGCGTCTCGGCCAGCAGCTCCAGTTCGCGCAACACATCGACCAGCAGTTCATCCGGCGTCTGTGCGGCGCTCACGAAATAGCGTATCTGTTTCTTGACGTGCACGCCCTTGGCGAACGGGCACAGATTGAGGCCGATGACGGCCTTTTCCAGCCACAGCGTGGTGTCGGCGATGGCTTGTTCGTTGCTTACGGTTGTGTTCATAGATACTCCATAGTCCGTTCGCCCCGCGCCTGTCGAAGGGCTTGCTGATATTACAAGTGGTTCGACAAGCTCACCACGAACGGTCATTGATGTTTATCGGCCACGCCCGCCGGAACGGTGCTGTGCACCTGATGGCGCACTACCGCGCCCTGCACCACCCGCCGGTTTGGCGCCGCCTGTGCGCGGAGCACCGCCTGCGCGAGCCTGACCGCCGCCACTACGCGGTGCGGATTGACCGCGACCTTGTCCTTGACGTTGACCACCGCCACGATTCGAACCGTTCAGGATAGGCTCGGCCTTGATGCGCGGGTCGACATCGAAACCAGGCACATTCACCACCGGGATCTCGCGCTTGATAAGGCGCTCGATGTCACGCAGCAGTTTATGTTCGTCGACGCATACCAGCGAGCTGGCTTCGCCTTCGCTGCCCGCACGGCCTGTGCGGCCGATGCGGTGCACGTAGTCTTCCGACACGTTGGGCAATTCGAAGTTGACCACATGCGGCAGTTCGATGATGTCGATGCCGCGTGCTGCGATGTCGGTGGCGACCAGCACTTGCAGCTTGCCGGTCTTGAACTCGGCCAGCGCGCGCGTGCGGGCAGCCTGGCTCTTGTTGCCGTGGATCGCCATGGCGGAGATGCCGTCCTTGTCGAGCTGTTCAGCCAAACGGTTGGCACCGTGCTTGGTGCGCGTGAACACCAGCACCTGGAACCAGTTGTGTTCCTTGATGAGATGCGTCAGCAGTTCACGCTTGCGTTCACGGTCAACCGGGTACACGCGCTGTTCGATCAGCTCGTTGGCCTGGTTGCGACGCGCCACTTCGATCAGCGCCGGGTTGGTCAGCAGACCGTCGGCCAGTATCTTTATCTCATCGGAGAAGGTGGCGGAGAACAGCAGGTTCTGGCGTTGCTTCGGCAACACGGCGAGGATCTTCTTGATGTCACGGATGAAGCCCATGTCCAGCATGCGGTCGGCTTCGTCCAGCACCAGTATCTCGACTTGAGACAGGTTCACCGTCTTCTGTTGCAGGTGATCGAGCAGACGGCCGGGGGTCGCCACCAGGATGTCGACGCGGCCGTGCAGTTGCTTGATCTGCGGATTGATGTTGACGCCGCCGAACATCATCATGGATTTGAGCGGCAGGTGTTTGCCGTACAAACGCACGCTCTCCTCTACTTGGGCGGCGAGCTCGCGCGTGGGCGTGAGCACCAGTGCGCGGATGGGCGCCTTGCCGACGACATTCTTTTCCATCAGGCGTTGCAACAGCGGCAGTGTGAAGCCGGCGGTCTTGCCGGTGCCGGTCTGCGCGCCGCCCATGAGGTCACCGCCTTTGAGGATGACAGGGATGGCTTGGGCTTGAATGGGGGTTGGTTCGGTATAACCGCGCTCGGTGACGGCGCGGACGAGTTCTTCGGACAGGCCGAGGGATGCGAATGACATAGTTGTGCTTTCTTCTTGGTACAAACGGCCTGTCGCCCTGATGGGGCGCCAGTCTGAGGCTGAATGAGGTGGGTGTTGCGAACCGGAATCGGCGGCAATCACTAGACTGAAACGAGATTGCGGCGCGGAGTGTAACAGAAGCCTGTCATTCTCAACGAAGCAATTCCAGGCCCCGCTCATCTATACCTATGCATATGCATTTCGGCATATGGCATGGCAGCGGATATTTATGCATGATGCGCCCAAGCGTATCAATCACTCAGACTCAGGAACCACGATGAACACAGAATTGTCGCTCTCCGCCACCGAACAGACCCTGAATGGCATCTTCATCCCGCCCTGTCCCGCCACGCTGACCGAACTCATGCGCGAGATCAAACATCCGGAAGCCAGCCTGGAAAAGATCGCGCAGCTGATCAGCAGGGATGCGGGCATGCTCGCTCCCTTGCTGAAACTGGCCAATTCGCCCTTCGTAGGCCTGCGCACGAAAGTGACCTCGGTCATGCATGCGGCCAACATACTGGGCCTGCGGAACATCATGAATCTGGTGCACAACATCGCCTTGCGGCAGAGTCTGGGCGGCGAGGGGCAGAGCTTCGACAAGTTCTGGGAACGCTCCACCATCGCCGCCAGCGTCGCCGAAAAGATGGCAGCCAAGTTCCCGACGGTATCGCGCGAGGAAAGCTATATCGCAGCATTGTTCCACGACTGCGGCATTCCGGTGCTGATGCAGAAGTACCCGGACTACCGTGCCACTGTCATGGCGGATGGCAAGCAAGGCATTCCACTCTGCGAAACAGAGGATAAACACTACTCCACCAATCATGCCGTGGTCGGCAATATGCTAACGCGCTCCTGGGCGCTGCCGGCCCGGGTCAGCATGGCCATTCTTCTCCATCATGACGAGACGATCTTCACCTCGCCCGACAACCGTGCCGGTGCAGACGTCCGAGACCTGATCGGACTGATACATATGGCAGAGAATGTCACGGACGAGCATCTGCATGTCCGCGACAAGGATTGGGACAAGCATGGCGAGCTTGTACTGGCGCACTTCGAGCTGTCCGAGCAGGAGTTCTCAGAGCTCAAATGGGACATGCTGGCTTTCCTGAACGGCGAGTAAGTTCGCCCGGATCCTTAAATGCAAAAAGGCCAAGCCGGATTCCGGCTTGGCCTTTTTGCATCGAACGATGCGCTGAGGTTACACGTTGAACAGGAAGTTCATCACGTCGCCGTCCTGCACGACATATTCTTTTCCTTCCACACGCATCTTGCCCTTCTCCTTCGCACCGGCTTCACCGCCGCAGGCGATGAAATCCTCGTAGGAGATGGTCTGCGCGCGGATGAAGCCCTTCTCGAAGTCGGTATGGATGACCCCTGCCGCTTGCGGTGCGGTGTCACCCTTGTGGATGGTCCATGCGCGCACTTCCTTCACACCGGCGGTGAAGTAGGTCTGCAGGCCGAGCAAGTCGTAGCCGACACGAATCAGACGGTTCAGGCCGGGCTCTTCCAGACCGAGGTCTGCCAAAAATTCCTTTTTGTCGGCATCGTCGAGATCGGCCAGCTCCTGTTCGATCTTGGCGCACAGCGCCACCACCGGTGCGCCCTCTTTCGCGGCATGTTCGCGCAAACGATCCAGATACGGATTGTTCTCGAAACCGTCTTCCAGCACGTTGCCGACATACATCGCCGGTTTGATGGTGAGCAGACACAATGGTTTGATGAGCTCGATCTCTTCACCGCTCAGGCCGAAGGTACGCGCCGGCTTGCCTTCGTTCAGATGCGGCAGCAGCTTTTCCAGCAACGCAACCAACTTGATTGCGTCCTTGTCGCCGGATTTGGCTTTCTTGCCGTCGCGGTGGATGGTGCGCTCCACCACGGCCATATCGGCCAGCGCCAGCTCGGTCAGAATGACTTCGATGTCGGAGATGGGATCGACCTTGCCGGCCACGTGCACCACGTTCTCGTCGTCGAAACAGCGCACGACGTTGACGATGGCATCCGTCTCGCGAATGTTGGCGAGGAACTGGTTGCCCAGACCTTCACCTTTGGACGCGCCCGCCACCAGACCCGCGATATCGACGAACTCGACGATGGCGTATTGCATGCGTTGCGGATTGACGATCTTGGCCAGACCATCCATACGCGGATCGGGTACTTCGACGATGCCGACGTTGGGTTCGATGGTACAGAAGGGATAGTTCTCCGCCGCGATACCCGCCTTGGTGAGGGCATTGAACATGGTGGACTTGCCCACATTGGGCAGACCGACGATTCCGCATTTGAGACTCATGGTTGTTTCCTTGGTTAATTGCTGTGCAGCTTCAACATCGCCGCTTCCAGTTTGCCTTCGATGATCAGCGCGGCAACATCCTGTGCGCGTTGCGATGCCTCATCGATCAAACCCTGCTCTTCCTTGCGCGGTGCGTTCAGCACGAAATTCACCACTTCCGCGCGATCACCCGGATGGCCTACACCGATACGCAAACGCCAGAAGTCCTTGCTGCCAAGATGCGCGATGATGTCCTTCAGGCCGTTGTGTCCACCATGGCCGCCGCCCAGTTTGAGCTTGGCACTGCCCGGCGGCAGGTCGAGTTCGTCATGCACCACCAGTATCTGTGCCGGGACGAACTTGTAGAACTGTGCCAGCGCCCCCACGGCGCGGCCGCTCACATTCATGAAGGTCTGCGGCTTGAGCAGATGCACCTCATGCCCGTGTAGATTGGTCTTGGCGACAAGGCCGTGGAACTTGCTGTCGGCCTTGAAGTTGGCGTTGTGCATACGCGCGAGCTCATCCACCCACCAGAAACCTGCGTTGTGGCGCGTGGATTCATACTCCTTGCCGGGATTACCCAGCCCGACGATGAGTTTGATCGGTTCGCTCATAATGAAAAAACCCGCCATGCACCGTCAGATGACATGGCGGGTTGTTCCTGTTGCGTATTACTTCTTGGCTGCAGGTGCGGCGGCAGCAGTAGAAGCGGCGGACGCGTCTGCTGCAGCGGCAGCTTCGGCAGCAGCTTCGACATGGCCGCGCGGCACTGTGACCGTCGCCACTGCATCGGCAGCGTGGTGATGGGTCGCCACTTCAACGCCCTTGGGCAGCTTGACGTCGGAGATGTGGATGGAGTGTCCCAGTTCCAGACCGGCCAGATCGATCTCGATGGCTGTCGGCAGGTCTTTTGCCAGACAAGCGATATCAAGTTCATTCAGCACGTGGGTGATGATGCCGCCACCTTGCTTCACGCCCGGTGCGATCTCGGCGTTCACGAAGTGCAGAGGCACCTTCATGTGCACCTTCTTCTTGGCATCGACGCGCTGGAAGTCAACGTGTTGCACTTGCTGGCGGAACGGGTGCATCTGGAAGTCGCGCAGCAGCACGGATTCCTTCTTGCCTTCCACTTCCAGCGACAGCACGGAAGCGTGGAACGCTTCGTTCTTCAGTGCGAAATAGATGGTGTTGTGATCGAGTTCGATCATGACTGCATCGCCGGAACCGTACACGACGGCGGGGACGCGGTTCGCTTTGCGCAGACGGCGGCTCGCACCCGTTCCTTGCACTTGGCGTTTTGTTGCGCTGATTTCGATAGACATTTTTACTTCTCCACTTCAATTGGAACGCTCCGCGACCAGAGCATTCCGGGTTGTGTGATGACCGACATGGTCACCACTTGAAACTCAATCTACGAACAGGGAGCTGACGGACTCTTCCGCATTGATGCGGCGCAGCGTCTCGGCCATCAGCTCGGCGACGCTGAGCTGGCGGATACGCTTGCAGTTACGCGCGTTCTCCTGCAACGGGATGGTGTCGGTCACGACCAACTCGTCGATGGCGGACTTCTCGATACGTTCGATGGCCGGACCGGACAGCACGCCGTGGGTACAGTAGGCCAGCACGCGGGTGGCGCCCTTCTCTTTCAGCGCATTGGCGGCTTCGCACAGTGTGTTGGCGGTATCGACCATGTCGTCCATGATCAGACAGGTACGGCCAGCCACGTCACCGATGATGTTCATCACCTTGGCCACGTTCGGCTTGGGACGGCGCTTGTCGATGATGGCGAGGTCGGCGTCCAGCTGTTTGGCCAGTGCACGCGCACGCACCACACCGCCGACGTCGGGCGACACCACGATCAGGTTGGGATAATCATTGCGCCACACATCGGACAGCAGGATGGGGCTGGCGTAGATGTTGTCCACCGGGATATCAAAGAAACCCTGGATCTGGTCGGAGTGCAGGTCCATGGTCAGCACGCGGTCTACACCCGCGCTGCTCAACATGTTCGCTACCACTTTGGCGGTGATCGCCACACGTGCAGAACGCGGACGGCGGTCCTGGCGGGCATAGCCGAAATAAGGGATGGCGGCGGTGATGCGGGCGGCCGAGGCGCGGCGCAAGGCATCGACCATCACCATGACTTCCATCAGATTGTCGTTGGTCGGGGCACAGGTCGATTGCAGGATGAACACATCCTTGCCGCGTACATGTTCAAGGATCTCCACCATCACTTCGCCGTCGGAGAAACGGCTGACGGTTGCGCGACCAAGATGGATACCCAGATGCCTAGCTACGCTTTCAGCCAGCTTGGGATTGGCATTGCCGGTGAAAACCATCATGTCGCCGGACATCGGGAGCACCTCTAGTAGAAAAATGAAAAGGGCGCGAACGCCCGTCGATACTTGAATGAACTGGCTGGGGAGGTAGGGATCGAACCTACGAATGTCGGAATCAAAATCCGATGCCTTACCACTTGGCGACTCCCCAAAAACCTTATGCAGCGAATTCCCTGAGAGGGTGCTGTTGCAAGCCGTGCGCGACAAATCCGCGCATATCCGGCGGCAACTGCTGCAATACCGCTTTTGCTTCCGATTCCGTTGCGAACTCGGCAAAAACGCAAGCGCCTGAGCCTGTCATCATCGCCGGGGCAAACTGCGCCAACCAGGCAAGATGTTCCGCAACTTCGGGGTACAACTTGCAGGCCACGGCCTGCAGATCGTTGTTCAAACCGGCTTGTCGACCGGCCCGAAATACTTCCCCCTTCGGAAGGGCGCGCATTGTCATCGAAATCGTATTTCGTGTCAATTCGGAATGCGTAAAAATCTTTGCCGTCGGCACATGCACCGGCGGACACAGCACGACATACCAGGCTTCCGGCAGGCCGTACGCCTGCAGACGCTCGCCGACGCCTTCGGCAAAGGCATTGTCGCCGAACACGAACACCGGCACATCCGCCCCCAGCGTCAGGCCCAGCGCCATCAGTCGTTCGCGGCTCAAACCCAGTCCCCACAGCTTGTTCAGGGCCAGCAAAGTGGTGGCCGCATCCGAGCTGCCTCCACCCAGACCGCCGCCCATGGGGATGCGTTTCTCGACCTCGATATCCACCCCCAGCTTGCAGCCGGTCTCCTGTTGCAACAGACGCGCGGCACGCACGCACAGATCCTGCTCAGGCGGCACGCCTTCCAAGGCATTGAGTCGACACACCTGGCCGTCGTCGCGCAGCGTGAAATGCAGTGTGTCGTTCAGGTCGATGAAACGGAACAAAGTCTGCAGCAAGTGATAGCCGTCTTCGCGGCGGCCGACCACATGCAGGAATAGGTTCAGCTTGGCAGGTGCGGGACATACCAGCGTTTTCATCGCGCCTCCCATTCGTCGATCAGCACGCGCACTTCCATGCCTGCGCGCTGCAAGCTCAGACGCAAGGGCAACGCGTCACGTCCTTCGCCCGCATAGCGCATGTAACGGATGGTCCAGCCCTGCTGATACAGCATGGAGATGCGGCCTGCCGCATCTTGTTCCCGAAGGAATTCCCCACCCGGTGCGGGCAAGGCCGCAATCCAGTAACGCAAGCCGGAAAGCGGCAACTGCCAGCCCAGCAAGTCTTGCGTGAGCGTCTCGGCATCCTGCGCGACATGGGTCTTGCCTTCCGCTTCCAGCGTCACGCCCTGTTTGTCGGAAGTGATGCGTGCCACGACTTGCCCCAGCGGGGCCAGCAACAGGACTTCGTCCGAAGCTGCATCATGCGTCCAGCGCAGACCAGCACTGTCGCGCCGTTCAGGCTGGATGATCGCGATTCGTCCATTTATGACGAATGGCGCATCGACTGCAACAGGTCGCTGCACGACGGTCGGCGTCGTGGCGCAGGCGGACAGCAACAAGGACAACAGGACTAACCGGCGCATCGGGTCAAGGCAGGAACTTGTGGATCACATCGCGCAACAGGGTGTTGTCGGGATGCGCTTGTTCGCTGGCGCGCCAGACTTTCTGCGCGGCTTCGCGCTCCCCCTTCACCCACAGCACCTCACCCAGATGGGCGGCGATCTCGGGATCGGGATTGGCCGCATAGGCGCGGCGCAGGAATTCCAGACTCTTGTCCAGTTGCCCAGAACGGTAGTAGCCCCACCCCATGCTATCGATGATGGCCGCATCATCCGGTGCCAGCCGGTAGGCTTTCTCAACCAGCGCCAGGGCTTCCGGGATGCGGATGTTGCGCGCCAGCCAGCCGTAACCCAGTGCGTTATAGGCATGCGCATTGTCCGGCTCGATCTTGATCAACTTGCGGATCAACCGTTCGAAGTCTTCATGCTTGTCCAGCCGGTCGGCCAGCAGGGCGGCCTGGTAAAGCAATTCCGGCTGCTCGGGGAAATTCTTCAGTCCGCGCATCAGCGTCTGAAAACTTTCAGCATACTGGCCGGCTTCACGCAGGAACTGCGCATCCACCATCAGCAGTTGCACGCGCTGTGCATCCTCCTTCGCCTCGGTCTGCGCCAGCGTCTTGCGTGCAGCCTGCAACTCGCCCTGTTTATTCTGCAGATAGGCGATGCGCAAGCGCGCGGCATACAGCCTGTCGCCACCCTGTATCTCGCGGTATTGCTGCAGCGCGGCCGGCCAGTCCTGCTTCGCCTCGTACAGTTGGCCGAGATAGAAACGCAGCGTGTCGTTGTCGCCCCCCTTACCGGACAAAGCCTGACGCAGTTCCTGTTCTGCCCTGTCCAGCTCGCCCAGCTGCAGCGAGATCATGGCGATGGCGAATGCCAGCTCGGCACTGCCCGGCCGCTGTTCCAGCAGCTTGGCGAACTGGTCGCGTGCCGGCTGATACTGTTTCTGTTCCAGCAACATGCGCGCGTAGAACAGCCGCACCTCGTTACGTTCCGGATGTGCTTTCAGAAAGCGCGACAGCATCGCGACAGCGCGCTGCGGGTCGTTGTGCTGTGTCTGCTGCGCGGCGAGCATCACCGCCAGATCCCAGTCCGGTTTCAGCTCCAGCGACTTGTTCGCTTCTGCCAGTGCCACTTCCTGCTTGCCGGCGGTGATAGCGGTCTGCGCCAGCGCCCAATGCGCCTCGGCGACCTCAAGATAAGGCTGCGCCACTTCGGTCAGCCAGTCCAATGCGGCGGCCTTGTCCTGCACGCGCGCCAGCAAGCCATACAGACTCATGAAGGCACGCCCCTTCTGCGGTTCAGCCGCCAGCATCTCGATAACCAGGGGACGCGCCTCGTCCAGCTTTCCGCCGGAAAGCAGCAACGAGACCAGCATCTGCTTCGCTAGCGGCGAGGTTGGTTCCAGCTCCTGCCATAGCTTGAACGCCTCCAGCGACTGGTCATACTGATGTGCTTCGAAGGTAAGTTGCGCGGCGCGGCGCGCCACACGCGGATCGCGGGTGGTACGTGCCAGATCGAGATATGCTTGCGCTGCCAGTTCGGGACGGCCGCGTTGTGCCGCGATGTCGCCCAGCAGGAATCCATACATCAGGCGATCCGTCAGTTCGACATCGGGCAGATCCAGTCTGGGTTCGGGAGCGATCTGCTCCAGACGACCATGCTGCGAGCTATCGCTGGCTGGCTCGTCAGTAGCCGATCTCTGCGGCGTGTTCGCGCAGGCTGCCAGCATGAGTATCAGCGGCAGGGCAAGGATTCGTGTCGGAAAGATCATCTAGGGCCCGAGTGTTTTGATGCGAGCCGACATATTAGGTTATATTCGTCGCAACTCAAAACCGCGCGACTCCCGCCCCATATGCCTGCTCCAACCACGCTTTCCGCCCGCAATCTGGTGCGCTTTCACGGCAAACGCCGGGTCGTGGACGATGTGTCACTGGAACTGCGCCGCGGCGAGGTACTGGGATTGCTGGGCCACAACGGTGCAGGCAAAAGCACCACGCTGATGATGCTGTCCGGCGCGCTGCAACCGAACAGCGGCAGCGTAGCGGTCTGTGATTTCGATCTGGCGCGGCGAGCTGATCTGGGAAAGGCCTGTCTGGGTTTTCTGCCGGAACATCCCCCTTTGTATCGTGATATGCGCGTGGATGACCAGCTGCTGTTCGCCGCCCGCTTGCACAAGGTGAGCAAGGCACAACTACCCGAATATCTGGAACTGACGAAACGACGTTGCGGCCTGCTGGACTGGGGACGACGGCTGGTGGGCGAACTTTCCAAAGGTTACCAGCAGCGCGTGGGCATCGCACAGGCCATCATCCACCAGCCCGCCGTGGTCATACTGGATGAGCCCACGGTCGGCCTGGACCCGGCGCAGATCCGCGACATCCGCGCACTGATCAGTGAATTAGGCGACAGCAGCAGCGTGATCCTGTCCACACACTTGTTGCACGAGGTCGAGCAAGTGTGTGATCGCGCCGTGATCCTGCGCGAGGGACGCTCGATCTTCAATGGCACGCTGGACGAATTGCGCGCGCACAGCGACATCGAATCCAGCTTCCTGCGCCTGAACGCCGATGCGGAAAGCGAGCACGCATGATCCGCACCCTCGCCCGCAAAGACCTGCACACCCTGTTCAGCGCGCCCTCGACCTGGATGATGCTGGCACTGTTGCAGTTCATCCTCGGCTGGTTCTTCCTCGCACGATTGGACGATTACCTGCAAGTGCAAACCCAGTTGGCGCAGATGGACGACGCACCGGGTGCGACCATCTCCATCGCCGCCCCGTTGGCCAACCTGCTCGCCCTGTTGCTGCTGATGCTGACGCCCCTGTTCAGCATGCGCTTGATCGCGGAAGAGCGGCGCAACCAGACCTGGCTGCTGCTGGCGACTTCCCCGCTCTCTTCCGCACAGATCGTGCTCGGCAAGTTCGCCGGCCTGCTGGTGCTGCTCTCCCTAGTCATACTGGCCGCCGTGGCGATGATGGCGCTGCTGGCGCTGGGTACGCGAGCCGATGTCGGACTGATCCTGTGCAATCTGCTCGGCCTGTGGCTGCTGGCCGCCGCCTATGCCGCGCTCGGCCTGTATTTCTCCGCTGTCAGCCGCCAGCCGGTGGTCGCCGCCTTCACTGCACTGGCCGTCTCGGTCACGCTGTGGCTGCTCGATATGGCGGGCGGTCTGTTGCGCGCTTTGTCACCCAACACGCATTTCCAGAATCTGAACTCGGGCTTGCTCAGCAGTGCTGACATCGCCTATTTCGTGCTGTTCTGCACCTTCTTCCTGATGCTGACCATCCATCATCTGCGGCGAGAACGGGGAGGCCATTGATGACTCGCCCGTTGATCTATCGCAGCCTGTTCTACATAGCCCTGATCGTAGTCTGTGTCGCCCTGTACCAACTGGCGGCACGTTTTCCGTTGCAGCGTGATTTCACGCAGAACGAGTTGAACAGTCTGGAAGCAGGCAGCGTGCACATACTGTCCCAGCTCGACAAGCCGCTGGACATCACCGTCTACGCCACAGAGCAGGATGCCAAGCAGGGCGACGTACGCAAACTGGTGAGTGATTTTGTCGCACTGTACCAGCGCTACAAACCTGACATCAGCCTCACTTTTGTCGACCCTTTGAAAGAGCCGGAAGCCGTGCGCAAGTCCGGCATACGCGGCAACGGCGAGATGGTGGTGAATTACGCCGGCCGCAGCGAGCACTTGACCACGCTGAACGAGCAAACGCTGACCAGCGCCTTGATGCGCCTCGCCCGCAACCGTGAACAATGGGTGATGTATGTGAGCGGCCACGGCGAACGCAAATTGGACGGTGAGGCCAACCACGATCTGGGCGAATTCGGCCGCAGGCTGACGCAGAACGGTTATCGCGTCACCTCCCTCAACCTGACCGTCGCGCAGGAAGTGCCGGACAACATCGGCCTGCTGGTCATCACCCAGCCGCAAAAGAAGCTGTTCAAAGGTGAGATCGCAAAATTGCTGCGCTTCGTGGAACGCGGCGGCAACCTGCTGTGGCTGCTGGATGCCGAGCCGCTGCGCGGCCTGGAGAGCCTGGCCGAACAACTGCATATCGAACCACTGCCGGGCATGATCATCGACCCAGCAGCGCAGCAATTGGATGCGCCCAAGGACTGGACACTGGGAGGCGGCTATCCGCCGCATCCCGTCACGCGCGACTTCGATCTGATCACCGCCTTCCCCTATGCCGCTGCCTTGAGCGTGGACGACAGCGAAAGCTGGACGCATCACACTCTGGTGGAAGGCGCGGCCAACGGCTGGGTGAGCCAGCGACGCGACATGCGTTTCGATGCGACCCAGGATGTGCCCGGCCCGTTCAGTCTGGCTCTCGCCCTGCAACGCGACGGCCCGGAACATGAGCAACGCATCGTGGTGGTCGGCAGTGCTGCTTTTCTATCGAACGCGTATTCAGGCAACGGCGGCAACCTTGATCTGGGCATGAACATGGTGAATTGGCTGGCAGGCGACGAGCAATTCATCACCCTCGCCCCGCACACCGCCAAGGATGGCGCGCTCACCTTCAGCAGACATCAACTGACTGTATTCACGTACAGCCTGCTGCTGGTGCTGCCGCTGCTAATGATCGCCATCGGCGGCTGGCTGTGGTGGCGCAGACATCACACCGCCTGATGCCCGAGTTACCCGAAGTCGAAACCACGCTGCGCGGCATCGCGCCGCATCTGCATGGCGCGCAAGTCACAGATGTCATCGTGCGCCATGCGCAACTGCGCTGGCCGATCCCCGCTGAATTGCCTGCTCTGCTGCTGGGACGCGAGATCCTCGCATTGCAGCGCCGCGCGAAATATCTGCTGATCGCATTCGAGCACGGCACGCTCATCCTGCATCTGGGCATGAGCGGCAGCCTGCGCATCCTGCCGCACGGCACCCCTCCGGAAAAGCACGACCACTTCGACCTAGTCCTGCACAACGGCAAGCTGATGCGCCTGCGCGACCCGCGCCGCTTCGGGGCGGTGTTGTGGCACGAGGGCGATATCGCCGCACACCCGCTGCTGAGTCGTCTCGGGCCGGAGCCGCTGAGCGAAGCATTCCATGCGGACTACCTTTATCGCGCGACACGGACACGCAGCGTCGCCATCAAACTGGCACTGATGGACAATCATCTGGTGGTCGGCGTGGGCAACATCTACGCCAATGAGGCATTGTTCCGCGCCGGCATCCGTCCGCAACTGGCAGCCGGGAAGTTGTCCCGCGCCCGCTGCGCGGCTCTGGTACAGAACGTGCAGGAGGTTTTGCGCGCCGCCATTGAGAAAGGCGGCAGCACACTGCGCGACTTCATCCACAGCGACGGTTCCAGCGGCTATTTCCAACAGCATTATTTCGTCTACGGACGCGGCAACGAAGCTTGCCTCCGCTGCGGGACGCCTGTCCGCATCATCAAGCAAGGACAGCGCTCGACCTTCTATTGCCCGCAATGCCAACGTTGAACGGCGGTTCCGATCATGATGTTTCGGCCGTCCTGATCACTACCCCCATGCAACAAACGCAACACTTTCTTGTTAAGATGCGCGGCATGACACCTGCCACTCCCCATCGACGCATCGTACTCGGCATCACCGGCGGCATCGCGGCCTATAAGGCGGCGGAACTGGCGCGTCTGCTGATCAAGCAGGGTGTCGAGGTGCAAGTGGCGATGACCGATGCAGCGACACATTTCATCACGCCCGCCACCCTGCAGGCACTCACCGGTCAGCCCGTGCTGCTCGACCAATGGCAGGACGACAAGGGTATGTCGCATATCCACAGCAGCCGCATCGCCGATGCCATCGTGATCGCGCCCGCCACGGCCGACTTCATCGCCAAGCTGGCGCATGGCCTGGCCGACGATCTGCTATCCACGCTCTGCTTGGCACGCGATTGCCCGCTGCTGGTCGCACCGGCCATGAACAAGCAGATGTGGTCGAATGCCGCGACACAGCGCAACGTCCGACAACTGGCTGCGGACGGCGTGACGCTGCTCGGCCCGGTCAGCGGGGTGCAGGCCTGCGGCGAGGAAGGCATGGGCCGCATGCTGGAAGCGGAAGCGCTGGCACAGGACATCCTGACTGCCTTGTCCGTAGCAAGCTCCGGTGAACTGGCGGGCGTACGCCTGCTCATCACCGCCGGCCCGACCTATGAAGCCATCGACGCGGTGCGCGGCATCACCAACCGCAGCAGCGGCAAGATGGGTTACGCCGTCGCGCAGGCTGCGCTGGAGATGGGCGCGCAAGTCACATTGGTCTCCGGCCCGGTCTCGCTCACGCCGCCCGCCGGTGCGCGCGTGGTGGATGTCACCTCGGCAGCGGAGATGTTCGCAGCGGTGCAGCAGGCCGTACCATCGAGCGACATGTTCATCGGTGTCGCTGCGGTTGCGGATTACCGTGTGGCCCAGCCGAGTGAACAAAAGATCAAGAAGAGCGACGCCAGCCTGAATCTGCAGCTGGTGCCTAACCCGGACATCCTCGGCTGGGTCGCCAGTCAGCCCAAAGCCCCGTTCTGCGTGGGCTTCGCTGCGGAGAGTGAGAAGCTGCGCGAGCACGCCACGGCCAAACGCAAGAAGAAGAACATCCCGTTGCTCGCCGCCAATCTGGCGCAGGACGCCATCGGCGCCGATGACAACGAACTCGAGCTGTTCGACGATGCGGGTGAACATGTATTACCGCGCACCGACAAATCGACTCTGGCTCGCGCCCTGTTGCGTCATGCCGCCATGCTTTACAAGAAAGGGAACCAGACATGAAGAAAGTGGACGTCAAGATACTCGACCCGCGCCTGCACGATCATCCGCCGATGTATGCCACACCGGGCTCTGCCGGCATCGACATGCGCGCCTGCATAGACGAAGCCGTCACCATTCGGCCGGGACAATGCGAACTGATTCCCAGCGGCATCGCGCTGCACCTCAACGACCCCCACTATGCCGCGATGATCCTGCCCCGCTCCGGCCTCGGCCACAAGCATGGCATCGTGCTCGGCAACTTGGTCGGCCTGATCGACTCCGACTATCAGGGCCAGATCTTCATCTCGGTCTGGAACCGCGGTTCACACCCCTTCGAACTGATGCCGATGGAGCGTATCGCGCAGTTGGTCATCGTGCCGGTGGCACAGGTGCAGTTCAATATCGTGGAAGAGTTCCCGCACAGCCATCGCGGTGCGAACGGATTCGGCAGTACCGGCAAGCACTGACACATCGGACAGACCAAACAAAAAAGCCCGCATCGCGGGCTTTTTTGTTTGGCGGCTGGGCTGCTCAATCAGTGATGCAACTCCACCTTCAGTTCGGTGCGATCACCACGACGCACCGAAACCTTTTCGCTGCTCTTGGCATAGCCATCCAGTTCGAAACGCAGCTGGTAGATACCCGCCGGCATCTCGGCTTCCAGCGGCGTCAAGCCGTAATAAACATCGTCGACATAGACCTTGACGTTACCAGGCACCGAAGTCAGCACCAGCATGCCGGTTGCGGCGACCGGTTTGATAGTCGCTGCGGCCGGCGGAGCGACGACCGGTGGTGCACCTGTATAGACCGTCACACCCGGCGCGGCTTTGGCCACACCCGCCGCACCGAACAGTTCAGGGCGGGTCGCCATCAGCACAGACAGGATCGACTCGCTGGTCTTATGGCTGACCGTAGCCAATCCAGATTTCAGCAAGGCTGCCACATCGCCTTTGCTGTTACCCGAGACCCCGGCATAGCGTTCCTTCTTTTCAGCTACCACGCCGGACCAGATGACGCGCCCGCTGGTAGCATCGGTCAAGGTCGATTCGATGGCGATGCTCAGATAATCTCGTTCCTTGATGTCCACTGACAGCGTCTTGACCACTCCGCTCAACTGGAACTGCGCCTGGTCGGCCTCGACGAATTGCAAGCCATCGTCGCTCAAACGCTTCTTCATGCTGGCACCGACCACCGCCGCCACCTCGCTATCCAGCATGATGTCCTTACCTGTCATGCCCAACACACGGGTAGTCGCCACACCCAGCAGATGCGGATCGGATACATCTCGCGCATCCTGGTATGTCGACAGTCGCACCAACACCGGATATTTCTGCTGACGGGCGGTAGGCGAAGGTTTCTCGTCGACATGCATATAGATCGCATTCCCCGGCTCCTGGGTACCCGCACACCCAGCAAGCATTGCAACCAGAAAGCCCGCTGAGAATAGCCACTGCAATTTCAACATTGAACGTTCCTTGTATGTTGGTAGCGCAAGCCCTGAAAACGGGCGAGCGAACTTAACTCTGGGCGATGACCGCTTCGATCTCGGTAAAAGTGCTAGCCAGCTCGAAACTCTGCACTTGCGCACCGAGCTGGCGAGCGATCTGGGTGATGGAGAACAAACCGCAAATGGTCTGCGTGCCGTCAGGTGCCGTCGAAGCCGCCATCGAGTGTTGGCGATGTGCCGCCTTCAGCGTCATCACCACGTCACCGACCTTGGCCTTCTTGACATCTTCGATATCCAGCACTTCCATCTCGCGCTGCGTGGTCATGATGTCGCGCACCATGATGTCGGCATGCGTGCCGCCCATGCTCTGCAGGAAACGCATCGGCTTCTCGCCCAGCACATCGGTGGCGGTGATCAGTCCGGCGATCTGTTCGTTGTCGTCCAGCACCAGCAACATACGCACGCCGTACTTGATCATCTTGGCGTTGGCTTTGTCCATCGAGGTCTTGGCACGCACGCTGACCACCGAGACCTTGGTCAGGTCCGTCATGACATCCGTCGCCGGGCTGCTGAGTTTGACGCGCTCCGGCAAGACCTGAGTCGGTCGTACGAAGGAAGAACCGGTCTTCAATGCTGCGGATGCCAACGGCTTGTACTGGGTGATCATGAGTCCTCCTGATTGAAATGAACAGCTGCTATTTTTGCGTTACCAGATGCTCCTGACCGCGCAGGGCGGGCAGGAAACGCACCAGTTCGTTGAGCGCCAAACGATATACGTCCCGTTTGAAATCGATCACAGTGTCCAGCTCTATCCAGTACTCGGTCCAGCGCCAGGCGTCGAACTCGGGATGTCCGGATGCGCGCAACGACACATCGCAATCCCGTCCTGTCAGACGCAAAAGGAACCAGATCTGCTTTTGCCCCTTGTAATGCGAACGCGACTTACCCCAACTTTGCGGCACATCGTAACGCATCCAATCCCGGGTCCGGCCCAATATCTTCACATGGCAGGCATGCAGGCCCACTTCTTCGTGCAGTTCACGGTACATCGCCTGTTCCGGCGTCTCACCGTGCTGAATGCCCCCTTGCGGGAACTGCCATGCGTCCTGCCTGATACGTTTGCCCCAGAATACCTGATTCTTTGCGTTGGTCAGAATGATGCCGACGTTCGGGCGATAACCTTCACGGTCTATCATGATTCGCCCCATACATTTTTCGATGGCCGGATTGTTCCACATTTCAGCCCTGCAGGAAAGACGGGACTGGCCGCTTGCAGTAGAATCGCGCCCTCTTACTTACGCCCCACGAGTCGATAACATGCGCGTTTCAAAATTCTTCATCTCCACCCTCAAGGAAGCTCCTGCCGAGGCCGAACTGCCCAGTCACCGCCTGATGCTGCGCGCGGGCTACATCCGCAAACTTGCCAGCGGACTGTACACCTGGATGCCTTTGGGACTGCGCGTGCTGCGCAAAGTCGAAGCCGTGGTGCGCGAAGAGATGGACAAGAGTGGCGGCATCGAGCTGCTGATGCCTGCCGTGCAGCCCGCCGAACTGTGGCAGGAGACCGGCCGATGGGATGTGTTCGGCCCGCAGATGCTGAAGATCCGCGACCGCCACGACCACCAGTTCTGCTTCGGCCCCACGCACGAGGAAGTCATCACCGACATCGCCCGCCGCGAGGTGAAGAGCTACCGCCAGCTGCCGCTGAACTTCTACCAGATCCAGACCAAGTTCCGCGACGAGGTACGCCCCCGTTTCGGCGTGATGCGCGCGCGCGAGTTCATGATGAAGGATGCCTACTCCTTCCACGCCGACTTCGAGAGTCTGGAACAGACCTATCAGGTGATGTACGAGACCTACTCGCGCATCTTCACCCGTCTGGGCTTGCAGTTCCGCGCCGTAGCCGCGGACACCGGCGCAATCGGCGGTTCCGGCTCGCACGAGTTCCATGTGCTGGCCGATTCCGGTGAAGACGGATTGGCCTTCTGCCCGAACTCGGATTACGCCGCCAACGTGGAGCTGGCCGAAGCGCTTGCGCCTGCAACGTCTCGTGCCGCAGCAAGCGAAGAGATGCGCGATGTCGCCACACCGAGCCAAACCACTTGTGAAGATGTCGCCAAGTTGCTCGACATCCCACTGCAGCGCACGGTGAAACTGCTGGCGGTGATCGCCGAAGATAAGTTGGTCATCCTGCTACTGCGCGGCGACCACAGCCTGAACGAGATCAAGGTGAACAAGTTGCCCGGTCTGTCCGAATTCCGCTTCGCACGCGAAGACGAGATCCGCGCCTTCTTCAACTGCCCGCCGGGATTCCTCGGGCCGGTCGGAATCAACCGCAGCCTGACGCGCGTGATCGCAGATCGCAGCGTCGCCGCGATGAGCGATTTCGTGGCGGGCAGCAACAAGCCAAAATTCCACACCGCCGGCATCAACTGGGGACGCGATCTGCCCGAGCCGGATCTGGTTGCCGATATCCGCAACGTGGTCGCTGGCGACCCGTCGCCGGACGGCAAAGGCACGCTGGAACTGTGCCGCGGCATCGAAGTCGGCCACATCTTCCAGTTGCGCACCAAGTATTCCGAAGCGCTTCAAGCCACTTATCTGGACGAGAACGGCAAAGCACAAGTTATAGAGATGGGCTGCTACGGCATCGGCGTGTCGCGCATCGTGGCCGCCGCCATCGAACAGAACTTCGATGCACGCGGCATCGCGCTGCCGGCCGGCATGGCGCCCTTCCAGGTCGCCATCGCGCCGATCGGCTACAAGAAGAGTGAGGCGGTGAAAGCCGCCGCTGACCAACTCTATGCCGAGTTGCAGGCAGCCGGTATCGAAGTGTTGCTGGACGACCGCGACGAACGCCCCGGGGTGATGTTCGCCGATCTGGAACTGATCGGCATCCCGCACCGCATCGTGATCGGCGACCGCAGTTTGAAAGAAAGCAACGTCGAGTATCAGGGCCGCAAGGACGAAGCCGCCCAAGTCGTCGCCTTGCAAGATGTGCTCAAGCTCGTACAATCCAAACTATGAAATTGAAAACCCTCAACAGATCCAGCTTGTTACTGTCGCTTGCGGCGGTGGGTTTGTGTCTGTCGTTCTCGGCCCAGGCCGGTGCGCAGAAGGAGGAACAGCTTTCTGCCAGCGTACGTGCGATGCTGCATCGCGCGGTATCCGACCAGGCTGCCCCAAAACTGGCCTTCGCCTCGCAGCAGGAAGCGCAGGCTTGGCTGGACGAGATGTCGCGGCGCTTGGAAAAACGTATGCCCGATGCGAACTACCGATTTGATTTCCTGAGCACGGTGCACTATGAGGCGACGCGTGCCGGACTGGATCCGCACATGGTGCTGGGGTTGATCGAGGTGGAGAGTCGCTTCAAGAAGTATGCGGTTTCAAAAGCCGGTGCGCGCGGCTACATGCAGGTGATGCCGTTCTGGACCAAAGCCATCGGCACGCGCGACCAGAACCTGTTCCACCTGCGCACCAACCTGCGTTACGGCTGTACCATCCTGCGACACTATCTGGATATCGAAAAAGGCAACTTGTACCGTGCACTGGGGCGTTACAACGGCAGTCTGGGAAAATCCAAATATCCGAACCTGGTCAAATCAGCCTGGCAGAAGCACTGGCAATCGCCGTTCAGCACCCCGCGCCAGGAAGGCTAGATCACTGCTTGCTCTTGATGTAGGACTCGACGCTGCTGCGCGTCAACATGCCTTCCTGATAACTGACCAACTCCCCTTTGGGATCGTAAAGGTAGGATGTGGGCAACACGCTCACCTCGCCCACTTGCGCGGCCTGATCGTAGTCGCTGACCGCCACAGGATATGAGATCGCAAAACGGTTGACGAACTCGCGCACCGACTTCTCGGTGGAATCGAGCGCGACGCCGATCACCACCAGATCCTTGCGTCGGTGTGCCTCATGCAGTTCGACCAGATCGGGGATCTCTTCCAGACAGGGCGGACACCAGGTCGCCCAGAAGTTCACCAGCACCCATTTCCCCTGATAGTCGGACAGGCGCTGCGGCTTGCCCTTGATGTCCTGGAACACGAAGGGCTGTGCCTGCAGTGGCGCCAGCCAGAAGGCCAGCACCAGTAGCGTCAGCGCCGACCGGAAAGACATCAGTGCCCCGCCTTGTCGCCTTCATCGCCGCTCGCGGCGTGACTTTCGGAAGCATGCGTCCAGTACAAGGCCAATGCCACCAGCGCGATGCTCGCACCCAGATAGACCAGATCCAGCGGCGTCGCGATGTGCATGGTGATCGCCTCTTCGAACAGGGTAACGATCAGGATCATCAGGATCACCTTGGCCAGTTTGGATTTCAGATCGTCCAGGCTGTTGATCACCATAATCTTGCTTGCGGCCTTGCTACCATGTGCCTGGTCGATGTCGCTGATAAACAGCTCATACAGACCCAGCGAGAAGATCAGCATCACCGTTGCCAGCAGATAACCGTCCACCACCTCGACGATATGCGACACGGTGCTGTCATGCAGCGCCTTGCGCGCCTCCTCACTCAGTGAGGAATCGGCATAGTGCAGCGCATGCTGGAACAGATAGATCACGTCGACCGTGGCCATGTAGAAGATAGCGAAGCCCGCCAGCAGACTGCCAATGACCGCGGTCAGCACCACAAAGCGGCTGTTCCACAGTACGCCTTCGAACAGTTGTTCAATGAATTTCATTTCTTCTCTCCTGGTTGATTCATGTGGCGGGATTCAAGCGGCGCGCATTAAAACCGAAAAGCCCGGCGACAGCAACCGTTCAGACCGGGGTTGCCCAGATGTCGCGCAGGGTCTGCTGCGCTGATCCGTGCATGCGCTGTTCCAGCGCGGCGAACCAGGCCGTTATATGCGGATCGGCCGCCTGTTTGGGCATGCCAGATGTATCCAGCAGAAACAGGCGTATCAGCTCGGATACGGTGACATATTCCGGCGCACGCACCATCCCCCACCCCTGCTCGGACAGCTTGCTCACGACCTTCGCATCGCCCAGCTTCTGCAGGATATGCTCGACATCTTCATAGCCGAGTCGCAGCTGGCGCGAAAGACTATGCAGGACTTGGACCTCACCTGTCTTCAGGCCTTCGTCCATGAGTTTGAGCATATGCAGCGCGAAATAAAGCTGAGTCGGCTGATCCTTCCCGAATGAATGTTCGCTACGCCAGTGCGGGATGGCAGAGGAGATGATGGCGCCGAACAGCAGCATCAACCAGGACAGGTATATCCACAGCAGGAATATCGGCAGGCTGGCAAATGCGCCATACACCAGCTTGTAGGACGGAAAATGGGTGATGTAGTAAGCGAACGCCAGATTCATGGATTCGAAGGCGAAAGCCGCAATCACACCACCGATCAGCGCATGCCGGATGGGTACATAGCGATTGGGCACGACGCTGAACAGCAGAGTGAAGGCTGCCGCAGTCAGGATCAGCGGAAACACCTTCAGGATAGAGATGCCGCCAAACGGCACATGCTGTGCATAGCCGGCCGACACGCTGGTCAACCATGAGGTCAAGGACAGGCTGGCGCCGACCAGCAAGGGCGCGAGGGTGATGACCGCCCAGTAAACCAAGATACGTTGCACCAGCTTGCGCTGTCTGGATACGCGATAGATACGATGGAATGCGTTGTCTATGGTCATCATCATCATCATCGCGGCTATGCCGAGGAATACGATGCCCACCGCCGTCAATCTGGAGGCGCTTTGCGCGAATTGTTCCACGTAGCGCGTGATCATCCGGCCCCCCGTCTCGGGCAGCATGTTGGACAGCACATAAGACTTGATCGCGCTCGACATGTCGGAAAAGACGGGGAAGGCGGCGAACACCGTCAGCATGATGGTGATCAAAGGCACCAGTGACAGCAAGGTGGTGAAAGTCAGGCTGGCCGCCATCTCCATGCAGCGGTCATCACGCAGGCGCACGGAGACAAAGCGCAAGAAACGCAACGCGTCCAGCACATCCTGTTTTAGACGTTCCATATTCCAACCCGACTCAATACAATGCGCCCATGATAACCGACAAAATCACTCCGCATGACCACGGCCGCACGGCACGCCAGTTACTGCGGGCACATCGCTACGGCGCACTGGGCACGCTATCGAAAAAGTTCGACGGCCATCCCTTCACATCCATCACGCCTTACATGGTCGATCACGATGGCAGCCTGCTGATCCTGATCAGCGGATTGGCGGAACACACCAAGAACATCCTCAACGATTCTCGTGTCAGCCTGATCACCCACAATCAGGATGACCCGCACATCCAGACGCAGGGAAGAGTCACCTTAGTCGGACATGCCGTGTTCCAGCCCGACAGAGAACGTTGCGGCAAACGCTACCTGCGCTACTTCCCAGAAGCGCAGACCTACTTCGACATGGCCGACTTCAACTTCTACCGCATCACCCCGCTGGCGATCCGCTACATCGGCGGCTTCGGCGACATACACTGGGTCAAGACCGAGAACTATCTGGTGCCGCGCCATGCATTGATGGAAGAGGAAGAGATACTGCTTGCCGAGTCGAACGCCCGAACAGCAGGATCGACCACACAATGGCTAGGAGTGGATTGCGATGGTTACGATCTGAAGATAGACGGCAAGACACAGCGCCATGCGTTCAAGGGAGTCGCCCGGACCGCAGCAGAAGCCCGCACAGCCATTGCGGACGGCCCAAGCTAGCCGCGCACACCTTTCAACTCCAGTGGCTGCGGCTCGCTGGCAGGCAGTTTCTCCGGAGAAGGAAGCTCAACCCCCCGCTTTTCCGCATGCACTTTTGAACCCGATTCAGGACGGCTCTCGATAAAGTGCACCGCCTTACCTTTGCTGACTTTCTCAGGCTTTGGACTGGAGACTTTCTCGGCAAGCGGCACCGCCCCTGCTGTTGTAGCAGCAAAAGCCAGCGCCACCCCAAACATCAGGATCAGGCGACAGCTCTGCTTGCTCGCCTCAGTCATGCATCTCAGACCTGCGGATGTGCCCGCTCAGTACCGGTATGCAGCTTGTTCAGCGCATTCAGATAGGCCTTGGCCGAAGCAGTCACGATGTCGGTATCCGCACCCTGCCCGTTCACCACGCGCCCGCCCTTGGCCAGACGCACGGTCACTTCGCCCTGCGCATCGGTGCCGCTGGTGATGTTGTTCACCGAATAAAGCAGCAGCTCGGTGCCACTCTTGGCGATCTGCTCGATGGCTTTGAATATCGCATCCACCGGACCGCCGCCCTGTGCATCGGCATGCGCTTCCTTGCCCCCGATGCTCAACACCACACGTGCTACCGGCAGCTTGCCGGTCTCGGAATGCGCCCCCATGGCCGTCAGGCGGTAATGCTCGCTCACCTGTGCCGCTTCCTCGTCGCTTACCAGCGCCTGCAGATCCTCGTCGAAGATCTCGTGTTTCTTGTCGGCCAGATCCTTAAAGCGCGCGAAAGCGGCATTCACCGCTTCTTCGCCGTCTAGCACGATACCCAATTCCTGCAGGCGCGCGCGGAACGCGGCACGGCCGGAGTGCTTGCCCATCACCATCTTGTTCGCGCCCCAGCCCACATCTTCGGCGCGCATGATCTCGTATGTCTCGCGGTGCTTGAGTACGCCGTCCTGGTGGATGCCCGACTCGTGCGCGAAGGCGTTCGCGCCGACGATGGCTTTGTTCGGCTGGATCGGATAACCGGTGATGCTGGACACCAGCTTGGAGGTCGGCACGATCTGCGCGGTATCGATGCCCGTGTCGCAGCTGAACACATCGCGGCGGGTCTTGATCGCCATCACAATCTCCTCCAGCGAAGCATTGCCCGCGCGCTCGCCCAGACCGTTGATGGTGCACTCCACCTGGCGAGCGCCGTTCATCACAGCGGAGAGCGAGTTGGCGGAGGCCATCCCCAGATCGTTGTGACAATGGGTGGACCAGATCACCTTGTCGCTGTTCGGCACACGTGCGATCAGATCCTTAAAGCGCTCCCCCCACAAGGCGGGGATGCTGTAACCCACTGTGTCCGGAACGTTCAGTGTCTTCGCACCCGCCTGGATCACCGCGTCGAACACGCGTATCAGGAAGTCCATCTCGGAGCGCACCGCATCCTCGGCCGAGAACTCCACATCATCTGTGTATTCCAGCGCCCACTTCACCGCCTGCACCGCGCGCTCCACTACCTGATCCTCGGTCATGCGCAGCTTGTGCTGCATGTGGATGGGCGAGGTGGCGATGAAGGTGTGGATACGCCCCCGTTTGGCCGGCTTGATCGCCTCCCCTGCCGCACGCACATCCTTCTCGTTGGCACGCGCCAACGAACAGACAGTGGAATCCTTGATGACCTCGGCGATGGATCGGATCGCGTCGAAATCGCCCGGACTAGCCGCCGCGAAACCGGCCTCGATCACATCCACGCCCAGCTTCTCCAGCTGGCGCGCAATGCGCAACTTCTCTTCTTTGGTCATTGATGCGCCCGGGCTCTGCTCGCCGTCGCGCAAGGTGGTGTCGAATATGATCAGTTTGTCAGTCATTTTTATGATGCTCCATCGCAATTGTTCATCCACGGCTCACGCCTACCGAGCCGCCTGCTTTGATACGTGTGGGGTAAGGTTCAGTATGCGCGCGAGCGCAGCTTCAGCGCTGCCAGCAGGCTGAAGGTGGAATGCAAAAGCGATATGTGGCGGGAGAAATGCATGGCCCGCAATATAGCGGCTTTTATTGGGGGCCGCAACCGAGCTTATTTGAACTGCAGCAGCAATATCGCCCACTGCTGCGGCCACTGCTCCATCGGCAGTCGCTTGTAGCCGCTCTTGCCGAACTGCTGCCAGCGGCCGACCACATAGCACAGCAGCAGGTTGGCATGCGCCCCGACATCTGCATCCGCGGACAATCTGCCCTGCGTGGAGGCGATGCGCAGCGATTGCTTGAGCGTGGTCTCGACGCGATCCAGGAACTGGTTGATGCGCAGTTGCAAGCGCTCATCCTCGTTCACCAGCGCATCGCCGATCAGCACGCGCGTCATGCCTCGGTTCTTCTGCGCGAAGCCGAGCAGCAGCGCAAGGATGCCCTCCACCTGCCGCAACCCGTCCTGCTCTTCCGTGACGATCTTGTTGATGAGACCGAACACGGTCTGCTCGATGAACTCGATCAGCCCTTCATACATCTGCGCCTTGCTGGCGAAGTGACGGTACAGCGCCGCCTCGGACAGTTGCAATCGCCCCGCCAGGGCGGCAGTGGTGATCTTCTCGCCTTTGGGTTGTTCCAGCATCTCCGCGATGGTTTGCAGGATCTGTAGCTTTCTTTCACCCGTTTGCTTGGTCGCCATAATTCTTCCTTTCTTAAAGACGGTTCATCATGCGCGGCAATTCCAGCACACCGCTTATCTTCACGTCCACAAAGCGCGGCGTGCGCGGCGCACGGCTCACCCATACGGTGTGCATGCCCAGTTGTTTTGCGGTCCGCAGGTTCTCCGCGCTGTCTTCCACCATCACACACTGCGCGGCCTGCAGCTTATGCTTGCGCAACAAGTGACGGAACCCTGCCGCTTCCGGCTTGGGACGGTAACGCGCGCTCTCGATGGCGAACACATCATCGAACAGGTCATCCACCTGCATCAGCTTCAGCACCGCCCGCGCATAGTGCGCGGGGGCATTCGAATAGACCAGCTTGCGTCCCGGCAAACGTTTCAACACCCAGCGCAAACGCGGCTCGCGCAGCACCATCTCGGGCAGTTTGGGAAACTGGTGGGTATGCCACAGGAAATGGTCCGGGTCGGTGCCGTGATGTTTCATCAGGCCGGTCAGCGTCGCACCATAGCGTTGCCAGTAATCGACGCGCAGATCGTTCGCCGCTTTCGCACTCAACTTCAGGTGCTCCTGCAAGTAGGCCGTCATGCTGCGATTGATGTGCGGAAAGATATGCGGCGTCGCGTTATGCAACGTATTGTCAAGATCGAAGACCCAAACGCGCTCGCTCACTTGCTCTTGATCAGCGTGCCGACGCCTTCGTCGGTCAGGATCTCCAGCAACAGCGCATGGGCCACGCGTCCGTCGATGATGTGCACTGCCTTCACGCCGCTACGCGCCGCATCCAGCGCGGAGCCGATCTTGGGCAGCATGCCGCCGGACAAAGTACCGTCCGCCACCAGATCATCGACCAGCTTGGGTGTCAGGCCGGTGAGCAGCTTGCCGTCCTTGTCCAGCACGCCGGGCGTGTTGGTCATCAGCACCAGTTTCTCGGCACGCAACACTTCGGCCAGCTTGCCGGCCACCAGATCGGCGTTGATGTTCAGCGTCTCGCCGTCCGGGGCGACACCGATGGGCGCGATCACCGGGATGAAATCGCCGGAATCGAGGAAAGTGATGATGGAAGGATCGATCTTGCTAATCTCGCCGACCAAGCCGATATCCAGCATCTTGCCCGGTTCGTCGTTGCTCTCCAGCATCATCTTGTCGGCGCGGATGAACGCACCGTCCTGTCCGGTCAGACCGACCGCCTTGCCGCCGTAACGGTTGATGAGATTGACGATGTCCTTATTGACCTTGCCCAGCACCATCTCGACCACGTCCATGGTCTCGTCATCGGTGACGCGCATGCCCTGGATGAACTCACCCTTCTTGCCCACCTTCTGCAGCAGGTCGTTGATCTGCGGACCGCCGCCGTGCACCACCACAGGGTTCATACCGACCAGCTTGAGCAGCACCACATCGCGCGCGAATCCCTCCTGTAACTTGGGATCGGTCATGGCGTTGCCACCGTATTTGATGACGATGGTCTTGTCAAAGAAGCGCTGGATATAGGGCAGCGCTTCGGACAGGGTGTGGGCTTTTTGCGCGGCGGTGGCAGCAGTTAATGGCATGGCGACTCCTGAAGAAATTGCCGCGAATTCTACTCCAGACAGAATGAAAACGGGCGGCAAAGCGCCGCCCGCATGCATGTTGATGAGGGAGTAATTACTGGATGACCAGCTTCTTCGCGCTGACCGCCACCTTCTTCGGCAGCATCAATTCCAGCACACCATCCTGATATTTCGCTTGGGCAGCGTTCTCATCCACATCCTGCCCCAGCGTGAAAGCTCGAGACACACTGCCGTAGTAGCGCTCGCTCCGCAGCACTTTTTCACCTTCCTTCACTTCTTTCTCATTTTTGACCTCTGCACTGATCGACACCTGATTGCCGTCGATATGCACATGGATGTCATCCTTCTTCACGCCGGGTATCTCGGCATGCACCTTGTAAGCCCTGTCGTCCTCGCTGACATCCATCCTGATCTGCACCTCCTGCTGCCCTTCCAGGCGCACGGGCTGCATGAAGAAACCCCGGAACAGGTCGTCCAGGGCATCGCGGGTCGGGTTGTATCTGCTGATGTTGGCCATTTCGTTCTCCTTGAATTTCGTTCACAGACTGGCGGGACAGCCCGCCTGTTTGCAATCTATGGTCGCCAAGGAGAATTTCAAGGGCATGAAAAAGGCGGCTTTCAGCCGCCTTTTTCATGTGCAACGATGGGTGCTACTGGTGATCCATCACTGCCGGATCGTTGTAGTGCTTGTAGCTCAGCTCCAATGCACGTACCGCTGCTTGCACTTCGACATCCCGCGTCTTGCCGCCTATCTTGAGGGACAAGGTCACCGGCACCTTGTCACCCACATTGAGCGGCTGTTTGAGCCCTACCAGCATCAGGTACAAGCCGCGCTCGCCGAACAGCGTGTTGCTGTGCCCCGCCAGCTTCAGGTCCCGCAATGTGCGTTGCTGCATCTTGCCGCCGCGTTTCATGACGTGGCGTATCTCGCCGGATGCTGCCAGCGGACTGCTCACGCCCAGCAGTTTTGCTTCCCTGGTCACATACAGATTGAGTTGCACGGTGGCGGCTGTCTGCCCCGGTACGCTCTCGCGCATCCAGACCTTATCCACCAGCACATCGCTGGCCGCATAGGCTTGCGGCGCAACGAGCAAGCTCAGGATAAGAAACAGGATTCTGCGCATGCCGCCCTCCGCTATCAATGCTGCATATGCTGGTGCATATTGCCCATGTCATGTCCGCCGGCTGCAGGCATGTCGTGCATGGGCTTGCTGGCACTGGCATTCAAGGCCTTGGCCGGTGCTTTGAACTTCACGTTCTTGGTCTTGCCGTTTTTGTGGCGCAGCGTGAGCATCAGCTCGATCTGCTGGCCTTCCTTGATCTGCTGTTTCAAGCCGATCAGCATAAGGTGATATCCAGCCGCACCCAGATCGACTGCTGTGCCGGCCGGCAGATCGATAGCCTCGACCTGGCGCATCTTCA
Organism: Sideroxydans sp.; assembly: GCF_054604835.1. Lineage (NCBI taxonomy): Bacteria > Pseudomonadati > Pseudomonadota > Betaproteobacteria > Nitrosomonadales > Gallionellaceae > Sideroxydans > Sideroxydans sp. The sequence goes on along the minus strand of NZ_JBTSFG010000001.1, from coordinate 137,556 downwards.
TCATGCCGCCCTCGTGCACCATGCTGTGCAATTCTGCGGTGTCGGCACACTTGCAGCTGACGCCGACCAACTCCGCCGCTTGCTTGCTGGTGATGACGGCTTGCACCATCGCGCTGTCCTGCCCCGGTGCCGTGGCGCGCGTCCATGCTTGGGAAACCTCCACATCGGCCGCTTGCGCAGCAAAAGAAAGACCGAACAACACTGCAAAAAGAACCTTACGCATTTGATACTCCTTGTAAATGAGGCGCCACATTTCCGTGGCGCACTATTCTAGCCCCGATTCCGCTTCAGAACGCGAAATCACCTTTCAGCCAAAGATTGCGACCCATCTCGTTCACGCGCGTGGTCTGCGTGTAGCCTGTCACCATCGTTCCGGCGCGGCTGATGTGCTCGGCATAGGTCTTGTTGAACAGATTGTCCACACCGGCGCTCACCTTGAAAGCCTTATCCGCATGCCAGCCACCGTTCAGCGAGAACACGCCGAAACCGCTAGAAGCCGCGATGTCCTGACCGGCAATATTGCCCTGATTCACCGCCACGCGATCCTGTGCGGCTACGGCACGCAACAGCGCACCGAACGACCACACCTTGTCGTCGTAGTTCAGGCCGACACGCACTTCCAGCGGCGGCATCTGCCCCAGCGCGGTGCCATCGGTATCATTGCTGCCGCGCACATAGGCCAGGCTGCCGTCCACCTTCCAGTTGTCCAGCAACGCATAGGCAACACCCGCCTCGGCACCATAGGTCGTCGCGGCGACATTGCGCGTCACAGTGACGGCCGTCATACCCTTCATCACGTTCGACTGGATTAGGTTGAAGTCGGTGATCTTGCTATAGAACGCGGACACGGAACCCGACAGATAGTCACCCGCACGGTAGTTCATGCCGACATCGAGTTGCGAGGTCTTCTCACTGAAGGTATTGAACGAACTGGCAGTGGTCAGGCTTTCCTTGTTGAACAATTCCCAGTAATCCGGTGCGCGCGCAGTGCGCCCTGCCCCGACATACCAGGTATGTGTCGCGGAGGTATCCTGCTCATAGCGCACAAAACCGCTGGCCAGTGTCTCCTTGCGGGTCTGGTTGGCTGTCGGATTCATCACCGACGTCATGCCGCGCATGATCATGATCCGGAAGTCGGTCGCCTGCCAGCTGTCGGCACGCAGACCGGCGATCACGCGGCGCGTGTCACTCACATCCTGATGCCATTCACCGAACACGCCGAGGTTCTTGAACTCTGCATCTTTGGTGCGCGCTTTCAGCGTGTAATCGCCCATGTAGCCGGGCGCCGCACCCATGCGGTTGGTGTGCACATTGTATTGCGTATCCAGCCCCAACTTGAGCTGGCTGTCGTCTGCCAACTGCAGCGTTCCGACTGCACGACCACCGGTGGTCTTGCGATCCGGGTTCATCGCCGCCATCATCGAAGCGGGATTACCGCTGCGCAGGGTGTAGCTGTCCATCACATGGTCGACATAGTTGTAATACGCCTGCGCCTCGACGGCTTCCAGCATGCCGCCCATGTTGCGCTTCTCGAACTTCGCGCCAAAGTTATCACGCGCAAACTTGGAACCGTCCACGGCACGGTCCGCATAGGCGGCCTGTCCGTCGCTCTTGGCCAGCGTCACTTCCATGCGTGTCACGTCATCCGGCGTCCAGCCCAGTGCCGCGTTGCCGCTCCAGCGTGTATAGGAAGAATGTACGGCCACGCCGCTGCCGTCCTTGTAGTCGTTGGCATGGGTGCGCGTCGCATCGGCGCGCACATAGTATTTCTCGCTGCCGGTGGTGGCGCTCAACATCTCGTCGTTGCGGCCGAAGCTGCCCAGCATCAGAGATGCCTGACCATGCGTGCCGAATTGCGCATCGCGATCTATGCTGCGTTCGAACAACACCGTCCCTGCCGAGTTACCCGCACCGTACAGCACGGTCTGCGGGCCTTTCAGCACGGTGATGCGGTCATACGAACCAGGAAACACATACGCCGTGGGCGGGTCCATGCGGCCACCGCATCCGCCGAAGATCTGCTCGCCGTCCAACAGGATATTCAAACGCGAACCGGCCATGCCGCGCAGCACAGGATCGCCGTCCGTGCCGCCTTTGCGGATCACCGAGAAACCGGGGATGGTCTTGAGATAATCGGCCCCGTCGTGGGCAGGTACCGGCTGGCGCGGCTTCCTCGGGTCGGTCTTCACTGTCAGGGGTGCGCTGCTCTGCGGCGCGGTCACCACCACTTCGTCCATGGTCTCGTCTACTGCCATCGCTGCATGGCTCAATGCCAGTGCGACGCTCACCGCGATCATCTTCAACTTCATCTCATCTCCTCCGATTTATCAAATTCAAGCGGAAAAGATTGTAGGGAGTTCGCGCTGCGCGCCCCTGCGTCATTTTGTCGCACGCCTGTAAACACGGGCATCCGGTAGAATCCGCGCCATGCATTCTTCCCTGCTCGCCTCCCAGACCGGACACTCTCATCTGCGCCGCCTGTTCATGTTGCGCAACTGGGCCATCCTCGCGCAGCTGGCCACGCTGATCTTGGTACACCGCTTCCTCAGCACAGATCTCGCCTGGCTGCCGATGCTCTCCACGGTCGGCGTGCTGACGCTGGCGAACGCTCTGACCTGGTGGCGGCTGTCGCGCGACTACCCGGTCAGCCATCTGGAACTGTTCGTGCAACTGACGCTGGACGTGACCATACTCAGCGTGTTGCTCTATTACGCGGGCGGCTCTACCAATCCCTTCATCTCGCTCTACCTGTTGCCGCTGGTGCTGGCCGCCGCCATCCTGCCGCGCCGCTATACCTGGGGCATGGCGACCTTGACGCTGGCCTGCTACAGCCTGCTGATGGTGTGGTATGTGCCACTGCCGACAGGCGATGCCCATGCGCAACACACCCCAGCGATGACACAGATCGCCCCGGATCAGCATGCCGGCCATGACGACCCCGATTTCTGCCGCACCGAGTCAGAACCCGTCGCCGCTGCTGCCTCCGACACCTCGCCGCTAGGCGATGCCTTCAACACCCACGTGATCGGCATGTGGCTGGGCTTTCTCATCAGCGCGGCGGTGATCGCCTATTTCGCGGTAGAGATGGCGGCGGCGGTGCGATTGCGCGACGCCCAGCTCAACCGTGTGCGCGAAGACACGTTGCGCAACGAACGCATCGTGGCGCTCGGCACGCTGGCCGCCGGTGCCGCACACGAGCTCGGCACGCCGCTGTCCACCATGGCAGTGGTGATCGGCGAGATGCGCGATGAATGCGAGATTCCCGAACAGAAAGAGAATCTGAACCTGCTCGATGATCAGGTGAAAAACTGCAAACGCATCCTCGACACGCTGATCCGTCACGCGCAGGAGACACCGGACGAGGTAGATGTGGAGACTTTCCTGCACGATGTGCTGGACGAATGGCAGTTGCTGCGTCCCACCGTGCATTACCGCCACCAGGTCGATGGCGCGCAACCCGCCCCGCGCATGAGTGCCGACCCCGCATTGCGCGCCGCTTTGCTGAACCTGCTCAACAACGCCGCCGATGCCTCGCCGGACGAGATGGACATCCTGCTGCACTGGAACGATGAGCGCACCGTGCTGGAGATACGCGACCACGGCCCCGGCCTCACACCGGAAGCGGCGGAACGCGCCGGTGCCGCGTTCTTCACCACCAAGGCGGAAGGTCGCGGACTCGGTCTGTTCCTCGCCAATGCCACGCTGGAAAGGCTGGGCGGCAGCGTGCAACTGTCCAACCGCGAAGGCGGCGGCGCGACCACCGAAGTGATCCTGCCCCGTGCCAAGGTGAACACATGAGCGACCTGCCAACCCTGCTGCTGGTGGACGATGATGACACTTTCAGAGGTGTGTTGAGACGCGCGCTGGAAAAACGCGGCTATACCGTGAGCGACGCGAACAGTGTGGAAAATGCCTTGCCGCTGGCGGAAGAAAATCCGCCGGAGTTTGCGGTGATCGACCTCAAGATGAACGGCGCTTCAGGCTTGGTGCTGGTGCAGCGCCTGCACGAACTCGACCCCAACACGCGCATCGTCATGCTCACCGGCTACGCCAGCATCGCCACCGCAGTGGAAGCGATCAAACTGGGGGCCACGCAATATCTTTCCAAGCCTGCCAATGCCGACGAGATCGTGGCCGCCTTCGGCCACAGCGCAGATCCGGACAAAGCGGTGGATGCGCAACCCGCCACCGTCGACCGCCTGGAATGGGAACACATCAACCGCGTACTACTGGAACAGCACGGCAACATCTCCGCCACGGCCCGCCTGCTCAACATGCACCGCCGCACCTTACAGCGCAAGCTGGCGAAACGGCACGTGGTGGATTGAACGGTGCGCAGCTCAGAGTGAGCTGACGAACTGTATCGCCTGTTCAGCCTGCTCAGCAGCTTGCGCAGCGACCTCGTCGGCCTTATCAGGGTCGATACCCAAAGCCGCCCATTCTTCGTCGGTAACTTGATTGCCGACGAATTCGCGCAGCCCCATGGGGGGGATCAGTTTTTCGGTGACATGGATGATGCGTGCCAGCGGCAGTCCTGCTGCTGCCTCGGGCGCATCAGGGCTGTGGTGATAACGGATCACCGCAACCAGCTCTTCCGGCAGATTCCAATATTTGGCCAGCTCTGCACCCAGTTCGTCATGCGTCGCCGCCAGCAATTCCCGTTCGATCTCGATGGAAGGGCGATCCGGCTCGATGGCGATACGCGTATGTAAGTCATCGCTGCGCTGCACATCCAGATGCGCCAGCGCCAGAAAGCCGATGTCGTGCAACATGCCGGCAAGGAAGATGAGATCGTCCTGCGGGCGCGACTTGAACGGCATGGCGCGCACCACCGGCAACATGGCGAACGCGACACTCAGGTTGTGCAGCCAAAGTTCCTGCGGATCGAAACGTCCGATGGATTTGCTCACCAGAGACATCACGGCGATGCCGGTGGCCACCGATTTGACCCGGTTGAGTCCGAGCAGCATGGCGGCTTCCTTGACCGAGCTGGCCTTGTGTGAAAGACCGAGTAGCGGCGAGTTCGACAGGCCGATGATCTTGGCCGAAATGAGCGGGTCCTGCGAGATCAGCAGCATCATCTGCTGTTCCCCTTCATCGCTATTCAGATCCAGAGACATGAGTTTTTGCGCAATGACCGGCATAGCCGGGAGTGAATCCAGATGGCGGATACCTTGTCGCAGATCAACAGATCCACTCACTTCCTGAGTGAAATCCAGATTATGGGAGTTATCGACTGTCATAGTGGTGAGGAGGATACGTGCAGAAAGCGTGCAACTCAAGCATGTCGGCAGGACCGGCAGGCATAGGGGCTGCCATGGCACTGTATAATCCGCGCCTCACTCTGTCATGACCGATATGCGATTCCCTTTCTTTCTGCTTTGCCTGTTGTCCGGCATGCTCACTTCCGCCCATGCCTTCCCGCCCGCCCCCACGCTGGCGGCGAAACACTACGCGTTGTATGACACCAGCAGCGGCCAGATGCTGGTGTCCGAAGCGGCGCATGAACATATCGCTCCCGGCTCCCTGACCAAGCTGATGACCGCCTATGTGGTGTTCGGCGCGATCCAACGCGGTGACTTGTCAGCCAGCCAGCGCCTCGCCCCTACGCCCTATGCGCTGCGCTTGCAGAACGAGGAAACGCGCATGTTCCTGGAGGCGGACAAGGAGGTGACAGTCGAGGTGTTGCTACGCGGACTGATCGTGCAATCGGCCAACGATGCCGCACGTGTACTGGCCGAAGGAGTCGCCCACCACGAGATCGCCTTCGCCGACCGCATGAACAGCGAAGCCCAGCGGCTGGGGCTGCGCGACACGCATTTCACCAACGCGACCGGCGAGGCCGATGCACAGCATTACAGCAGTGCGCATGATCTGGCGCTGATCGCGGCGGCACTGGTGCGCGACTTTCCCCAGTTCTACAGTTTGTATGCCTTGCGCGAGTATAGCTACAACGGCATCAACCAGTTCAACCGAAACCGTTTGCTGTGGCTGGATCCGCATGTGGACGGCATGCAGACCGCATACAGCGAAGCGCTCGGCTACTCGCTGGCAGCATCTGCCCTGCGCGCACCGCGCCGCCTGATCGCCGTGGTGATCGGCGCCGACAAGGAGATATTGCGCACCTCCGAGACACAGCGTCTGCTCAACCACGGCTTCCGCCAGTATGAGTCGCTGCAGCTGTATCAAAAACAGCAGGCAGTGCGCAGCATGCCGGTCTGGAAAGGCACGCAGGACCAGCTCGACATCGGTTTCCGCGAAGATCGCTATGTCACCATCCCCGCCGGACAACGCGAACAGTTGAGCGCACAATTGGAAACGATGCAGCCGCTGGTCGCACCGGTGAATGCTGGGCAGCAGGTCGGCACCTTGCACCTGACGCTGAACGGCCAGCCTTTCCTCGACCTGCCCGTGGTGGCTTTGCAAACCGTACCGCTGGCCAATGTGTTCTCGCGCGGGGTGGATGCGATACGATTGTTGTTCCAATAGGAGGCGACGATGGATGTCTATCTGAACGGGGCGTTCATGCCCATCGAAGAAGCCAAAGTGCCGGTGCTGGACCGAGGTTTCCTGTTCGGCGATGGCGTGTATGAAGTCATCCCGGTCTATGCGCGCAATGCGTTCCGCATGCGCGACCACCTGCAGCGTCTGCAACACAGTCTGGACGGCATCCGCCTACCCAACCCGCACAGCGCGGAAGAATGGGAAGCGATCCTAGCTGTGTTGATCGCGCAACTCTCGCTGGACGACCATTACCTCTACCTGCACATCACGCGCGGCGTCGCCAAGCGCGATCACCCATTCCCCAATCCGCCGGTGCCACCCACCGTATTCGTGATGAGCAGCCCGCTGACGCATCCCCCGGCTGAAGCGATCGCCAGCGGCGTCGCCTGCATCACGGTGCAGGACAACCGCTGGCTTCGTTGCGACATCAAGTCCATCTCGCTGCTGCCCAATGTGTTGATGCGTCAGGCATCTGTCGATGCAGGCTGCGGCGAAGCGATCCTGATCCGCGATGACAGCTTCATGACCGAAGGCTCGGCCAGCAACATCTTCATGGTGAAGGACGGCGTACTGCTCGCCCCCCCGAAAGATCATCTGATGCTGCCCGGCATCACCTACGACGTGATCCTCGAACTGGCAGCCGCCCACAGCATCAAGGCCGTGATACGCAAGATCATGAAAGAAGAACTGTTCAGCGCGGACGAACTGCTGCTCACCTCCTCCACTCGCGAAGTGATGCCCATCACCTCGCTGGACGGCCTAGCCATCGGCAACGGCAAACCCGGCGCGATGTTCGCGCAGCTATATCCGCTCTACCAGACATTCAAAAAAGAGATCATGCGCAAATGAACGAACAAAAAGACTCCCTGATCGACTTTCCCTGCGACTTCCCCATCAAGGTGTTCGGCGTCGCACAGCAGGGTTTCGCGCAAGCGATGGCCGAAGCCGTGCAGCAGCACGCGCCGGACTTCAATGCCGCCGACATTGCGATGCGCGCCAGCAGCGGGGCGAAATATCTCAGCCTGACCTGCACGGTGCATGTCACCTCGCGCGAGCAGCTCGACGACATCTACCGCGCACTCAGCAGCCACCCGATGGTGAAGATGGTGTTATGACACCGCCCATCCACATCCGCGCGCTGGGGCTGGTCGACTACGAACCCACCTGGCGCGCCATGCAAAAGTTCACTGCCGAGCGCACAGCCGATACCGTGGATGAGATCTGGCTGGTGCAACACCCGCCGACCTACACGCAAGGCCAGGCAGGCAAGCCCGAGCATCTGCTGAATCCGACTTCCATCCCGGTCGTGAAGATCGACCGTGGCGGGCAGATCACCTACCACGGCCCTGGCCAGATCGTGATCTATCTGCTGCTCGATCTGCGCAGCTGGAAAATCAACGTGCGCGATCTGGTGCGTCTGATGGAACAGGCCGTGGTCGACCTGCTGGCGGAACACGGCGTACAAGCGGAAGGACGGACCGATGCGCCCGGCGTGTATGTGCATGACGCCAAGATCGCCGCGCTGGGCTTGAAGATCAAGAATGGTTGCTGCTACCACGGGCTGTCATTCAATGTGGACATGGACCTGACACCGTTCGACAACATCAATCCCTGCGGTTATCAGGGACTGCGTGTGACGCAATGTCTAGAACTGGGTATCGCACCGGAATTCGAGGAGTTACAGGCGGAACTGACGCAGAACCTGGTGCATGGTTTGCAGCAGCATCTGCTGGCAAAGGGCTCAGTTAGCGCCGGTTGAGATCGCCGCCTCGGGCGGCGGTGCCAGCACGGTGACCGTCACACGGCGGTTGCGGGCTCTGCCTTCGATCGTATCGTTAGATGCCACGGGATCATTGTCCGCATGGCCGATGGCCTTGAGATGATCTGCGGTCAGCCCCTGCTCGATGAACAGTCGCACCACGCTGCTGGCACGGGCAGATGACAGTTCCCAGTTGGACGGGAACTGTGCTGTTGCGATAGGCAGGTTGTCGGTATAGCCTTCCACCTCCACCGGCATCGCCTCTTCCGCCAGTATCTTTGCGACATCCGTCAGCGTCGTTACTGCTTCAGCTTGCAGCGTCGCATCGCCCTGCTGGAACAGCATGCTGGCGTTGATGTCCAGCGTGACGCCTCGATCGGTCTGGGTGACGCTCATCGCCCCCTTGTTGACGAAGCTCGCCAGTTTGCTGTTGAGCGCCGCGCTCAGGCGTTTCATGCGTTCCTGCTGTTTGATGTATTTTTCGGCCAGACGCGCGTTGCGGCGTTCGATCAGCGCCTTGAAGTACATCTCCTCTTCGCTCAGACCGGTGCCGGCATCCCCTGTTCCCGCCTGTTTACCAAAGGCTTGGGTCATGGAACCGCTGAACACTTTGTATTTGCCTTCATTGACCGAAGAGATGCCGTACATCACCACGAAGAACGCGAACAGCAGGGTGATGAAGTCGGCATAGGAGACCATCCAGCGATCATGATTGTCCGGCCCTTGTCTTTTAGCCCGGCGTGCCATATCAGTGCAGGTAACCCCTGAGCTTGTTCTCGATGTAGTGCGGATTCTCCGCGTTGGCGATCATGCACAGCCCGTCGATCACCATCTCGCGCTTGTTCACCTCACGCTGGATGAGAATCTTGAGTTTGCCTGAGATAGGCAGGAACACCAGATTGGCGAAACCCACACCATAGATGGTGGCGATGAAAGCGACCGCGATACCGGCGCCCAGTTTGGCGGGTTCGCCCAGATTCTGCATCACGTGCACCAGACCCAGTACCGCCCCCAGGATACCGATGGTGGGCGAATATCCGGCGGCGGCCTCCCACACGCGCGCGCTCTGCCAGTGCAATGTCTCGTAACTGTTCAGGTCGATCTCCAGCACTTCGCGCACCTTCTCCGCGCTGTGCCCGTCCACCAGCAACTGCAAACCCTTCTGTACGAAGGGATCGTTGATGGTTTTGATCTGCCCTTCGAGGGCAAGGATGCCGTCTTTGCGTGCCACATTGCCCCAGGCAGTCAGACGGTAGACCAGTTGCTGTGCTTCGCTCCTGGGCGTGACGAACACCCACTTGGCCATCTTCACGCCACTGATGAACACATTCATCGGATGCTGCACCATCACCGCGCCCAGCGTGCCGCCGAACACGATGAGGAAGGCTGCCGCCTGCAGCAGCACATCGACCGAACCGCCTTCGAGGAACTGGCCGCCCAGGATACCGGCGACGGCAATGACCAGTCCAAACAGGCTGAGTATGTCCATCAATGTCCCCGTAAAGTGGTACGCAAGCGTGCCACGGCCTGGCTATGCAATTGGCACACGCGCGATTCCGAGACACCCATCACTTCGCCGATCTCGCGCAGATTCATCTCCTGCTCATAGTGCATGCCCATCAATAATCTCTCGCGTTCCGGCAGGCGTTCGATGGCCTGCACCAGTGCCGTGCGGAAACGGTCGTCCTGCAACAGCTCCAGCGGGTTGGCCTCGGTGCTGTAATCATGCCGGTCGAAGAAACCCTCATCGTCTTCGTTGTGGAAGTCTTCGTAGTAGACCAGCTGCGCGCCGCGCGCTTCCTGCAACAACTGCTGGTATTCGGTCAGGCTGACCGACATTTCTTTGGCGATCTCGGTCTCGGTCGGCGCGCGTCCCAACTTCTGCTGCAGCTTGCTGATGGCGTTCTCGATGCGGCGCGTGTCGCGGCGCATGCTGCGCGGCAACCAGTCCGCCCCGCGCAGTTCGTCTAGCATCGCACCGCGTATACGTTGCGCCGCATAGGTCTCGAACTGTGCGCCGCGCAATTCGTCATAGCGGCTGGCTGCGTCCAGCAGACCGATCATGCCGGCCTGTATCAGGTCGTCCACATCCACACTGCCAGGCAGTTTCAGCATCATATGGTGAGCGATACGCTTCACCAATGCCGCATGTTCCTGCAGGCATTGGTTCTTATCGTTCAGTCCATTGGGCGTGTACATTTTCTTTATTCTTCCGATCTTGCCGGCAGTGGACTGTGCCTGGCGCGTTACCGGCGCCTCAGCGACGGCAACGGGGCTCATGTCAGCGCTGCCATGCCGCCTGTGTGCGAACGCATCGCCTGCGCACTGCGCGGCTGCGACATGCGCATCAGTCTTTGCATGACGCTGCTCAGACGGTCCTGCACATGTTCACTGACGCCAGGTGCGCGCAGCAGTCCTTGTGCGATCTCGCGCATCGCCATCGACGATGCTGCCGAGGGGAACGCATCCACTACCGGACGGCACAATTGTGTCGCACGTTTCAACTTTTCATCAACTGGAATATAGCCCAGATACGAAAGGCTTACCTGCAAATGATGACGCGCGACCTTTTCCATGTTGTCGAACACTGCCAGTGCCTCGCGTTCGCTGCCGACACGGTTGACCACGATATCAAAGGCCTGACGGCCGTTGTGCACCGCCATCTTCTTCAATAAGGCATAGCTTTCGGTGATGCCGCTGGCGGTCGCGTTCAATACCAGCAGCAAGGGTTCGTCGCCGGACAGGCTGGCGCACACCGAATTGCCATCGCGGGCCGCATCCACCAGCACCACATCTCGCCCCACTGCCGCCCCCAGCAACGATTCCAGCAGACGTTCGCGCTCGGCCTCCTCCATCTTGGGCAGTGCCTGCATCGCGCGCGCCACCGGCAACACGCCGGGACCGGCCATGCCCTGCAGCAGCACATCCTGCCAAGTCTTGTCGCCGCGTGCCGCATGCAGCAGGTCGTAACGCGGACGCAGCGCCAGCGTGTTGGCCACATTGTCGTGCGACAGGTTCTCGTCCAACACCAGCACGTCTTTGCCGGCATGGGCGAACACCGCCGCCAGATTGGTGACGATACTGGTCGCGCCCAATCCGTCGCGCGCGCCCAGCACGGTGATCACCTGGGCATTGCCGCGTGCCAGCAGTTTGCGCAGTCCGGCGGCCTGATCGCCGAAGCCGAAGGTCTGGCTATCAGTGCGCATACTCCCTCCCTGCGGCGACACCGCTGGTCAGCCCGGCCATGAAGGCCGGGAAATCCATTTCCGGCAGTGCAAAGTTGGATGCCTTGCCGACGTCCTTGAAGGTGCGGTGCAGCAGATAGTCCAGCTTCACCTCATGCAGGTCTTCCGGCACGCGCTGGCCGCTGGCGATGTAATGCATGGCCAGTTTGTGGCGCGCCACCACATCGAGCACCGTGCCCAGCGTGACCGCTTCGTCCAATTTGGTCGGGATGCAACCGATCACACCCGGTCCGCCGTACATCTTCACCACATCATCCAGCGTGCCGCCTGCACTGGTAGCGTTCAGGAGCAGCAAACGGCCGATGCCGGCTTCGTCGAACATGCGATTCTGCTCGGCCACGCGGCTGTCGCGCTGGCCCACACCCATGGTGTCGATCAGTACCAGATGCTTGTGTTTGAGACCGGACAGGGTGAGTTTCAGATCGTTGGCATCGCGCACGGCATGTACGCTCACACCGAGGATCTTGGCGTAGATGCGCAGTTGTTCATAGGCACCGACACGGTAACTGTCGGTGGTGACCAGTGCCACCTTGTCCGCGCCGTAACGCACCACCGCACGTGCGGCCAGCTTGGCGGTGGTGGTGGTCTTGCCCACGCCGGTGGGGCCGACCAATGCAAACACACCGCCGCGCGTCACCACATCGTCCTGTACACCGGCCACGCGCAGGTTGTGCGCGAGGATGCGCTTGACCCAATCCAGATCGGCGTTGGCCGGCATCTTGTCCAGCAAGCGGCGCGACAAGGCCGGACTGAAACCGACATTGACCATGTCACGCATCAGGCCGGAACGTTTCGGGTCCTGCTGCTGGATGTTGCCCCAGGCCAGTGTGGCCATCTGCTCCTGCATCTGTTTGTGCATGGACTTGAGTTCGCTCAACAGGCGCTGTTGCTCGGCGGGCTCTTGCGCCACTTCAGCGACAGCGGGAGACGGTGTCTGTGTCACAACACGCTGCGTTTCCGCCGCGAGCACTTTCGCGCCCAGTGTGGCGGCCTGGTTCTGTGCACGATCGGAAAGAGCGGGGCGCTGTTCGATGCGTTTGTCGAGGCGCGGCTTGGAGGAGGCGCGGGATTCGACCACGCGCGTCTCGTTCAGATGTGACAGTTCACTACCCAGGATGGCAACGATCTCGACACCTTCGGCTACTTTGCGATTGGACAAGATGACGGCGTCCTCGCCCAGTTCGATGCGTACCAGTTTCAGGGCCTCGCGTGAGCTACCTGCGATGAATTTTCTTGCGTTCATGCTCTACCTCCTACCATGGCTGTCACCCGGATCGTTTTGAAACCGGGTACTTCTTCTTGGGAAATGACTTTGAGTTGCGGTACGGCGCGTTTCAGGAAGCGTGCCAACAGATCGCGCAGGCCGCCGGGCACCAGCAATACGGTGGGCAGACCCAGCCGCTCCTGGGCGGCGGCGGCGGCGCGTGCTTCATTGAGCAGGGTATTGGCCAGTCCCGGCTCGATGGCGGAACCGCCCGCCTGCAAGGCCTGACCGAGCACGTATTCCAGCTCCTTGTCCATACCAATGACCTGCAGCTCCTGCGACGACGGATAGTATTGCTGCACGATGGCGGCCCCCAATCCGACCCGCACCAATGAGGTGAGTACGGTTGCGTCCTGCGTTCTCGGGGCATGCTCGGCCAGTGTCTCAAGGATGGTGCGCATATCGCGGATATGCATGCCTTCGTCGAGGAGGTTCTGCAGCACCTTCTGCACGGTGGTGAACGGCAGCAGGTTGGGGATCAGGTCTTCGGTCAGCTTGGGCGCAAGCTTGCCCAGATGGTCCAGCAATTGTTGCAGCTCCTGACGGCCGAGCAGCTCGGCGGCGTAGGTCTGGATCAGGTGACTCATATGGGTCGCCACCACGGTACCGGCATCGACCACGGTATAACCCATGGCCTGCGCTTGGTCGCGCAGGTTCTGTTCGATCCAGATAGCGGGCAGTCCGAAGGCCGGGTCTTTGGTCGGCGTACCGGGTAACTGGCCGCTCACGTTACCTGGATTGATTGCCAGCAGTTGTTGCGCATAGGCTTCGCCACTGCCGATCTCGGCCCCCTTGAGCGTGATGCGATAACTGTTCGGCGACAGATCGAGGTTGTCACGGATATGCACGGGTGGCGGCAGGAAGCCCATGTCCTGCGTGAATTTCTTGCGGATACCCTTGATGCGGCGCAGCAGGTCGCCGTCCTGCGCCTTGTCCACCAGCGCGATCAAGCGGTAACCCACTTCCAGACCCAGCACATCCACCTGGGACACGTCTTCCCAACTGGCTTCGGCCGCTTCGGGGATCACCACTTCCTGGGCATGCACTTCCTGCTCCTGCACCTGCGCCTGCTTGCCCTTCTGCATCAGGAAATAGGCGAACCAGCCCATTGCGCCGGCCAGCATCAGGAAGGCGAAATGCGGCATGCCGGGGATCATGCCCATCAGGCCGATGATGGCGGCAGTCAGCACGATGACATGGGGATTGGAGATCAGCTGCTTGCTCAGTTGCTGGCCGATGTTGTCTTCGGAAGCAACGCGGCTCACCACCATACCGGCAGCAGTGGAGATCACCAGCGCCGGGATCTGCGCCACCAGACCGTCGCCGATGGTGAGCAGGGTGTAGTACTTGGCGGCAGTCGCCAGATCGAGATCATGCTGCAACATGCCGACCACCAGACCGCCGACCACGTTGATCAGCATGATCATGATGCCGGCCACGGCATCACCGCGCACGAATTTTGAAGCACCGTCCATGGCACCGTAGAACTCGGCTTCCTGCGATATCTCGGCGCGGCGCTTGCGTGCCGCATCCTCGCCGATCAGACCCGCGTTCAGGTCGGCATCGATGGCCATCTGCTTGCCGGGCATGGCATCCAGAGTGAAGCGCGCGCCGACCTCGGCGATACGACCCGCACCCTTGGTGATGACCACGAAGTTGATGATGACCAGGATGATGAACACCACCAGACCGACGGCGTAGTTGCCGCCGACCAGGAAGTGGCCAAACGATTCGATCACCTTGCCGGCCGCAGCCGGGCCGGTGTGTCCTTCCAGCAGCACCACGCGCGTGGAAGCGACGTTGAGCGACAGACGCAGCAGGGTGGAGATCAGCAGCACCGCAGGGAACACCGCGAAGTCCAGCGGCTTAGTGGTGTTCATCGCCACCAGCAGCACCATGATGGCCAGCGCGATGTTGAAGGTGAACAGCATGTCCAGCAGCAGCGGCGGCAACGGCAACACCATCATCGACAAGATCATCACGATCAGCAACGGCCCGGCCAAACCGCGCACGCCGGTACTGGTAAGTGATCCCTTGAGTGTATTGATGATGTCGTTCATGTCGCGCCCCGTTCTGCTATCCGTTTCGCCGCGCCCCAAAGGGGGCTCATGGCTCGTACGTATTATCTGGAGGGTGCGTCAAATCAAAGGTGGGAATAGAAGGGGAATTGTGCGGCTATTAATCGCAGTGCCTGGGCACTGCATCAATCAGCAGCCGCTTCGGCCAGCTCTTTGGTCAGCGGGTCGAGTTCCTTGGGCACGGGCAACTCGCCCGGCTTCACCGGCTTGACCCCGCCCTGCTTCTTGTAGCGACGCAGCTGGTAGACATAGGCCAGCACTTCCGCGACGGCCGTGTAAAGCGCTTCTGGAATAGGCGCACCTAACTCGCTGTGTTTATGCAAAGCACGCGCCAGCGGTGGTGCTTCGAGGATAGGCACGTTGTGTTCCTTGGCGATCTCTTTGATCTTGGCCGCCAACAGGTGTGAACCCTTGGCTACCACGATAGGCGCGCGCATCTTGTCCTCGCTGTATTTGAGTGCGACCGAATAGTGGGTCGGGTTGGTCACCACCACGTCGGCGGTCGGGATCTCGGACATCATGCGGCGGCGTGCAATCTCGCGCTGCATGCTGCGGATGCGTCCCTTGACCTGCGGATTCCCCTCGGTCTCCTTACCTTCCTGGCGGACCTCTTCCTTGGTCATCTTCAGCTTCTTGGTGTGTTCGTAAAGCTGGAACGGCACGTCGAGGATCACGATCAATACCATGCCCGCCATGATGGCGGCATAGCTCCACCAGATCATGTTGTTAAGATGCGGGATGGCGCGCACGACCGGCTCGCTCACCAGTTGCATCACTTCGTCGCGATTGGCCCACACCACCCAGGCTCCGATGCCGCCGACCAGGATCGCCTTGCCCAGCGCCTTGACCAGCTCGATCAGGCTATGCGCGGAGAACATGCGCTTGATACCGCTGAAAGGATTGAGTTTGCCGAATTTCGGCTGTAAAGCCTTGGGCGAAAACAGCCAGCCACTCATCAGCAGCGGCGAGAGTAGCGCCACCAGCACCAGCATCACGAGGAATGGCACGAAGGTGAGCAGGATGTCCATGAACAGATCATGCAGCCTTGGCACCATCAGCTCGATGTTGAAAGCAAGCGCCCGATCCAGGGTCAGCCCGTTATGCAGAAGCCGCAGCATCCCCTGGCCCAGCACCTCACCCATCATCCACAGCCCGGCACCACCGGCCACAAGGCCCATGAAAGTGGACAGCTCGCGCGAGCGCGCAACCTGACCGTCCTCGCGCGCCTTGTCAAGTTTGCGTTGCGAGGGTAATTCTGTCTTTTCGAGATCGCTGTCCTGACCGGCCATGTCGTCCATCCTTTATCGGTGCGGCGATCATAGGACGGGTTCGCGCGTGGCAAGGGCGCGAAATGAAGGGGTTTTTCAGCCCTATTGCATAGATTCCAATGCACCGGACCGACATAAGATGGCATCATTGCGGCAGGCACCTCAAGCAACTACAGAGGTGGCCGATAAGAATCATCAGACATATGCATCAGGGGGAAGTATGAAAAGGAATATCACACCGACCACGGTCGAGAAAGTGATGCGGGACGACGACTTCATCGTCTCCATGACCGACACCAAAGGGCGCATCACCTACGGCAACCGCATCTTCATCGAATTCTCCGGCTATAGCGAAGAAGAACTGCTGGGTACCCAGCACAACATCATCCGCCATCCGGATATGCCGCGCGCTGTGTTCCAGTTGCTGTGGGACAAGATCCAGAAGAAGGAAGAGTGCTTCGCCTATGTGAAGAACATGTCCAAGGACGGCGCTTTCTACTGGGTGTTCACCAACGTGACACCGACCTTCGACTCTTCCGGCAACATCAACGGTTATTTCTCGGTGCGCCGCAAACCCAAGCGTAGCGGCATCGACGCGGTGATGCCGCTGTATGCGGCCATGCTGGAAGCGGAGCGCAAGGCCGGTCCGGCCAATGCCATCGCGGCATCCACCAAGATCCTGGTGGATATCCTGAACGATAAAGGAATGAGCTATGACGAACTGGTCCTTGCAATCTAGATTCTCCGCCCTGCTATGGGCGTTCTCTTTCGGCACGCTGGTCATCATCCTGACCAGCTTCGCGCGTCACGGTTTCGATGCGTTCATGATCACCTTTCTGGTCGTCGGCATCGCCGTCTCGGCGGCAGGACAAATGCTGACCCGTCGCTGGCTGTTGCCGCTGAAAAAGGTCGAAGATGTGGTGCATGCTGTCGCAGCAGGCAAGTTCAATTCCCGCGTGACGGGCATCGGCCACTCCAGCGACGAGATCAGCATGCTGTGCTGGGACGTCAACGACATGCTGGACCAGCTGGCCACCTTCTTCCGCGAACAGGAGACCAGCTTCCGCGCCAATCTGGCAGGCAACTTTGAACGCCAGGCGATGAGCGGCGGCGTGCATGGCGGTTTCAAGAAAGGGCTGATCAACCAGAACATCCTGCTGGAGGGTATGGCCGAACAGAAACGCAGTGCCATGCGCACCCATATGTTGTCGCGCGCCCACCATCTGAACACCGACAACCTGCTGAAGAACCTGGTCTCCAACCAGAGCGATCTGAAGACCATCACCGACAACATGGAAGAGTTGGCGCGTATCTCTCGCCGCACGCGAGAGGATGCCGAGGAAAGCCGCGCATCGGTGAAGGATGTGGTGCAGCGCCTGTCGGGCATCGTGGCGCGGGTGAACCATGCCAACGAGGCGATCACCAACCTCAATGCGCGCAGCAGCGAGATCACCAAGGCGGTCGGCCTGATCACTTCCATCGCCGACCAAACCAACCTGCTCGCACTCAATGCCGCCATCGAGGCGGCCCGTGCGGGCGAAGCCGGACGCGGCTTCGCCGTGGTGGCAGACGAGGTGCGCAAGCTGGCCGAGAACACCAAGAACGCTTCGGAATCCATAGGCCGCATCATGCTGATGCTGCAGAGCGAATCGGCCAAGATGCTGACCGACTCGCAGGAGATGCACGAGATCGCCAATTCCTCGCAAAGTGTCATCGGCAAGCTGGAACACAAGTTCGGCCAGTTCTACGAATCGGCTGTGACCTCGCTGGCCAGCGCCCGCTACGCGCAGGACCTGAGTTTCGCGTCGCTGGTGAAGGTCGACCACGTCATCTACAAACAGCGCGCTTATGTACTGGTCAACGACTGGGACAACGAGGAATACAAGACCGCGGTCGGGGTCGATCATCACAACTGCCGCTTGGGTAAGTGGTACGAAGGTGCGGGTAAAGAGGTGTTCGGCGAGATGCCGTCGTTCCGCAAACTGGATGTGCCGCACAGCAAGGTGCACGGATCCGTGCAACGCATGCTGTCGCTGATGGAACTGAACTGGGCACACGACGAATCCCTGCAGGACCAGATCTTGGCACAACTGAAGGTGGCGGAAGATGCCAGCCTGGAGGTTATGTCAGTCATCGACCAGATGGTCGCCGACAAACATCCTCAAGTAGCGAAACGAAGCTGATCGTTAACGGGTGGCGACGCGTCCGCGCATCGCCACCCGCTCAGTATTCCCGGCTGCGCATGATCGCCCGCTCGGCGATCCTCTCCAGCGGCAACACCTCATCCACCGCGCCCAGCTCGATCGCTGCACGCGGCATACCGAACACCACACAGCTGTTTTCATCCTGGGCCAGATTGATGGCACCGGCCTGTTTCATCTCCAGCATGGCGACCGCCCCGTCCTTGCCCATACCGGTCAGCATCACACCGACGGCACGCGCGCCCAATACCCTGGCAGCGGAGCGGAACAGCATCTCTACCGAAGGACGATGGAAGTTCACAGGGGGCGCATCGTTCAGCTGGATGCGATAGCCGGTGCCATGTCTGGCGATCTGCAGATGTGCATTGCCCGGGGAGAGGTATACCGTACCTCCACGGATATCTTCGCCCTGCTCAGCCAGTTTGACCTTCAACTTGCACAGTCCATCCAGACGCTCGGCGAAAGAAGGCACGAACGACTCCGGCATGTGCTGCGCAATCAGGATAGGCGGTGCATCGACCGGCATCTTCGACAGGAATATGCGCAAGGCATCCGTCCCGCCGGTGGAAGAGCCCACGACGATGATGCGCCCCTCAGGCATGCTTGGCCAACTCGTAGACGGTCTGGCCGCGCAATTTGAAATAGGCGGCGGCATGATAGAAACTCTCCGAATGCCCCGCGAATAGCAAACCGTGCGGGTGCAGCAAGGGCGCGAACTTCTTCAAAATGCCGAGCTGGGTATCCTTGTCGAAGTAGATCATCACATTGCGGCAGAAGATGCCATCCAGCTTTTCACGGACCGGATAGTTCGCATCGAGCAGATTGATACGCTTGAACTCGATGCAACGCTGCAATTCGGGACGGATCTTGAAATAACCCGCTCCATCGGGGAGAAAGAAACGCTCCACCCGTTCCGTGCCCAGCTTGAGCACGGCTTCCGCCTTGTAGCGTCCGGCTTTTGCCGTGACCAACACATGACTGTCCAGATCCGAAGCGATGATGCGCACCGCATGATCGAAACCGCCGAACGTCTCCGCGGCGGTGATCGCCATCGAATACGCCTCTTCGCCTGTGGAACAGGCCGAACACCACAGATGTATCGGGCGGGACGGACCGAGTTGCCGCAGAAAATCCGCTAGCAGGTTGAAGTGATGTGCCTCGCGGAAGAACGAGGTGAGATTGGTGGTCAGGGAATTGACGAAGGCTTCCCATTCATCCTCGTGACCTTTCTGCAGGAAAGACAGATATTCCGAGAAGGTCTTGATCCCGGTCACGCGCAGCCTTCTCGCCAAGCGGCTGTAGACCAGTTCCTGCTTGCTGTCCGCCAGCGCAATGCCGGCATGGCGATGGATCAGGTCACGTATCTTCTGAAAATCCTGATCGGTAAAAACAAATTCACGATTCATCATGCTGGGACAAAACCCGGTTCCGGCTGTCATGTATCGAACAACCGGAACTCAGTACCGGTGTCATTTTGTGGAAGCGCACAACAGACTGTTGTCCCCCTCCCCGGCGATGGCGATACGCTCCAGCGCGGACAGAACGGCCATGCTGTCCGATTCCATCTTGCCCACCAGTGCCATGCCGCGCAACGGATCGCCAGCATGGAAGGCCGCCACGGCTTCTTTGCCGTTGTTGTGGAAGCTCTGGTGCGGTGCAGCGACCGCCTGATATCCGTCCAGTTTCGAGAAGCAATCCTTGCCTTCACCCTCGAAATACCATTTGCCCAGACGGCAAGCGGTATGCGAGGCGAAGCTCGCGGGCTCCCTGTCGGAGATGCCCATGAACACCTTGTAAATCTCAAACTTGTACAGGATATGGTCGATCTTGGCGACTTCGACGAAGCTACGCAGGGCCGCCGCCGAGATGGTGCCCTCCATGGTGTGGGCCAGATCCAGCAGATGCTTCATGTTCCCCATCACGGTACCCACGTCGCTGCTGAACGTCTGCGATTTCGCGGCCCATTCTTCCATCTGGGTGCGCGCATGGTGTGTCTCGTCCTGGATCGCCGTCACGATGACCGATATCTCGCTGGTCGCCTTGGCGGTACGTTCCGCCAGCTTGCGCACTTCATCCGCCACCACCGCGAAACCGCGCCCCTGCTCGCCGGCACGGGCGGCTTCGATGGCCGCATTCAACGCCAGCAGATTGGTTTGATCCGCGATCTCCTTGATCAGCTTCACGATGCTGCCGATCTGCGCTGCCCGTTCGGTCAGCCCCTGCACGTTCTTTGAAGTGCGCAGCGTGTCGCCGGACAGCGATTCCAGACTGGACGCGATATTCAACACCGCTGCACGGTTGTTCACCGAAACAGAAGCCGCTTCGACCGCGTGCTGCTTCTCTTCGCGCAAGGAAGTCGCCGCCGCGACCTGCGATGTTTGCAGGGCGATGAACGATTCGCCAAAACCCTGCATGTTGACGAATATCTGGTCAGCCACTTCGCATTTCAGCTTGGCCTGCTCCGCTTCCTGACGGTACGACTCGCGCTGGCTCTCCAGCCTGGCCAGTTCGTCCCGCAGATTGCCGATGTCACGTTCCGTTTCTACCAGACGGCGCTGTGCCGTTTGATAGTCCTGCTTGATCTTTCCGCCAAACATGACTTCCTCCAGATTGATGTTGTTGTTCTATAAGCGAACGGCTTAGACCTTGAAAACTTCAACCGACTGCCGCACAGCACTGGCCTTGTCTTCCAGTTCAGTCGCCAACTGCAGCAGACTTTTGGCTGCACCTGCGTTCTCCTCGGACATCTGCGACACTTGCTCGGTACTCTTCGCCAGTTCCGCTGCCGCCGCATTCTGTTCCTGCAGCGCTCCGGCAATGTCATCGATCACGCCGGAGACTTCACTGAAACTGTTCTGGATATGTTTGATCGATGCCTGGGCTGTCTCGGCATCTCCCACGCCCTTGCGGGTCGTCTGCACAACTTTGTCCATACCGGAAAGCGCATTGCCGGCCACTTCCCCGATCTTGGAAGACATCTGGCTGATCTCGTTGGTGGCACCGGCGGTACGCTCGGCCAGTTTGCGCACCTCGTCTGCCACCACGGCAAAACCACGTCCCTGCTCCCCGGCGCGCGCTGCTTCGATGGCCGCGTTCAAAGCCAGCAAGTTGGTCTGGTCGGCGATCTCCTTGATCACTTTCACCACATCGCTGATGCGTGACGCATCTTCACCCAGTCGGGAGACCTCTCCTGACGCACTCTCGATCTCATTGGCGATCTCCAGCAAACCGGAGACGGTCATGTTCACCACTTTCGCGCCTTCCTGTGCGCTGTCACGCGAATTGTTCGCGATCTGCTTGGCATTGCTGCCCTGGTCGCTGATATGCGTGGTAGAGACGCTCAATTCCTCGATCGCAGCGGCCATGCCGGATACAGCATCGGATTCATGATTGACGTTTTTGGCGATCTGGTTGGCCGAGGTCGCGAGACTGTGCGCCATATCGCCGACATGATGGGCCTGCGACTTAACTTGACCGATCATGTCGCGCAGGCTGGCCTGCATCTGATAGGCGTTCGCCAGCAGACTGCCCGGCACTGGCTGCCCCGCCGGCTGCCGCGAGAAATCACCTTGCGCCATCGTATTCACCACGGCCGCCACATCACGCGGGTCACCGCCCAACTGGCGCATGACTTGGCGGATGATGACGGTCGCCAGCAGGAAGGAGATAGCCAGCGAGGCCAGTACCCAAGCGACGATCACGTTGCGCCGGTGCTCGTAATCTTCCTGCGCCATGGTGATCTTCTCTGCCGCCTTCTGCTCGGTGAAGGCCACAAAACCATCGCGCAGTTCGCTGACTTGTGCCAATACCGGCCGGTCGAGTCCCTCCACTTTCGCATCGGAGCCCATAGCATCCGCGCGGTGCGCATCGATCTGGGCGAGGTACTGGTCGCTGACAGTCTGGTGCATTTCCGCCAGCGCACCCAGCTTGCCGATGAACCCGGTGAACTCCTGCTCATGACCCAATGCGAGCTGTTTCAATCCGGCGCTCGCCGCCTGCAGACTGCGCTCGAAACGCTCGCGTTCCTCGACGAAGCCGGCACGGTATTTCTTCTTCTTTTCCGCATCCTCACCGCGCATCCACACGTTCTTGGCATGTTTGGTCTGTTTCAGGAACGTGATATCCATGGTGCTGATGTGCTCCATCACCATGATGTCCGCTTTCAGCCTTTCAACTCCTTCCTTCTCTGCATCAACCGAGCCCTTGAGCATGAACAGCGCAAAGAATGCCATGGCCACGAACATGGCGAACGACGTCGACTCGAGCGCCAGGAACTTCTTCTTCAACGACAGTGCGGCAAACATCTCTTCCTCCGGTTATTGTTCTTATTATCGGATCAGTTGCCGCGCACATCGCTGAGCAGTTCCTTGATATCCAGGATCAGCACGATATCGCCCTCGCTGGACATGGTGACGCCCGCCACACCCTTGGGACGGAAGGTATCCAGCGATTTGATCACCACGTCTTCGTGGCCGACAAAACCGTCTGCAGTCAGGATGAAGCTGTTACTGCCGAACTGCATCAGCACGCCGACTTCCGAGCGCTCGTTGTTACCCCAGCCGATCAGCTGGGTGAGCGGCAGTACCGGCAGCACTTCGCCGCGCACGATCATGGTGGCCTTGCCGGAGACTTGTTGCAGCGCATCGCGCGTGACAGGCAGGATCTCGCGCACCATGGACAGCGGCACCGCGAACGACTGGTCGCCAAGACGCAGCACCAGCACAGGCAGGATGGCCAGCGTCAGCGGCAGCGAGATGGAGAAGATCGAACCCTTGCCGGGTTCGGACTGGATCTGGATGCTGCCGTTCAGCTTCTGGATATTGGTTTTCACCACATCCATGCCGACACCGCGTCCGGACACACTGGATATCTCGTCCTTGGTGGAGAAACCTGGCAGGAACACCAACTCCAGACACTGGTTCTCGTCCAGCGTGTTGGCCACCTCATTGGTGATCAAACCCTTTTCCACTGCCTTGTTGCGGATCACTTCCGGACGCATCCCTTTGCCATCGTCGGTGATGGTGATCAGGATGTGGTCCCCTTCCTGGCGCGCGGCCAGCTCGACCATGCTCTTCTCGGGTTTGCCCGCGGCACGACGCTCTACTATGGTTTCGACACCGTGATCGACCGCATTGCGCACCAGGTGCACCAGCGGATCGTTCAAGTCCTCGATCATGGTCTTGTCCATCTCGGTCTCTTCACCGATCAGCACCAGTTCCACATCCTTGTTCAAAGAGCGCGCCAGATCGCGCGCCAAACGTGGATATTTCTTGAACAGGCGGCCGATGGGTTGCATGCGCGTCTTCATGACGGCGTTCTGCAGATTCACGACCAGCATGTCGAGTTGGGTCACCGACAAGTCCAGCTCGCGCAGCGTGTCGCTATCGCTGCGCCCCTGCAGGATATCGGAGCGCAGATGAGTCAAACGGTTCTTGGTCAGGCCGATCTCGCCGGACAGGTTGAGCACTTGGTCCAGACGTTCGGTATCTACGCGGATGGTAGTCTCTTTTGCTTCGGTTGCCGGTACATCCCCGCCGCGCCGCCCCACCGTGCTGCCCGGGACATCGGTAGAGCGTCTGCCGAAGGCCTTGCGCGTCGATTCTTCCTCGTTGATGGCCTGCTTAATCACTTCCGGATCGCGCTTGGCACCGACCTGCTCGACGATGTCGCTACCTGTGAGCGCCTTGTACAAGGCGTCCCAGTCGACGTTCTCAGCCTCGATGACAGGCAGACCTGCCGTAGCTTCGGTTGCTGCCTGGACTGTCGCAGGCGAGGCGGACTTGATGGCAGCGACTGCCTTACCCTCCAGCGCATCCTTCAATGCACTGATGATCTCGACTGGCGCTGCCTGTGGCTGTTGATTCTTCTGCAGGGCGCCGAACATATGGCGCACTTCCGCCGTAGCGGCGAAGATCACATCCATCAGTTCCGCGCTCAAGGTGAGTTCCTTGTTGCGCAGTTTGTCGAACAGGTTTTCGGTCAGATGACACAAGGTGACGAGCTCACCCGCATTCAGGAATCCGGCACCGCCCTTGATGGTGTGGAAACCGCGGAATATCTCGTTCAGCAGACCGCTCTCACCCGGAGATTTTTCCAGTTCCATCAGCTTGCTGTCCACATCGGACAACATGTCTCCGGCTTCCATCAGGAAATCGCTCAGCAGGTCTTCCATTCCGGCAAAATCATTCATGTTCATCTCCTCAATCGAACACGCAGCACTGCGTACTCAGCATCCAGCACCGCTTAAAATCCCAGACTCTCCAGCAGATCGTCGACCTGATCCTGGCTGGTGACCACATCGTTCCTGCCTGCTGCGCTGATCACCGGGCCATTCAACAGACCCGAGTTTTCAGCACGTACCGCTGGCGGCGCGTTCTCAAGCAACAGTTCGACCAGTTGTTTTTCCATCTCTTGCGTCAACTGGATGATCTTCTTGATGACCTGCCCAGTCAGATCCTGGAAATCCTGGGCCATCATGATCTCCAGCAGATAGGCATTAACTTCCTTGCCCTGCTTGGGCATATCGTGCAGATGGGCGTGTGTCTGCGTTACCAGCGCCTTGAACTGCTGCACATCCAGTTTCTTCTGGAACAGCAGATCCCATTGCGCAGCCAAGCGCTGCGAATCGTCGGAAAGTTTGTCGACCAGCGGCTGCGCCGATTCTGTGGCGGTCAACACGCGTTCGGCAGCCTGCTGCGTCAGAGTCGCCACATAGTTGAGACGGTCGCGCGCATCGGGGATGGAGGACGTCGCCTTCTCGATCTCCTTGTGCAGGCCAAGTTCACGCAGCGTGTCGTGCAGCTTGCGTGCCATATGACCGACCTGATTGAGGACCTTTGCGGGCTCCGCATCGGCGTTCAACTGGATCACCTTGGCAGCAGCCTTGGGTTCATCGGTGTTGGCAGAGATGATGCTATCGAACAGTGCTTCGAGATCGTCCGAGTCGTTATTTGCAGGATTAGCCATGATTCACCTCACTTATTCAAATGCGGATTTGCCGCAAATATCTTTTTCAATTTCTCGTCCAGCGTCGCGGCAGTGAACGGCTTGACCACATACCCGGACGCGCCTGCTTGTGCCGCCTCGATGATGTTTTCCTTCTTCGCTTCTGCCGTCACCATCAATACGGGCAGATGCTTGAGCGCCGCGTCGGCACGGATCGCGCGCAGCAGTTCGATACCCGTCATGTTCGGCATGTTCCAGTCAGACACCACGAATTCGAACGGCTCTCCGCGCAGTTTGTTCAGCGCATCCACGCCATCTTCCGCCTCTTGCACATTGACAAACCCCAGCTCTTTCAGAAGATTGCGCACGATGCGTCGCATCGTGGAGAAATCATCCACCACCAGAAATTTTGTATTCTCTATTCCCATCTCAATCTCCTTAATACAACTTCCATACAGCTTGTTATGTCAGTAACGGTCTCAGAGTCGACGACAACACCATCGAATCGAACTTCGGCACGTAATAATCGACGCCCACACGCTTGCCCATCGCCCGATTGGCGTCGGAAGACAATGAGGAATGCATCACCACCGGGATACCTTCGAAGCGCCTGTCGTTCTTCACGTACTGGGTCAGCACATATCCGTCCATCGCGGGCATCTCGGCATCGGTCAGGATGACCTGTATCTGGTCATGCAAGTTCTGTCCGCTGCTTTGGGCAGCGTCCGCCATCGCGCGCAAACGATCCCACGCTTCCTGCCCGTTATTGGACTGGATGTGCTTGACGCCCATACGGTCCAGCACCTCGATGATCTTGCGCCGCGCCACCATGGAATCGTCGGCGAAGAACACGCACAGATCATGCGCGGATTCGATGCGCTCGACGTTGCCGACGATAGCTTCCCCGAAGGCGTTGGATAGGATCTGCTCCACATCGAGAATGGACACCAAGGAACCGTCATCCAGATTGGTGATGGCGGTAATCAGCGCATCCTTGTCGGATAGCATGCCCTCGGTTGGGCGCACCTTATCCCAATCGACGCGGATGATTCGATCCACATCCTTCACCAGGAATCCGAGGATATGGTTGTTGTACTCAGCCACCATCATGGTCTGGTGCGGCTCTTCTTCCCGTATCCCCATGAACTTCGCCAGATTCAGCACCGGCATCACATGGCCGCGCAAGCTGACGATGCCGTCCACGCCCTGCGGCATGTTGGGCGTACGCGTGATTTTGCCGGCCTGGGACACCTCTTTCACCTTGAATACATTGATGCCAAACTTCTCATCCGTGCCCAGATTGAACAGCAGGATCTCCATCTTGTTGGTGCCGGCCAGATTCGTGCGCGCATCGATATGATCGAGCAAGCCGTCGTATTCGCTGCTTGCCAACATGTCTTCGTTGTATGCCATCTCGTGCTCCCCTTATCCCAGCAGACGCGCCAGCGTCTGCGACAATTTCTGCGGCTCGAACTTGGGCACATATTCATCCACGCCGACCGCCTTGCCCAACTGCTGGTTGGAATTACTGGACAGCGATGAATGCATCAGCACCGGGATACCGTTGAAACGTTTGTCCGACTTGATCTTGCGCGTCAGCATATAACCGTCCATCTCCGGCATCTCCACATCGGTCAGGATCACCTGCACCATATCTTTCAGAGGCGTGTTGGATGATTCCGCATAGTCCGCCATGCGCGCCAGCTCTTCCCAAGCTTTGCGTCCGTTGATGGCGGAGATGGATTTAACCCCCATCGCCTCCAAAGTGCGGGCGATCTGGTTGCGGGCCACGGACGAATCGTCAGCGTAGAAAACAGTACGATCCGCCTTGCTGATCGGCTGGACTGCCTTGAAGATCATCTCGTCCGAACCGAAATGTCCGGTCTCGGCCAGCACCTTCTCCACGTCCAGCATCATCACCAGCCGCTTGTCTTTCAGTTCCGTGATGGCGGTCACCAGACCGCCCATCTCCGCCGCCAGCATCTCGGGCGGAACGCGCATCGCCGACCAGTCCAAGCGCAGGATATTGTCCACCGACTTCACCAGGAAACCCTGGGTATGCCCGTTGTATTCGGTCACGATCATGATGTCGGGTTTGCTGTCGGACTCCATGCCGATGTACTTGGCCAGATCGATCACCGGCACCAGAGCGCCGCGCAAACTCACCATGCCTTCGACCGAAGGCGGCATCTCGGGGGCGCGCGTGATCTCCGGAATGCGCATCACTTCGCGCACCTTGAACACGTTGATGCCGAAGGTCTCCTCGCGAGCGGTGCGCAGATCCTTGCCCAGCGAGAACATCAGGATCTCCAGCTTGTTGGTGCCCGCCAGCTTGGTACGCGCATCAATATTCTTTAACAGTTCTGACATCTCTCTCTCCTTGCTCAGCCTTGGTTCCGCATGCCGCATTTGGTCAGCGGATAACCTGCCTTGCTTAATTCATCGGCCGATTTCGCCAGTTCCACAGCCGCATCACGCGTCTGCTGCGAAGAACGGGCATTCTCGTCCACCAATCCGGAGATATGCTCCAGACTCTTGGCCACATTCTCCCCGGCTACGGACTGCTCCTTGGACGCCATGGTGATGTGGTCGATACGCTGGGACATGCTGACCGTGGCCTCCATCACTTCTGTCAGCCGCTCACCGTTGTCGCGAATCAGCGTGATGCCGCTCTCGACCTCGACCACCGCCTCACCCATGGATTTAACCGCCTCATTGGAGATGGCCGTGATATCGGCAATGGTCTTGGTGATGTCTTTGGTGCTTGAAGACGTACGCTCTGCCAACTTGCGCACTTCGTCCGCCACCACTGCGAAGCCGCGTCCCTGCTCGCCGGCACGCGCTGCCTCGATGGCCGCATTCAAGGCCAACAGGTTGGTCTGGTCAGCAATTTCCTTGATCGAATTGGCTATTTTACCGATTCTTTCTATGGAAGCCCCCAGATCCGAGATGGTCTTGCTGGAGCGCTGCACAGTCTCTGCCACCTTGGTGGTCGCATCGATGCTGCGTCCCATGTTGACGTTGTTCAGTTCCACGATGCCCTGGGTACGCTTCATCTCGGTCAGCGAATCGGCGGCCATGTTCGCCACCTCGGCGATGGACTGGCTGAACTGCTCCATGGTCGCTGCGATACTCTGTATCTGTTCCTGCTCGGTCACGGCATTGCTCGCCACCACACCCACCTTCTCATCCACCGACTTGACCCTCTCCCGCATCTTGACCACCGGCGTGACGATCTCGTCCACCATGGTGCGCAGATAGGTCTGCATGGTCTGTATCGCGCACAGCAGCTTGCCCATCTCGTCCTGGATGGTGATGTCCAGTTCGGTGTCCAGATTGCCTTCCATGATATTGCGGAACTCTTTTTCCACCTGCGACAGCGGGCGATGGATGAAGCGATCCACACAGTAGCCGATGAAGAAGAACAGGAACAGTTGCAACACGATCTGCCCAGCCATCACCTTCATCTCCATCAGATGGATACGGTCGAAATCATCCTTGAGATCGATGGAGATATCTGATGCACCTGTCACCCAATTGTCCGGCCCGGCGTGGCACAAGGTGCAGTCGGTGCCGTGGAAATCCTTGCTGGCCAGATAGGGCGTGATGATACGCAGCACCGGAGAACCGGAAGCATCCGAGCCGAATATCACTTTTTGCTGGCCCGATTTCAGCACTTCGCGCTGCACGTCATCCTTGGCCTGCTGGTTGGCCGAGCCCGCGCCATATTGCGACACCAGCAGGTCAGAACGCAGAATGACTGCCGACTGCACATGACCCGATGAAGTGACTTTTTCTAGCAGCAGCTTGCGATTCTCTTCGATACCGATCTGGCCGGTCACCATCAACATATTGGCGTTATCGATGATCTGGGTGGCGACCTGCGCCCCCTTGGATTCCGCCTGCAGCTTCGCCTCATCCTGCATGCTACCGGTCAGGTACATCTGCGCCACGGTCAGAATGAGCAGTAGCGGGATCTGGATCGCGGCTTGCAATTTGGCTTTCAACGACCAGTTCTTGACCTTGAGTTTCTCATAGCGGGAAACGACCTCGCCACCGCTCTGATTGAGTTCGCGATACACCGATTCTGCTTTGGCGATCTGGGCGCGAGTGGGCGGCCGGCGCACCGAGACGTAGCCGATGATGTTTCCGCCTTCTAGGATGGGGGCGACCGTGGCGCGCACCCAATAGTGGTCACCGTTCTTGCAGCGGTTCTTCACCAAGCCGCGCCACGGGCGTTCGGTTTTAAGGGTATCCCACAGCCATTTGAATGCCTGTGGCGGCATATCGGGATGCCGCACGATATTGTGGCTCTTGCCGACCAGTTCTGACCGCGAATAACCTGACAGCCGCTCGAAGGCGTCGTTGCAGTAGGTGATGATGCCCTTGGTATCGGTCTTGGTGATCAGTACCTCTCCATCCGGAAAGGTGACCTCCTTTTGCGACACATATGCGTTCTTATTTTGCATGATCTTCCTCCTGGTGCTATCGGTGCATCAGACCTTGAATTTCCCTACGGTCGATTTCAGGCTCTCGGCAACCTGCTCCATCGTTTGCGCCGAAGTCACGGTACGTTGCACCACGGCATTGCTTTGCTCCGCCATGGTGGCGATGTTCTCGACGTTGCGGGCGATCTCCTGTGCTGCATCGCGTTGCGAATTGATGGAGCGGGATATCTCTTCCAATCCGTCATTCACACCGCCGACCGACTGGTTGGATTCGATCAGGATCTTGGTCACATCACCGACATGCGCCTGGCTGGTTTGCAGTGCGCTCAAGCCGGTCTGAACCGTGCGCTCGACCTGTTCGGACTGACTGCCCAGCGATTGCGTCACTTCATCGATCTGGGTGGCCGACTGGGCGGATTTCTCGGCCAGCTTGCGCACTTCATCTGCCACCACCGCGAAGCCGCGCCCCTGCTCACCCGCACGGGCCGCTTCGATCGCCGCATTCAACGCCAGCAAATTGGTCTGCTCGGCGATATCGCGCACCTGTTGCGTCATGCTGGTGATGCTCTGTGTATTGGCGACGAACTGATTGACCGAGTTGGCGATCTCGCCCACGGCTCGCTCGACATTGCTCAGCTCCTGCACCATCTCCTGCAAGCTTTCCTGCCCGCGGTTGGCGCGCTCCAGACTCTCATGGGATAGTTTTGCCACGCGACTGGTGCTTTCCGCAACCTGGCCGATGCTGCTGCTCACTTGCGAGACTGCGCTCGCCACGACAGCTGCCGCATCACTCTGCTTCTGCACACTGGTCGCCAGCGTTGCCGCATCGCCGGACAGGGAGTGTGCGGCAGTCGCCACTTGCGAGGCCTGCCCATCGACTTGTGCCACGATCACCTGGAAGTTGTTTACCAGTGCGTTGAATGCCTGCACGGTCTGTCCGACCTCATCCGCAGTGCTCACCGGCGCACGCTTGGACAGGTCTCCCGTCGCCTGCATGGCCAGCATAGCTTGTTGCAGATTCCTTGTAGGCCCGGTGACAAAACCGATCAACCAACCGATCATGAAATACAGGAACACCTGGATCGCGATCTGGATTCCCCACAGCATGGTATTGGCACGCGCCATCAGATCGAATTCCTCTGAAACATCAAGGGTGATGCTGGCTGCACCGTTGACGGAGCCTTCGGGAACGATGTGACACATCAGGCAGTTGGTGCCGCGAAAATCTGCTTGCGCGATGAACGGCACTACGACGCGCAGCGTATGCAGTTCGCCCTGCTTTTGTACGCTGGTCTGCTGTTTCCCTGTGGTCAGCGCCTCACGATCCATTTCATCCTTGGCCTGCTCGGAAGGCAAGCCGGGGCCGAACTGTTCAATGACCGGCGTATGGCGCATCACTCGCAGATCGACCACCCTGTTTGAAGCGCCCATCTTTTCGACATACAGCTTGCGCTGTTCCGCATCGCTGATGATGCCGTTCAGCATCAGCATATTCAGACCGTTCAACACACCGTCGGCTGAAACGACCGCCTTCTGGCGCGCCTCTTCAAGGATGCGCTCTTCGAAAGTATCCAGTGCCGCGCGTTGCGCCAGCACCATGATGGCCAGCAGGATCAGCTGGATCGGGATCTGAAGTTTGCTCTTCAGAGAAAGTTTGCTCCACCATTTGTTCATGTTCATTCCCCCTGCGTAAATTGTCGCTTATGCCTGACTAACGGCCGATTTTCTGGCTTCTTTAATTCATCCCGGCTGGCAAAGCCTGCTGTGATGCGGTTTCCGGCAGATCACTAACGGCCGTAACCCCCTCTGCCGAAACTGCGGTTACGCCCGAAACACCCAACACTCCTGCGGCATCACCGTCCTCGGCATCGATCTGCACAGTGCCACCATCCTGCTGCGCAGCCTCTTCAGCCTTCTTGTTCATCACGATGATGCTGATGCGCCGGTTGATCGGGTTAAGCGGCGCATCCTTGTCGAACAACACCGCCGAAGAAAGTCCGACCACGCGCACGATCTTTTCATCTGCAAGGCCGCCGGAGATCAATTCCCGGCGCGATGCGTTGGCACGGTCAGCAGACAGTTCCCAGTTGCTGTAGCGCCCTCCCTTTATACCGAAGGGCTGCGCATCGGTATGGCCTGACAGGCTGACCTTGTTCGGCATCTCATTCAAGGTCTTGCCGATCTCGCGCAATATGTCGCGCGTGTAATCTTCAAGTTGCGCACTGCCGCTCTGGAACATGGGGCGATTCTTCTCATCCACGATCTGGATGCGCAGCCCTTCAGTAGTCAGATCGAGCAATATCTGGTTCTTGAATTTCTCAAGCTTCTTGTTGTTCTCGATCGCCGCCTCGATGTTCTTCTTCAGCTGGCGCAACTGTTCGATCTCTTTCTTCGCCTCCATGCGCAGGAATTCCTGTTTCGCGGCTTTGAGGGTGATGGTCTTTTTCGGCGCCTCAATTTCACCTTTCTTCACCTGCCCTTCAGTGCGCGTCAGATCTTGCCCGCCCCCCTTGATGATGCTGGAACTGTCTCCACTGCCCGAACCGCCCATCAGCGCCACCTTGAGGGGCGTCTTGAAATATTCGGCGATCCCCACCAAGTCGCCTTTTGCCGTCGAACCCAGCAGCCACATCAGCAGGAAGAACGCCATCATCGCCGTCACAAAGTCCGCGTAAGCGATCTTCCATGCGCCACCGTGATGGCCGGCCGCCACCTTCTTGATGCGCTTGATGACGATGGGGCGCTTGTTCTTGTCTTCGGCCATGTTTCAACTGCTCCCGGATCAGCGCTTCTGCTTCACG
The DNA here is from genome assembly GCF_054604835.1 of Sideroxydans sp. Taxonomy (NCBI): domain Bacteria; kingdom Pseudomonadati; phylum Pseudomonadota; class Betaproteobacteria; order Nitrosomonadales; family Gallionellaceae; genus Sideroxydans; species Sideroxydans sp. Next base: position 105,043 of record NZ_JBTSFG010000001.1, on the reverse strand, counting down.
TGCTCTTCCAGCTCAACAAAGCCCGGACGGACGGAGGAAGTCAACACCTTGCGTCCGAACTCGACCGCCATCGCCGGCGCGTAACCGTTCAGATTGGCCAGCAGCACGACCTTGGCCGCCTGATAGATCTTGCTCTCCTCATCCGCCTTCTGCTCCAGCAGACCTGCCAGCGGCCCCACAAAACCGTAAGCCAGCAAGATGCCGAGGAAGGTACCGACCAGCGCATGCGCGATCAGGATACCGAGCTCGGCGGGCGGGATGCCCACCGACTCCATGGTGTGTACCACGCCCATCACAGCGGCGACGATACCGAAAGCCGGCATGCCGTCGCCCAGTTTGGCGATGACGTGGGACGGCACCAATGCTTCATGGTGGTGCGTCTCGATCTCCACATCCATCAGGTTCTCGATCTCCATCGCGTTCAGGTTGCCGCTGACCATGATGCGCAGGTAGTCTGTGATGAACTCCACCACATGATGGTCGTTCAGGATCTTGGGATATTTCCCGAATATCGCGCTCTCATGCGGGTTCTCGACATCGCCCTCGATGGACATCATGCCTTCCTTGCGCACCTTGCCCAGCAACTCATACATGAGTGCCATCAGCTCCATGTAGGTCTCTTTGGTGTACTTGGAGCCCTTGAAAATTACGGGAATCGCCTTGAAAGTGGCCTTGATAGTGGTCATGTTGTTGCCGACGAAGAATGCGCCCAGCGCACCGCCACCGATCATCAGCAATTCCACCGGCTGGTACAGACCGCCAAGATGGCCGCCCGCTATGGCGTAACCACCAAAAACTGCGCCCAGCACCACTATATATCCAACAATCACCAGCATGGTTCACCTCTACGTATGCCTATCCAAGGCTCAATCGTATCCTAGCAGGAGTGTTTTGGCTTCATTACACGAACAAACCTTGATATCTACAGCTATTCAGCACTTTCACCACCCAGAAACTGAATCGCCGCCACACCGATGATTCCTCGGTAGTGGCGGCGATGGGATTTCAGCACCATGCATCACTTACAGGCGATCATGCCATTGCAGCAGCTGCCTGGGCAGCCTTGCGGGTCTTTCCTGCGCGCGACGGGGGACGACAGATGCCACAGCTATATTCATCGCACAACTCGTTGGTGTGCACCACGAACTGACCGCCGCACTCCTTGCAGCGCGTCAATTGCATCATGCCGGCCTCGAAGAAACGGATCAGGAACCAGGCGCGCGTGATGCTCAGGGTCGGCTCATCTTCACCGACTTCGGCCTGCTCCAGATACAAACGGTAACTCTTGATCAACGCCTCGACGCCGGAGACATTCGCATTCTTGACCAGAAACTGGTGTATGCCCATGAACAACGAGGAGTGGATGTTGGGTAACCAGCTCATGAACCAGTCGGTGGAATAAGGCAGCATGCCCTTGGAGGGGGACTCACCTTTGACTTCCTTGTAGAGCTTGAGCAGACGCTCACGGCTCAGGTGGGTCTCTTCCTGCAGGAGCTGCAAGCGCGCCCCCAGATTGATCAGGTCCACCGCGATCTGGATCTCGCGCGCCTCGTTCACCACACTCTTGTTGCGCATGATCGTATCTCCTCAAGCAGCCAGTGCTTCGACCTGCTGGCCCGCCATCAGGATGGTGGCATGCGCATGGGACATCATGCGATCCTTGTTGTAATCGGTGATCATGTTCAGCAACAGTTGTTCGTCGAAGCGGAAACGGCACAACAGCATATTGGAGCCTGTCATCTTCAGCATCTGCGCCGGCGACAGACCATCGATCAGCTCGGCCAATTCTTCGCTCACACCCAGACGGAAGATCGCGCTGGCCTTATCGCTGCGGATCATCTGCTGTGCCAGCATCATGTAGGAAAGATTGATCTCTCTGATCTCTTCGTGAACTTGATTCGTATTCATTGCAGTCCCCTCGCAAAAAACATTGATGTCTTGAATCGACGGTTGCATTTTGCGGGGACGATGGGAATAAGAAAATCGGAGGTTTTCCGATTTTTCGGTAGGAAGAGTTCCTACAAGACCAGGGAACCATACTTGCCTGCCTGATCAGGCAAACAACGACAATCGTCGACTTGAGCGCAACTGCGAGGGGACACAGCAAACATCTTACTCAAGCCAACGGAGTGCATTGTAGGAAATTTAATTCCATGTCAAACAGTGAATAGCGGGGGATTTCCCGCTCATTCCTTGACAGCTCACTGCGCCAGTTTCTCGCAACCCTTCTGGGCCAGCCTGCAGGTCAATTCATAGTCCTCGTGTGCAAGAAAAGAACAGTTCGCCCAAGTTCTCATAAGCGATCGCGCGGCCGAAATGCGGTTTCGGATTCACGCCCATAAGCTTGCTCTACTATTTCGATAGTCCGAGAGAACGCAGTGCCCCCCCTTCCCGGCAAAGCAAAACAAGATTACACATTATCCGCACGAAAACCCAAAGCGTCACTAAGGGGATTTTGTGTTTACTGCGAGCTAACGCCATCCAAGTCAACCACCGGTCTTGATGTGCTCAGCCTTGACTTGGAAAGGCTTATCGCAGCACAGGAGAAGGTATAGCCAAGTTCGCAACTCCGCCGCACATCCAGTTCAGCCGCCTCAACATTACCCAGCGCCTTCTGTGACACAGCTCTTCTAAAAAAAGCCTCGCCGACATTCTGATCAAGTTCAATCATGCGCGTCAGCTCATCTACCGCCTCCCGGTATTGTCCTGCCTGATAGAGTGACTTTGCCAGCATCATGTGAACCTTGTCGTTACTTGGATCGAGGCTGAGCGACCTCCTGAAGTCGGCATTCGCCTTCTCAAAATCCAGATTTCCTAAGGATGCAAAAGCACGCCCATAATATATGCGCTGGGCTCCGACACGGTCTTCACCTTGCAATAATTGCACAGCATCATCCCACAAGCGATAGTTATCCGACATCACCCATAATCTATTCCATGCAAAAGGCAGATGCGCCAGAAACACCAAAGCGCTCAGCCAGATCAGCCTGACTTTTGGCAATAGCGTTACAAGCAACACCCAAAGCAACATATATCCGGGCAGCCACAAGTACGCACGATAAAGAACAAAGATCTCCTGCATTCTTATGGCAGAAAACTCAATGGGATATAACACCCAAGGGTATAGCATCGCCAATCCTAACAGCGCCAAGCGCCCCTGCCGCAACAGCAAAAACACCCCGGCGCCCCCGTAGATCAAATAGGCAAACAAGCCCAGCCAGGCGGATGGTTCCCATACACTCAAGAAAAAATGCTCGCGCATATCGATAGACATCCAAGCCGGATTGGGCAAGAGCATCAATGCGCAATACTTGAAAAACAACGCGGCTTGCGACAACAGGCTAAGAACATGCAGGCTTAAGGAATCCAGCGGCGCCCCCTGCAAGCTGAGCATTTGCACAGCATGGTACTCATAAGGCTTGCCTAGCACCCCGATGCTCTTCATCACGACTATTGTGCCGATCAAGATCATTGCCCCCCACGCCGCAATCAAAACACCACGTGAAACCTTGATCCTCGTTCTAAAGACCCACGTTAGCGGCAGCAAAATAGCAGGGGCCAGCAAAGCGTGCTCTTTGCTGAATACGGTTACAAAATAGGCAGCCACTGCAATAGCCATCAGGCGCCAATTCCCCTCCAGCAATCCCTTCAAATAGGCGATCTGCATCACCAGCATAAAAAATGTTGCCATTAAAATACTACGCTGCACCAGATAGCCCGCGCCATAAACTGCCAGCGGATGGCAGGCGAATACCAAAGCCCCCACCCATGCCCCGACCAAACTCTTTTTCAGCAGTGCCGGCTCAGTGATAAACAGACATATCCAGAGGCGCAGCAGCAGCAAGATGAGCAGGGCATTTGCCCCATGGAGAAGCAAATTCTGGATTCGGTACGCCAGAGGCGCGTCGCCCGCAAAGACCCAAGTGACCCCCATCGTTGTATAGGGGAACCAACGCAGGTTGAAATCAAAATGGGCGTCTGCGTAGAATGAGACGGTGCGATCAAAAAATGAGACGTCATCAAACACCAGCGGATTATTCAAAAAAGGAACGTAGACGATTGCTGTCAGCAACAAGAGCATGAACGCACGAGGCCTGTCACCCGCAAAGAATAGCTGCATCCTCATATTGACTCTACCCAAAACAAAATCCATAAAAGCAAAAGTCCCCGATTAAGGGGACTTTTGCAACAGCCGACTACAGGCAAACAGGAAGGATTACTTCCATTTGGCCACGAGCGCAGGTGCGGGAGCAGGACAAGTGGTTGCAATAGTCCAAACGATGTTCGTGCTACCCATCGTCGGTGTCCAAGTCACATCACCACACGATGCCGATCCAATCACGCCGCCGGCCACTGTAGCTGTAATGACACCATCTGCACTGACAGTAATTGCAGACACTTCTCCAGAAGTTGTAGGAGCGCCGGTCAAGCCCATGGATACCCATCCATTCGCTGGTACATTAGCAGTAAATGTGGTCAAGCCATTGTCCTGTGCGTACATAGCCAAGGCAGTCTTCACCGAAGCAACTGTCGTAGCAATCTTCGAGAATTTAGCCTTCGTGACATAGTCCTGATAGGAAGGAATCGCCACAGCGGCCAGAATACCGATAATCGCGACCACGATCATCAGCTCGATCAGGGTAAAACCTTTTTGAACTTGTTTCATTGTTTATCTCCTTTGCGGGTTTTAACGTTGCCCTTGTGGGCACGCACGAGGTGTGCGGGTTAATAGTAGCAGGTTGCGTGCCATGGTCAAATAGCGGAATCACGGGGCGTCACGACAGCGATTAACCACCTTAGTGACCGAAAACGGAAATGAAGTGACGTTTATTGTCACTTATGGCAAGTAGCCGGGTATCGTCCCTTCGTCCACGTCGTCTATCTGCTCTGGCGACAGGAACTGCTGCGCGTATTCGAGATAGACCCGCTCACGAATAAATGCATCGAACAGTTCGGGATCGATATGGCCGTTCAGTTTGAAGTTGCCGAGGATGTTGAGCGATTCGGTCAGCGTCTTGCCGGGTTTGTACGGGCGATCTTTGGCTGTGAGTGCTTCAAAGATGTCCGCGATACCCATCAATCTGGCCTGAATGGACATCTGCTCTCTGGTCAGGCCTTTCGGGTAGCCCTTGCCGTCCATGCGCTCATGATGGCCGCCTGCATATTCTGGCACGCGCTTGAGGTGCTTGGGCCAGGGCAGCGATTCGAGCATCTTGATGGTCACCACGATGTGGTGATTGATGATCTCGCGCTCTTCCGCGGTGAGCGTGCCCGCGCGGATGGTCAAGTTCTCGGCTTCGTCTGCGGACAGGAAATCGCGTGTCGCGCCATCCACATCGCGCCACGGATAGGCTGCTATCGCGCGCACCCTGTCGATATCTGCGTCGGACATCTTCTCCCCGCCGATGTTGGTGCAGCGCAAGAACTCCCGGTCATCATCTAGCTGCTTCACCCGCGCCTCATATTCGGCTTGATCGAGTTCGCCGCGCAACATGGATATCTCGGCATCTCGTTTGAGCACCTCGAAGCGCGTATCCAGTAACGCGATACGGTCGAACAGTGTGTGCAACTTGGTCGCCTTGTCCACCACGTGGACGGGTGTGGTGATCTTGCCGCAGTCGTGCAGCAGGCCGGCCATCTTGAGCTCGTACCGGTCCTGATCGGTCAACCTGAATTGCTTCAGTTCACCTCTATCACTGCGACTGGCCGCCTCGGCCAGCATCATGGTCAGCGCCGGTACGCGCGCGCAGTGCCCGCCGGTATAGGGTGATTTGTCGTCGATCGCGGTATTGATGAGCTTGATGAAGGACTCGAACAGTTCTTCCATCTGCAGGATCAGCCGCCGGTTGCTGATGGCGATGGCAGCCTGCGAAGCGAGAGATTCCAGCAACTTCTGGTCGTCAGTTGAGAACTGCAGCACGCCCCCCTGTTCATCCAGCGCGTTGATCAGCTGCAGCACACCGATCACTTCGTGCTCGTGGTCACGCATCGGCACAGCCAGGAAAGAGCGCGAGCGATAGCCCGTCTTGGCGTCGAAATGTTTGGTGCCGGTAAAGTCGAAACCCTCGGCGATGTAGGCGTCCGGGATGTTGACCGTCTCGCCGCTCAAGGCGGCATGACTCACCACCATGGCGTGATTGGGTTGACCGTCCTTGCCGATCAAGTGGATAGGGTAGAACGGAATGGCTTCGCCGGAAGTGCCACCCATGCTGATGCCAAGCGAACGGTTGCGCAGTATCTCGAAGGTGAGTTCATGCTTTTCCGCGTCGAGCAGATACAGCGTACCCGCATCGGCATTGGTGATCTTCATCGAGGCGCTCAGGATGTTTTCGAGCAGCTTGTCGATATTGCGCTCGCTGGAAAGCGCCGCACCGATCGCATTGAGGTCGTTCAGGCGGTTGAGCAGGCTTTCCAGCGTGGTGCGCTGCACCTGCTCTTGCGCCATGTAGGCCTTGACCTTGGTCGTGTCCACGAAAATCCTTTATTCACTTCGCGCCGGCGAACCGGCGTCTCGTTACTTGATACAGACTGCACGCACTTGGTGCATGTCGGTGATGCCCAGTAGCACTTTCTCGATACCGTCCTGTTTCAGTGTACGCATCCCTTCTTCCAGCGCAATGGCGAACAACTCGGCGACACGCGCGTGCTCCTGAATGGCCTTCTTCACCGGATCGGTACCGATCAGCAATTCATGCAAACCAACGCGGCCTGCATAGCCGGTATTGGTACACTTTTCACAACCGACTTTTTCATACAGCGTGATCTGCCCCTTGTCGTCACCGAATAGTCTCAGCCATTCGGCGTACAAGGCTTTGCTCGCGGCGCCTGCATCCTTTTTCCATGTTTCCGTACTCTTCAGTTCTTCGGCGTATTCCGCCATAAGCGATTTGAGGTCTTCCTGAGTCGCGACATGCGGTTTCTTGCAATGCTTGCACAGACGTTTTGCCAAGCGTTGCGCCAGAATACCCAGCAATGCATCAGCGAAGTTGAACGGATCCATACCCATATCCAGCAGACGGATGATGGATTCCGGCGCGCTGTTGGTGTGCAGGGTGGCAAACACCAAGTGACCGGTGAGAGAGGCTTCGATACCGGTTGAGACGGTTTCCTTGTCGCGCATCTCACCGACCATGATCACATCCGGGTCGGCACGCAAGAAGGCGCGCATGATGGTGGCGAAGTCCAGTCCGGCCTTCTTGTTGATCTGGACCTGGCGCAGACCCTTTTGGGTGATCTCAACAGGATCTTCCGCCGTCCATATCTTGGTGTCCGGCGTATTGATGTGTTTCAGAATGGAGTGCAGCGTGGTGGTCTTACCGGAACCGGTCGGGCCACACACGAAGAATAGTCCGTAGGGTTTGGCGATCGTCTTTTTGATCAGCTCGAGATTGCGATCCGAGAAGCCCATCTTGTCCAGCGGGATCGGCTCACCCGATGCCAGGATACGCATCACCACGTCTTCCACGCCGCCCTGCGAGGGGATGGTCGCCACACGCAACTCGATATCCAGCGGGCCGAATTTCTTGAACTTGATCTTACCGTCCTGCGGTCGTCGCTTCTCGGAGATATCCAGATCGCACATGATCTTCAGACGGGTGACCAAAGCATTTCGATAGGTGGACGGGATCTCGATGTAGTTCAGCAAGGAACCATCCTTGCGTACACGGATCTGCGTCTTCATCTTGCCAGGGCCGGGTTCGATGTGGATATCGGAGGCGCCCATCTTGTAGGCATCGACGATGATCTTGTTGACCAGCTTGACCAGCTCGTTGTCCGCAGCTGCATTCAGGTCATCCTGATTGACGCCACTGAGTTCTTCATCCTCTTCTCCGCCCAAGGAAGTGAGCAGATCGTCCACCGAGGAATCATCCATGGTGCCGAAAACACCCGTTCCCTCGCCTGCAGTACTGCCGCCGCCATAGAAATGGTCCAGCGTCATTTTGAATTCGCGCTGGGAACAGACTTTATAGATCAGGCGATTCTTGGGAAAGATGTTGTTTACGACGCGTGAAGCCAATATCCGCTCGGGGTCGGTAGTCAGTATGACCAGCCCCTCCGGGGTGTCGTCGATGGGGACCCAGTGGCTGCTTTCCACATATTCCCGGCGCAGATTGCGCAACAACTCGCTGGGCTTGACCCTATCCGCCTGGAAAGGCTCATACGGGACGCCGAAGAATTTAGAAAGTGCATTACCCAGCGCATCCAGCTTGATCTGGAATTCGTCGATCAACACATTCTCAACGTCAACGCCCTTGCGACGCGCGGTGCGTGTGGCTAGTTCGAATTCCGCTGCCGACATGACCGCATCCGCCACCAGATAGTCGTATTTGGTCTTGATGGCACCACTCTGTTGTTGACGCTGCCGCAAAGCCACGGCCAATGTCTGCGCCAACTCTTTTACGCCCTCCTCGACCATGCTCGGGAAAGGCACGCCTGCTTTGTTGTTGATGACCTGCATCACCCCGACCAGCTCACCGCCTTCATCCACGATAGGCGCGACCAACATATGCTTGGTGCGATAGCCGGTGCGTTTATCCACATCCTGCAGGAAGCGCAAGGTCGGACTATGTGCAGCCAGCTCCTGCTGGTCGTATACGTCCTTGATGTTGAGCAACTTCTTGTTCACCGCGCTGAAGCCAGCGATACTTTGCTCGGCGATGGGCAGCTTCAGATCCTTGAACGAGTTCAGCCCCGTTTTGACCTTGGAGACCAACGAAGCTTTGTCATCTCCCACAACATAGATGGTCAGACGGTCGGCATTGAACAGGGAGCAGATATCCTTGCTGACATCGAGCATGATCTCGTCGATGTTGCTGGTTGCATGGATCTTGTTGGTGACGTGATTGAGGTTCTTGGTGAACTCAAGCCGCACGCTCATTTCATTCGGGTTGCCTTGCACAGGACTATTCATTTCCTCTCCTTCTTACTGCTGAAGTGCCTTGGGCACCGACCAGAGGCCGTTTTCCAGCACGTATACGTCATATCCAGCCTGCGCCAGAATGAAAGCGGCTGCCGCGCTGCGGCGTCCGCTCTGGCAATAAGCGATGTACGGCGTCACCTTGCTCAACACACCGATCGCATTGCGGATGTCGTTGAGTGGCACATTGATGGCACCGGGCAATTTGTCATAGCGGTATTCGGGCGGATGGCGCACGTCCAGCCACACGGCCCCCTGCTTTACTTTTTCTTTCGCGTCTTCGAAGGAGATACGATGCAGCAGCGGCTCTTGCATCAACTCCAGGAAATCCTGCTTCTTCAACCGCAATAGCACACCGTTGCTGCGCATGGTCACAGTGGCGTTACGCTTGGTATCGGAGATGAGTGCTTCCTCACCGAACACATCACCCGCTTTCAACTCCGCCAGAACCAGATTTGCGCCGCCCACCAGACGGGTGACCTGGGCGCGCCCGCTTTCCACAAGATAGTAATAGTCGCCCTCTTCACCCTCGCGGATGATCACGTCCTTTTCCCATACAGCGATAGCCTCGACGCGATTGAGCAGCTTGCCGATATTGGCGGGCGGCAAGTGGGCGAACGGACCGTGGTTCAGATTTTCGGCACTGAACATGCCGGAATTGAGCAGCCGCCGCACAGCGGCATCCGTCCCGCCTTTGTCCATCCTGGGTTTGATATCGTCATGGCTGGCGAACTGATCCCAGGTCACCATGCGATCCAGCAGGTCGTCATCCACGCGCAGCAACATCACGTTGCTCACAGCCTTGGCGTTGCGGATATCGGGTTGGCGTTTGCCTATCGGATGGCGCGCCCACTCTGAATCTGCACGCATCGTCACCTTGTTATCGTCGGCAAAATCCAGCTCGATTTCGCCCCGTAACAGATAAACGGACTGGCCATGCAGAGGCCGACTCTCGAAAGGATTCTCACCAGGCGCCACGTTCTCCACATGGCAATAATCCAACAGTTCGCGCAGCCGCGCAGGACTAAAGCTGGAGATGGGCTCCAACGCGGCGAGTACTCGTATGTCCAGTATGTCGTTCATATCATTAATCGCTCAAAATTCGAACGTCTGCCCGTTCTGCAGGATCTTGGGATTCACGCCCTGCACTCTTTCGCTGATCTCACGCATGGTCAGCTCAACCTCTCCCGGTTTTAGATGAGTGATGAATATCTCCGGAGCGAGCTTCAGCTTCTTGAGTTCATCCGCCAGCATGCTGGGGCAAAGGTGTTTGGACAGCACAGCCAGTTCTTTTTCCGCATCGGAGAATGCTGTCTCAACGATCAAGTAACGCAGATTCGGTATTTGATTCACCGCCTCCCACAGTTCATCACAAGTAGTGGTATCACCGCTGAAAGCCAGACTCGCCTTGCCGCTGTCGATGCAAAATCCAACCGCAGGCACAACATGATTGACAGGAAGAGGGGTCAGCTTGCGCCCCCCCACATCGATGGTTTCGCCCACTTTGATCTCTTCATAGCGCATCACGGGCTGGTGAAGATTCGGGATCTCCGCGAAGTCCGGCCATATCTCCCAGTTGAATACATGCGCTTGCAGGATAGCCAACGTTTCAGCGGTCGCATGGATCAGCAATGGTTTGTCGCGCATAAAGCCCACGCTATCGACCAGCAAGGGCAGACAGGCGATATGGTCCAGATGCGAGTGTGTGATGAACACATGGTCGATGACGCTCATCTCGGCCAGACTCAGGTCGCCCAGTCCGGTACCGGCATCGATCAGCACATCATGATCGAGCAGCAGCGAAGTGGTGCGGAAATTCCCACCGATCCCGCCACTACATCCAAGCACGCGCAGTTTCATCGTTCGTCAGCTCATTTCGTTTTGAAGGTGAACGCGCCATCCCAGTCCTCGCCGGGCGGATTGTTCCGGTAATACGTCACACGCTCAGCGTAGACACGGTACAACTTGCAATCCGGTGACATGTTTTGCAGGCTCAGCAACTCCAGGTCCGCCTTGTCCCAATCCTGCTTGCGATAGGTTCGCAATGCCTGATGGAACAACTTGATCTCGTCGAGCTTCTGCTTGTCGACCTCGCCGACCAGCCCATGCGGATCGAAGATAGCCACGGGCTGTTCTTTGCCTTTCACCCGCACCATATCCACCTCACGGTAGACGATCTGCGGTGTGGCCTGCTTGGTCGTCTCGCCCACCAGCATCAAGACCCCGTACTCCTTGGTGATGCCCTCCAGACGTGAAGCGAGGTTCACTGCATCCCCCATCACCGTATAGGCCACGCGCACCTCGGAACCCATGTTGCCTACGCTGACCCGACCGGTATTGACCCCGACACCGATATGGATCTCCGGCCAACCTTTTGCTTTGAATTGTGGCTGCAACTCGTTCAGTGCGCGCTGCATCTCCATGCCAGCCAGCACCGCATGGTGCGCATGATCCGGGTCAGGCAACGGCGCCCCCCAGAATGCCATGATACAGTCGCCCATGTATTTATCAATCGTGCCGCGCTGCTTGTAGATCACGCGCGAAAGCGGGGTAAGGAACTCGTTCATCAGTTGCGAGAATTCCTTAGGATCCAGCCCTTCGGAGATGGTGGTGAAGCTGCGCACATCCGAGAACAGGATGGTCATTTCCCGGCTATCGCCCTCCATCGAAACACTCTCCGGTCGCTTGGCCATTTCATCCACCAACTCACCGGGCACATACTGTCCGAACAAGCCGGTTATCTGGCGCTTGGCACGCGATTCCACGAAGTAGCCAAAGCTCATGTTCAGCGCGAACAGTGACAGGATGATCAGTATCCCGCCCGCCATCGGCATAGCGAGATCCGCATAGTTCCAGAGCGCGAGGTTCAGCGCGATATCCCCTGAAAGGAAGATCAATGACAGCAGCATGCCGCGTATCGGACTCAGCAAGGGCAGCAAGACACTCAGACTGATGCCGATGAGCAACATCAAAACCACATTGGCCCCAAGCATGTAGGGAGGATGTTGTTTGATATCCTGATTGAGGATGCCGCTGATCATGTTCGCGTGCACTTCCACCCCCGGGTAGACCTCTCCGACGGGTGTGCTCCGCATATCCATCAGGCCGGGGGCGGATGTGCCCACCAGCACGATCTTGTTCTGCAGTGCAGCCTGTTCGATCTTGCCGTGCAATACATCGGTCGCCGAAATATATGTAAACGTGTTGCGCTTACCACTGTAGGGGATCAAGGCACTGACCTCGGCATCGACCGGTATCGTCAATCCGCCTTGTACGGATTCCACCGTCAACCATTCCAGACCTCCATAACCCTGGCGCTGTTCGCCCGCAAATCCAGGCACCAGTCTGGGCATATCCATTACGCTACGCACGACCGCGAGGGAAAGGGATTCGTAGATCTGACCATCATGTTCAACCAGCATGGGGATGCGTCGAACCACACCGTCGAAATCCACCAGTGGATTGAAGTGACCTGCCGAAGCCGCACTCGACTGCAACGCTTGCAGATTGGCGCCATATCCATCCCATGTCGCCAAGCCCACGGCACGTCCACGGAATATGTCTGCAGGAAATACCGGTGCAGGCAAGGCGCCTGATTTGCTGGTAGTCAAACCGCTTTCACTATTGCTGAAATAGTAGCCGAGGACCACCTTGCGTCCCTTGAGCTTTTCCGCGAACAGCGCATCGTATTGCAACGCAGGTTGGATCTGTTTCAGAACGGAGTGGAACTGCTCGACATCGCGAAATTGTTTTTCGCCCAAAGCCTGCAAGACGCTCAGGCCGGAACTGTTGTCCGGTTCGGCGAAGACGACGTCGAAGCCGACAGCCGCCACACCGTATCTGTCGAAAAGCGAATCCACCAGTCTCGCCATCTTGTCCCTGCCCCAGGGCCAACGGCCTTCCTGCTTCAGACTTTTTTCATCGATATCGAGGATCACGATGCGATCGTCACCTTTGTTGGGCAACGACAATCTCAGGCGATAATCATATAGCTGGGCGTCGCCATACTGGACGAAGCCCAGACGATAGAACCCAGCAGCATCGCCAAGGAACAGCAACACTGCCAGCATGCCCAACATGATCAGTAGCGCATGCTTCTTCATGGTTCATTCGCCAGGCAGGCGATGAGGCGTGAGTAGGGCGACAAGGTCATATCAGCCCCTGTCAGTTCTTGAGGTAAAACTCCATCTTGATACCAGCCAGTTCGATCACGTCGTGATCGTTCAACTGATGAGGTTGCTCACCGATGGAAGAGCCATTCACCAACGGGAAACTTCCACCCTCGACGTGGGTGATGAAATAGCCATGCGGTCGGCGCGCAAGGACAGCCACCTGCACGCCCGGCTTGCCCAGCGTGGTCAGGTTCTTGCTGAGCTCCAGTTCCTTGCCAAGATTCGGGCCATTCAAAATCTGGATCACCGCCACCGGGGTCGGGGCTGCTGCCGGGGCAGCGACCGAAGCGGGCTTGGGAGCCGTCGCGTTGTATTGTGTGGTCGATTCGAATTTTGCGCCCGACTCGGCCACCGGCACGACTGAAGCAGCTGATGGTTTGATCGGGGCACGCAACACCATGGTCTTTTCGAAATCCGCTGCAGAAGTCTGCGTCGGCTGATCGTTCAGATATTTCAGCTTGTATTTGCCGATCTCGATCACATCGTTGTTCTGCAGGAAATGCTTCTGCGTCGGCGCGCCATTCACCATCGAACCATTAGTGCTGTTCAGATCCTCGAAGAACGAATCATTGAGGATGGTGATGACAGCGGCATGCTCGCTGCTGACAGCAAGATTGTCGATGGTTATGTCGTTGTGCGGTTTGCGCCCGATGGTCGTCCGCTCCTTGGTCAGCGGATATTCCTTGATCACCGAACCGTCCATGCTGAGTATCAATTTTGCCGGCATTTTATTTCCCCGTATTAGCTTTTATTCAATTCCTGAACCAGGATACCAACTTCGCCCACACGCCTCGCGGCGCAGCGTAGCCGCCCTTGATCTTTACCAGTATGACCGACACATTGTCCCGGCCACCGTTGTCATTCGCCTGCTCGATCAACTGGCTGGCCGCCAATGTCAGATTCCCCTGCAACATCTGCAAAGTCGCGCCGATGTCTTCATCCTCCACCATGTCGTTCAGACCATCTGAGCAGAATAGATATATATCCCCCACCGCGACGTCATACACATGGACTTCCGGTACGACATCGGCATCGATACCGACTGCGCGCGTCACCAGATTCTTGTTTTGCGAGAGCCGCGCCAGCTCTTTGCTGATGACGCCGCTATCGATTTGTTCCTGCAGCAGGGAATGGTCACGCGTGATCGTCTCGAAAACCTCGCCGCGCAGTCGGTACATGCGCGAATCTCCAACATGTGCCACGGCGACCCTATTATCGAAGAACAATCCTGCAACGATGGTGGTGCCCATGCCTGCATATTGGGGCTGGCTTTGTGCCGCATTGAAGATGGACAGATTCGCCTTCTTGACGTTATCGCGCAACAGTACGACGCCCAACTCTTCCTCACTGCCCGCCACTTTCTGCTCGGGTGCATCCGATTCCAGACGATGTCGTATCTCGCTCGCCAGCACCGATACCGCTATCCCGCTGGCGACCTCGCCTGCGTTGTAGCCACCCATGCCGTCCGCCAACACTGCCAGACCATATTCGGCATCGAATGTGATGCTGTCCTCATTATGAGAACGCACCATGCCGGGATTGGTTTGCCCGACGATTTCCAGCGCTTGGTTCAGATTCACTCGTTCCCCCTGTCGATCACTGCAACGAGGATGCACACTGACGGATGGCATCTGCCATCGCGGCGCCGCTCTCATAGCGCTCTTCCACTTTCTTTGCCAACGCCTTATTGAGGATGGCGACTACACATGGCGGAATATCCGCCTTGATACTCAGTATGTCTCTGGGGGGCTCATTGGCGATCCTGAACATCAATTGCGCCATGGAATCCCCTTCGAACGGGAGCTTACCACAGGCCAATTGATACAGACTCACGCCCAGCGAGAACAGATCGGAATGCCCCTCGATCTTGGCACCCGACAGTTGCTCCGGCGACATATACGACGGTGTGCCCAAGACCATCCCAGTCTTGGTCTTGGAAGAATCAGTGATACGCGCGATGCCGAAATCGGTCACTTTAACCGTATCGCTTTCGGTGTCGTACATGATGTTGGCCGGCTTGATATCCCGGTGCACCACGTTCAGACCGTGCGCATAACCCAATGCATCCGCCACGCGCGCCACGATCGACAGCACCTGCGGCAAAGGAAGCAATGCATCCGGTTTGGTGTAGGACACCAGATCCTTGCCTTTGAGGAATTCCATGGCGATATACGCCAGATCATGCTCCTCGCCCGCGTCGTACATAGTGACGATATTGGGATGGTTCAAACGTCCTGCCGTTTCAGCTTCACGGAAGAAACGCGCTTTCACATCTTCCAGTTCATCAGGCTCGAACTCCTGTGCCAGCGCCATGGTCTTGATTGCCACGACACGGCTGATCTTGGGATCCTTGCCCAGATACACCACCCCCATCGCGCCTTTGCCCAACTCCTTCTCGATCTGGTAGCGCCCCAGCATGGGCTTGGCGATGCCCGCCTGATCCAGCTTCATCGTACTGTCGTTGCTACGCCCTGAACTGCCCCCCAGGATGATGGTCTCCGACATCGTCTTGGCCTGATTCATGCGTTGTTCCAGGTCGCGGAACTTGGGGTTGTGTTCGGACATGTACTTGAACACCGCCTCAGCCTTGTTGAACTGACGCTTGCGCTCGAAATCCAGCCCCAGGTTGTACAGCACATCCATCAGGCTATCGTCCAACGGCACCTTGCGGAACTTGTCGAACGCCATATCCAGCTGGCCCTGCCCCTGGAATGCCAGACCCAGCATGCGATTGCTCTCGGCCGAATCAGCATCGGATTTTTCCTTGCCCTTCTCGGTCACCAGGAAGCGCTTGGTAGTCAGCAGCAAGTGGCCGACCAGCAGCAGAGCTGCGGGCAACATCAGTTGCAGCCACATCGCTTGCGTAGTCATCAAGGCAAAGTGCACGCCCAGCAATGTCATGAACAGCACCGCTGTGATCGCCGCCCCCAGTCCCGCGCCAAGACGCGGCAACAACAAGATCAGGTAAATTGAAACCGCTGCGAACGCGCCGATCTCGGCCCATAACCCCCATGACGGAATGACGAAGAAGTCCTGCTTCAGAATGCTGGAGACCGAATGCGCCAAGGTCACCACCGGAGGTGTCACTGCCGACACCGGGGTGACCTGCGACGAGCCCACCCCCGCGGCGGTAGCGCCGATCAGCACGATCTTGTCGCGGTATTTGTCTGCAGGGATCTTACCGGTCAATACATCGTAGAAGGAGTCCACCTGAAATGCCGGACGGCCATCCTGATCTGCGTAAAAATAGGTGTTCATGCGCAGAGCGGGATCGGTCGCAATCTTCAGGTTACCTACGCGCACCCCCTCTCCCAGTGTCACCTGAATATCCTGCGCGCCGAGATTCAGACTTTTGGCCGCCAGCATCAGCGACAAGGAAGGGTAGAACTGGTCATAAAAACTCAACACCAGCGGCTCGGTGCGGATCGCCCCGTCCACATCAGGCGTGGCATTCAAATGACCTAACGCAAACGCCTGCTGACCCAACATGGGAATGGGCACCAATGCATTGAATGACGGGATAGGGAAAGCTGCCTCGGCGCCGCCCTGCACATTCATCAGACTGTTCTTCAATACATAATCGGGCAACGGCGCATCAGGATTGCCTTGCGGCTCGCCCAATTCAAAATACATGCCCAGCAGCACGTTATGGATCTGCCCCATGCTCTCAGCCAGTTTCTGGTCGTTATCCAGATGCAACAAGGCTTCCTGCATCAGACCTTGCAGTTCGAGCCACTGTTCGGGGTTTGTCTCGGCAAGCTTGGTCTGTTCGAGCACGGCCGCGATGTTCAGGATGTAATCCAGACCGGCATCGACCTGCGGCTCAAAGAACAGGGCGGTGTGGCCGACCACTTTGGGTTTGCCTTCGGCCAGCACATCCAGCAGTTTTCCCTGGATCTCGCGCGGCCACGGCCACCGTCCCAGATTGGCGATGCTCACATCATCTATCGCGATGACGGCGACCTTGTCACTCGGTTGCCGGGCAGAAGCCAGCACGCCCCAGTCATAAGCTTTGCGCTCCAGACTCTGGATCAGATCGGTGTTGGCACTGAACAGAAAGACCAGCGCCACCACCAATGCAGTGAACCAGTCCGTCTTCCAAAACGACGTTTTTCTCATGTTTGCCCTGAGCTTTTATTCAACTTTTGTGAACTTGCCGGGCAGATACTAAAACAAATTTGAATGTCAATCCATACCTGATTGATTTATCAGCGCTTTGCCTCAGCGAACGACCGTCACAGGGAGCGTTGAAGTTTCCAGCACTTGGGCCGCTACCGAACCAAGCAGACGCTTGCCCAATCCCCCCTCGCCACGTGCCCCGATCACAATGTGCGATACCCCATGCTCGGTCGCGAACTGTGCGATCGCTTCAGCCGGATGGCCGGCACTCAGGTGATACTGATAAGCGATCCCGCTTTCGTCCAGCATCTGACGCGCCGATTGCAACGCAGTCATGCCTTGTTCGCGCTGATAGTCGTCTATGGTCTGCGCATCGATCAACAATTTGACGTTGCCCTGCGCCACACTGCGTTGCACGTTGAGCAACACCAGCTGGGGCGGCACCTTCAACAAGTCTGTCAGATTCAAGGCATGCTGCAGCGCATGCAGGGAATGCTCGGAGCCATCCACCGGAACCAGTATCTTCATCATGCTTCCCCCTCCTGCGTTATCCGTTTTGCCGGCACTTCGCCATCGGCCAGGTCACGCACGGCTGCCACCGCCTCCTTGCGCGTAGCCAACCACTTGCCCACGCCCAACACCAGCAGCGCACACACGGCAGGCACTATCCAATGCAAAGCATGTTGCGCCTCGATCAATGGCTTGAACAACGCCTCGCCCAGCAACATCTCGCCCGCCACATAACCGAGCAATGCACCGCCCGCGTAGATGATCACCGGATAGCGGTCGATCAGCTTGAGCACCAACTGGCTGCTCCAGGCGATCATCGGGATGCTGACCAGCAAGCCGAACACCAGCAGCCACACATTGTCTTTGGCTACCGCTGCTACCCCCAGCACGTTATCGAGACTCATCACGAAGTCGGCAACGATGATGGTCTTCACCGCCCCCCACAGGTGCGCCTCGGCCTTGATACCGCCATCACCGTGCGCCTCTTCCTCAGGCAGAAGCAGCTTGATGCCGATCCACAGCAACAGCACTGCGCCGATCAGCTTCAAATAAGGCAAGGAAAGCAATCCGACCGCGAAGAAAGTCAGCACGATGCGCAGGCCAATGGCACCGCCCACGCCATAAAGTATGCCTTTCCTGCGTTGCGCCTCCGGCAGGTTGCGGCAGGCCAGCGCGATCACCACTGCATTGTCACCAGACAGTAACAGGTCGATCAGGATGATCTTGAACACGTCCGCCCAGAACTGGGGGGTTTGCATCATTTCCAGCATGTCATCCCTTTAGAATTCTTTTCATCGTACGGCCCATCTCGGCAGGATTGCGTGTGATATGGATCCCACTCGACTCCATCACCGCCAGCTTGTCTTCCGCGCCGCCCTGTCCGCCCGAGATAATGGCACCGGCATGGCCCATGCGCTTACCCGGCGGTGCAGTGATACCCGCGATAAAACCAACCACAGGCTTACTCATGTTGTCCTTGATCCAGCGCGCGCATTCTTCCTCGTCGCTGCCGCCGATCTCGCCCACCATGACCACCGCATCCGTCTCAGGGTCATCATTGAACATCCGCAACACATCGATATGTTTCAGACCGTTGATCGGATCGCCGCCGATGCCCACGCACGAAGACTGCCCATAACCCAGCGCGGTCAGTTGCCCGACCGCTTCGTAGGTCAACGTACCGGAACGCGACACCACACCAATACGGCCCTTCTTGTGGATGTGCCCCGGCATGATGCCGATCTTGATCTCGTCCGGCGTGATCAGACCGGGACAGTTCGGTCCGATCAACAAGGTCTTCTTGCCCTGCATCTTGTAGCGGGTCTTGATCATGTCATGCACGGGAATGCCTTCGGTGATGCAGATCACCAGATCCAATTCCGCCTCGACCGCCTCGTCGATAGCCGCCGCCGCACCCGCAGGGGGCACATAGATCACCGACACCGTCGCGCCGGTCGCCTGCTTTGCATCACGCACCGATGCGTACACGGGTATCCCCTCGAACTCCTCACCCGCTTTTTTCGGATTCACGCCCGCAACAAAACAGTTCGCCCCGTTCGCATAAGCCTTGCATTGCTGCGTATGGAATTGGCCTACCTTACCGGTCATGCCCTGTGTGATGACTCGAGTATCTTTATTGATGAGGATGCTCATTTCGCCTCCTTGGCTGCGGCAACGACCTTCTGCGCAGCATCTGCCATATCGTTACCGGAAATGATGGGCAAACCGGATTCGGCCAGTATCTTCTTGCCCAGATCGACGTTGGTTCCTTCCAGACGCACCACCAGCGGCACGGTCAAATGCACTTGCCGCGCTGCGGCCACCACGCCTTCCGCGATCACGTCGCACTTCATGATGCCGCCGAAGATGTTGACCAGAATGGCTTTCAGATGCGGGTTCTTCAGCATCAACTTGAATGCCTCGGTGACTTTTTCGGTGGTTGCGCCGCCGCCGACATCCAGGAAGTTCGCAGGGCTGCCGCCGTACAACTTGATGATGTCCATGGTCGCCATCGCCAGCCCCGCCCCATTCACCAGACAACCGATGTCACCGTCGAGCGAGATATAGGAAAGATCGAACTTGGACGCCTCGATCTCCGCGGGATCCTCTTCATCCAGATCACGCATCGCCACGATCTCCGGATGGCGATACATGGCATTCGAATCGAAATTGAACTTGGCATCCAACGCCACGATACGGTCGTCCGCCGTGAGGATCAAAGGATTGATCTCTGCCAGCATCGCATCCTTTGCCACGAAAGCCTGATATAGCCCCTGCAACACCTTGACCGCTTCGACGTTCGCCACATCTGGGATGCCGATGGCGCGCACCACTCGCGCAGCCTCACCGGCATCCAATCCCGCAACCGGGTCGATGCGCACAGTATGGATCTTATCGGGGGAGTGCTTGGCGACTTCCTCAATCTCCATGCCGCCTTCGCTGGAAGCCAGCAGCGCCACGCGCTGTGACACGCGATCCACCACCATCCCGACATAGAATTCCTTGGCGATGGCAGCGCCTTCCTCAATCAGTAAGCGTCGCACCTGCCGGCCTTCCGGCCCGGTCTGGTGTGTCACCAGCTGCATACCGAATATCTGCTGTGCGTACTGACGCACCTCATCCTGTGATTTCGCAACCTTGACCCCGCCCCCCTTGCCGCGTCCGCCCGCGTGGATCTGCGCCTTGACCACCCAGACCTTGCCACCCAGTTGTTGTGCGGCGGTAAGTGCTTCCTCAACGCTGAAGCAAGCCGTGCCACGCGGAGTGGGCACGCCAAATTCGCGCAGTATCTCTTTGCCCTGATATTCATGGATTTTCATAAAGCCCCCTGATGAGACGAGTCCGCAATTTACCAGAGCGGGACTGCCCCTGTCGTTATGATCACTATAAAAAAGGCTGCCGGATCGCTCCGGCAGCCTCTTGTGCAAAATTTCTACAGAGTTTAGAAGTCCCAGCGCAAACCTGCCGAACCGAAGACACGCAGGATCTTGGTCGTCACATTTGTGCCTTCGCTCTTGGTGCTTTCAAAGCCCAAGTCAGCATCAAATGTAAGTTGCTCCTTCAAGCGATATGACCCTCGCACCGTCGGCGAGAAACGCGTCGTGACGGCATTGAACTGATCGGTCTGCTTGTACAACTGTACCGAACTATCCAAGCCCCAGCCATATTGCATATCCATGTGGTTGTACACGAAGAACGAGTTTCCTTTGACGGTGCTGCTGGTATTCAAAGTAGCACTGAACGACCAGATATCACCCGCCTTGTACAGGCCAGTACCGATCAACTGGCCAGTCACACTCTTCTCCGTACCGCGACTCGGATTCGCCGCCAGATAACCCTGGATGCTATCCAGCACGCCGCTTGCAGCCGTACTCGTAGTATTGGAGAGCCGCACATCACCACCGACTTGCCATTTTGAACTCAATGGCTTGGTGATACCGACTTGCCCCATGTTGCTGGTGGCCGTCCGCTGCAGAGCCAGATCGCGCACCGCGCTGGCAGACAACGCCTGTTGCAACACGCTGATCGAAGATGTCGTTGCACCATACAAAGCATTGCGTATGCTCAACGAAGGTGTCTTGCGATGATCCAGCATGAAGTTCCAGGAAGCATCGAATGCATTCATGGTGCCCATCACTTGGGCCGCGTTCAATGCCTTGAAATTGATGTCGTAATCCACCAGCGCAAACAGTGATTTCTTGTCCTCGTAATAGCGCCATTCACCACCCATCGCACGGCGATCCAGCACTCCATCCACAGTCTGATTGATGCCGTAGCCGGTGAACGCACCGCTATCCACACTGGCACCAACAAAAGACGGCGAGGTGCTATCGCTGTAGTCCGCCAGTCTGCCGACCACACCATTCACCCGCATATCCGCCGCGTCGCCATACGAACCGGACAAACCATCGAAACGCCCCAGTACGCCGGCACCATTTGACGACTGACGTCCCACACGCAGCAGGTAATCCTGTTTGCGCCCTTTGATCTCTCCATACAAGGAACTGATGCGATTCTGGCTGGATTTGTTGGACAGGAAGTTTTTCGTGTTATTGCCACGGAACACCACGCGACCATCCAAATCATCACTCGTGTATCTGGCCGAAACATCCTCAGTGGTGATCAGCATCGACTGATCGGTCAAAGAGAGCGATTGCGTCTCAGTCGCCGCATTAAATGTGGTCGTTGAGTCAATCTTGCTCTTTCCGAAGTAGTAATGGCCGGAGATACTTCCGAAGGTCGTCCAGCGCGCCTCACGCTTTTTCTCGGTTGCTTCCACGATGCCCGGACCACTTGCCGTGCCTGACAAACCAGCCAAGCGCTGCATCACGCGCGGCACACCTTCGCCCTTGGGATACAGGTTCAGATACAGGTCGTATTCTGTCTTGGCTTTATCGTATTGCCCTGCACGTTCACGTGCCACACCCACCCATTCTTGGGCATCTTCCGTGTAATCGTTGGGGGGCAACATCAGCAGCTTGTTCAACAGGCCAACTGCATCTTCGTTCTTCTTCGCTGACAGGGCGGCACGCGCCTGCTGCATCAGATCGAAAGCCTGTTTGTTGTTCTCGGCCAGATTCGCATCGCCCGGCGTTGCACGAACCGCGCTCACTGCAGGCAAGTATGGCAAGGCCACCTCTCCGCTTGAGCGATCCGGGCGGATAGTGATCAGGATGCTGCGTTGATCCTTGCCCGCAGAGACGCTGAATTGCGCTTCTCGAGAAAACTCCACGACCAGTTTGGGCTTGGTCGCTGTATCACGCGATGTGACCGTAAAGGCTGGAATCAGGCTGGAAGGCGGTGAATTACGCGTCTCGTTATCCGCCCATTTCTCGTCGACCGCAACTCCTGCAACTCGCTCGAAATAAATATCCAGCGTCTTGCCACTATTCGCCGGAAAATGGCGCACATAACGTACGGGCGATGTCGTGCGAATGGTTGCGACGATACCGTCGGTCTGATATTCCAGTGTCACATCATCCAGCGGTTGAGCACCTACAACTGCGCTTCCCATCAAGGCCATTGCAAGCAAAAACTTGCAAAGTCGTTTCAGTGTGAAATGCATACCCTACTCCAAAATGTTTTCTAATTTTTGCAGCACGTTATGTGTCACGCAGGCACAGCCAGCGTGACACACGCCAAACTCATTACCACTTGCTATAACTTGCAGCCTGAGTGTGCTCGTGGCAGCCAGTACAATTATTTCCACTACTGCCTTCATGAGATCTTTCTGTCTCTTGACCCTGACCAGTATAGTCAGATGGAGTTGTCGGCGTTATATGGCAATTGGCGCATGTATACGTTGCTGTGCTATTTGCATGCAACACCGACACACCCACCTTGCCGGTAGCTGACGTATGACAAGCAGTGCAAGCCACCCCTGCGTTATAAGGGATATGCTTTGCAGGCTTGCTACCCAATGCAGGAGTCCACGACCGAGTGGTATTTATATGACACTGACTACAGTCTGCCGTACCACGTGAGTAATGGGTAGCTGCTTGCCCAATTGCAACTGTACCATTGTGACAAGACTCGCAATTCGTAGTGGATGCTCCTACGTGATTGTAAGGGGCCGGATTCCATCTGATAAAGTTATGGCAGCTCGTACAAGCGTAAGTCGCCATGCCGGTTTTGGTATGTGCGGTGCTTACGCCTTTGTACCACTGGTTCTGCCCTGCCAAGTGGCAGCCGGACTGCTCACAATTCGAGCCCGATGTATTGTGATTCCAGTTGGCCGGATTCCAGGCAAATGTACGGTGGCAACTATCGCATGACTCTGTCGCTTTCTTGCCCGCATTGTGGCCACCAGGCTTAGCCGTTGCTTGACGCCCATTATGGCAAGTACGGCATTGCCCCGTAACAGCCGAACCGTGGTTGTATCGCACACCCAGCCATGTGGCCGTATTGAAGTGACAGGATTCGCAAGGCGCATCGGTCACGATGTGTCTGTCATTCTTGGGGGTGGCGACTACGCGCTTGCCGACTGCATGACAGCCATCACAGGCACGCGGCGTGCCTTTGAACACGCCGCCGACGTGACACGTCTCACATGCTGCCGCAGCGTGCCCACCGGAAAGAGGGAAGCCAGTAGTCATGTGATTGAAATCTCGCCCGATCTGCTGGGCGGCACCCGCTTGCAGCGTTGTCACCGCCAACAGCACGGCGAACATCGCACTGATAAAACCCGTTCTTCTCTCCATGACAACCTCCTCGATAGTTCACTACCTATTTTTCAGTTTGCCTCAACTACCGCCCAAAGCAAACTTGACTTTTTCTACTATTTCTTCTGGGGCACGACTACGCCCATCTTCACCGTTTTCCAATCATTGCCCTCATGGCAACGCTCGCATCGATCACCAAAATTGCCGTTGTGCACATCGTCGCGCTCATGGCAGCTACCACATGCCGTAGAGGCCACCACCTTCTTGCTCATCGGCTTGGAGTGGCATGCATAGCACTTGTTGGCAGTCTTCTTGTGCGGGCCATCCAGCTTGAAGTTGGTCTTGTTGTGATCGAAGTCCCATGCCGCCCACGAACGCGTGGAGTGGCAAACCTGGCATTCGGTTCCCAAGCGGCGACGGTGGACATCTTCGTCATCCTTTTCATGGCATGACCAGCAGTCCGACTTGGCGTCCTTAAAGGTTGGCTTTTCATGGCATTTCTTGCAGGCGACCAGCGCATGGCGTCCCAACAGCGGGAAAGTGGACATGCGATTGTGGTTGAACTTGTCCGTTTTCTTCCAGTCGTCCTCGACGTGGCAGGTCTCACACTTCTTGCCTTCCTGGCCCTTGTGCGACTTGTCGTCATCCTTCTGGTGACAAGAGATGCAATCTTTCTGCAGCTTGTCCTTGTACAGGTCGCCTTTATGGCAGTCCGCACACTTGGCCTTCTTATGCTTGCCCAGAAGCGGATACTTGGTCTGCTTATCGTGGTCGAACTTGATTGTCTTCCAGTCATCAGCAACGTGACAGGTATCGCACTTGATACCGAAGTTACCCTTGTGCGCTTTGTCATCGTCTTTCTTGTGACATGAGACTCAGGTCATCTGCAGCTTGTCCTTGTACAAATCGCCTTTATGGCAGTCGGTACACTTGGCCTTCTTGTGCTTGCCCAGCAGATCGAATTTCGTTTCCTTGTTGTGATCGAATTTGATGTCCTTCCACTCTTTTTCAGTGTGGCAGGTCTCGCACTTGGGACCGAACTTGCCCTTGTGCGCCTTGTCGTCGTCCTTCTTGTGGCATTCATTGCACTTCGTCGGCGTACCCTTGTATTTTTTGTCGATGTGGCACTTGTCGCACTTGACTTCATTGTGCTTGCCCAGCAATTTGAACTTGGTCTTGTCGTGGTCGAACTTGGTCTGTTTCCAGTCCTTAGCCGTATGGCATGACTCGCACTTCTTACCCAGCTTGCCGTTGTGCGCCTTGTCATCGTCCTTCTTGTGGCAGGCGACACATTCCATCGGCGTTTTTTTGTATTTATGGTCGATGTGGCACTTCAGGCACTTCACGTCGACGTGTTTGCCTTCCAGCTTGAACTTGGTCTTGCCATGGTCGAAGTCGGTGGTCTTCCAGTCCTTGTCCACGTGGCACTTGGCGCAATCCTCGCCGAGGCCGCCTTTGTGCTTGTCGTCCTTCTTGTGGCAACTGAAGCAGAGTTGCGGCGCTTCGCGGAATTTCTTGCCAGCCTTGTGACAACTTTCGCACTTGACCTTGTCCTGTTTGCTGTTGACAAGGTGGCCGCCTTTGAGCTCAAAGTCTGTCAGTTTGTGATCGAACTTGTCGTGATCAAATTCCGCCGCCTTGAAATCGCGTCCCTTGTGTTCGGCGTGACACTCTTTGCAATCTTTCGCCGTATCGATACGACCGTGATGGCCTTTCTTCTCGGCGACATCCTTGCCCACATCCTTATGACAATCCGTACACAGACGATTCTGTGCCTTCTTGTCGAACTTCTTATGGCAAAGCTCGCACTTCTCCTCTTCCTTGGCATGTCCCTTGATGACATCGCCGGGCATCAGCAGTTTGTTGGCGTTCGCCTGCATGGGCAGCGCGAACAGGAAGAAGATGAGGGCTAAGGTACGCAGCAGCATAGTCGGTATCAATTCAATCAGTAAGCGTGGACCGCATACACGTGATAGATGGCACTGAACACCATCATGAACACCAGCGGGATATGGAAGATGTGCCACCATGAGAACAGGCGCTCATAGGTATGGAACTGGGCGGCATCACGGACAGCATGCAAGTAGGAAGTGATCTTCTCCTTGTATTCGTCGAACAGCTTCTCCATACCCTTGCTCTGATCGGCATTGAAATGCTTCTCGACACCCTGCGCACGCATCACCTGGTGCAAATCTGCAGGCAGGCGGCGTGACAACACCGCCGACTTGAATCCCATCTTGGCAAAGCTGATGAATCCGTAACCGGTCTCCTTGGCATATTTTTCAGCCTCATCGTGAAATGCCTGCAGTTGCTGTTCGATATGCGGCGCAAAACTGAACATGGACTTGATATCGCCGGTCTGCTCCATTTCGGCATGCAGCTCGTTCACCGTCGCCTGGCGGCCATACAGACCATGGTGGATCTTGGTGTAGAAGAAACGACCGAAAGTACCGCTGCCCGACACCAGCAGCATGCAGTACATCGCGACCGCCGCATTAATCGAGCCCGTCGGATGGATGAACGGAATGTAAACGTGATAGGTGGAATGGAAGATGATGAACAGCGGCCCCAGGATACCCAGCACCATGTGCCACTTAAACCAGACCGGCAGGAAGCCGAAGTTCTCCAGAAAGGTCCAGCGCTTGCGCAGGGGATACAGCAGCAACAGCAGCATCATCGTGCCGCCGATCAGCCCCAGGTTGTAGCCGAAATCGAACAGCTCTTCGCCAGGCTTATAATAAGTCTGAGGATAAACAATGAAATAACCGGCCAGCGTAATCACGCCGACGATACTGATGAAGATCATCCACATCAGGTGTTCAGATTGTTTATTCGTTCTCATTTTTCCCTGTCTACAGTGCCCGGCCAAAACGGCACAAATTTTAACTGCGATCACTGAACCTGTCTTAATTTATTTGTCTTAATAACGCGACAACCCTAGAATGCCGCTGCCTGCGACAACGCCTTGTACAATAAAGTTCGCATTTATTTTGAAATAGTCTGACAGGCGGCTAGGTCATTCAGACCAGTGGCGCGCCCCATTCAACAACTCAAAGACCAAACCTATGGACCTCATCGATCTATCCGTATACCTGATCCCATTGATCATCATCATGTTCTTTTATTTGGGCAGCAGGAAGAAGAAAGAAACCAGTTCCGTCGAACAGATGAAAGACGCGATCACTCAGGGCTTGACCGAGCCATCATCACTGCACCCGGTGATCGATCCGCGCTTGTGCCTGGGATCGGGCAGCTGCATCAAAGCATGCCCCGAAGGGGCCATAGGGATGATCAAGGGCAAAGCGGTACTTATCAATCCGACCCACTGCATCGGCCATGGCGCTTGTGCGGCTGCGTGTCCGCATGACGCGATCACTCTGGTATTCGGCACCGAAAAACGCGGCATGGATATCCCGCAGGTCGATCCGACTTTCGAGACCAATATCAAAGGACTGTTCATTGCCGGCGAACTGGGCGGCATGGGACTGATTCGCAAATCTGCCAGCCAGGGTTCACAAGCAATGGATTCCATCGCCAAACTCAAAGGCAGCGACAACGACTACGACGTAATTATCGTCGGGGCCGGCCCGGCCGGCATGGGTGCGGCACTTGGCGCCATCCAGCACAAGCTGCGCTATCTGGTTGTTGAGCAGGAAAGCTCGCTCGGCGGCGCCATCTTCCAGTACCCGCGCAACAAGATCGCCATGACCGCACCGGTCAAGCTGCCTGTTGTGGGCGAGATGCATTTCAAGGAAGTCAGCAAAGAACGCTTGCTGGAATGGTGGCTGGGCATCATCGAACAGACCGGCATCAAGCTGAATTACAACGAGCGCATGGAGAACGTGACGCCGACCGACAACGGCTTCATCGTCAAGACCAGCAAGGGGGAATACAAAACTCGCGCTGTCCTGCTGGCCATCGGCAGACGCGGCACACCACGCAAACTCGGCGCACCCGGCGAAGAGTTGCCTAAAGTGGTGTATCGCCTGATCGACCCCGAGCAATATCGCAACATGCATGTGATCGTGGTCGGCGGGGGCGACAGCGCGGTCGAGGCTGCCATGGCCGTGGCAGAGGAGCAAGGCACTACCGTTTCACTGCTGGCACGCGGCGAAGACTTCGGCAAGGCTTTCGGCGGCGCCAAGCCTAAGAACCGCGACAAACTGAAGGCCATGTCCGATGCCGGAAAATTGAAGATCTACCTGAAATCCGGCGTCAAGCAGATCACCCCGGGAACAGCTGTCATCAAATTCGGAGATGAGGAAGCAGAGATCCCGAATGACGGTGTCATCGTGTGCGCCGGTGGCACCCTGCCCACACCTTTCCTGAAGCAGATCGGCGTGATGGTGGACACCAAGTTCGGCACGGCTTGATACGCCGTAGCAAAGCAAAAGGCCTGCAAGATTTGCAGGCCTTTTTTATTGGTGGCTTGTCTCATTCACATTAAGCCACCAACACCCCACCATTAGGCGAACTACCAAGAAATAGTTTGAAGCATACCCCCATATATACCCCCAGCTTCTAGATGCTTACGAGCGGCTAACAGTGCGGACATAAAGCGGACAAACCCTCTTTTAGTTAGCTTGTGACTTGCAAAGCCTACACAGGATAGGCTTCACATATTCCTCTATCCTAAAGCCTATAGGCTTAATCATGCTTGAAGTGCTTGGTCATTATTACTGCAAATGTTTTGGGCTTCGGCGCTTTGGGTTGCGGCATCTCAAAACCCAGCGCCCCCATTGCTGGCATCGGATTTTCTACAAGCGCATCTCGTACTGCATCACGAATAGCCGGATCATCTAGGCGCTTCGGGTTCTTCCGCAGGTCATTAACCACGATCTCCGCCGCTCTCGTTCTTGCAGCCCTGCTATAGCGTTTTACAGGCGCTTGCCGCTCTAATCCGTAGCGGCCTCCCACCTTCTCGAAAAAGTTGGCTTGCATCTCTAGCAGGCGGCTTCTATTACCCATCATCCTACTGCCTATCATTCGCCCATCGAACAACGGCAGCAGGATGACGTGGCAATGTGGCGCGGCTTCGTCGTTGTGGATCACCGCGCTAAGAATCGGCAACTCGAAAAAGCTCTCAGACCATACGACTGCATCAGCGAAGAAATCCCGCTCGGCAATTCCAGACGAAGGCGGCAAGCTGAAAATTATTTCCAGTCCGCGCACTGCATCTTTCCGCAACTTGCGTCGCTGCTCCACCTTCGCCGCCTCCATCTGAGCGGCAGCGTCCCTTACCACTTCACCAGCCTG
The DNA here is from genome assembly GCF_054604835.1 of Sideroxydans sp. Lineage (NCBI taxonomy): Bacteria > Pseudomonadati > Pseudomonadota > Betaproteobacteria > Nitrosomonadales > Gallionellaceae > Sideroxydans > Sideroxydans sp. The sequence goes on along the minus strand of NZ_JBTSFG010000001.1, from coordinate 75,908 downwards.
TGCAGCACCCCTCAAGATTACGTTCTGCAAAGTCTTGCTTGGGTCTATGTGACTATCCGCTCCCATCTCGGCTTGTATCTCGCGCAGATTGTGGCGAGCAGCAACAGCGATAATGCCGCCGCCCGACAGCTTCTTTGCTCGCAGTATTTGAACGTGCGCCATATCAGCCTGCGTCTGCTAGGCGTGAAAGGAATAGATACATCCCCCATGCCTCGACTACAGAGAGCGCGGTAAGGTCAGCCCCTATGCCAAGGTGCGAAAAGCGCACCAGCAACATTTCAAGCTCTTGCAGCCAACAGTAAGTGCCCATGCTGCACCCCGCTTACAGTTCGCGAGAGGCAGTAATTCTGGATTGCTCCCAAGCCTCGATTGATGCCCTGTCCCACGCAGTGCAGTTTTCAGATAGCTTAATCGGCTTAGGGAAAGTCCCTTTTTTTACCCAAGCCCAAATTGAAGATCCGGAAACACCGAGGCGCTGCGTAAGGTGAGGGAGTCGGTAGAATTGTTGCTGGGTGGATTGCATTGTGTTTGCCATGATTGCACCTGTTTAGGTTGCCCAAGGCTGCCCTGCGCGGCCTTGCATGGTTTTGAATTATCTACACACGAAAAATGCAATCCAGCAAACAGAATCACGGTAACGCCAAACCGTGAAAAAAAATTATTTTTGGGACTTACTTTCCTTCGGGTACAACTTGCGCGCTTCAGCTACACGATTAAAGAATGTACGCTCAGACATATCCTCAATGATGGATTTATCAGCTTTTCCGAGAAGCTCTTTTCCGGATAATCTGCGATGAGTTTTTGCCAAATCGCGTATGTGTTTTGTTTTCTTTGAAATTGAGCCAGCTTTACGTTTTGGCGTAAATTTCACCCCCTTGCTTGCGGCTGGGAGTAGTGAACCAATAAGTTTATTTTGCCCCTCAAAAACCTTATTCGCATCGCCTAGTGTTTTTTCAGCCACCTTTTTTACATCGTCTCGCATTGTCTCTGTGCTCTTGTAAGCAGCTATAACTGCCTCACACATAAGCACGCACTTCGTATATGCGGTAAGACTTTTTGCAAACATTCGCATCATGCTTTTTTTGTTGTTTGCAGCCTCATCTTCCGCAAGCAACTTTTCGCTATACTCAACCGCAAGCCGCCAGTCCTTTTGATTATCGAGCACATCCGGCGCAGCCAGAAACTCATCAAGTTGCTTTTCAATTTCGCTGTATTTCATCTCGCCCCCTTATGCGACAGCCCAGCTTGCATTTCTCGCCTTATGCCCCCGTCATTAGAAAACGCTGTGGTTTTCAATTAGATTTCTCTTGAAAAACTCTACTAAAAATTTATCACCATGTTTGTTATAGACAACCAATGCATATTTATCCACGTGATCAAACATTCTTGCGAAGGCATGGAGCCCAGCCTCATTAAGCAAAGCTGTATGTTGCGAAATTGGCATTGCTAAGGTCATACGCGACTCAGTGTCAGAGTTACTAAATCGAAAGAATAAATCGCTAGGACAATTATGGGAGTTGGCACTCCCCCATTTCCTTGGATCACAAAATAGGTACCCTTCTGGCAACAATATAGCTACGCTGTTAATTTGCTTACCACCTAGTTCGTAGCCAATGTGAATTTTAGATTCGCCATCTTCAGAGTGAATGTCTGAAGAAAAAACTCTTTCAGCATCTGCACTGCTTTGGGCTGTACTCAGCTTTGCCTTCTCCATCTCTCGAAGACGCTTTTGGGCCGAGACAACCCCCTGCTTTGCCGCTTTCCGATACCACTTCATAGCCTCCGAGTGATTTTGTTGCACGCCAATTGGGAAGTCGTACATCATTCCAACGTACTCTTGTGCAAAGCTCAAACCACGCTCGGCGGCTTTGCGATACCAATTCAAGGCTTCCGCATAGTCCTTATCAACACCATACCCATGTTCGTACATGCCTCCAATGCTAAACTGCCCCCAAGCGACTCCTTGAGCAATACTGAAATCGCCCTCAACATTCTCTGTTTCTAATGCCTTGCGATACCATCGCATTGCCTCTGCATAATCCTTCGCAACCCCTACGCTTCCATCACGGTACATCATGCCGATGTTGACCATGGCCGATGAGCTTCCTTTCTCAGCAGCCGTGCGATACCACCGCATAGCTTCTGAATAGTTTCTTTTTACGCCATAGCCGTTAAGGTACATCACACCAATGTTATCTTGAGCATCTGCATACCCCTGCTCAGCGGCCATCCAATACCACTGCATAGCTTTTGTGTAATCCCTCTTTACCCCATAGCCATTAAGGTACATCGTGCCGATGCAATCCTGCGCTCTCGCATCCCCTTGATCCCCTAGTAGCTTCCACTCTTTGAAAGCAGTGGAGTAATTTTGTTTTTGGTACGCCGTCACCCCATCTTCAAACCCTGCGTAAGCGGGTAGCGCACTAACAGCTAACAGCCCTGCAAGAATTAACTTAAGAATCTTCATGCCTGCCCCCGTTTCAAAGGTTGTAGAAAATTGCTTTAATCAGGCACGTAAAGGTATTACTTCCGCCGTCCGATAGTTCGCCCCATACGGTTCATACTCCGACCATTTCGGCAGCTTGCCGCCTTGCTCCATCTTGTCCAGCGTGTCCGCCCAGAATTGCATCATGGCGGTGCGGTACTCCCTGTAGTCCGCTCGATTGTAAGCAGCGCGCACTTGGTCTTTATCGCCGTGCGCTAGTTGCGCTTCGATCATGTCGGGGCGGATCGTGCCCAAGTTGTTGAGATAGGTTGACGCAACAGAACGGAAGCCGTGCCCAGTCATGCGGCCTTTGTAGCCGACATTCTCTATAACCTTCAGCACGGTGTTTTCGCTGATTACCGCCCCCTTACCATTGCGACTAGGGAACAAGGTCGGGAGGTGGCCTGTAAGGGGTTGCAGTGCGCGTATAACTTCCAGTGCCTGCCGCGATAACGGGACAGTGTGCGGTGCGCGGGCTTTCATGCGTTCGGCGGGGATAGTCCACACCCCTTCGACTAAATCAAACTCGCTCCACTGCGCACCTCGCACCTCGCCTGTGCGGACAAAGGTTAAGGCCAGCAAGCGAGTGGCAGCAAACACGACAGGGCTAGACTTAGCGCGTTGCTGGTAATCGGTCAGGGCGCGCAGAAATTCCGGCATCTCTTTTTCAGACAAGGCCGCGAAGTGCTGCACCTTGGGACGTGGCGCGAGTGCGCCGCGCAATTCCGCCGCTGGGTTGTGGCGTGCCCTTCCGCTGGCAATAGCATAAGCGAACACAGCACGCACCCGCTGTAATACCCTTCCCCTCACCTCGAAAGCTCCACGCGCCTCTATGCCTCGCAATACGTCCAGCACGTCCGGCGCTTCAATTTCGATAATCGGGCGGCTTCCGAATTTTGGAAAAGCTTCGCGCTCTAGGGTGTTGATCCAGTCGGTAGCGTGATGCTCTGTCCAGATCGGTGACTTCATCGTATGAAACTCGCGGGCGATTGCCTCGAAAGAATTAGCCGCTGAGACTTTCTCTTGCCGCTTTTGGGTTCGCTTCACTGCACTGGGGTCGCTGCCATTGGCTAACAGCTTGCGCGCCTCATCGCGCCGCCCGCGTGCATCTTTAAGGGTTACGTCTGGATATACCCCCAAGGCCAACAACTTCTCTTTACCTGCATAGCGATACTTCAGCCGCCAATACTTTGCGCCGTTGGGTTGCACCAATAGGAACAATCCGCCGCCATCAGCCAGTTTATAAGGCTTGGCTTCGAGCTTCGCTTTCTTGATTGCCGTGTCTGTTAGCTTCATCGCGCACCTCATTGGGGGTACAAATTTACGTGTTGGGGGTATCTGTCTCGAAATATACCCCCACTCTGTACGCGATTACAATAGATGGGAAAAGACGGGGTGAAACAAAAAACCCGCAGAAAGCTAGGCTCTGTGCGGGTTTCGTGTACCCCGCTAGACGGGGCAATACTGCAAATTGGTGCCGCTTGTCGGATTCGAACTGACGACCTACCGCTTACAAGGCGGTTGCTCTACCAACTGAGCTAAAGCGGCGGTAAATCATGAAACTGGTGGGTCGGCCGAGATTCGAACTCGGGACCAACGGATTAAAAGTCCGCTGCTCTACCGGCTGAGCTACCGACCCGGTAAAAAGAGAGCGCGCATTATACGGGTTTGCACTCCAGAGTCAAAGCATCAAATGCGATTTATGCATTTTGATAATGAGTCGGGTCGTCTACTTGTGCCGCGCGGAATCCTTCTTGTCGCAAACGGCATGAATCACAGCGGCCACAGGCACGCCCCGACTCGTCCGCCTGATAACACGAAACGGTCATCGCGTAATCGACGCCGAGTTGCATACCCAACCGAATGATCTCCGCCTTGCTCAGATGCAACAGCGGCGCGTGCAATGTCAAAGCTTTGCCTTCGACTGCAGCCTTGGTCGCCAGATTCGCCATGCGCTCGAACGCCTCGACGAATTCAGGGCGGCAATCCGGGTAGCCGGAATAATCCACGGCATTCACACCGATAAAGATATCCTGTGCCTGCAGCACTTCAGCCCAGGCCAACGCCAATGACAACATGATGGTGTTGCGCGCCGGCACGTAGGTCAGCGGGATCCCGCTTGTAGCCGTCTCGGGGACTGCGATGCTGGCATCGGTCAGGGCCGAGCCTCCGAATGCCGTCAGGTCGATATTGATAACCCGGTGCGCAGTCGCCCCCAGACCGGAGGCGACACGTTGTGCAGCCGCAAGCTCCGCATGATGGCGCTGGCCGTAATCGACGCTCAGGGCATGGCACTGAAAACCCTGCGCACGCGCTTGCGCCAGCACCGTGGCCGAATCCAGCCCGCCCGACAACAACACCACCGCTCGTTTATCGCTCAACGCCCCACCTCATTACCCCACAATACCTTGTGCAATTGCACCTGCATACGCACCGGCAAACGATCGCGCAATATCCATTCCGCCAGATCGCGTGCAGCCAATCCGTCATGGACCGGCGAGAACAGGACTTCGCAACGATGCGCCAGGTCCCGCTCGATCAGGACCTGCTTCGCCCACTGATAATCCGCCTCGTCGCACAACACGAACTTGATCTCGTCTTTACCGGTGAGGTGCACAAGATTCTCCCAGAGGTTCTTGCGCGCCTCACCGGAGCCCGGCGTCTTGATATCAAGCACCTTCACCACACGCGTATCCACACCGCTGACATCCACCGCACCGCTGGTCTCCAGCGACACCGCATAGCCGCCATCGCACAAGGCACGCAACAGGGGCAGGCTGTTCTTCTGCGCCAGCGGCTCACCGCCGGTGACACAGACATAATGTGCACCGTATTTTTCCACGGCGTGCAATATCTCCTGTACGGACATACTTTTCCCGCCACTGAATGCGTGCGCACTGTCACAGTATCCGCAGCGCAACGGACAGCCGGTAAGCCGCACGAACACGGTCGGCAAGCCGATACGGGAACTCTCGCCTTGCAATGAGAAGAAGATTTCGCTGATGCGCAGCGTACTGCCTGAATCGGGTTTCATGAACTACAGCGGATTACTTTAAGGTAGCCAGACGTTTCTTGGCTTTGTCCGAAGCATCGCTGCCCGGGAACTGGGAGATGAGATTCTTCAATGTACTGCGCGCAGCAGTTCTTTTCTTGAGTGACAACTGACATTCCGCCATATTCAGCATGGCCTCGGGCGCGCGCGGGTGGTCGGGATACTTGCTCAGCAGATTCTTGTAAGCGGCGAAGCTACCTGCATATTCCCTCGAGAGGAAATTCGCATTCCCCAGCCAGTAATACACATTGGCTTCATGCACAGACTGCGGGTACTGGCGCAAGAAATCACGGAAGGCGAGTGCCGCCTCGCGATAACTCTCTGCCCGATAGAAGCCGTAGGCCGTCTCGAATGCGCGATTCTCGCCCGACTGGCCATCGACAGCCCCCCCATCTGCAGGCGTGGCGGCCATGCGGGATGCCCCGCCAGTACCGCCCGCCTCCATCTGCCTCAAGCGGGAATCAAGATCGATGTAGAAGTCCTTCTGGCGCTTCTCGGCTTCTTGTTGAGCATGCCCGAACTCTTCGAACAGACCGCGCTGCTTGCGCATCTCGCTGGACTGCATCTCAAGCTGCATCTGCAAGCCGAGCAGGGAGCGCACTGCAAGTTTGTTCTGCAGCTCTACTTCAACAAGCTGCTTCTCCAACGACACAACGCGCGCCTCCAACTTCTGGATCAGCTTCCGGGCGTCGTCATCAGCGAACAGCCCCGCATAAGCGGGGCTGCACACCAGCAACAGACCACCCAACAAGCGGGAGGCTGTGATCTTCACGCTTACTGCGCGCTGTAGTTGATGTCTGCGCGACGATTCTGCGCCCAGCAAGCTTCGTTATGCTCGCTGCAACGCGGCTTCTCTTCGCCGTAGCTGACTGTTTCGATCTGGGAATCCGAAGCGCCGCCCAACACCAAGGCACGCTTGGTGTTCTTGGCACGACGTTGACCCAGGCCGAGGTTGTACTCGCTGCTGCCGCGCTCGTCAGCGTTGCCTTCTACACGCACCTTGGCATCGGGGTGGCTTGCCAGATATTCAGCATGATTCATGATGGTCTCGCGGTCCGCATCCTGCACGGCATCCACATCGAACGGGAAGTACACGCTGTTCTTTTCCATCAAGGCAGCTTGTGCATCGGCAGCGGCTTGGGCATCTGCAGCAGCCTGAGCATCGGTAGCAGTAGCAGCCTGAGCATCTGCAGCAGGCGCTTCAGTAGTAGCGGCGGAAGTAGTTGCAGGTTCTGCGACCTCTTCTTTCGGCGGATTGCTGCTACAAGCAGCCAGCAGGTTCAACAACAACACACTGAGGATCAGTTTCTTCATCTCGCATACTCCTTCTCAATTATCTACTTCAGGAACGGGCCCCACATCGGCTCACGGATATCACCGCGCTGGGCAACCATCTTTTGCTTCACGCGACCATCGCTTGACACGGTCGCCAATATACCACGACCCTGTACCTCGGTTGCAAACAGGATCATCTTGCCGTTGGGCGCAAAACTTGGTTTTTTCTCCCAACCACCCGCTGTAAGTATCTGCGTTTGCCTGCTTTCCAGATCATGCACCGCGATATGAAAGACCCCATCGCCAAAATGTGCAAACACAAAACTCTTTCCATCCGGATGAAAGCGCGGCGAGAAGGCGTTGCCCGATTCGAAGGTCAGCCGCTCAACACTCCCGCCTTCGATCGACACACGATATATCTGCGGACTGCCGCCGCGATCCGAGGTGAAAAGTAGCGATTGCCCATCCGGCGAAAAGGAAGGCTCGGTATCGATCGCATCGCTATAGGTGATACGGCGCAGGCGGCCGCCGTTGCTGTTGGCAAGGTATATCTGCGATTCGCCATCGCGCGTCAGCACCATAGCGATCTGCGTGCCATCCGGCGACCACGCCGGCGCACTGTTGCTGCCGGGGAAATCGGCGATCAAAGTACGTTTGCGCGAGGACAGTGATTGCACATAGACCATGGCACGCCGCTTCTCGAAACTGACGTAGGCAATCTGCCTGCCGTCCGGCGACCAGGAAGGCGACATGATGGGCTCTTTGGAGGTAAGCAGCGCCTGTTCGTTATCGCCGTCGCTATCTGCCACTACCAGACGATAGACACCCTCATCCCGGCTGACATAGGCGATGCGCGTACTGAACACCCCGGGACTGCCTGTCAAACGCTCATACACCATATCGGCGATGCGGTGTCCGATCGCACGTACCTGATCCTCCTTGGCCGTCACCACCTGCGACAACAGTTCGGCATTGCGCACCAGATCCAACAACCGGAATTTGACCGCGACTTTGCCGTCATCCATCGACTGGATGCTGCCGATGAGTACCGCTTCCACGCCGACCCACTCGGAGGGCCGGATATCGCGCGGCTCATGCGGCGTCTTCCCCGCCGGATCAACCAGTTTGAACAGACCGGTACGGATCAGATCACTGCCCACGATATCCAGCAGCCCTTGGGCAGTCGCAGCATCCCCGGCAAAACGCACCAGCGAAACCGGCGTCTGATGCTCACCCGCACCGGTGATCTCGATATTCAGCACAGCATGTGCCGGCACCACGAAAAACGAAAAACACAACAATATCCAGCGTCTCATTCTTTATCTATCCTCCGGCCTGATGGTCAGGTTTATTTCGCGAAAGCGCTTCTTCAGCACTGGGTCAGACGGTATCGGCAAAGGTTGTGCCTTGTAGATGGCGCGCTCGGTCGCCTCGTCGTACGCCGCATTGCCACTACTCTTCAGCAATACCGCATCCAACACCGAACCATCCGGCAACAGGGTCACTTTGAAAAAGGCCGATGCCTGTGGCTGCACATCGGGCGGCATCACGATGTTGTGCCTGATCTTGCTGCGTATCATGTCCTGATATCGCCCCATCTCGGCCGATGTGGCAGCAAGCACTTCCGCACGCACCCTCTCGCGCTCTGCCAGGCGCTGCTTCTCGACATACGCTTCCATCATGCGCTGCTCTTCGCGCAACTTCTTTTGACGCAACTCTTTAGCACTGGGCTGCGGCTTGCTCACCTTCTTGTCTCGCAGTTCGATATCGGCCTTTTGCGGTGCAGCCGGGCGATTTGAAGCAGGCTCGACTGCCTGCTTGGGCGCCACAACCTCCTGTGTCGGTTCCTCGGTCGGCTGCTGCACCGGCAGGCTATCCCACAATTCCACCGAGAAGCGATCCGGTTGGTGGGTCTGCCAGCGCACGCCCATCATTAGCATGGCAAAGAACGCCACGTGCACCACCATAGCCAGCATGCCGGCCGAAAAACGATAGGGCTCACGGTAGCGGAGTGTCGCGCTCATCGCACCTTGGTGAGCAGTCCGACTTTCTTGACGTTCTGCTGCTGCAGCATATCCATCACATTGATGACTTCCTCGTAGCGGATCTTCTTGTCGGCGGAAATAACCACCGACTGCTCCGGATTCCCGGCGAGTTTCTGCTTGATCAGCGCCGCCAACTCTGTAGCCGAAACCGGCTTCTCGACACCGCCTTGCGTGTGGTCACGCAGCACCAGTGTCGAGTCTTTCTTGATCATCACCTCCAGCGGTGCGACGGGCGGCGGCGAAGATTTCCCCACACTGGGCAGCTCGATCTGACCGGGATTCATCATCGGCGCCGTGACCATGAATATCACCAGCAGCACCAGCATCACATCGATATAGGGCACTACATTGATCTGACTCAACGGGCGGTGGGACGTGCGCCGTGTGTAGCTCACGGCTGCCTCTGCAACACGTTGGAGAATTCTTCGATGAAGCTTTCGAAGCGCGACGACAGCCGCGCCACGTCATGCACATAACGGTTGTACGCCACCACGGCTGGGATCGCTGCGAACAAGCCCATCGCCGTCGCCACCAGCGCCTCGGCGATGCCGGGCGCCACTTGCGCCAATGTCGCCTGACCCACGCTGGACAAACCACGGAATGCGTTCATGATGCCCCACACCGTACCCAACAGACCGATATAGGGGCTGACCGAACCAACCGTCGCAAGGAATGACAGATGCGATTCCAGATGATCCATCTCACGCTGATAGCGCGCGCGCATCGCCCGGCGCGTGCCTTCCATCAGTGCCGCGCTGTCCACGCCATGCGTCTTCTTCAATTTGACGAACTCGGCGAAACCGGCGGCGAAGATATGTTCCAGCGCACCCTGATCATGGCGCAACTTGCTGCCTGCTTGCTGGTACAGAGCCACCAGATTCGGGTTGCCCCAGAAAGCGTCTTCGAACTCTTGTGTATGCGACTTCGCCGCGCGCACAGCGAACATCTTGAGGAAGATGTACCACCACGACATCAGCGACACACCCAACAGCAAACCCATCACCAGCTGCACCAGCAGACTGGCATTGCCGACAAGTTGCACCAGAGACAAGTCCCGTATCAGATCCATGAATTCAATCCCATTGTTTACGTAACATTTCCGGCACACTGACCGGCTTGAAACTGTCTTTACCCACGCAAACCAGATGCACATCGGCTTGCGTCAGCACTTCTTCCCCGCGTTTGACTTCCTGCGCCAGTGTCATCTGGCTGCGACCTACCTTGGTGAGATGGGCCGTCACGGACAGCATATCGTCCAACAAGGCAGGCTTGAGATAATCGATCTTGATCGAACGCACCACGAACATCACACCCAACTCTTTCATCAGTCCGGCGTTACTGTGACCGAAGCTGCGCAACCACTCAGTCCGCGCGCGCTCCATAAAGTTCACATAGTTGGTGTGATACACCACGCCACCCGCGTCCGTATCCTGGTAATACACCCGCACCGGCCAGGCGAAAGGCTTGTGCGACTTACTCATCCCACAACTCCTTGTTGCCGCGCTTCACCACGGTCAGGCCGAAATGCTCGTAGGCATTCGCTGTCGCCACGCGGCCGCGGGGCGTGCGCTGCAGATAACCCTGCTGGATCAAATAAGGTTCCAGCACATCTTCAATGGTGTCGCGCTCTTCACCGATGGCGGCGGCGAGGTTGTCCACGCCGACCGGCCCGCCCATGAACTTCTCGATCACGGTCTGCAGCAGCTTTCTGTCCATCACATCTAGCCCGCGCGAATCCACATCCAGCATGGTCAGCGCGGCATCCGCCACTTCGCGCGTGGCGTTGCCGTCGGCGCGCACATCGGCGTAGTCGCGCACGCGTCGCAGCAAGCGATTGGCGATACGCGGCGTACCGCGCGAACGTTTGGCGATCTCCAGCGCACCATCCGGCGAGATGGGCAATTCGAGCAGGCCGGAAGAACGCGTGACGATGCGCTGCAATTCCTGCGGCGTATAGAATTCCAGTCGCGCCACGATACCAAAGCGGTCGCGCAGCGGATTGGTGAGCATGCCCGCACGGGTGGTCGCGCCCACCAGCGTGAACGGCGGCAGATCAATCTTCACCGAGCGTGCGCCGGGCCCTTCGCCGATCATGATGTCGATCTGGTAATCCTCCAGCGCGGGATAGAGGATCTCTTCCACTACGGGGGACAAACGATGGATCTCATCGATGAACAATACGTCGTGCGGCTCAAGATTGGTCAGCAGCGCGGCCAGGTCACCGGCACGTTCCAGCACAGGGCCGGAGGTGTGGCGAATGTTCACGCCCATCTCGCGCGCGATGATCTGTGCCAAGGTGGTCTTGCCAAGCCCCGGCGGGCCGAACAGCAGCACATGGTCGAGCGGTTCTTTGCGCTTCTTCGCAGCCTGGATGAATATCTCCAGCTGCCCGCGTATCTTCTCCTGCCCGACATATTCGTCGAGCTGCTTGGGACGCAGCGCGCGTTCCAGCGCCTCTTCCTGCGGAGAGGCTGGCGCAGCGGAGATGATGCGCGGTGGCGCGGTAAGGTCGTCGTGCTGGATCATGCCTTGGATAATAACTTAAGCGCCTGGCGGATACCGTCCGAGAGTCCGACCTCCTTGGGCAGTTGCTTGGCCGCCCATTCCGCCTCTTTGTCCTTGTAGCCCAGTCCCAGCAAGGCATTGACGATGTCATTGCCTGCCGACTCCAGCGCCACCGATGGTGAAGCGCCGCCAACACTCGCCACGAACTTGCCTTGCAGTTCCAGCAACAATCGCTCGGCGGTCTTCTTGCCCACGCCAGGGATCTTGGTCAGACGCGTCGCATCCTTGTTCGCCACTGCTGTGGCCAGATCGCTCATGCTCAAACCGGACAGCACCGACAAGGCCAGCTTGGGGCCGACACCGCTGATCTTCAGCAACTGGCGGAATACGATGCGCTCTTCGGTCGTGAGGAAGCCGAACAGCAGATGCGCGTCCTCGCGCACGATGAACTCGGTATGCAGCACCACTTTTTCATTCAGCCCAGGCAGGTTGTAGAACGTGCTCATCGGCACATCCACCTCGTAGCCGACACCCTGCACGTCCAGCAATATCTGCGGCGGATTCTTCTCCAGCAGCGTGCCGCTCAGTCTTCCGATCATGTGTTCCCTTTACTGAATATCAATGCCAGCGACAGCAGCGCACCATGCGCCATCATCGCGGCAATGGTGAGTTTGATCGCATCGGCCAATCGTTGTGGCTGCGCGGCGTGACGCAGCAATTCGCGTGCAGCCTTGATGCTCAGCGGCAAAGCGAACAACGCCAACAACGCCAACAGCGGCAACCAGCCGACCAGCACACTTGCCAGCAGCCATATATAAGCCAGCGCCACGATCAGCACATAGCCCCAGCGCGCCTTGCTTACTTCCAGCCGGGCCACCCAGTGCAATTTACCCGCTGCGGTATCGGCCGCCCGATCCGGGAACTGGTTGATATAGAGCAGATTGGCGGTCAGCAAGGCATATGACAGCCCCGCCACGAAAGGTGCCGCATCGAAGCCTTTGCGCTGCACGAAATCCGCGCCGACCGTGATCGACAGGATGCCCGCCGTCACACAGAACTCTCCCAGACCACGACCGACCAGTTTGAACGGCGGCGCGGAGTAGGCCCAGCCGATGAACAACCCCGCCAGCCCGACATACATCAGTTGCGCATCGGTGCGCGCCATCAGCCACAGCCCGGCTGCGACCACACCCGCCATCAAGGCAAAACCGAAATTGCGTGTCTGTGCAAGGCTCAGCACACCGTTCTGGATGAAACGGCTGCCGCCGGTGAAAGGAAAGATGCGGTCGGTGTTCTGCGCGTCAGTGCCGTTGAGCGCATCGTAGTAATCATTGAGCACGTTCACCCCTGCATGCGCCAACAGCGCAAACAGCAAAGTGACCAATGCCAGCGGGATATCGAAAGCCAGACCGCCGTGCCAGGCGATGGCCAGCCCGATCAGGCATGCCATCAGACTGGCGCTCAGGAATGCCGGACGGGTCGCGGCAAAATAGCGTGCCGCAGGGTTGGCGAACAACTCCAGCGTCGGTTCCAGCGGTTGCGTCATACCAGTCTTCCTCCCCGTACTCGATATCCCTTGGTCCCGTGTGCACCCAATCCGCCCAGACCACCGTGTGCATGACAGATGGCACAAGCCAACGCATCCGCCGCGTCCGGACTGGGGGGGCCGGACAAGTTCAACAATCGCTGCACCATCGCCTGTACTTGTTCCTTGTCGGCGTGGCCGTTACCGGCCACCGCCTGTTTGATCTGCAGTGCCGTGTACTCCGCCACCGGCAGCCCTGCTTGCACTGCCGCACAGATCGCCGCGCCACGCGCCTGCCCGAGCAGCAGGGTCGATTGGGGGTTCACGTTCACGAACACCTTCTCCACCGCCGCCAGTTCCGGCTGATGCAGTGCGATGACCTCCCCCAGCGAGGACAGGATGACTTTCAATCTTTCCGGCAACTCTCCAGCGGGGGTCTTGATGCAGCCGCTGGCGACGTAATGCAACTTCTGGCCTTCTTTATCGATCAGCCCGAAACCGGTGATACGCAGGCCGGGATCGATGCCGAGGATGCGCATCAGTCCTCTATCACCGCATTGGTGTAGACCTCCTGCACATCGCCAAGGTCTTCTAGCGCATCCAGCAGCTTCTGCATCTTCACCGCATCGTCGCCGGTGAAACTGATCTCGTTCTCCGGCTTCATGGTGACCTCGCCCATCTCAGGCTTGAAGCCGGCGCCTTCCAGTCGCTGCTTCACCGCCACGAAATCGTTGGGCGAGGTGATGACCTCGATACTGCCGTCGTCGTTGCTGACGATGTCTTCCGCCCCCGCGTCCAGCGCCACTTCCATCAGCGCATCCTCGTCGGTGCCGGGCGCGAAGATCATCTGGCCGCAATGCTTGAACAGGAACGCCACCGAACCGTCGGTGCCCAGGTTGCCGCCGTATTTGGTAAATGCATGGCGCACGTCGGCCACGGTGCGCGTCTTGTTGTCGGTCATGCAATCGACCATCACCGCCGCGCCGTTGATGCCGTAGCCCTCGTAGCGCAGTTCCATGTAGTCCACGCCTTCCAGTTCGCCCGCGCCGCGCTTGATGGCGCGCTCGACGTTGTCTTTGGGCATGTTCTGGTCGTAAGCCTTCTCCATCGCCAGACGCAGGCGCGGATTGGTGTCCGGGTCACTGCCGCCAAGTTTGGCCGCAACGGTGATCTCCTTGATCAGGCGCGTGAATATCTGGCCGCGCTTGGCGTCCTGACGCCCTTTGCGGTGCTGGATGTTCGCCCATTTACTGTGTCCTGCCATGTTGCTTCCTTATGCTGAATTTGCCGCGCGCATGGTAACACCTGCTCCTTGTCCGACCCAAATGCTGCGCTATTCGCAATAGCGCTTCCCCGCCAAAAAAAATCGGGAGTAGAATGCCTGCAATAGTTTTGTTAACCACCTGAAGGAGTTGATCATGAAAGTCCAACACGCACTGATGCTGACCGCTGGTTTGATGTTGTCGGCACCGGTCCTGGCCGATGACGGCGAAACGCTGATGAAGAAGAACAACTGCGGCACCTGCCATCAAATGGACAAGAAGACGGTCGGCCCGTCGGTCAAGGCGATCGCGGCAAAGTACGCTGGCGATGCCGGCGCTGCTGCCAAGCTGGAGAAGAAGGTGCGCGTAGGTGGCGCAGGCAGCTTCGGCACCATGCCGATGCCGGCCACACCGGCCAAGGCATCCGATGAGGACATCAAGGCCATGGTGGCACACATCCTCGCCGCCAAATAAGTCTTTAGCCGCACAAAAAAGGGCCGGTTAATACCGGCCCTTTGCTATGGTGCAAGTGGATCTGAATCAGTTGCGCATCATGCCCGGCCCGCGCATGGGACGCGAATCGCGCATCACTTCATCCTTGGTGATCTTGCCGTCCTTGTTGGCATCGTTCTCATCGAAACGAGCAAACAGGATAGGCATCCCCTTTTCAGCCTCTTCCTTGCTCAAGGCACCGTCATGGTCGGTATCGGCCGCATCAAAATGCTGTTCGATGCTCATATTGCCCATGCTTTTCATCTGCCCGCGCATCCCTTGATGCAATCCTTCCATCTCTTCGCTACTAATCTTGCCGTCCTTGTTGCTGTCCATGTCCTTGAATCGTTCCGCATGGAAGGCATTGAATTCCTTCTTGCTGACAGCACCGTCGCCATCCTTGTCCATCTGCTGCACCATGCCGCCCCCCTTCGGGCAGGCATCGTTCTGACCGTGCGCCTTGCCGGGACAGGCTGAGGCTTGCTGGGTGATCGCCATCAGTCCGCCCGCCGCGATCAATGCCATTATTTTCTTCATACTGTTCTCCTGATGTGATTGATGGATACGCCCGCATACTGGCGCCGGGTTCATGGACAGACGAACAGGATGGAAGTTCGCCGCCGGACGGCAGGTTATAATCTCCGCAATCTTTTCTGTACTCCCCCATGAACATATTCTACGAAGAAGACGGCAGTTTCAAGGTCGGCAGCATCATGACCGATAACACCTCCTCCCTGCAGGTCGAGAACCTCCACGGAAAACGCTGCAAGATCAAAGCCGCCAATGTCATGCTGCGCTTTGAACAGCCCAGCCTGAGTGAATTCATGGCAAAGGCAGATCAAGCTGCCAACGATATCGATCTCGATTTCCTGTGGGAAGCTTGCCCGTCGGATGAGTTCGCCTTCGAGGAATTGGCACAAGATTACTATGGACATAAGCCCACGCCGATCGAGGCTGCCGGTGCGCTGATCCGTCTGCATGGCTCACCCATGCACTTCTACAAGAAGGGCAAGGGACGCTATAAAGCCGCCCCGCCCGACGCGCTGAAAGCGGCATTGGCCAGTGTGGAGAAGAAGCGCATTCAGGCCGAACTGCAAGCGCGCTATACGGATGAACTCACGCAATTCAAATTGCCTGCCGAATTCGCCGACAAACTCAAAGCGATCCTGTACCAACCGGATCGCAACACCCTCGAGGTCAAAGCGCTGGAAGCGGCTTGTGCCGCCACGCATCTTTCCGTCCCGCACCTGCTGGAAAAGTGCGGCGCGCTGCCCTCTTCGCACGATTTCCACCTGAACAAGTTCCTGTTCGAGAACTTCCCGCGCGGCACCGGCTTCCCCGAGGTGACTGTTGAAGAGCATCCCGAACTGCCCAAAGCGACAGTCAACGCCTTCAGCATCGACGATGCCGCCACCACCGAGATTGACGATGCCTTCTCTGTCGAGACACTTTCGAACGGCAACCGCCGCATCGGCATCCACATCGCTGCCCCCGCACTCGGCATCGCGCCGGGTTCGGACATCGACGCCATCGCCGCGCAGCGCATGTCCACCGTGTACATGCCGGGCGACAAGATCACCATGCTGCCGGACAACGTGGTGCAAGCGTTCACGCTGTGCGCGGACAAGGTCTGCCCCGCGCTGTCTTTATATGTCGAAGTGAA
Organism: Sideroxydans sp.; assembly: GCF_054604835.1. Classification (NCBI taxonomy): domain Bacteria; kingdom Pseudomonadati; phylum Pseudomonadota; class Betaproteobacteria; order Nitrosomonadales; family Gallionellaceae; genus Sideroxydans; species Sideroxydans sp. The sequence continues at coordinate 59,604 of NZ_JBTSFG010000001.1, read as the reverse complement.
CGAAGCACTGGAGATCGTGAGCAGCGATAGCCGCATCGAGCGCCTGCACATCGCCGCCAACCTGCGCCATGACACGCTGGAACCTCTGTTCAACGACGGATCCGTGGCCGCACGCCAGTTCGACTACGCCTACGGCCCCGAGCTGGAGCTGCTGTGGGACTTCGCCAACAAGCTGGAAGCCGGTCGCGGCAAGTCGTCTGACACCAATCAGCAGCAGATCGACTACATCTTCAACGTCGAGAACGACCGCATCACCATCGGCCACCGCCTGCGCGGTTCGCCCATCGACAAGGTGGTGTCGGAGTTGATGATCCTCGCCAACAGCAGTTGGGGGAAGTTGCTGGATGACAACAGTGTCGCCGGCATCTATCGCACACAGAACAACGGCAAGGTGAAAATGAGCACCGTCGCCGCGCCGCATCAGGGCTTGGGCGTGGCGCATTACGCCTGGTCCAGCTCGCCGCTGCGCCGTTATGTCGATCTGGTGAACCAGCGCCAGATCATGAGCGTGCTACGCGGCGAAGAACCCGCCTACGCGAAGAACGACACCGCACTGTTCGCCATCCTGCGCGATTTCGATGCCGCCTACACCACCTACAACGAGTTCCAGCGCAACATGGAACGTTACTGGTGCCTGCGCTGGCTGCAGCAAGAGCACATTGCGCAGCTTGATGCCGTTGTGTTGCGCGAGAACCTGGTCAAGTTCGTGGACATCCCGCTGGTCGGGCGCGTTTCCGCGCTGCCTGAGACTGCAGCCAATACACAAGTGACACTGGAGATCGTTTCCGTCGATCTGCTCGACCTCAACTTCGAAGCGCGGCCCGTCGCGGTCGCTGCCGGTGAGGCATGAAGAGCTACCTGCTCATGGCTTTGCTGCGCGAACGCCTCTCGTTCGCGACAGGCTTTTCATTGCTGCTGCATGCTTTCGTATTATTTGGCATCACCTTCACCGTGCCGGATGCCAAGACACTGGCGAAACGGCTGGAGCCGCTTGAAGTCACGCTGGTCAACAGCCAGTCGCGCAACAAACCGACCAAGGCCAATGCCTATGCGCAGAGCAATCTGGACGGCGGCGGCAACACGCCGGAGGATATGCGCGCGGGAACACCGTTCCCGGTGGTCAGCAACGACACACGCTACACACCGGAGCAGGCTGCCAAACGGGTCAAGGCACTCGAACAGGAAGTGAAATCGCTACTCACCCGTGGCAAGAGCGACTATCGGGTGGAGCAGCAAAAGCAGGCACCCAAGCCCCAGGACAGCAGCAAGAGCGGCGAAGATTTGGTGCAGCGTTCACTGGAGATCGCGCGACTGGAAGCCGAGATCAGCAAGAACATCAATCTCTATGAGAAACTGCCCAAGCGCAAATTCATCGGCGCGCGCACCGAGGAATACAAATACGCGCAATATGTCGAAGACTGGCGCGCCAAGGTCGAACGCATCGGCAACCTGAACTATCCCGAAGCCGCACGACGCCAAAAACTCTACGGCAGCCTCACGCTGACGGTGAACATCCGTTCCGACGGCAGTGTGGAGAACATCGAGATCAATCGCACTTCCGGTCATCGCATCCTTGATGCCGCCGCCCAGCGCATCGTCAAACTCGCTGGCCCCTACGCGCCCTTCCCGCCCAACATCAGCAAGGAAGTCGACGTGCTGGGCATCACCCGCACCTGGACGTTCACCACCAGCGACCGGCTTGAAGCGAAATAGTCGCGCGCCTGCGCTTATTCATCTGCATACACCCGGTTGCGTCCCGCCTGCTTGGCGTGATACATCGCTGTATCGGCCTGCTTGAGCAATTCATCGACACCAGTCTCGTTTGCACCGAACAGCAACAGACCGATGCTGGAAGTACAGAAATGCTCGACTTCCCTCGTCTCTCCCGATGGCAACCGCATCTGCAGCAGATAGGGATCGGCCAGCGCAGCGCGGACCTTCTCCGCCACCAGCAGAGCCTGCTGCATGGCCGATGAACGATCCCCTTCCAGTTCGCTCAGCACCACCACGAATTCGTCGCCGCCCAGTCTGGCGACGGTGTCCGTCCTGCGCACACAAGCGGTGATGCGCCGCGCCACTTCAGCTAGCAGCAGATCGCCCATGTCGTGGCCATGCTGGTCGTTGAGCGGTTTGAAATTATCCAGATCGAGGAACATCAGCGCGCCATAACGCCCGCTGCGTGCACTGGCAGCCATCGCCTGCTGCAGGCGGTCATTCAGCAAACGCCGGTTGGGCAAGCGCGTCAGCACATCATAGAACGCCATCTGCCGGATCAGCGTCTCCATCTCATGACGGTCGCTGATGTCCAGGCAGGAGCCGATATAGCCGATGAATCCGCCTGCCGCATCATGGTTGGGCACGCCATGATCGATGATCCAGCGGTATTCGCCATCGTGTCGGCGCAGGCGATATTCCATGGTGAATGGCTGCCGTGCCTCGAAGGCTGAGGCATAGGTATCCAGGCAGCGCAGGCGGTCCTCCTCGTGCACGCTATCCAACCATCCGTCACCCAGTTCCTGCTCAAACTGGCGCCCAGTGAACGCCAGCCAGACCTGATTGAAGTAGGTACATCCCTTGTCCGCACCGGCGATCCAGATCATCACCGGCACGCTGTCGGCCAGCGTACGGAAACGGTTCTCGCTCTCCCGCAGGGCGTTCTGCGCTTCCACCATCGCCGACACATCGCGGCTGACGCCGAAGATACCGATCACCGTCTTGCCGTCCGTGTCGAACAACGGCCACTTGTTGGTCAGTACCCAGCCTTTGCGTCCGGACTCGTCGTAATACGGGGCGATCTTGTTCAGTAACGCCTTGCCTGTGCGGAATACCGGCAGCTCTTCCTCGATGTATATCTGTGCGGTATCCGGCGGGAACACTTCGCGATCATGCTTGCCGATCATGTTGCGCCAGTTCGCATGCCCGGTGATCTTTGCCAGTGTCTGGCTGCAGAAGCGGAAACGGCTGTCCCTATCTTTGAAATACACGAAATCCGTGGTGTTCTCCAGGAACGACACGAAATCACGGTTCAATTCGCGCAGTTGCGCCTCGGCCTGTTTGCGCGCGGTGATGTCCTGTTTCACCGCGATGAAATGCGTGATTTCACCGCCCTCGCCCGACACCGGCGTGATGGTCATTTCCTCGTCGTACAGCGTGCCGTCCTGGCGGCGATTGACCAGTTCACCATGCCAGATGCGCCCGGCGCGTATGGTCTGCCACATCCGGTCGTAGAACGCCTGATCCTGCCTTCCGGAACGCACCAGCTCCTTGGGCGTGCGGCCGACCGCCTCGTCCACACCGTAGCCGCTCAGCGTCTCGAATGCATGGTTCGCCCATTCGATGCGACCGTCCCGGTCAGTGATGAGCACCGCGTTCGCTGCCGCATTCAGTGACAGATCCTTTATACGCAAGGCCGCCGTCAATTCGGCCGCAATGAGCGCGGCATTGCGCCGCGTATTGAACCAAGACAGTGCCAGGAAGAACATCAGCAGGCTCATCCCCAACCCGAACCACATATAGCCCCAAGCCTTGCTGTAATCCAGACCGGTCAGATCACCGCCGTGCTGTTCGAAATTCAGCGTCCACACCCTGCCGCTGAAATCGATATGCTGAACGACGCCGAACAGCGGCTGCGGGTTGGAGAGACCGGGACGGCTGTCATACAGCAAGGCAGCTGGATCCACGGCCGCACCGTCATAGACCTGCATATGGATATGCTGGATGGTGTGATCATCCCAGCGCGCCAGCACACCATCCAGCAGGTCGTTCATGCGGAAAGGGCTGTACACCCAGCCCCGCAATGCGGCACGGCGTTGTTGCACGGTATCCAGCAGAGCTCCGTTGCGATACACCGGCGCATACATCAGCGTGCCGGCCTGCACATCCCGGTCAGTCTCCTGCACCAGCGTGACCTTGCCGGACAAGGCGACCGTATGATCGTCGCGCGCCTGCGCCATCGCCGCACGGCGCACCGGATCGGAATACATGTCATAGCCGAAGGCGCGCAGGTTGCGGCCCTGGAACGGTTCAAGATAGAGGATGGTGGTGTATAGCTCGCGCTGGCCAGAAGGATACAAGCTGTATTGCGGGAAGCCCTGCTTGCGGACGGCCGCGACATGGGCAGGCAGTTGCGCGGGCAGGATGACCTGCGCGTAGCCCAGCCCCTGGATGCCGTTGAAATGCTCGTCGATACGCACCCGTTTGGCATAGACACGCCACTCCTCGCGCGACACGAAATCCGACGCATCGAACATCGCGGCACCGCCCAGCAGCACCTGCTTGTGCGCCTGCAGGCGCGCTTCCACCTTCAGTCTGACCTCCTCCGCCTCGGCGGCGAAATCTCGCATCGCCGACTGCTCGATGTCGGACTTGGCGACATAAACAGCATACGAGGTCGCAAACAGCCCGACCAGCAACAGTAGCCATGCCATGCTGGCATGCTTGGACACGAAGCGCATGCCCAGTGCCTGTTCGACCGACTGTGAAGTGTAAGACGCGTTTTGCGCCATGCCTCTCCCTCCTCCGGGAATCGCTGAGTTATTCTATTCATGCATGCGACATATGTTGATTATATGCTCGGCAAATGCAACTGCATCACCCTTGTACCGCATTGTGGTCGCCCCGCCTATTTGCTATGGTGCCAGCCGTTATGAATACGTTCCGCCTGCTCCAGCCGCTGCTCCTCTCCCTCGCCCTGCTGTTCGTCCAGCAGGGGGCGGCCACGCACGCGATCGCGCACGCGCTGGCCGAGCAATCCCAGGATCAATCCCTGCCGCACGACTCGCAGTGCGAACTGTGCGCCGGCTATGCGCAGGTCGGCAGTGCAGTCGGCAGCAGCACCGTGCATTTCGATCTCCTTGCGTCGTGCACGTCGGCATACCAACGCACCCGCAGCGATCCTCACACCCTCACCATTGCGGCATTCGCCGCTCGCGCCCCACCCCGCTCCGCCTGAATCCCGATCTGCCCTCGCCGCATGATGCAGCGAGGAATGTCTATCCATTCAAGGAGTGAACCATGTTCAAAATATTCGGCCTGTGCAGCGCGATGCTGCTATGCCAATCCGCTTACGCCGCAGGCAACGAATCCGCTTTCAATCCGGCGTTCTCGCTCATCCTGTCCGGCACTTACGGCAGCCTGCAACAAGACCCGGCGACGCCAGCCACCGGCTTCGCCATGAACCCCAACCCGGTGCACGAGCAGGGCTTCAACCTCGGCGAGTCGGAGATGGGCATCTCCGCCAATATCGACCCGCAGTTTCGCGGCGTGGCCACGCTCGCGCTCGACCCGGCCGGCGGCGTCAGCGTCGAGAACGCCTATGTGCAGACCACATCGCTCGGCGACGGCCTCAAGCTGAAGTTCGGCCGCTATTTCTCCGGTCTCGGCTATCTCAATGAGCAGCATGCGCATGCCTGGGACTTCGTCGATCAGCCGCTGGTGTATGCCGCGTTGTGGGAGAACCAGCTGGGTGAGGATGGTGTGCAATTGAAATGGCTGGCACCGACCGAGATGTTCATCGAACTCGGTGTCGAAGCAGCAAAAGGTCGCGGCTTCCCCGGCACGGAACGGGCCAAGAACGGCAGCGGTGCGGGCGTGCTGTTCGCACACATCGGCGACGACATCGGTATCGAACAGAGTTGGCGCGCGGGATTCTCCCTGCACCGCACGCGCGCTGTCGAACGCGGCAGCGACGATGTGCCGGACCTGAACGGCAACAGCGTGAGCACCGCCTTCACTGGTAACAGCCGCACCGCCGGTCTTGACCTGGTGTGGAAATACGCACCGCACGGCAACCTCAAGGAAAGTTACCTGAAGCTGCAAGGTGAATATTTCCGCCGCAGCGAGAGTGGCGAGTTGAGCTACGACACCGCCGGCGCGAACATCACCGACAGCTATGCCATCACGCAAAGCGGCTGGTATGTGCAAGGTATGTATCAGTTCATGCCGCAATGGCGCAGCGCGCTGCGCTACGACCGGCTAGACCCCGGCATCGCCAGCGTGGGCACTACGAACGCTGGCAACGTCATCGCCGACTACGCCTTCCAACCCAGCCGCACCACTTTCATGCTGGACTACAGCGCCAGCGAGTTCTCACGCATTCGTTTGCAACTGGCGCATGACAGCGCGCGCCAAGGCTTGCCGGACAATCAACTGTTCGTGCAATACCTCATGAGTCTGGGTGCGCATGGCGCGCACAGCTACTAGGAGCACGCCATGTACAAGATGATCTTCTCTCTCGTTTTGCTGTCATCCAGCAGCCTCTCGCACGCCGCTCTCAACGTGTTCGCCTGCGAACCTGAATGGGCGGCGCTCACGCAAGAGCTGGCCGGAGACCAAGCCAATATCTACACCGCGACGGGTGCTTTGCAGGACCCGCACCGCGTCGAAGCACGCCCCAGCCTGATCGCCAAGGCACGCCGCGCCGATCTGGTGGTATGCACCGGTGCGGAGCTGGAGATGGCCTGGCTGCCGGTGGTGCTGCGCGAATCGGGCAACGCCAGGGTGCAGCCCGGCGGCGACGGTTATTTCGAAGCCGCTTTGGCGGTGCACATGCTGGAAGTGCCGACCCACTTGGATCGCGGCGATGGCGATGTGCACACGCTAGGCAATCCGCACATCCAGACCGACGCGCGCAACTTCCTGCCCATCGCCAGCGCACTCGCACAGAAGCTGATGCAACAAGATCCGGTCAACAAGGCGTTCTATCAACAACGACTGGGCGCGTTCGAACAGAGATGGCGTGCCGCACTGGCGCGCTGGGAGAAGCAAGCTGCCCCACTCAAGGGTGTCGCCGTCGTGGTGCAACACAAGGGCTTCCCCTACCTGTCCGACTGGCTGGGACTGTACGAAGTAGCGGTGCTGGAACCCAAGCCCGGCATGGAACCCAGCGCCGCCTGGCTGTCGCAGGTGCTGGACACTTTGCAGCGACATCCCGCCAAGATGGTGCTGCGCGCCGCCTACCAGAGTGAACGCCCCTCGGCATGGATCACGCAACGCGCGACTATCGCCGCCGTGGAACTGCCCTACACCGTGGGTGGCAGCGATGCCGCACAAGACCTGTACGGATTGTTCGATAACACGCTCGCCCGCCTGCTGAAAGGAGCGCAATGAACATCGAACTCGACATCCTGCTGCCCGCCTTCCTCGCCGGTCTGCTGGTGCTGGCCACGCACATCCCGTTCGGCATGCGCATCCTGCAGCGCGGCGTGATCTTTGCCGACCTCGCGGTGGCGCAGATCGCCGGACTGGGCGTGATCATCGCCGAGCTGTTGGGATTGCTGGGACAGCCGCTGCTGGTGCAATTGGTCGCCGCGAGCAGTGCCTTGTGCGGTGCCGCATTGCTGGCCTGGATAGAGCGCAGCGTGCCGCAGGTGAAAGAGGCCGCCATCGGGCTCACCTTCGTGCTCGCCGCCAGCCTCGGCATCCTGCTGCTGAGCCGCGACGTGCATGCGGGCGAACATCTGCGCGACCTGCTGGTCGGGCAGATCCTGTGGGTGGATGGGCAACAACTCATCGCCACCGCACTGCTCAGTGCCGCGCTGCTCGTTGTCTGGCGACTGTTCCGCCAACGTCTCGGCGAGTTCAGCTTCTACGCACTGTTCGCCCTCGCCATCACCGCCTCGGTGCAACTGGTCGGCATCTATCTCGTGTTCGCCAGCCTGATCGTGCCCGCGCTGGCGACGCATCGCCTCTCCACACAACGCATGCGCCATGCCTTTGCCGTCGGCATCGCGGGCTATGCGCTCGGCCTGCTGCTCTCGATATGGTTCGACTTGCCAGCGGGTGCGGCCATCGTATGGGCTATGGCCTTGTGCGGTGCTGTGTTGCTTACCGTACATACGCGCGCCTGACCTCCCTGCATAGTCCGTCCTGCCTGCCTCCTGGTCTCTAGAGGCGGGCGATATCCGCCCTCGAAATAGGTAATTGAGCATGTCTTTGGGTAGAAAAGTCTTAGCAGCCCCCACCCGGCTCTGGATGAACTGGCCGTTATGGGGGGGATTGCTGGCGGCATCGTTGCTGGCACAGCATGCATGGGTGCTATTTGCGCCTGCCGAACGCGCACTTCCCGGCAATACAGCCATCCCGTCGTCTGATCGCACAGGCCAATTGTTCGGTTCGGAGAACGCATCCTCCACCGCGACTTCCTCACTGGACGGCATCCGGCCAGTCGGAATCTTCGCGCACGGCACACGCGGTTTTGCCGTGATGCAGACACCTGCTGGGCAGCGGGGTGTGGGACTGGGAAGCGAAGTGGTGCCGGGTATCCGCCTGATCGAGACACACGCCGACCATGTGGTCCTTGAACGCAACGGCATCACACAGCGTGTCGATCTTTCTGCGGCATCTGCAACAGACGGCATCACTTCTGCTGCACCGTCGGCACTCATGGCACCGGAGGATCGGCAGGCCACTACGAACGCACCACTGATGGAAGGGTTGGCTCCGGAACAACAGCTCATGATGAGACAAATTTTGCAAAACAATCTTAGGGGATCGCCTTGATCACACGCTTCATCCGTCAACTGCTGCTGGCCGTCGGCATCGCGCTCTGCTGCGCACTGCCAGCTCATGCGGCACAGAACGAAGAACCGGTTTCGCTCAATTTCGTGAACGCCGATATTCAGGAAGTCATCCGTGCCATCTCGCAGATCTCCGGCAAGAACTTCCTCGTCGACCAGCGCGTAAAAGGCACCATCAATATCGTCTCGTCCACACCGGTCTCTCCGTCGCTGGCCTATGACATCCTGCTCTCCGCGTTGCGGATGCAGGGTTATGCGTCCGTTGAATCTTCCGGCATCACCAAGATCATCCCGGAAGCCGATGCAAAGATGCACGTGGACACACTCGCATCGCCGCATGGCAAGGGCGACATACTGGTCACGCGCGTATTCATACTGAAGAACGAATCGGCCTCGCAACTGGTCAGTGTGGTGCGCCCGATGATCGCGCCAAATAATGTCGTGGTGGCTTATCCGGCCAGCAACGCGCTGGTCGTCACCGACTATGCCAGCAGCATCCGCCGCATCGAAAAGCTGATCGATTCCATCGACAGAGCGGGTAATGACATGCCGCTGGTCATTCCGGTGAAGCATGCCTCCGCCATCGACCTGGCCAACCTCATCAACAAGCTGATGCCGGAAGCGACCGCCCCCCAACTCGGCGACGACAACCAGCGTTTCGTACTGACCGCCGACAGCCGCACCAATGCACTACTGCTGCGTTCGGACAATCCGGGGCGCATCCAGCGCGTGAAGCAACTGGTTGCGAGTCTGGACAGTGATTCCAGTGTGCCCGGCAACATCCATGTCGTGGCGCTGAAGAATGCCGAAGCGCCCAAGCTGGCACAGACACTGAATGCGATCCTGAACGGTACGGCGACTGCCGCAGCCGCACCCTCCGCACCCGGCACCGCGCAAGCCAATGCGGCGATCACAGCAGACAGCGGCGGCATGGTGCAGGCGGATGCCGCCACCAACACACTGATCATCACCGCTTCCGAACCGGTCTATAACAACATCCGTTCTGTCATCGAAAAACTGGATGTGCGCCGCCCGCAAGTGTTCGTCGAAGCACTCATCGTGGAAGTCACCGCCGACAAGGCGGCCGAGTTCGGCGTGCAATGGCAAAGCATCAACGGCATCAACAAGTCCGGTTCCAACATCATCGGCGGCACCAACTTCGGCACAGCCAACAACATCATGGGTGCTTCGGCGAACATCACCACCGTCGGACAAGGATTGAACGTCGGCATCGTGAAGGGCACGACCACCCTGCTGGATGGCACGCAGATCCTCAATCTCGGCATGCTGGCGCGTGCACTGGAGACCGACACCAACGCCAACATCCTGTCCGCCCCCAACCTGATGACGCTGGATAATGAGGAAGCCAGGATCGTGGTCGGCCAGAACGTCCCGTTCATCACCGGCTCCTATACCAACACCGGCTCCAGCAGCACCGCAGCCAACCCGTTCCAGACCATAGAGCGCAAAGACGTAGGTCTCACGCTGCGGATCAAACCGCAGATCATGCAGGGCGGCACGGTGAGACTGCAGGTCTACCAGGAAGTATCCAGCGTGCTCTCTTCCTCGCTCACTTCCGCCACCGGTCCCATCACCAACAAGCGCTCGATCGAATCCAGCGTGCTGGTCGACGAGAACCAGATCGTGGTACTGGGCGGCTTGATACAGGATTCGATCAACAACGTGCAAAGCAAGACCCCCATCCTTGGCGACATCCCCTTGCTGGGCAACCTGTTCCGCTACGAGACGCGGCAGCGTTCCAAAACCAACCTGATGGTGTTCATCCGTCCCTACATCATGTATCAGGCGGATGCCACTCGAAGGTTGTCCGAGGAACGCTATGAACAGATAGGCAAGACACGTGAAGATGCTCGTTTGGGCAACCACTGGATGTTGCCGAACGACGACACCGAAGCGATGCCGTCGCTCAAAGTGGATAGCGTTTTCGACTCTATCAGCCCGGCATCCTCGACTGCCGCCGCAACTCAGCCATGACCCAGCCCGCAATCAACCGCCGCGCCGCACGCCGCCTGCCCTATAGCTTCGCCAAATCGCAGGGTGTGGTGCTGACCGACTGCAACGATCTGGCCACACTGGCAGTACGCATCGATGCAAGACCGGAAGCTGTCGCTGAAGTGATGCGTCAACTGGCGCTACCGCTTGAAGCCACGTTGCTCGAAGCGGGAGATTTCGAGCTCATCCTCGGCAAAGCCTACGCGCAGGCGGAAGATTCAACTGCCACATTGCTTGATGATGCAGAACAGGAAATGGACATCACCATGCTGCTGAACGACCTGCCGAAGTTGGCGGACCTGCTTGAGTCCAAAGACGACGCGCCGGTGATACGCATGATCAATGCACTGCTGGCGCAGGCCGTGCGCGACAATGCCTCCGACATCCACATCGAGCCGTTCGAGACGCGCTCCGTCGTACGCTTCCGCCTCGACGGCACGCTCAAAGACATCGCCGAACCGCACCGCGCGCTGCATGCCGCGCTGGTGTCACGCATCAAAGTGATGGCAGATCTGGACATCGCCGAGAAGCGTCTACCGCAGGACGGTCGCATCGCCCTGCGCCTCGCGGGCCACCCCGTCGATGTGCGCGTCTCGACCTTGCCCACCGGACACGGCGAGCGCGTGGTGATGCGCCTGCTGGACAAGGAAGCAGGACGCCTCGACCTGACCAAACTCGGCATGAGCGCAGCGGCCCTCGCGTCCATGCTACGCCTCACCAAACAACCGCACGGCATCGTGCTGGTCACCGGCCCAACCGGCTCGGGCAAGACCACCACCTTATATGCCGCGCTGGCATGTATCGATGCCACCACCACCAACGTGATGACCGTGGAAGACCCGGTGGAATACGACTTGGACGGAATCAGCCAGACGCAGGTCAACCCGCGCATCGAAATGACTTTCGCACGCGCGCTGCGCGCCATCCTGCGCCAGGACCCGGATGTGATCATGATCGGAGAGATCCGCGATCTGGAGACCGCACAGACTGCCGTGCAGTCCAGCCTTACCGGCCACCTGGTGCTGGCCACATTGCACACCAACGACACCGTGAGCGCCGTCACCCGCCTCACCGACATGGGTGTGGAGCCTTTCCTGCTGTCTTCCAGCATCGTCGGCGTGCTGGCGCAACGGCTGGTGCGCCGCCTGTGCCCAGAGTGCCGCGTTGCCTATGCGCCGGATGAGGTTGAAATCGAACTGCTTGCCGGCCTTGGAAAACCCGACGTGCTGTATCGCCCCACCGGCTGCTCTCGCTGCAACGACACCGGCTATCGCGGCCGCACCGGAATCTATGAGTTACTTGAAGTGGATGAGGGATTGCGCAGCATGATCCACGCGCGCGAAAGCGAACAACACTTGCGCGAATACGCCGTGCAGCAGGGCATGAAGAATCTGCGCGAAGATGGTTTGCGCTGGGTCATGTCGGGCGACACATCGATGGAAGAAGTTATCCGCGTGACACGGGATTGACAACACCCCCCAATTAGCCACAGAGGGCACAGAGATCACAGAGAAAGCCGATTCAAATCACCGAAGCCGTGTGCACACCACCTCACTCCCTGTGCGCTCTGCGTTCTCTGTGGCTGGATTTTCTTTTGAATTTGGATAAACCATGGCCGCCTTCCAGTACAACACACTCGACGCATCCGGCAAGCCCGGCAAAGGCATGATCGAGGCCGACTCGGCCCGTCTCGCCCGCGCGAAACTGCGCGAGAGCGGATTGTTCGTGGTCGGGCTGGATGCGATGTCCGACACGACCGCGCAAAAAAGCGCACGAAGTTTCAACCTGCCGTTCCGTAAACGCATCCCTTTATCCGAAGTCAGCCTCATGTTGCGCCAGCTCGCCACGCTACTCGAAGCAGGCTTGCCGCTGGAGCAGGCGCTGGCGGTGTTGATCGAGCAGGGTGACAACGTGGCCATGCGCCAGGTGATCGCTGCCTTGCGCTCGGAAGTGATGGCGGGCAGCACGCTGGCGCGCGCGATGGAAAAGCATCGCGACACTTTCCCGGACATCCATCGCGCCCTGATCCGCGCCGGGGAAGCCTCCGGCGAACTGGCCACCGTGATGGATAAACTCGCCAGTTATTCCGAAGGTCAGCAGGCCCTGCAGCAGAAGATCGGCCTGGCGATGGTCTATCCCTCCATCGTCATCTTCGTCGCGGTGCTGGTGGTGGGCGGCTTGCTCATCTTCGTGGTGCCGCCGGTGGTGGAAGTGTTCGAGCAAACCAAACAGGAACTTCCGCTGCTCACACGCGCCCTGATCATCTTGAGCGATTTCTTCTCCGCCGCCTGGTTGTACCTGATCGCGCTGTCTGTGATCGGCGGCATCGTCGCGCATCGCGCGCTGCAACTGGAGGAGCTGCGCTTCCAGTTGCATCTCAAACTGTTGCGCTTGCCCGTCGTCGGCAAATTGATACGCGGCAGCAACACCGCGCGCATGGCCAGCACTCTCTCCATTCTGGTCGGCAGCGGGGTGGGATTGCTCACCGCCTTGCATGCCGCCTGCGGCGTGCTCACCAATCTGCCGATGCAGCGCGCGCTGGAAGAGGCCGCCGAAAAGGTCCGCGAAGGTGTGACGCTTAGCCGTGCGCTGGCCGCCTCCGGACTGTTCCCGCCGGTACTCGTCCACCTCATCGCCAGCGGTGAACAGAGCGGTCGCCTGGACATCATGCTGGATCGCGTCGCCAAGCAACAGACGCAGGAAGTCTCCGGCTTCACCAGTGCGCTCACCTCCATCCTCGAACCCGTACTCATCCTGTTCATGGGCGCGGTGGTGCTGCTGATCGTGCTGGCGATTTTGCTGCCCATCATCCAGATGAACCAGATGGTGAAATGAATCAACGATCTTGTTGATCAGATATCTGCCCAGGAGAAATGTCATGAAGAATAGAAACATCCAAGGTTTCACCCTGATCGAAGTGATGGTCGTCATCCTCATCATCGGCGTGCTGGCCGCGCTGGTCGTGCCCAAGGTGATGAGCCGACCGGACGAGGCGCGCATCACCGCCGCCGGACAGGACATCGCCACCGTCTCGCAGGCGCTCAACCTCTACAAGCTGGATAACGGCCGCTATCCCACCACAGAACAGGGATTGGCCGCGCTGGTGAGGAAGCCCACGCTTCCCCCCGTCCCTGAGAACTGGAAGAACGATGGCTATCTCGACCGCGTCCCGAAAGACCCGTGGGGCACGCCTTACCAATATCTGCAACCCGGCATACACGGCTCGATTGATGTGTTCAGCTTGGGGGCCGACCGCGCAAGCGGCGGTGAAGGCAGCGACGCCGATATCGGCTCGTGGCAGAACTGAAGCAAAACGATCCCATGCGTGGCTTCACTCTGATCGAGATGCTGGTGGCGCTGGTGGTCGCCGGCATCATGCTGTCCGTGGTGACGCTCAATCTGATGCCGAGCACACAAAGCGTGCTGCGCGACGAGGTGCAGCGGCTCGCCTTTCTGCTTGAGAACGGTGCGATGGCATCCCAAGCAGGCGGACAATCCCTGGCATGGTCGGGCAGCGGCAATAGCTACCGTTTCTGGAAGCGTACTAAAGAAGGCGAATGGGTGCGCATCGAGCGCGATGACTTGATGCATCCGCGTGAGTTGCCGCAGGACGTACACATCGGCGAGATCAGCTTTGACGGACGACGCCTGGAACCCGGTTCGATGCTGATGCTGAGCCCGGAACTCGCCAGCAAGCGTTTCAAGGTCCACCTCCGCAGCGGCGAGCTGACCACAGCCATCGTCGGCGACGGGCTGGGCAAGGTGGCAGTCGTCGCGGGAGCCACACCATGAGACATGACGAACAGTCGGGCTTCACCTTGATCGAAGTCCTCGTTGCGCTCTTCATCCTCGCCATCACCATGGCAGCCGTTGCGCGCACGGCCAGTTCCAGCATCCATCATGCAGAAGCAATGCGCACACGTATCACGGCAGACTGGGTGGCGCAGAACCGTTTGGCGCTGCATCAGGCGCGCAGTGACTGGCTGCCCACCGGCATCCACAGCGGCGCAGAAGAACAGGCAGGTCAGGTCTACCCCTGGCGCGAAGAGATCATCGCCACGCCCAACCCGACCATGCGCCGTATCGTCGTCAGGGTGAATGCGCCGGATGACAAACAACATATCCTGCGCGAGTTGACCGGGTATCTGGTGCAGTACCCGCGATGAGCAACGGTCGAGATTCCGGCTTCACCCTGATCGAGCTGCTGGTCGCGCTGCTCGTGTTCGCGTTGCTGTCCGTCGCGGCCTATCGCGGACTTGATGCAGTGACCGACACGCGCGCCCACCTCGATCAGGAGACGCGCAAGTGGCAATCGCTGGAGCGATTCTTCGCGCGACTGGATGGTGAGACCGCACAAGTGTTGCAGCGCCCGGTGCGCACAGCGAACGGTGTAGAAGTACCGGCCTGGATCGGTATCCCTTCGGCAACCGCCAGCGTGGAGGATGTGCAACTGGCATTCACACGGCATGGCGGTTTCGATGCCGTCGGCATGCCGTTGCCGCCGCAGCGTATCGGTTACCGGCTGCGACAGGGCAAGCTGGAAATGTTGCGCTGGGCTGTGCTCGATCGCGTCCCATACCTTACGCCCAGCGTGGATGTCGTGCTGGAGGGAGTCGGCGAATTCAAGCTGCGTTATATGAACAGCCGTTTCACATGGGAGCAGCAATGGCCACCCGTATCAGGGGTATTCAGCCTGCCCAGAGCGCTGGAGGTTGAATTGGTGCTGAAGAGCGGTGAAAAACTAACGCGGATATTCTCACTGACATGAAGAACCATTCACAAAATGGCGTGGCACTGGTGATGGTGTTGCTGATCGTGGCGATGGCGACCACCCTTGCCGCATTCATGGCACAGCAGCAGGGATTCTGGCAGCGCGCGATGGAGAACGGCCGCGACCGCGCGCAAGCCCGGCGCATCGCCGAAGCCGGCATAGACTGGGCGCGGGCGGTGCTGGCAGATGACGCTTCGGTCAGCCAGTATGACCATGGCAAGGAGATGTGGGCGATGCGCTTGCCGGCCGTGCAACTGGAAGGTGGTGAGGTGCGTGGTGCCATCCATGACCAGCAAGGTCTGTTCAATCTGAACAACCTGGTGCGCGATGGTGCCGCGAGCGCTGCGGATGTGCTGCACTTCCGCCGCTTGCTCGACACGCTGGGGTTGCCGCTGGACCTGAGCGACACGCTGCTTGACTGGCTGGACACGAACAGCGAATCCGCCGTGAACGGCGCCGAGGATGACTACTATATGCGCCAGGACCCTCCTTACCGCTGCGCGAACCGCCTGCTATCCGACGTCGGCGAACTGGTTTGGGTGAAAGGCTACGATGCCAGCATCATCAAACGACTGGAGCCGTATGTGAGCGTGCTGCCGGAATCGAACACACCGGTGAACGTGAACTTTGCGCCGCCCGAAGTGTTGATCGCGGTCATACCGGGATTGGACCTGCCGGAAGCACGCCGCCTCCACCTGCAGATACAATCGACACCATTCAAGAGCACGACGGACTTCTTTCAACAATTGCACATGCAAGCAAGCGGCTCGGAGCATCTCACCGTGAGCAGCCAATACTTCATGGTGACCGGATACGCCACACAGGGCGACGGGGAATCGTCGGTGCATGCGTTGTTGAAACGAAGCGGTGTCTGGGCGAAGCAAATCAGGAAAAGTCTGCAATGAAACTGCGTATCTATCTCACCTCACAATGGCAGGATGCCGCCTCGGACTGCACATGGGTGCTGCTCGATGACGAAGGTCAGCAGCGCGACAGCGGCAACGGCACACTGGCCTCGATGCCGCATGCCGACCAAGCCACCGCCATCGTCGCCTCCGACCGGGTGCTCGCCACCGCCGTCGCACTCCCCAAACTGAAACGCAACAAGCTGGAGACCGCGCTCCCCTTCGTACTGGAAGACGGTCTGCTGGACGATGTAAGCGAGGTGCACGTCACCCCGGGAATGAAGCTCGCCGACGGGCGCACTGTGCTCTATGCGATGGATAAGGGTTGGCTGTCGCGCTTACTCGCCGCCTGCTCCGCCGCCAAGCTGCGCCTGCGGCGCGTCGTGCCGGAGTTCTGCCTGCTGCCGCAGCGCAGTGAAGAATGGAGCGTGGCTTGGGACGGTACGCAGGGCTTCATGGCGATGGCCGGGCATCTGGGCGGCGCGCTCGACAAAGGGAGCGACACGCGCATGCCCGCGCTGCTGCAATTGCGTTTGCAACAGGCACCACCAGCCGCATTGCGCTTGTTCACACTCGGCAGCGAAGTGGAAGCACCGAACTGGGGCATCAAGGTGCCGGTATTGTTCGAGCGGCAGCATTTCGACTGGCGCAAGGCGGAGATACCCGCCGACACACCCAACCTGCTGTGGGGCAAATTCGCAGCCCCGCCGCGCATCGGCGAATTGTGGCCCGTGCTGCGCCCCGCGCTGATGGTGCTGCTGTTACTGTTCTGCGTGGAAGTGCTGCTGACCAATCTGGAATGGGCGGTGCTCGCGCACGAGAAGCGACAGCTATCGAACGTGATGACCGACACTTTCCGCGAGACCTTCGGCACCGATGCGGTCGTTGTCGATGCGCCCTTGCAGATGCGGCGCAACGTGGCGCGCTTGCGCCACGCGGCAGGCGTGGCAGACGAGGCAGACTTCCTGCCCTTACTGGAGAAGTTCTCGGTCGCCACGGACGATCTGCCCGGTCGTGTATTGAATACGGTGCGTTATGACGGCGGCAAACTGGATGTGCAGATGCGCCTGACCGGCGCGAACGCCGTCGACATACTGCGCGAGCGCGTAGCCGGAGCGGGATTGTCCCTGCAGGTGACGGACACCCAGACCGCCGGCTCGGTGCTGTCCCTGCAACTGCGTATCTCTGCCGGAGGTGCACGATGAAAGCACGGATCGAGAGATTGAAAGCCGCGCACTGGGACTCGCTCAGCGCCGCCGAGCAGAAGACCATACGCCGCGGGGCGGGGCTGCTGTTGCCGCTGCTCGCCTATGGCTTGTTATGGCAACCCGCGCACGACGCGCTACCAAAGTTGCAAGACAGTCTGCCATCTGTGCGTGCCCAAGCCGCACAGATGGCGATGCAAGCCAGTGAGGTACAAGAGCTGCGCCAACGCGCAGAACTGGCCGTGCTCGACAGAGATGCACTGAAGTCGGCGGTGGAACGCAGCGCGGAAGGTTCCGGATTGAGTCTGATCGTCACCCCTGGCGAACAGAACAGCGTCCATATCAGTGCGGATGCGATCTCTTTCGAGCGCTGGCTGCAATGGCTGCACACCATAGGTCATACCCAGCATATCCGTGTATCGACTGCCATACTTGCCGCATCACCCGTTCCGGGCATGATCAAGATGCAGGCCACACTGAGCAACGGTGCAGACCAGTGAGCATACGCCGCCGTGTGTCGCTGACACTGCTGTTCGCTAGCGTATTCCTTATCGGTCTGCTCGCGCTCGCACCGTCGTCACTGTTGGGATACGGACTGGAACGCGCCACCGACGGACAACTCATGCTGGCCCGCACCCAGGGCTCCCTGTGGCAAGGGTCTGGCATCCTCCTGTTGAAAGACAGCTCAGGTATCCGCTCGCTGGGCGCCTATCGCTGGCATCTGCACCCCTGGAAAGCCGCCATGCAACTTCAGGCGGGCGCATATGAACCGATGTCCTTGCGCTTTCGCCCCTTGCTTGTGCGTCTGGACATAGACCGTCTGCGTCTGGACTTGCCGGCAGCCCTGCTTGAAGTGGCCGCACCACAGCTGAACCCCTATCGCCTGCAAGGCGCGCTGCAAGCCCACGCCAACCATCTGGAACTGGATGCACGCGGTATGCTCGGCCAAGTCACAGTTGATTGGCTGCATGCGGCCTCCGGCTTGTCGCCCATCGCGCCGCTGGGCGACTACCGCATCATCCTGACAGGTGACGGGCAAAAACTGGAAGCCAGCCTCAGCACGCTGGGCGGCAAACTGCAATTGCAAGCACACGGGCGACTTGATCCTGTCCAAGGGGTGCAGATCAACGGCACGGCCCAAGCTGCAGCGGGTGCCGAAGAAGAACTGAACGCATTGCTGCATCACATCGGCCCCGAAACACGTCCAGGCATTTATACTCTCACCCTGATGCCGCAATCTGTGGCCCTACCCTGATCGTATCCAGCATGACCGACCGTTACGCCGTCATCGGCAACCCCATCTCGCACAGCAAATCACCGCTGATCCACCGCATGTTCGCCGAACAGACCGGACAGGACATCAGCTATGAAGCCATCGAAGCGCCGCTGGACGGGTTCGCCGCGACCGTCGAACGCCTGCGCAAGGAAGGCTACAAGGGATGCAATGTGACGGTGCCGTTCAAACTGGAGGCCTATCAGTTAGCAACCGTTGCTGAACTCCCTGCCACAACAGCTCAAGCCGCCAACACCATGCTCATGAAAAAAAATGGCGATCTTGTAGCAACCAACACAGATGGCATAGGCTTGGTGCGCGACATCCGGAACAATCTTGGGTTCAGCCTAGAAGGAAAAAGAGTTTTGTTGATGGGTGCTGGCGGAGCCTCTCGCGGAGTACTCTTCCCTCTGATTTACCAAGTAAATAGTGGGATGACACAACAATCGCCAGAAATAACTGTCATTGCCAATCGCACACCAGCGAAGGCCCAACAAATTATCAACGACAGGGATTTCCAACTTATTGCCGCAGAAACCGTCACCAAAGCACGAGTGACGCGCCTTCAAGCTTGCGGTTACGACGAACTCGCCACTCAGCAATTCGACCTCATCATCAATGCTACTTCGGCAGGGCTCACCGATAGCACCATACCACTACCCAATACGATCTTTGCACCCAACGCCCTCGCCTACGACATGATGTATGGACGTGAGACACCGTTCATGAAGTTCGCACGTGACCATGGCGCACAAGTGGCGGACGGGCTAGGCATGCTGGTAGAACAAGCCGCCGAGGCGTTCTTCATCTGGCGTGGCGTGCGCCCGGACACAAGCCCAGTACTCGAAGCCCTGCGCAAGTGAAGAACCCCATACGCAGTCTCTTCTGGCGCTTCCTGCTGGCGCTGTTACTGATATTCGTGCTGTACCAGTTGTGGCTGTTCGCCCATATCTGATGGTGGGTCAAGTTCGACCCGTCCAGCAGTGCCTTCATGACTGACCGTCTGGAAGTGATGCAGGACAGCAACCCCAAGGCGAAGCTCAAGCATAAATGGGTGCCATACAAGAATATCTCCTCCAATCTCAAACGCGCGCTCATCGCTGCCGAAGATGCGAAGTTCGTCGACCACGAAGGGTTCGACTGGGAAGGCATCCAGAAAGCCTACGCAAAGAATATGAAACAGGGCAAGATCGTCGCGGGAGGTTCGACCATCAGCCAGCAATTGGCCAAGAACCTGTTCCTGTCCACCAAACGCACGCCGTGGCGCAAGGGTGAGGAGATCATCATCACGCTGATGCTGGAAGCGGTGATGGACAAGCGGCGCATCTTCGAGATCTATCTGAATGTGATCGAATGGGGGAACGGCGTGTTCGGCGCCGAAGCGGCGGCCCGTCATTATTTTGGTGTCAGCGCTGCAAAGCTCACCGCCGAGCAAGCCGCCCGCTTGGCCGCCATGGTGCCCAACCCGCGCTATTACGACCGCCACCGCCAGGCGCGCGGTATGTTGCGCAAGACACAGATCATCCTCGACCGCATGCCGGATGCCGAGATTCCCTGACGTCGCCGGGTTAATTTCCTTACAATAGCGCGCAATTTTTCGAGGTGCGCCATGACCGAGAACCACGAACACCATTACACCGATAATGTGCAGGAACACCTGCATCAGGTTCAGCACCTGCTTGATAAGCAGGCGCTGGTGGAAACCGTGGTCCACAATCAGGCGCTGCCGCGCGACGAGCGCCACGAGCTGCTGGACAAGATGCTGCACAAAAGGCATCTGGCCGAGCTGAGCGACAAGCTGGAAGAATTGCACTCGGCCGATATCGCCTACATTCTGGAAGCACTGCCGATCGAGCACCGTCTGCTGGTGTGGAACCTGGTCAAGACCGAACGCGACGGCGAGATCCTGATCGAAGTCTCCGACGCGGTGCGCGAATCGCTGATCGCCAGCATGAGCCGCGACGAGCTGCGTGTGGCTGCCGAGCAACTCGATACCGACGAGATCGCCGACCTGGCACCCGACCTGCCGCAGCACGTCATCCGCGACGTGTTCAAATCACTGCCGATCGAAGAACGCGAACAACTGCGTGCCGCGATGTCCTACCCGGAGGATTCGGTCGGCGCCTTGATGGACTTCAACATCGTGCATGTGCGACAGGACGTCACGCTGGAGACCGTCTCCCGCTACCTGCGCCGTTTCGATGAACTGCCCGACCACACCGACCAGGTGTTCGTGGTCGACCGCGACGAACGGTTCGTGGGCGTGTTGCCGATCAATCTGATCGTGGTGAACGAGCCAGAGACCGAAGTCGGGACCTTGATGATCACCGACGTCATCCAGTTGCATCCGGATGAAAAAGCCGAACATGCAGCCCAGGCGTTCGAGCGCTATGATTTGGTGTCTGCACCGGTTGTGAACGAAGACGGCAAGTTGTTCGGACGTGTGACCGTGAACGTGGTGCTCGATTACATCCGCGAAGAATCGGATACCGAACTGCTCAACCAGGCCGGCCTGATCGAAGAGGAAGACATCTTCGCTTCTGTGTGGAAATCCGCCCAGAACCGCTGGGCCTGGCTGGCGCTCAATCTTTGCACTGCATTCTTCGCCTCGCGTGTGATCGGTGAATTCGAACAGACCATCGCGCAGATGGTCGCACTCGCCACCTTGATGCCTATCGTCGCGGGCATCGCGGGGAACTCAGCCAACCAGACGACGACCATCATCATCCGCTCACTCGCGCTCGGACAGATCAATCAGAGCAATGCAAAACGCCTGATGCTGAAGGAACTCGCCATCAGCGGGCTGAACGGTCTGGTGTGGGGAGGGTTTGCCGGACTGTTCGCATACTTCCTGTATCGCAGCGTACCGCTCGGCGTGGTGATGACTGCAGCCATGATGCTCAACCTTACGCTGGGCGCACTGGTCGGCATCGGCATACCGCTTATGATGCAACGACTGGGGCGTGACCCCGCGATCGGGGCCAGTGTCCTGCTCACCGCCATCACCGACAGTGGCGGCTTCTTCATCTTCCTTGGACTGGCGACCGTCTTCCTGGTCTGAAGTGCTTGCCCTGCATCAAGCAGGCGCAACGAATCCGCACGCATAAATACGCGCTCTGTATACCCATTCGGGAAGGTCAGGAGAAAATCAAAAGGAAAGGGAATGCGTGGGGTTCACGCCCCTTGGTGAAACAGAAAAGGTAGAAAGGGCGAAACGCAACAGCTCGGCGCCCGCCCCAATCTACCAAGCTCAGGCGCCGAGAATGCCCTTTCCTGCCACTTTTTTGACTGCAGGCTTCTTAGCAACAGCCTTCTTAGCTACAGGCTTTTTCGCTGCCGGCTTCTTGGCAACGACTTTTTTCGCTACCGGCTTCTTGGCTGCGACTTTCTTTGCTGCCGGCTTCTTGGCAACTGCCTTCTTCGCTACCGGCTTCTTGGCGGCGACTTTCTTCACTGCCGGCTTCTTGGCAACTGCTTTTTTCGCTACCGGCTTCTTGGCGGCGACTTTCTTCACTGCTGGTTTCTTAGCAACGGCCTTCTTCGCTACCGGCTTCTTGGCGGCGACTTTTTTCGCTGCTGGTTTTTTGGCGGCGACAGCTTTTTTCGCTACCGGCTTCTTGGCTACAACTTTCTTTGCTGCCGGTTTCTTTGCTGCCACTTTCTTGGTTGCAGGACTTTTCGCTTTGGATTTTGCAGTTGCCATTTTCATTCCTTATTAAAGTTTGATGGACTAAGTTGGTGCAATTTCTATCGTGCTACCACTGCACTCCCGATGCGCTTTCAACCTAAAGAAACCTCCCAATACGCACGGTGATTGCATTCTATGCGCGAATATTTTTTTTACGCAATAGATTTGTGCACTTATGTGCAAAAAAATCAATCGACGATCTTTTCGAGCGCGTACAACTGATCTGTTCTTTCACGCTCGCGAACAAGCTGCACTCGCTCGCCGTCGACCATCACTTCGGCCGCGCGCGGTCGCGTGTTGTAGTTGGAACTCATGCTCATGCCATACGCACCTGCCGACATGACTGCCAGCACATCGCCCGCTGCCACGGCCATTTCACGGGCATGGCCGATGAAATCGCCCGTCTCGCAGATAGGTCCGACCACTTCGTAGCGCTGTTTCGGCGATGCATCTTTTTGCACCGGACGGATCGCATGGAAAGCATCGTAAAGCGCCGGTCGCATCAGGTCGTTCATCGCCGCATCGACGATGGCGAAGTTCTTCTCTTCACCGTGCTTCAGATATTCGATACGCGTCAGCAAGACACCGGCATTGCCCACCAGCACCCTGCCCGGCTCCACGATCAAAGATTCCGCACGGCCATGCAATGCCTGCAGCAACGCTTGCGCGTATTCGGCGATCGAGGGCGGTGTCTCGTCGTCGTAGCAGATCCCCAGCCCGCCGCCGAGGTCGATGTGTTGCAGCGTGATGCCTTCTGTTTTCAATTGATCGACCAGCGCCAGCACCTTTTCGGCCGCCGCGATGAAGGGACTCACCTCGGTGAGCTGCGAGCCGATATGGCAGTCGATACCGGTCACGCGCAGATGCGGCATCGCTGCCGCCTTGCGGTACAGATCCAATGCCTCTGTGTAAGCAACGCCGAATTTGTTCTGCTTGAGGCCAGTCGAGATATAGGGATGTGTCTTGGCATCGACATCCGGATTCACGCGCAAGCTGATCGGCGCGATCTTGCCCACGCTTCCCGCCACGTCGTTCAGCCGATCCAGTTCCGGTGCGGACTCGACATTGAAGCAACGGATACCAGCCGACAACGCCAAACGCATCTCTTCTTCGCTTTTCCCGACACCGGAGAACACCACCTTGCCGGCCGTACCGCCTGCGGCCAGTACACGCTGCAGTTCGCCGCCCGAGACGATGTCGAAGCCCGCCCCGAGTCTGGCGAACAGATTGAGAATGGCCAGATTCGGGTTGGCCTTAACCGCGTAACAGATCAGATGTTCGCGCCCTTTGAGCGCATCGGCGAACTGATAGTAAGCATCGGCCAGGGCGGCACGCGAATAGACGTAGCACGGCGTACCGAAACGCTGCGCAATGTCGATCAGCGACACTTGCTCCGCATGGAGTGCATCGTCACGGTAGTTGAAATATTCACTCATGTTGAAGTTCTAAAGATTGGGATTGATGGGGAACGGCCGAGAATTGGGATTGCGCCGGCGGCAAATAAAGCGGTCCTTTGCGTCCGCATCCTTGCAAGCCGACAAGTAACAGCAACATAATGCACACTGTACGCATCTGTATCTTCTTCCTTAATTCGAAACGAGCGGGATTATATGACGGAAAGCGCCAGCGACGCTGCGGGAGACGCCTTGTTTACCCGCATCCGGCAGATGGTGGCGGCACGCGGCGTGGATATCCGCCTGCAGCAGGAAGCATCTACACTCAAACTGATCTTTGCCGACGGCCAACGCATCCTGATCAACCTTGATCGACAATCCCGGCATGTGTGGTTGGCTGCGGCGGATGGCGGCAGCGAGTTCGTCCCGCAAGGCACAAGCTGGCTATCACCGCAGCATGGCGAACTGCTCACCCGACTCGGCGAGTTGCTGGAGCAGACCGTCGCCAGCGACCCGCGCAATTCGCGAGCACCGATTCCTGCGTCAGCTGCGGAAACGCCTGTCATCATCCAGCATATCCAGTCCGGCGGCGGGCACGGGCTACGCAATGCGATGATCATCATCTTGCTGGCTGCCGTCGCTTTCTTGCTGACGCAACGACCGGGTCAGCCATCCCCTGCCGGAGAGCCTGCCGCTGTTCAGGCAGAACCTGCGGCATTCGCAGATAGCGAACGTCGCTGTGAAAGTGGCTTCCCGCAAAATGGCAGCACCACCGTCTTTCCCGAGAGTGGCTTGCAGATCGGTGGCACAGGCACCGAACTCACCCTGCACAACGAGCATGCCCACCCTCTGCTGCTGGTACTGACCGCCCCGCGCACCGTCATCCCCTCCTTGTCGGTACTGGTGCATGCACGCCAACATGCAAGCGTACGCATACCGCCCGGACAATACGACCTGATGTTCGCTGCCGGTACGCGTTGGTGTGATGCGCGCAGCGGATTCTCCGATGGGCGCATGCTGAAGTTCAACGACTCGCTCTCGGTTCAGCATGACGCGCCGGTGCGCATCGCTATGCAATCCTCCGGTGCCGGGCCGGAAGATTTTCGCGCGCTGATCTCCACCTTTGTAGCCGCAACACCGCTGCCCACCCCATCGTTCAGCGGTGACGGCAGCATGGCTGTCAAACGCCATGGCAACGGCCACTTCTATCTGCCCGGCAGCATCGCGGGCGTACCTGTCACCTTCATGCTGGATACCGGCGCCTCGGTGACCTCCATCACCAGCGAGATCGCGCGCGAGGCCGGTGTGCGCAACTGCAAGGAGATACAGGTGCAGACCGCCAACGGCAGCACGACCGGCTGCATCGCGCTGGTCCCGCAGATGACACTGGGTAACTTCACACTGAAGAACATCACGGTGGCAGTGATGCCGAACATGGATACCAATCTGCTCGGCGCGAACGTACTGCGCAACTTCCGCGTCGGACAGGACGAAGACACCCTGCTGATCGGGCGCAACTGATAACGGAGAGATGATGACAGAGAGCGAATTCAACACCCTGGCCGACCAGGTCTTCCAGCGCATCGAACACGCGCTGGATGCGACCGACATCGACTACGACAGCAACGGCATGGTGATGGAGATCGAGTTCGATGACGGCAGCAAGGTCATCGTGAACCGCCATGTACCCAACCGTGAGATCTGGCTGGCGGCCCGTTCAGGCGGCTTTCATTTCGGCTGGCAGGACGATAGCTGGATCAACCAGCGCGATGGCGACGAGCTGTATACCAAACTGGCCGCACTGATACAGACCGGATCGGGAAGCGCATTCGAATTCTGAGAGGTTGCCAGATGTCCGGCGGTGCGATCCGCAAGGAGGGGGCCTTTAGTTTCGGACACCTGACGGAAGGAATGTAACCCGGCACGCCCAGCGATGGAATGCGGCATATTGTCGCATCCGGTCAGGATCGCTTCAGCCGACCCTGATATCGCGCAACGCGGTCCTGAGTTCCTTGTGATCCGGACAGACCGATGCCACGACACGCCAGAATGCGGCGGAATGGTTCATCTCCTTCAAGTGGGCCAGTTCGTGTATCACCACGTAATCGATCAAGGGCAGCGACAACTTCACCAGTTGCCAGTTCAGACTGATCACGCCGCGCGCACTGCAGCTGCCCCACTGGGTACGCGCCGAAGACAAGCGTATGGTGCGCGGGGCGACTTCCATCAGCGGCGCGAAATGCGCCACACATTCCTCGAACACCTGTAAAGCCTGTTCGCGATACCACTGACTGACGAGTTTCTCGATACGCTGCGGCGTGGCGACGCCATTCAATTGCAGCAGCAAGCTCTCGCCCTGCAAACATAGCGGCGCGCCGAACAGGTCGGGCACGACACGCAAGGTGATCTCCTCGCCGCGAAACGGGATGGATGCCCCATCCTGCCAGACGATGGGCATCACCTTGGCGACCTGCCAGTTCTCCAGCTTGTCCAGCACCCAGCTCGCCTTGTCCTGCAACACACTGTGCAGCCACTGCTCCGAGGCACGCAAAGGCATGCTCACCGTCAGCCCGCGCTCGTCGATGCGCAGGCCGATACTGCGGCGCTTGCCGCTACGCTTCAATATGTAAGTGATGTGTTGGTCGGAGAGTTGCAGCGAACGCTGCTCGACAGCGGGAGGGACAGGCTTGCTGCGGGAGCGCAGGAACATCATCCCAAACGCGTCATCTCGTCTTCGATCCACGCTTCTGTACGGGCATTGATCTCTTCCGCCTTGAGTCCCGTGGTATCGATGACCGGACCGATCACCATGACGATGGTGCCCGGCTTCTTGATGAAGGCATTGCGCCCCCAGAACTTGCCCGCGTTATGCGCCACCGGCAATACCGGCACCCCGGCATGGGATGCCAGCATCGCCCCGCCGATCTTGTATTTGCCGCGCTGCCCGTAAGGGATGCGCGTGCCTTCCGGGAACAACACGATGCTGAAGCCCTGTTCCAGCTTTTCCTTGCCCTTCTGCAGCAACTGTTTCATCGCCGCCTTGCCCTTGCTACGGTCCAGAGAGATGGGACTGGACAATGCCAGCAACCAGCCGAAGAAGGGGATCCACAACAACTCGCGTTTGGCCACCCAGGCATGGGCCGGCAACACCAGTTGCAGCGCAAGCGTCTCCCAGGCCGACTGGTGCTTGCTCAACACCACGCACGCCTGTTGCGGGATGTTCTCCCGCCCACGCACTTCCATACGGATACCGCAGATCACTTTCAGCAGCCACAACATGCCGGGCGCGAAACCGGACAGCAGGCGGTGACGCATATGCTGGCCGAACGGGAAGATGAACGGCGAGAACAGCGCATAGGACAATGTGTACAGCGCTTGGGCCAGCGCAAAGATGACGGAACGGATCAGATTCATAACAGGCTGGCCGTCACCGCGGCGAGATCGGCGAATATCCGTGTGCCTTCCGGCAGCCCGCCCTTCTCTTTCGTTCTATTTCCCTTACCGGTCAGCACCAGATAGGGGATGGCACCCAGCCGGGCGGCGGATTCCAGATCGCGCAAAGAATCTCCCACCGCGGGTACGTCGCCCAGACCGACACCATAGCGGGCCGATATCTCCAGCATCATGCCGCTCTTGGGTTTGCGGCAACTGCACTCGGCCTCATTGGTATGCGGACAGAAGAAGATCGCATCGATGCGACCGCCCACCTGCGCCAGCGACTTGTGCATCTTGTCGTGGATGGCATTCAGCGTGGGCATATCGAACAGACCGCGGCCGATACCAGACTGGTTGGTGGCGACCACCACGCGATAACCCTCTTGATTCAGGCGCGCGATGGCCTCAAGGCTACCGGGGATGGGCTTCCATTCATCCGGGCTTTTGATGAACTGATCGGAGTCGTAGTTGATGACACCGTCGCGGTCGAGGATGATGAGTTTCATGCCGCGAGCTTGGAGATATCGGCCGACTGGTTCATCAACCGGCCCAATTGTTGCAACAGCAAGGCACGGTTGATACGCAGCGCCTTGTCCTCGCACATCACCATCACCTTGTCGAAGAAATCGTCGACGAAGGATTTCAGCGTGACAAGCGTCTTCAGGTTGTTGCTGTAATCGCCGCGTTCGAAATAGCCGCGCGCCATCGGCGTGATATCCAGCATGGCCTGATACAGCTCGCGCTCCGCTTCATCCTGGAACAATGTCACATCGATGGAGGCAGACAACTCGCCCAACTCTTCGGCGTTCTTGCGCATGATGTTCTGCACGCGCTTGTTGGCAGCCGCCAGGTCCTTGGCCGCCGCCATGGCAGCAAAGGCGCGCACGCCCTGCAAGCGGGGCAACACCTCGTGCAAACGTCCGCCCAACACCGCCAGCACCGCTTCGATATGCGTGCCTTCAAAACTCTGGTCACGCAGATAGCCACGCAGGCGATCGATCATGAAGCCTTCCACATCCGTTGCCACGGTCGCGCTCAACATGCCTTGCGGGAAATTGTCGGCGGTCGCTTTCAACAGTGCGGGCAAAGTCAGATCCAGCGGCGTCTCGATCAGGATACGCAGGATGCCCAGTGCCTGACGGCGCAGACCGAACGGGTCCTTGTCGCCGGTCGGCACCTGACCGATACCGTAGATGCCGACCAGCGTCTCCAGTTTGTCGGCCAGCGCCACAGCGCAAGCCAGCGGCCCCTGCGGCAAGGTATCACCGGCAAAGCGCGGGTGGTAATGCGCCTCGATGGCACTCGCCACTTCCGGCTTCTCGCCATCATGCAGGGCGTAATAATGGCCGATGATGCCTTGCAGTTCCGGGAACTCGCCAACCATGTCGGTGATCAGGTCGGCCTTGCTCAAACGTGCAGCCAGTTCGGCATCCGCCTTGTCCGCACCGAG
Organism: Sideroxydans sp.; assembly: GCF_054604835.1. NCBI lineage: Bacteria > Pseudomonadati > Pseudomonadota > Betaproteobacteria > Nitrosomonadales > Gallionellaceae > Sideroxydans > Sideroxydans sp. Next base: position 30,954 of record NZ_JBTSFG010000001.1, on the reverse strand, counting down.
CAGGCGCGCGATGGTGCCGGCCAGCGTGGTGATGCGTTCCACGCGCTGCAACTGCGAGCCCAGCTTGTTGTGGTAAACCACGTTGCCCAGCTTCTCGACGCGCGTTTCCAGTTTCTGCTTGCGATCCTGATTGAAGAAGAATCGGGCATCGGCCAGACGTGGACGCACCACGCGCTCGTTACCCTCGATGATGTGATGCGGATCGGCGATCTGCATGTTGGACACGATCAGGAACTTGTTCAGCAGCTTGCCCGTCTGCGCATCCAGCAGCGGGAAGTATTTCTGGTTCTGCTGCATGGTAAGGATCAGACATTCCTGCGGCACTTCCAGATACTCCTCTTCGAACTGCCCGACATACACTTCCGGCCATTCCACCAGCGCGGTCACTTCGTCCAGCAAGGAAGAGAGCAGGCTGCGCTCCTCGTTCGACATGGACATCAGCCTGGACTGGTCGAAGTTGGCATGACCGATCCAGATCGCCTTGTTCTCCCCCGCCAGTTGCTCCAGACGCGCCGCGATACTTTCGCGGCGATTGGCGTAGCTGGCGACCACGCGCCCGTCGCGAGCCAGCGTGGCTTCGTAATCATCGGCATGCTCGATACTGACACGCTCGCTGCACAGGAAACGGTGTCCACTGGTGACGTTGCCACTGGTGAGACCCAGCACTTCGGCAGGCACCACGCTGCTGCCAAGCAACACGGTCAAACCGTGGACCGGGCGCACGAACTGGTGTTCCTGATCACCCCAGCGCATCAGCTTGGGCACCGGCAGTTTCTTCAATGCCTGCATGATGATGGCGGAGATATATTCATCCAGCGGCTTGCCCTTCTGCTCGATGCGCGCCACGAAACATTCCGCCTTGCCTTCACCCGCACGCTGCAATTGCGCCAGCGTGACATTGGCCGAACGCATGAAGCCTTCCAGCGCCTTGGTCGGTTTTCCATCCGCATCCAGCCCCGCCGCCACGGCCGGGCCCTTGCGTTCGATGATGCGGTCGGCCTGCTGCGCTTCCACTTCGGTGATGCTCACCGCCAGGCGGCGCGGCGTGCAATACGGCGTGCATGCGCTGTCGTCACCCAGCAGCGCCTGTTCTTTCAGCGCGGCGAACACTTCGTTGGCGAAGGTGGTGGAGAGTTTCTCCAGCACCTTCGGCGGCAGCTCTTCGGTGAGCAGTTCGATCAACAGTGTCTGTTTCATCATGCGCCCTCCCCTTTCTTGCACATGGGGAAGCCCAGCGCCTCGCGCGAATCAAAATAAGCCTGCGCCACCTGACGCGACAGCGCACGCACACGGCCGATATACGCCGCACGCTCCGTCACCGAGATCGCGCCGCGCGCATCCAGTAAGTTGAAGGTGTGCGAGCACTTCATCACCATCTCGAAACCGGGCAGCGGCAGACCGATATCCATCAGACGTTTGGCTTCGCCTTCGTATTCGTTGAAGTGGCGGAACAGCATCTCGACGTTGGAATGCTCGAAGTTGTACTTCGACTGCTCCACCTCGTTCTGATGGTACACGTCACCGTAGGTCACCACGCTGTCGCCGTTCTTCGCCCACACCAGGTCGAACACGTTCTCTACGCCCTGCAGATACATGGCCAGACGTTCCAGACCATAGGTGATCTCGCCCAGCACTGGCTTGCAGGTGAGCGAACCGACTTCCTGAAAATAGGTGAACTGCGTGACTTCCATGCCGTCCAGCCACACTTCCCAGCCCAAGCCCCACGCGCCCAAAGTCGGAGACTCCCAGTCGTCCTCGACGAAACGGATATCGTGCTGGTTGGTGTCGATGCCCAGCGCGCGCAGGCTATCGAGATAGAGTTCCTGGATGTTGTCGGGGGAAGGCTTGAGCACCACCTGATACTGGTAGTAATGCTGCAAACGGTTCGGATTCTCGCCGTAGCGGCCGTCCTTGGGACGGCGCGACGGTTGCACATAAGCAGCACGCCAAGGCTCGGGCCCGATGGCGCGCAAAAAAGTCGCCGTATGGAAGGTGCCCGCGCCGACCTCGATGTCGTAGGGTTGCAGCAGGGAACAGCCCTGCTTATCCCAGAAATTTTGCAACGTTAAGATGACTTGCTGAAAAGTCAGCCCACGGCTGACTTTCGGTGAAGACTCATGCCCGCTTGCGGGCGTGATGTCGGAGCCAAATGTGCTCATATGCATTAATTACCGGCTGGATTTTTCAAAGGAACGCATTTTACGGGTTTTCGGGCACTTGCGTCACCCCGCATAAGGCCAGCTTCGCCATTCTTGGCAGGGTTTTGACCGCCCGTTCGCGCTTTGATGCGGCGGAGCGATCCGCGCATGCTTCGCTATACGCCAACTTTACCGGCAAACGGCTGCGCGTGTATTTCGCCCCCTCGCCCGCATTATGTGCGGCGAGGCGCTTGTCGATATCGTTGGTGATACCGCAGTAGAGCGTGCCATCCGCGCATTGCAAAAGATAGCAGTGCCAGCTCATCTGCGCGGATAGCTGAGCGCAGCGCCCAACATCAAAGCCAGCAATAACAACACTGCGATGTTGCCCCAGCGCACATAGGGCGTGCTGCCGGAATATCCCTGCACCTGGGCCGTGAGCACCCCCTCTTCGTGTTGCGGGAGTTGCGCCAATACCTGTCCATCCGTGCCGATGACGGATGTGACCCCCGTATTGGTGGCACGTAACATCATGCGCCCGCTCTCCAGCGCGCGCATCTGCGACATCTGGTTGTGCTGCACAGCGGCGTTCGATCCACCATACCACGCATCGTTGGTGACGTTGACCAGCAGCGTGGCCTGCGGCAACGGCCGGATGATCTCCTCACCGAACACGTCTTCGTAGCAGATGTTCACCGCTACCAATTGTCCGGCCACGGCCAGCGGCACTTGCGCGTCACCGCCACTAGTTAGATCACCCATCGGTATCTGCAGCACATCGTTGATGAACCAACCCAGCACGCCACGCAGCGGAATGAACTCGCCGAAGGGCACGAGGTGATCCTTGCGGTAATGCTGGCTCTCGGCAGTGCCGAGCGAGTACACGCTATTGAAATAGTGGCCGCCTTCCTTCTCGAACGCGCCGATCAATATGTCGCCACCGTTCTGCCGCACGTGGTCGCGCAATATCTCCTGGTAATAAGCAGGCACGTTGTGGCGCAATAGCGGGATCGCCGTCTCGGGCAGCACGATCAGCCGCGCATCACTACCCTGCGCCAGACGCCGGTATGTCTCCAAGGTGGAGACCAGCTTCTCCTGCGAGAACTTCTCATCCTGCGGGATATTGCCCTGCAGCAAGCTCACCTTGAACGGCTCTCCGATCGGCTGCGTCCATGCCGCCTGCTGCAGCGCCGCACCGGCCAGCCACAGGGCGACCAGACCGCCGAGCGCCAGCTTCCCTGCTGCGTTCCAGCGCACCTGTGACACGAAGAGCAACAGACCAGCGCTCACCGCCACCGCCAGCGACACACCATAGACGCCGAATAGCGGCGCATAACCGATCAGCGGACTGTCGGGCACTTGCGCATAACCGGAGGCCAGCCAGGGGAAGCCCGTGAACAACAGCCCTCTGAACCATTCAGCCAGCACCCACAGCGCGGGCATGACCAGCAACATCTTCACGTTCGGCGATACACGGAAACGCATCAGCGCATAACCTGCCAGCACCAGCGGCGTCGAGGCCAGTGCGGCGAACAGCAGCGTAGCCGTGATCGCCAGCAGCGGATGCATATAGCCGTAATCATGCAGCGCGACATATATCCAGCCGACGCCGAAGCTGAACAGCCCCATGCCGAAAGTGAAACCGGCCTTGGCCGCCTGTGCCGCACGCTCGCAGCGATGCCACACGCGGAACAGAACGAGCAGCGCAACCACGCTCAGGGGAAACATGCCGAACGGTGCGAAGCCGAATACGGCCAGCACACCGGCGAGCAAGGTCTGCATGGAGGGAGAGGTGATGAGTCTGTTCACAATGAGTGGGCGATTAGGTTGATTCGCAGGATTATACGGTGTAACTTCCGCCGCACTTCAACCCCTGCTCCTGCGCACCATGGCCGTCCAATCCGCCCTGTATGACGAGATCAGCACCATGCTGGTCGAAAGCGACCTTTTCAACCATCTGCCATCGGCAGAGCTGCGCACCGCCGCGCACTATTTCAGCATCACCAAACTCGCCGCCGAAGAAGTGATCTTCAATGAAGGAGAGATCGGCAACTTCATGTGCATCGTGCATGAAGGCAGCGTGCACGTGATCAAGAGCAACCAGAACGAAGAACAGATAGAAGTGGTGAAACTCGGCAACGGCCGCGCCTTTGGTGAGATGGCCGTTCTGGACGGCGAACGACGCTCGGCCACCTGCAAAGCGGCCGAAGACAGCGTGGTGCTGACGCTCTCCAAGGAAGCACTGGACAAGATGCTGGAAGAACACCCGCGCATGGCCGCCCGCATCATCCGCGCCATCGCGGTCAGTCTGTCGCGCCGCCTGCGCATGGCGGTGGGGCAACTGGTCGACTACATCGATTAGGCTGCCGATGCTCGAATTCACCGCATACACCAAGATCTTCATCAGCCTGTTCGCGATCATCGATCCGGTCGGCATCATCCCGCTCATCATCGCGTTCACCGCCGGCATGAGCGACCAGCGACGAGAACGCGTGGGGCGCATCGCTTCGGTCACCATGTTCGGCATCCTGCTCGCGGCCCTTTTATTGGGCGAAGCCATCCTGTCTTTCTTCGGCATCAGCATCCACTCTTTCCGCACGGCGGGTGGCATCCTGTTGCTGCTGATGGCGGTCAATATGCTGATCGGTCACAAGGCACCACCGGCCCCCGAAGAGAACAACGACACCGATTCGACGCAGTCCATCGCCATCGTGCCGTTGTCCACACCGTTGCTGGCCGGCCCCGGCGCGATCAGCGCAGTGATCGTCGACGCGCACAAGGCGGATAGCGCCGGCCATTACGGCATGATGTCGCTGGTACTCGTCGCTTTGGGCCTGACCGTCTGGCTGACCTTCCTCGCCGCACCATGGGTCTCACAACGGCTGGGCAAGATCGGCAGCACCATCGTCACCCGACTGATGGGGCTGCTGCTGGCAGCCATCGCGGTCGAATTCATCGCGGGCGGCCTGCGCGGCCTGTTCCCGTCACTAGGTTGAACATGGAAAAGATACGACTCTCAAAACTGATGTCCGAACAGGGGATCTGCTCGCGCCGCGAAGCCGACGACTACATCGCCAAAGGCTGGGTACTAGTGGACGGCGAAGTGGTCAGCGAACTCGGCAGCAAGATATTGCCGACACAGAAGATCACGCTGAAGAAGGCCGCCCAATCGCAGCAGCAGGATCAGGTGACCGTGATCCTGCACAAGCCTGTGGGCTATGTATCGGGTCAGGCCGAGGACGGCTACCAGCCTGCCGTCGTGTTGGTGAAACCGGAGAAGCACTGGAAACTCGACCCCTCATCGCTACGTTTCGAACCGCGCCATCTGAAAAGCCTCGTCCCCGCCGGTCGGCTGGACATCGACTCCACCGGCCTGTTGGTGCTCACGCAGGACGGCCGCATCGCCAAGCAACTGATCGGCGAAGATTCGGACATCGAAAAGGAATATCTGGTACGTGTAGCGGGACGCCTCGCGGCAGGCGGCCTGGAGAAACTAAACTTCGGCCTGTCACTGGACGGCAAGCAACTCAAGCCCGCCAATGTGAGCTGGCAGAACGATGACCAGTTGAAGTTCATCCTCAAGGAAGGCAAGAAACGCCAGATCCGCCGCATGTGCGAACTGGTCGGCCTGAAAGTCACCGGCCTCAAGCGCGTGCGCATCGGCAATGTGAAGCTGGAAAAACTGCCGATGGGTCAGTGGCGCTATCTGCGCGAGGACGAGAAGTTCTAGGAAGCCGCTTCCGCGCCCTGCTGAGTTGAGGGCACTTTCGCCACCAGCAATGCATGCAAGCGGCGGCTGTCTGCATGCAACACGGTGAACTGCCAACCGTCGATCACGAAAATGCTGCCGCGTTTGGGTAGCTGACCGGCAGCCTTGAGCACCAGCCCGCCGACGGTATCGTATTCCTCATCGCTGAATTCCGCCCCCGCCTGTTCGTTGAAGTCGTCGATCTCGGTGTCGGCTTTGACGCGCCAGTGGGTATCGTCCTGACGGATGATGTTGTCTTCATCTTCATCGAAGTCATACTCGTCGGAGATGTCGCCAACGATCTGCTCCAGCACGTCTTCGATGGTGGCCATGCCGCATACGCCGCCGTATTCATCCACCACCAGTGCAAGGTGGTTATGGTTGCTACGGAAGTCGCGCAGCAACACGTTGAGGCGTTTCGATTCGGGCACGAACACGGCGGGACGCAGCATGTCGCGCACGTTGAATTCCTCGCCGGCGTAGTAACGCAGCAGATCCTTGGCCAGCAGAATACCGATGATGTTGTCTTTGTCGCCGTCCACAACCGGGAAACGGGAGTGCGCACGCTCGACCACGAAGGGAATGAATTGCTCGGGTGGCTGACTGATGTCGATGACATCCATTTGCGCACGCGGGATCATGATCTCGCGCACCTGGCGCTCCGACACCTGGATGACACCTTCCATCATGGATAGCGCGTCGGCATCCAGCAAGTTGCGCTGGTAGGCGCTGTATAACAAAGCGATGAGTTGTTCGCTATCTTCCGGCTCACGCAGCAACATCGTGGAGAGCCGTTCAAAAAAGGTGGGTTTGCTACTGCTACTGTCTGAACCGTCCATTACCTGACTACTTACTAACAAGATAGGGCGCAGGATACCGCAATTTGAGCATCAATGCAGTCTCGCGCGCCTCCATCGCCACGGCTTCCCTTTGTTTTTCATGGTCATAGCCTTGCAGATGCAAGGCGGCATGCAGCGTGAGATGGGCATAGTGCGCGAGCAATTCCTTGCCCTGCTCCTTCGCTTCGCGGGCCACGACGGGTGCGCAGATGACCACATCCCCGTACAAGGGATCGGTATCGTCGTAGACGAATGTCAGCACGTTGGTGGCGTAGTCCTTACCGCGATAACTCGCGTTCAGCGCACGGCCTTCGATCTCGTCCACGATGCGCAGCGCCATGTGCACATCCTGCTCCAGCGCCACCTTCACCCAGCGCCGGAACTGCTGACGTGTCGGCAACTTCCCGGCATTGCTGGCGTATTGCACAGACAGCGAAAGTTTGTGTGCTTCGCTCATGCCGCCTCCACTACTTCGCCGCGCAATGTATGGTTTGAAACCGCCGTGATACGCACATTCAAATAGCGGCCCAACATGCCGGGCGAACCCGCAAAGTTCACTACCCGGTTATTCTCGGAGCGCCCCGCCAATTCACCCGCACTCTTCTTGGAGATACCCTCCGCCACCACACGCTGCACCGTGCCCACCATGCGCTGGTTGTGTTCCTGTTCCAGTTCGCTGATGCGCGCCTGCAAGCGGTGCAAGCGCGCCATCTTCACCTCTTCCGGCGTGTCATCCAGCATCTCGGCCGCAGGTGTGCCCGGACGCGGGCTGAACAAGAAGCTGAAGCTCGCATCGAAACCGACTTCTTCAATCAGTTTCATAGTCGCCTCGAAATCGGCATCCGTCTCGCCGGGGAAACCGATGATGAAGTCCGAAGAGATAGCGATGTCAGGCCGCGCGGCACGCAGCCTGCGCACAACGGATTTGTATTCCAAAACAGTGTAGCCGCGCTTCATCGCAGCCAGCACACGATCCGAACCGGACTGCACCGGCAGATGTAAATGACTCACCAGCTTGGGCGTATCCGCATAGACATCGATCACGCGCTGCGACATCTCGCGCGGGTGCGAAGTGGTATAGCGCAAGCGCTGAATACCATCCAGCGCGGCGACGGCGCGCAACAGGAAGGCGAAGTCCACCGTGTCGCCGTCGTCAGTCACGCCCTGATAGGCGTTCACATTCTGTCCCAGCAGGGTGATCTCACCCACGCCCTGTGCAAGCAGTTTTTCCACTTCGCGCATCACATCTTCGAACGGACGCGACACTTCCTCGCCGCGCGTAAACGGCACCACGCAGAACGTGCAGTATTTGCTGCAGCCTTCCATGATGGAAACGAATGCCGTGCCATGCGCGGTCTGCGAAGCAGGCAGATGGTCGAACTTCTCGATCTCGGGAAAACTGACATCGATCTGCGGCTTGCCGCTGGCGATGCGCGCTTTGATCAACTCGGGCAAGCGATGCAAGGTCTGCGGCCCGAACACCACATCCACATAAGGTGCTCGTTTGACGATGGCATCGCCTTCCTGACTCGCCACACAACCGCCGACACCGATCAATAAATTCGGATTCGATTGTTTCAAAGACCGTGCACGGCCAAGGTCTGAGAACACTTTATTCTCTGCATTCTCACGAATGGAACAGGTGTTGAACAGGATGATGTCCGCCTCTTCCTGCTTGTCCGTCTGCTCCAGCCCCGCACCCGCCAGCATCACATCCACCATCTTGTCCGAGTCATACTCGTTCATCTGGCAGCCATAGGTCTTGATAAACAGTTTCTTCAAAATCTCTCACCTTCTTGCGGCATCCGATGCCGTAATAACCTTCAAGCAAACAGCCTTTTCAAACAAGGGCCATTCCCGACTATTTCACTAATATAATCGCTGCGGCTTCGAGCCATACGAATGTTTCGTACGGCAGCCAGCATTATTATTCAGGGAAAGGAATAACAATATGTCGTTCATCGCAGATTTCGCATCCATCGGCGTCGCAATCTTCTCCGTTGGATTCTCCATCTGGATGGTGATGCAACTGCTCGCCAAAGAGTAAGCAGCTCCAGCTTTGACCGGGCTCTCCCGCCCGGTCCAAAAAATCACAGGGTTACCCATAACCTGCCTGCGTTCAGACACGCCGGGCTGGTATCCCTATGCACAAAGCATTTGTGCCACGCATAGTTTGTGCTAGCATTACCCCCGTAGTTTTTGTTGGTATGTTCAACTTCAATAGGAGGGGTAAATATGTCTTTCGTCGCAGATCTCGCTTCCGTCGGCACCGCAATCCTGGCAGTCGGCTTCTCACTGTGGATGCTGAAGCAACTGTTCTCTGATTCCGAGTAATCGACTTTACAGTCGGTACAAATGAAAAACTCCAGCTTCGGCTGGAGTTTTTTTTATTTGGTGGGATAGGTGGACTTAAACACTTTTCCGATGCGATTGATTTAATTAAATTAAATATGTCGCAAAGTCGTCAGTTGCCCCCAAAGTTGCCCCCAAATCGTAATTCAAACGAACACGCACTTGAACCTTAGACCACGCTCACTTTCAGCTGACTAAATAATACACTCTTCTAGTAGTCAAAATAATACCTAAATTGACATTGAATTACGGTCAAAGCTACCAACCTCATCAAACATTTCGTTTCTCAAAATTAAACCTGCAATAGAAAGGTGATTGTCGTTAATCACGGCGAACTGCGGCCCCCTATCCATTAGTCCACTATCTTCATACACGTCAAGATGACCATAGAGCATCCAAATGCCACGATTTCTCAAAAAGGAATTGGCCAACATTCTGCATTCGTATTCTGGATGAATAACATTTCGTACATTTTTCCCAAGGATATCGATAGTTTTGTAACGAATTTTGGATAGTTTTTGGATAGCCTCAATTGCCTTCGCGGACTGACTTTCAACCCGCTCATCAAGATTAATTGTGCATTCGACATCACCAGAAATTCTTACACAATAAATCACCCCATCATTACCAGTGTAATAACCTGCCACAACTTTATCCTTTGTAAGGTACACAGCAGGACCAAATGGAAGTTTTGTCGACGCAAAGGACATATCTAGCTTCGACAAAGAGGTATGTTTAGAACCGTGGTAATAAATATCATCAAACATAAAGTCACTTGCCAATAAGTAGTACAAATTCGGCTTTAAAGATTACTAATTTCACTTTTCCAGAATATCAAGCTTGGGTAACCCGCCCACGATCTTCATCGTCTCCAGACTCACCGTTACCACGCGCATGAATAGTTCCAGCGGATAACGCGGGTTTATCATCGTTTCCACTGCCCATTCGTTCGCGTCATTGACGATGCCGCTATCCTTGTCTGTCTTCACACATTGACGCTCCACCACCCAATCCAGTGCGGGCTTGCCGTTTACGATGTAGTCGTAGGCTTCTAGTGGGATGCCAGTCAAGGTGATCTTATCGTTGTAGTGCAGCGTAGTGAGATCCTTGACCTTGCCGGCTTTGCCGTACTTCATTTTCTCCACGCGATAGTCAACATCAGCTAGCTTGCCGCTGCTTTCAATCTTGAGCGGATAAGGCTCTACCTTTTCGTAGTTCAGGTGCAGCTCGGCCAGTTTGCGACCCGCCTTGGAGAACAACCAGAAATCGGCGGCGGCTCTCACGGGTGGGATGCGTGGGACTTCCTTGCTTAAGTTGTCGGCGTAGCGTTCGCGGTAGTCTGGAGAATGCAATAATCCATAGACGTAATAGAACACGTCCTCCTTGCCGATCTTCTCGCCAGAATATGCTGACTGGAAATGCGCTAGCCCCCCGTCAGTAAGAGCGTAGCGGCGTAGTCTTTCGGCATGAGAGGGTGGTGTGGCAAAAAGTCCTGCTTGTGCCGTAGAAGTCTCAGTTACTTCTGACTCGTCATAGAAATACAGAGGAAAACATTGCCCTTTTTCTAAATTATCAAGATTAGGTAATGTATCCGTAATCAATGTAGAAAAGCCACTTCTTGCACCAACACCACTCACGCAAATCAATCGGTTTTCGGCCTCCTGACTAGGAAATAGCTTGGGCATTTGATAAACAACTTCATTGAATTCTCGATTGAAATACATCCATTGCTTTGTAAATGGACGATACAAAGAGCGAACAATCGATTTATTACTAAATGATTTAACTCGACCACTGACGATCGCATTTTTCGCAGCCAACGACCAGCTAATCTTAGAGGCGTCATTACTAACGAAACTATTGACGTCTGGATATTTATCCTTTGACAAACCTTCAATCGCCTTTTGGTACCGCACCATCTCTAAATTATAGAATTTTACGGTTTCATTCATATTCGCGGACAGGTCTTGTCGAGAGAAGTTATAACACCATGCGTCTCGATTAGTCACCACGCCATTTGAATAAATTTCAAACAGTGTAGCTTGCGTAATATCTTTTTTACTTCCCAGCAGAATGTAATTGTCGAATCCTGATTCCCGTTGATTTATCCAGTCATTGTGTTCATCTGGAGAAATTTTCTGCCAGTTTTCTACACCACCAACACCTCCAAAACGAACAAACGAGTCAATTTTCTTTAACTTCTCATCACGACCAAGGTCGTCACCAATGTCGCAATAGTGAATTTGACAGGGCATATTTGCATTGGGATTTTTAACAAACAGGGTAATGGAAATGCCAGTCATGCTGCCACTCCCAAAAATATTTTGGCCCTCCTTGGCGGCTCCCTTGCTCAGCATGTTCTTACGAATATCACCTCGCAAGTTGAGCACGTAAATATTGGAAAACTCTTGCTGCAAACACTTACGCATACCTTCCATAGCAGGCTTCTCAATAAAGCCACTACCAGAAACATAACCAACAACACCACTCTCCCCAATTCTCTCAGTCGCCCAACTTATTGCTTTAACATAGGTGTCATAGAGCGACTTCTTACCCCCCTTGCCAGCATCCTTTAGATAGGTCTGAGCAATGCGCTGATCTAGAGAGTGATAAGAGACATTTTGGTTATTATCATTCTCATTTTTTTGACCGGAAGAATACGGTGGATTCCCCATAACCACCCGAATATCGAGCTTCTTCTGCCGCTTGCGACGGGCACTGTTCTGCACCAGCAGTGTGTCCACCAAGTCTTCTTTTTCGTAGAGTTGAAAGGTGTCGGTAAGACAGATGCCTTCGAAAGGCTGGTAGTTGCCGCCGACGATGCTGTGATACACAGCTTCGATATTTATGGCAGCGATGTAGTAAGCCAACAGCACGATTTCATTGGCGTGGATTTCGTTCCGGTATTTGTACGGCAGTTGTTCCGGAGAAATTAACCCACTCTGCAACAGACGCGTGATGAACGTTCCGGTGCCTGTAAACGGATCTAGGATATGAACGCCTTCACTACCTAATGACTGGCCGAATTCAGTTTTCAAGATGTGGTTAATGCTATGAATGATGAAGTCCACCACCTCCACCGGCGTATAGACTATACCCAGCCGCTCTGTCATCCGGGGAAAAGCGTTGCGGAAGAACTTGTCGTAAAGCTCTACCACGATTTTTTGCTTGCCGGCGGCGTTCTCGATACCCTCGGCACGCATCTTCACGCTGTCGTAGAACTTTTGCAGCGTGTCGGCTTCTTTATCCAGATTATGCTCTTGTAAGATGTCCAGCACGGCTTGCATAGCCAATGACATGGGATTGTGCTTGGCGAAACTGTAGCCTTCAAACAGTGCATCAAATACGGGCTTAGTGATAAGGTGCTGCGCCAGCATTTCAATGATTTCGCCATCAGTGATGCTATCGTTCAGGTCATCGCGAAGTTCTGCGGCAAAGGCGGAGAAGGCTTCCCGCTCTATTGTGTTGTCCAAGTTTTCCAGAATAGCGGTGATGCGGTCGATGTGGGTGCGGGCAATTTTGGCGATGTCATTTGCCCAGTCTTCCCAGTGGTGGCGGTTGCCAACCTTTTGTACCAGTTTTGCGTAGATGGCTCTCTCAATTTCGCCAATCTCGAATTCCAGTTTAGATTTTTCTGAAAATTCCCCTCTATTTTTTCTTTCCTCAGGTGTTGCTCCAATGACATAACCACTTTTTCCTGCGTTGCCGTTGTTCTTACCCTTAGGCGCCCTCTCTTGCTTCTTCTGGACCTTATCGGTAATAGCAATGACTTCCATCTTACTGGTGTCGCGGCCTATTAAGTCCAGCTTGTTCACCATCGCATCAAATCTGTCATCGTGCGAACGCAAGGCTTGCAACACTTGCCACACCACTTTGTAGGTCTGGTTGTCATTCAATGCCTCATGTGGCTCAACGCCTACCGGAATGACAACTGGCAGGATGACATAACCGCGTTTTTTGCCGGGTGCATTACGCATGACACGGCCAACGGATTGCACCACGTCCACTTGCGAATTGCGAGGAGTCAGGAACAGCACTGCGTCCAAAGCTGGCACATCCACGCCTTCGGACAAACAACGTACATTGGACAGAATGCGGCAGGTGTTATCTGGCACTTCAGATTTTAGCCAGTCAAGTTTGGTTTCCTTTTGACCGGCATTCATGCTGCCGTCCACATGCTCCGCTTCGCAGGTAAGGCGAGCGACTTGCTCAAATTCCTCTGTCTCCTGATAGGCTTCGACTACGGCCTGAAACATGCCAGCGATTTGCTTGGAACTAACCTTGTGTGTCTTGCCCCCCTTGGCGACTTCAATTACCTGACAGAATGCGACGGCACGTTGCATGGCGGCATAATCGCCCACGAGATCATCAGCCAGCCCTTGTTTAGACAAAGCCTTCCAGCAGCCGATGATTTTTGCAGCATCGTCCACCTTGAGCTGATTGTCAGGGTCTTTTAATAAGTTCTGAATGCGGCGATTGACGTGCGTTTCTTCTACGGCCAACACAATCACCTTGTAGTCCACCAGCAAGCCGCGCTTTACCGCTTCCGAGAAAGTGATAACGAATAGCTCTTTGCCATACAGGTTTTCATCATCCATCGAGCACAGTGCCACGTTGTCCTTCTCGGCGCTAGCCTTGGCAACTTCCCCATAGATGCGCGGCGTGGCGGTCATGTAGAGCCGCTTGGCTGAGCGAATGTATGCAGCATCGTGAACCCTGACGAAATTGCTTTCATCTTCGGTATCAAACGTCGCGCCCGTAGTGCGATGAGCTTCGTCGCAAATAATCAGGTCGAAGTTCTCTAACCCGTGTTCGTGCTGCGCACGGCTGATTACGTCAATGGAATGGTAGGTGCTATAAACGACGCTCATGTGCTGGGCATCATGGCGCTTTCTCATTTCTGTCACCAGCCTCGCCGGTTCGGTGGTTGCTGGGTAACGCAGTTCATGCGTGAAGGTTTGAACAGTGTCGTCATCCTTCTTGCGCTTCTTTCCCACGTCACTATCGGAACATACGGCAAAGCTGTGCAGCGGAGTTGCGCTTTCCTGCGTCCATTCTGTCAGCGTTTGCGACAGTAGATTAAGACTTGGAACTAGGAACAGCACGCGCTTACCTGCGCCTGCCAACTCTTCGGCTATTTTCAGAGCGGTAAAGGTTTTGCCCGTACCGCACGCCATGATGAGCTTGCCACGATCTGCATCTGATAAGCCGCGCTTTGCCGCATCAAGGGCAAAGCGTTGGTGGTCGCGCAGTTGCTTCTTTGTCTTGAGCGTCGGCTTCGATTTTGCGTGGTAGTAGCTCCAATCAATCTGGCTGCTCTCTAAATCGTGCAAGTCTATCTTGCTGACGGGGGGCTGCTGGTTTTGTAGCGCATCCTCGGCATGTTCGCTCCACTTGTCTGTGGTGGCGATGATGATGCGATGCGTGAAGGGCTTTTTGCCAGAGGCAGTAAAGAAGCTGTCGATGTCGCCTTTTTGCAGGCGGTAATCTTCAGCATAAAGTTTGCACTGGATGGCGTGATATTCAGCCGTGCCGCTTGTTTTGGCGACAAGGTCAATGCCGGTGTCGCGCTTATCCAGTCCTTGCAACTCCGCCCAATCGCTATACATCCAAACTTCGCTGTATAGGTCGCGATAGGTGGCTTCGTTGCGCAAGTAGCAGAGAATCAACTCTTCAAAGTAAGTACCCTTTTCGCGTTCGGTGGTGGCAGCTTGGCGATAGGAATCGAGCAGCTTTTGCAGTGAAGTCATCATCTGTATGTTTGGTAGGTTAGATAATTCTGAAGCATGAGTTATGGCGAGTATTGCGCACTGGCAAGCCAGTATATCGCACCAATTTTAGGCAATAACCAGCATCGTGCGAATGTAGCAGCCGCATTGGGGAGACCACTCAAATCTTTCTAAAAGCTCCAACTCCTTTTGTAACTGCCTAAATCCTTTTCCTATCGAAAGTTGAACGTCAATGAACTCCAAGCCCCGCACGCGTAACAAGATCTAATACCTTCCCTCCTGGAACAAGACTGATGGACGCATGGCGATGAGCCAGTGCAATAGGCACTACAGCATTTTCGTAAAGATCAAACTCAAAGTATCTGACTAACGAAAAGGCTCTAGCGAGTGACTCACCATAATTAACAGAATCCACCTTTTCCTTGGCAAACTCAGCCGCGTTCTGCTTATTGGAGAACGGATATGGAATCCCAACAGTGAAAATACGACCAGATTCAGTCTTGAAAATAAAATCTTGTCCGTAGTAGGTTTCATGGCCAAAGTTGGCATTGAGCATCTCATTACCCCTGATGAATTCGGCACGGTAATCATCATCAACGGGGCGATATGAACCTGGGGCGACAAAGCGACTTATCGATCTTGCGTGTTCCATCACCTGCCCATCTTTTTGTAGGCCGACTATTATCGGGGGCGTCAATCCCATGCGAATTAGCTCGGTGGATACATGATGATAGAAAGCCATCAAGGGGGCGTGAACCTTTGCAGGCTGTCCAAAGATCGCCAAGGGGCCATCAACGATGAAACCCATATTGGATAACCCCACTGGATCAACATCCAATAACGTCCTAATGCAGCTTGCAACCAACAAGTGTTCAGTCACATTCATGAATCTAGTCATGGCTGAAGTATTGTCACCAAAATCGCTCAGCTGCTCGTGCAGACGTAGTGTGTCGGTGAGGAATACCTCTTCAGAGCAAATTGTGCATACATGTACGGAATCGACGGACGTGAATTTGAACGGACTGGCAGGAGCATCTCCGCAGGATGGACATTTCTTCAACTCCATCTGCCCGGCACTAATAAAGAGAAGCGTATCCGCTAGTGAGTAGCGTCCATCTGTCTTGAAATTGGTGCGACTATCTTTGTATTGCTCATAAACAGCCTTTCGGAAGCCGTCCCTGACTGTATTGGCACCTTTATACCGAATATTGCTACCAGGCAGCGTGAAGGCGATCCCATTTGCGTTTCGGTGCAGTTTTGCTGCCTTAAATGGGTCCACATATCTTGTGCCAGGTTGGGTCAATGCATCAAATTCCTTAAGATCCACTAAAACCAAGCTAACTTTCACATAGCCAAGCTGAGTGCTTGGAAATTTGTCCGTCAATGGCTCCGAATATGGACTTGCATCTGATGCTACGACCTTTACTGGCAGCCTGTCAGAGTGTGGTGCTGGAATAAAAGCATTAGCGATTTCCTGACCATCAGCCTCACTGGGCTCTCGCATGTAGACACAATTTTGTAGGAAACTTTCTACGTCCGGATTCTTAACCAAATCCATGTGGCCGCTCTTACTACCCCGCTCCCTGTTATATGGCACTTGGAGCTCCGGAATTTGCTGCTGCAATCATTTGCAGTTCGGCTATTAAGTCTGCCGGCGTGAAACGTTTGATTTGCGTCGGCACAACAAATGGAGATGAAAGTGTTTTAATGCGCGCGAATCCAACATCCTGGGCCGTTTTGAGTGAATCTTGGAAATCAGCGAAATCGTAAAACTTGCCCAACGCTTTTAACTCGTCATCATTATTGAGATGCGTCACAAACCAGTTTTCAGTGTTAGCCAGAATATTTGGGTGAATCGAGGAGGGCTCCTGTGTCGCATACACAAATGCAATTTTGGCCTTAGCACCCTCCTTGGCGATTCTTGGCCAAGTGGTGGTTAGCGCCTCTTTCTTGCCAATGAGGTTATGCGCCTCCTCCACGTAAATGACCATATTCTGTGGCACCTTGCCCTCATTCATTTCTTTAAATGAACGCTCGAATATCTGGCGGGCGATCCTTTCAGAGAGTACAGATCTGACTTCAACAGGGCCGGCTGAAAGGTCCAAAATTACGACTTTCCCATTCAGAAGGTGCTGAATTACTTCCGAGGTAACATCTGCGGAGCGGCGACTTGAATGGTAAGGTTTGTATTTCACAATCGCTCGGTATCCGCCAAAAGACATGCCCTTACTATTTTCGCGAGCTAAAATATTCAAGAACGATTCGAGGTTAGGATCCACCCATGAGTTTCCGGCTGTGCTGGACTTAAGTCCCAGAGGTGTTTGATTAGCTTCCTTCTGAGCTTCCTTAAGGCGCAAATTGAAAGTTCTTATGGTTTCAAACCAGCCATTCGCCTCTGAAAGACTTACTTTGTCAGATGCTGGAATAGAAACTTGGATTGGCGGCGTTTGGGTGGCCGCAAAATCTTCTATCTGCTTAACGATATTTTTAGATTTTGGAATTTTTACCAAAAATGCGCTTGGCGCTGGGTATTGCGCTTTATGCAAGATGCATTGAAAAACCGCTTGCAGCACCTCCCACCTATTATGCTCGCCTCGATCTGCGGCATCCGGCTCCTCAAGGGTAGAAGACATGAAATTGTCCAAATCCTGCCCAGAAAATGGTGACGTATCTGCCCGAAATAAGGCTTGAATCAGGTTAAGACCTTGCTCCGTTTCAGCATAAAAGTTGGTGCGTAAATCCTCAAAACCAACAGTCTCGATTGCACGATATCGAACACAGTCAGAGCCAAATACATCAGCAATGGAACTCCCATCATCCTGATGGTTTGCATTGGCATATTCACCATTGATGTCAAAAATAATCTGCCCAACTTTTATCCCGTCGCGTTTTGCAGCTATGGTTACAGCTGCAACAGTGGTTTTAACAGTGTTGGATTTACCTGTTCTTGTCATGCCCAGAACCGCTGTTCTACGGGCCAGAAAATCAGAAGGCTGAATTTTTACCGGCACCTTTGGTTCAGTAGCACTTCTATGCAGTCGCGCTGTAGACGTATATCTAACATCTCCAATTTCAATCGGCGTTGGAAGTCCTTTAAAACCAGACTTCTTTGCCTCCTCTATGCTCTTGGCAAGCACTTCCTGGTTAACGTGATTGACTATCTTGGAAAGTGCATCGCCACGAGGCTTAAATACGCGAAGGCGGGTGGAGCACATGTAGTTTTCAACATCACTACCTAATCGAAGCTGTCCATTATCTAAATAGAAGGTGCCCAAAACACGGCACTTGAGTCCACCATATTGGAGTTCCGCGTGCGTCAATGGATCTAGCCCGTCATGAACGTCGTCTCCGAACAATTCCTCAGCAGTCCGGCGTTGACTGTGCTCGATGCGCGTCCTAACCATATCCATATCTTGAGGAAGATTAGATGGACCAAGAACTCGCAGCAGAACCACTTCTTTATCGAATTCAAGAGCATTCGCAAATTTTTCGGGGTCAAATGAGGCTGCAATTAGGAAGCTGTTGTGAGGTATACCTGCAACCCGCTCTTTCCATGCATCGTTCGTCAAAACTAAAGCTTCTTTGAATCCCATGCCGTAGACATATCCGATATGGTTTGTTTTCGGATCCGCAAGTAGAGTGGCCAGCGGATTTACGTCCGCCATAATCTTATTCAGAAGTTCCATGCTAGTCCCTTTTTTCATTGGCTATCTAGGCTAAGGCAAAATCGATAACGTTAGGATCGATGAAAGGAATACGAGTTAGTTTGACTTCGTTGGGTTTTACAAAAGTTGAATTCCTAACGGTTAGTCCACTATGAATCACATCTCGTTGATCAGGTGCTGGCAGTTTATATAGATTTGAATAGAGAACCTCCCTGCCAACATGTGATGCGCCCCCCATGGGGTGCGTAGAATAAGTGCTATCAATAATTCTCGCGTTCAATGCGTGACCTTGATAAAGCGCCCTGACCGCTGGTGCGTCATCATAGGAAAGCATCCAAGAAGCTTCCATAGCAATCAGATAGTCGCGCAATCGGTCGTGTTCTGCACTATCGAAATAGTAGCCGTAGAGCTTCTCCGCTTTATGATAGTAAGGAGGATCCAAATAAAAAAAGGTGTTGTCTTCCGGAATCATCTCTTCGCAGAATGTCTCCCAACTCTTGTTGCCGACAACTATGACTCTGTCCCTCAGCTTATTTAATTC
Source organism: Sideroxydans sp. (assembly GCF_054604835.1). Classification (NCBI taxonomy): domain Bacteria; kingdom Pseudomonadati; phylum Pseudomonadota; class Betaproteobacteria; order Nitrosomonadales; family Gallionellaceae; genus Sideroxydans; species Sideroxydans sp. Next base: position 11,942 of record NZ_JBTSFG010000001.1, on the reverse strand, counting down.
ACGTATCCTAGCTGCGAGTCGCTCACGGTTGAACCTGACACCAACTGTCCGCTTGATTTGATTCCAGCCGCCTAGTGGGCCTGCTCGATGGAGAATGCCGTTAAACGAGGTGCGATTGAGAAATAGGCATTTCAGCGCCGATTCTCTTGGGTTGGCTGGCTCAAGGGATTTTTGCCGGCGCCACTCATCAATCGTAAGTGGGACCCTCAAGACTTGATCTATAAGCCAGTCCGAATGTGTTTCTGAAAAAACCACATCCCAAAGATGAGCAATCAGAGGGTCTGCATCGTTGATTGCAACATAATCAACCGAGCCGGATTCAAGAAGCGCAATGGATGCACTTGCTCCACCACAAAATGGCTCCACAAAAACACAACCGCGAAGCCCATTAAGACTTATAGCTCGTCTAATAAAATCAACAAAACGAGCTTTGCTGCCCGGATAACGAAGGATACTTCTAGTAGCAGTTGACAATTTTTCTCCGTATACCGTTGGACTATCAATCAATCCAGGACGTAAATTATTGCGATGTCAATCTGACATGTAAATTCAGCAATATTCAAATTAAAAAATGGCAAGCAGAATTGCCTACTAAGAAGCAATCAACCCGCAGTCGGGTAAGGTACGGCCGTCAACTACTTGCCGCAATAGCTCTTAATTTTCTGGACAAGTAACACCAGCATCCAATACATCAAGATTGAACACTAGCAGCAATATCTCCTAATAACCATATGCCGAAATATATAGACCGGCTCAGCCTTGTTTATATATATAGCTATAGCTGCCGGTTCAGGGTGACAGATTCGGCCTCTACCGGCCTCGCACCACCATGAAAAAAGTGACCGCATCTTACTACCACCATTTGCTTACATATTATTCCCACCACAAGCGTTGCTCGCCGCAAGGCAGCCGGGGCGGGTTAAAAACCAACCCACCCCACCAGCCATAAGCATAGGTCGTTTCATGACCGTCAAGGACAGGCGGCTTCGCCGCTCGGCTTGGCGACCGTGGGTGTGCTCGGCCTTCGGCCTGCGCGCACGCCGCACCATCGCCACCGATTCCTTGACCGTCACTACACTCCCATATCCCATGACGTATCACCCACATCCGGCTTGATATTCAATTCAGCTGGCTTGCGCTGATGGTTGGCGAAGTCATACTTCACACCGAGCTGGTCGCATATTCTGGCTGCCCGCTCCAGATAAGCATCATCCCCGAACAATTCCACCGGATCACCTACAGACTTAATCAACTCACCCAGTTGCTCATCGGTCAGCCGCTTATGCTGTGGAAATGTAATCCCGCCATCACTTCTGCCTATTGCGACGGGACTCACATTTCCGGCCACGAACCAGGCAGGCGTTTTGAAGCCAGCGTTGTGTACTCTTATGAGCCCTTGTGAGCTACGTACGCCACAAGGCAGATTGTCAAAATATTGACGAAGGTCGCTCCCATTATCCAAAGCGCGATTTTCCAACCTAGTCTCTTTCCCATTTGGACGAGTATTGCTTGGTGGCGATTGGTTAACCTCTCTTCCTGCGCTTTGAACATGCGGCTCATCTCTGACTTCATCGTTGCATTCAGTCGGTCGATCTGTTCCTGCAGTGTCATTGCTTGCTGTACTTTCTGCGCTGCGTTGCTTGGCAGCTTGTTCAGTTGCTGTAATTTGCTCATAAGTTATCCTTTTCTGAAGACTTGCCCATCCAAACTCCTTGCCGACCTTTGAAGCTGGGAACGGTATCCCTTCGTATACGAACGAGAAGCCAGATACCTTTCCAGTCGTGGCCGATGCATTCAGCCGCGCCGAGATACCCGCTAATGCCAAACGATCGATGAGTTGTTCAATGGTCGGTTTGTCGATGAGTGCTTCTTCCAGCGACCGTCTGATCTCCAATCTGGGTGGGAGCTTGCCCGTCCGCTGCCCCATCTCGATTTCGTTCTTGGTCACATCGACCAATACCTCACCACGCGGAAATAGCTGTAGATTGAACTGGTCTTCGATGACGGCCTCTGCCGCCTGTAATCGCAAACCAAGATTGGCTTGGTCATGCACCCGACCATCCACTGAGACTCGACAGAACACCAGATGCACGTGATCATGATTCGCATCGTTGTGTCGGGCGCATACATATGGAAAGGCTTCGTCCAAACCGATCTCATCCAGAAGTGTTTGGACTATCCCTTGCCACTCTTCCAAGCTTCTAGGTGTGACAACCGGTGGCAGGCTCAACGAGAGATGCCCAACCGGACTCTGGATATCAGGGCGTAATCGTGCAGCGACCATCATCGTCCTGGTGATTGCATCGCGAGGGCAGTTCGTGAGTACGACCTCTCCCCCTTTCTTTGGATTCGTGGCATAGGCGACACGCGCACCGAATTGTTTGCCGTTCTTGAATCCCTTAATGGCAATCCCACGGCCTCGACCCTGTGAGCTACCTGATGCATTACGTAGCTTTTGACGCGCATCTGAGTTTTTACCGCGCTTCACTTGGCTGCCCCGATCAACGCGGCACGGAGCTGATCCAACATTACGATGATCTGCTCCACGTCGAGCGCTCCACCCGTATTGAGATGGCGGACCAATTGATTCAAGTTCGCTGATGCACGAGATAGTTCCGTCCATGCAGTTTGATTCAGCGCAGGAATCGCTGGAGGCATCTTGTTCATGAGCAGATACCTCAACACCTCAGCGCGACTCAATCGCCCCCGGATATCATCCAGAAGGCGAAGCTCCTCATCGTTCAGCATGACCTTCACCTGATGCGAGCGAACCTCCTCTACGGACGGTTCATCCTGCTTGCGCTTGGAAAGAAAGTTACCCATCAGGATGTCTCCTTCCAACACGATGCATCCCCATCCGACCGAAGGGAGGATGGGCAAGTCAGGCGCGTCCCAGCAGGGACCACGCCTACGACTTGCCTAGCTACCTTCTGGTGAGTTTCTACCCCTCTATATTCGACAGAACCTGTTGGGCTAACCGACCATTCGTCATGATGACTCTTTACCCACTCCTGAATGACAGACCAGCGCCAAAGACGAGACCTTCCGACCCGAAATCCCGGTGGGAACCGTCCATCATTGATAAGCTGGTAAATAGTGGTTTTGCGAAGACCACAGATGCGTTCAACTTCTGGCAATCGGAGAAGCCTGTCCGTCCTCTCGCATTCGTTTTTTTCCTGCATGATGTATCCCTTGTCATTGCGCGAAAATCATTCGCATGTAGACAGGCATACAGGGACCTAAAATATTTGTAAAGTTTGTGAGAGATTATTCCGGGCCACAGCTTCAACAAACTATTTTTTAATGTTCTGAACCTGTGTCGGTAGCACCATTCAGCCGAAGTAATAAAGACAGAAGTTCGGTTAAAGCTGTCGGTCTGAATGAAAAATCCAATGGCCGATCTACACAAAATTCCGGACGTCCTCGGAGCTGGGCCTACACCTAAATTGATAAGGAAATGGGTATGGAGCATGAGAAGAAAGTGAAGTCTCTGAGTGTTTTCTTTGATACAGAATTCACGCAGTTCAGGGACATGGAACATGAGCCGAAGCTGATCAGCATCGGCCTTGTGTCTGAAGACGGTCGCGAGTTCTATTGCGAGCTGACTGACACCTATCAAAAGAGTGATTGCAGCGATTTCGTGCTTGACGTTGTGTTGCCGCTTTTGGATGGCAATAACCTGCTGATGGAAGCACAATTGGCTTCTAAGTTGAAAGTCTGGATCGAAGGACTGGTGGCGGAAGAGGTGGTGCTGCGCTGCAACTCACCAAGTTACGACTGGGAGCTCGTTGCAGGTTTGTTTAACTTTTACGACTGGCCTTCAAATCTGCGCAAGAAGTGCGGCACTGTCGATTTTGACAAAGCACGGCAGACGCATCGCTATCAAATCGGATTGGCTATATTCTGGAAGGGTAACTCTGAACAAATGCATCACGCTCTGATTGATGCAAGGTCGATGCGCTATGCATGGAATTATGGGCTAGCTGACTCCCAATGAAACTGGACTTTTCTTGAGCAGGTGGTGGCACAGGCGTTTAAAGGAAACTTGGAGGAACTGTGAGCTGGAAATAAAAATTCCGCTCTCGACCTTACATCAGCTGCCGCTTTCATAGTAATCAGAGAGGGCTGGCCTATATACCAAGCATTTCCTCTGGTAGCAGCGTCTGCATTGTTGATTGTCTTAATCTTCATTTCACTGCCCCTTCGCGGGAGTACGAAGGCTGAGAGAGCGGAATTTCGGAGCGGGTTCATGATTGTTATTCTCAGATTCTTCCGACGCTGATTGCCGAGAAGACTCCTTTTGCGCCCCCCCTCTGTGGTCGATATGCCTAAAACGCACCAAGGTAGATATGAATGGCTTTTATCCCCTCTAGGCGAGAGTGCCTTATCTGCTGCACACCAGAGTTCGTTAGACAGCAGTCCTATTTTTTGGCCATACCGGACTTTGGCAGTTTGTTGAAAGATTGAGTGTGACCTGAAATTCGCGCTATTTCTATTTCGGAGGGGCAGTCATCCATTTTGAGCGCAGCTCAGTATTACTTGATTTAAATCTCCTTAGGTATTCTCTCAATCATTCATGTTAATGTGACTTGCAGATAGAGCCCATGACTCGCCAGGAAAGCGGAGCACAACCAAAATGAAAACTGGGTTTATGATTTACTATCATGGCCCAAAATATAAATCTCCAAAATAGTTGAAGGCTCAGCTCCCGAGCATTTTTATTGGATAATAGCTCACCTTCTTAAGGTGCCAAAACATGTCCACACACGCAAGAAATGTGACTTTACCGAAGCTTAGCCTCACGGCATATGAAGTTCGCGCGAACGCTTCGAATCAGTTTCTCCAGGCTCCTGATGCGATGAACCAACTCAGATACGGGTTTTTCGGCGAAGTTGGTGGATTGCTTTCGGCTGTAAAGAAATCGCGTCGTGAACTAGGTGCCAAAGAGCGGGATACGGTCATGGAGGAACTCGGAGATGCACTCTGGTATTTCGCAACTATCGTTCGACTGCACCACCTCCAATTGGAGGCCGTCGGCGAAGCGACACTTCTGGATCTGCAACGACGCTTGAATGTGCTGGACCACCAGAGTGCAGCCGAACCTTTGACATTTTATGAGTTTGATGAATTGCTTGATTTTTGTCATGGCAAATTGCCAGAATCAAAGGACAGACTTCTGTGCAACCTAGCCGCTCATACCGGCGAGGTGGTTGCGCATGATGCATCCAAAGGAAGTAATCCTGGCACTCATTCGCCCAATAAACTGCTATCTCAAATATTGGCAGACATGATGATGGTCGCTGCAATCTTCAATTTGAAGATTGATGATGTGGCGGAGTCGAATCTGAAGAAAATTGAATCGCGCTGGCCGCCCGCTGGTGCAAAGCATATCGATCTTTTCGATATGAATTTTCAGCCTTACGAACAACTGCCTCGGAAAATGACTGTCCATTTCATTGAGCGCGAGCTCAATGGTAAAAAGTTTGTCGTTCAACAACTCAATGACGTCAACATCGGTGACAGATTGACTGACAATCGTATTGAGCCTGATGGATATCGTTTTCACGATGTTTTTCATTTGGCCTACGTCGCCCATCTTGGTTGGTCTCCGGTGCTGCGCGGCCTACTCAGGTACAAGCGGAAAAGCGATCCAATCAAAGATGAGAATGAGGATGGGGCACGCGCAATGATTATTGAAGAAGGAATCGCGACCTGGATCTTCAACCACGCATTCCAACGTGATTACTATGCCGGTGTGACGAAAGGGAAGCTGGAATATGGTCTATTGAAGCAGGTACAAGACATGGTGAAGGGGTATGAAGTGCAAAGTTGTCCCTTGTGGCAGTGGGAACTTGCAATTTTAGACGGCTTTAACATTTTCAGGCAGCTTCGAGATGCTGGGGGAGGCTTCGTACATGTCGATCTAAACCAACGCACCATACGGTTTGAATCAGCTTCATTGGAGGCCGTCTCCCCAACCACCAGTGGCAGCGTCGAAGAGACTGGTCAATGAATCCTCGTAAATTTGTTAATGCTCTGGCTGATATTCGTTTGGAGAGCGTCTTTAATCCTTATGCTGATCGATGCTCTATACACGACCTTGCCAACGGCCCCGCTGTTCGAAGAAGCAATCTACGAGGATACTTAGCAGCCATTGAGGCCCTTGGAACTGACACGATTTGGATGGGGCGTGATCTAGGCTATCGCGGCGGGCGAAGGACTGGGTTGGCGCTGACCGACGAGCGGCATTTATCCGAAGTCTCCTGCAGCTACCCCGGTACGTCTCCAGGTCGTGCGACTCGTGGCCCCCCTATCGCCGAGCGCACAGCTGCAGAAATATGGGCGATGGTTAGACAAATCGAGCATCCACCATTGCTTTGGAACGTCTTTCCGTTTCATCCGCATGAAGCTGACCAGCAATTTTCAAACCGGCGCTTTAATGCACGCGAACTTGCCATCGTGAACGACCTAAATCATGAGCTGATCGCTTGGTTGGGCATTCGACAAATCATCTCTATTGGACGAGATGCAGCAACGTACGCGTCAAGTTTTGGTGTCGAAGTTGAATGCGTCAGACATCCTAGTTACGGCGGCATCAGAGAATTTCGAGCAGGTATACAATATTTGTATGGAAAAGAATTGCGCCCACCGCAAGCGTGGCAAAAAGTCCTGTTTTAACGACGTAACGCTATTCGATAAATGTACGAGAGCAACTACGAGGTTATATTGAAATGACTACATCTGGCCAGCGAAGACATCTCTTTATCAGCCATCATCATCAAGATGATTCATTGGTCGATAAATTTACCAGCCTACTCGGCGGAAAAGGCTGGGACGTCCGTAATAGTTCGATTCGCGCGAAGCCGGCAAACCAAGACCGGTTGGATCGAGGTATGGTCAAAGATGTAGTAATTCAACGCTTACTCCGCATGAAGATATCTTGGGCATCTACAGTTGTAGTCTTGATAGGTGAAAAGACACACACAAGGCCATGGGTTAATTGGGAAATTGATCAAGCGAATGCCCAAGGTAAAAGAATTGTTGGAGTGTTTGAAAAAGGAGGAAAGGCGTCAGACATTCCAAAGAGTCTCGAAAAATATGCTTCAGCAATAGTTGGGTGGAACGCGAACAGTATTCAAAAAGCAGTCGATGGAGGGGAAAATTCATTCGAAAATCCAGATGGTTCAACTCGCTCACCTGTAAACGTATCCGTAACATCTAAGTGTTAAACATGTCGAAGGCATATATGTACGTGGTGGATCGAGATTTCGGATTTGCCCCGAATCCATTTCACAATTTATGCACACTGGCGACATGTAAGCCAAGAATACGGCGAGTAGCCAAGAAGGACGACTGGATTATTGGAATGGGAGGGGGGCGGTTACGTGCAACCGGCCGCTGCATATTTGCGATGAAAGTATCTAAGTCGATTACTTTCAACGAGTATTGGACAAACCCACTCTATCGAGACAAAAAGCCAGTGCGCAACGGCAGCAAGAAAATGATGGTTGGAGATAATATTTACCACCTAGAGACTGGTATTTGGCAGCAACTGAATTCTCATCATAGTTATCCGGACGGCTCTCCAAATCCTCATAATGTAGAAAATGATACCCAGACCAACGCCGTCCTCGTATCAGAATATTTCTTCTATTTTGGCGCTGCCGCCATCGAAATCCCTCCAGATATACTTCGGGGAATGGATTATGTAAATAGGCGTAATCACAGAGTCTACGTTCTTGCGGATGCGCGGCTCCTAATTTCATATATTGAAAATAACTTTACGCCCAATAAATTACTTGGAGATCCTTTTGATTTTGAGGCAGCAAGCTCAAGATACTCTTCTGCAGACAACAAAGTCACAGTTGATGGTTAAATGAAATAACCTAAGAGATTTACTCTTGTTTGTGGGTTTAGCCATATCAGCGCCTAGGGCACAGGTACTCGACTTGTTTCTTGCAAGCAATGTGAGACCGACGAATCGATGGCTGAGAACACTATGCCTTAGTCGGCTCGAGCATGTTACTGGCAAGCTGTCTGAACCAACTAGCGACATCTTTAGGGTGTTTATCTTTGGTGAGTAGTGCAGGCGAAAATGCACCTTCTGCTACGTGCACACCTAATTGTCGATAGGCTTCAAACTGTTCCTCGTCGTAGAATTGATCAATAGTGGATTGATGAGGAAACTCGGGATTTATCGTGCGATAACGTTTGAGAATCTCTGTCTCATCTCCTGTAAGCGAAAGTTTGAGATATAGCATGAGCCCAATCTCCGCTGGTTGTTCTGGTCCTGTTGCTGGATAATGAATTCTGAGTAGATGTGAATGCGTTCGGCTGTATTTCGACTGAGGATCCAGCCGTATATCATCAAGCCTCGGCTCTAGGCGAACACCGAAATCTATCTGTGCATGTCGTACTAGCGTCAACTGCCCCTCGAAGGTGGACTGGGAATCTGCTTCACCATCCACGCAGACGATGAACTTGCATCGTCGTCTGAGCAGTTCATAAATCCCCATGTTTTCTATATGTCCTCCGTCAGATAGGTTCAGCCAAGAGCTTTTCTCAGTCATTCCAGCGCCAGTCATTTCACGCAGAAGACACAAAAAACCTGGCACCCCTTTCTGCATAGTTTTTGGATTTGCAATCCAGAAGCCTAAACGAACATTGAGCAACGTCAATATTGCGGAGAGACTTCGTAGCGTACTTCGCCCCATCTGGGGTGACGCAGCTGCTCCAGAAATGGCCATGGCTGTCGCAAGGTCTACTTCTTTTCCATTGCTTTTCCATTCAGCAGTCTGGGTGTACCCAACTGATGGCGCACCAGACCAGCATTTAGAAAATAGAAAGAAATCCCCTCTGCGATCCCTTAGAACGCGATTTTCACTAGAGGGCAAATTAATAGTTGTATTTATCAGATGATAAGGAGCTCGATGCTCCGAGTTGACAGCGCTTAGTGGCAGATTTATGGCTGCACCGTCAGTATCTTGAACGAAAGTCTTTGAAAGCTGATCCCGATACAGTTTGTGAAGCCCGGTTAAATTCACGTTCAGAAGTAATAAAGCTACAGCTCCAGATAAAGTTGCGAGTGCAATCAGGATAAGGTTTCCATTTACATAGTGAAGGGGGCCCCATGACGTTGGGTCAATAGGTTTGTTGCCTAAAATGCGGAGCAGGTAGAAAGCCGCCAATGCGAGCAAAGGGACAATAACGCCTGCTGCCAAAAGAACTCCATTCAAAATTACCTTCTTGGCGGAAGGAGTGTTGAATATTGGCACAAACCGAACGATTGCTGGGGCTGTAATAACCAAGGCAAGCATATATACAGAGAGCGAAAAGTTCGCGGCCAAGGTGGTTGCAAACAAGGAATAACCCCGTTCAACTGAATAAAACGCTAACGCCAGCAGCGTTAGTCCAGCGCCCCATGCGAGCATCAGACTTCCCAACCTTGCACTGGCGCCACATCGTAGCGCTATGCCATAGACCATCACTGAAATGACCGTTATAGCTCCTAGCATTGCAGCGGCAACCAGCCATATTTCCGCTGATAAGTGCAGCGCAACATAGTTACTTGCCAATGCTAAGATTGAAAGGATGCAGAGCGGCGCTGTCCAGTTGAGCAATAGTCCTGCAATCGTGCCAGTAACCATCAGCCAGCGCTGCTTCAAGTCGTCCGCACTCAAATACTTCGCATTTTGACGAACATGTCGGATTGAATCGGTATCGGGACCATAAGGTTTGCCAATGTCCTTGAAATCGTTACCTCCTCCTACGCTAGAGGTAATCAAGGTTCCGGTATAACCGCCACCTGAAACGGTTGAGATGTAATCAAAATCTCTCATGAGGCCACGCTCAGCAAGCACTTGGACGACTCCTAGGCAGAAGGTCGCCGACCGAATACCGCCGCCTGAGAGTGATATTCCTACAGCGTCTGTCCTGTCCGCTTTTTCAATCTGGTAAAACTTGCGACGGGCGGCGATCTCCTTTGCTTCCGCATTGTTAATCTCAGCTGAATTTGAAATGGCACTTGCAGCAGAGATTTCCAATCCAAACGTAACAGGCGAGAAACAAAGATTAATCTCCTCTTCGCTGATGACGGCTGGAGTCACTTCATCGGGCAAACTTTTTCCATAGGCCATCATTTGCAAGGCTTGAGAAAATTCGACGAGCCTAATCTGCAGCGTAGCGAGATCGGCACGGAATTCATTCGCTCCATCCTTTGAATCCAATAGACCTGTTTTGTGCGCGCGATGCCACTTCGCTGTGACGGGTCTTAGATCAACATTCAACATGTTGGTCGTAATCCGTGCGAACTCTTGACAGCCAGGATTTTCTTTCATCGCTTTCCTCGCTAAGCCAAAGATTTCCCAGAGGCTTTCGAGCGCCCTCGTCTCCACACCGTATTGATAAGGCAACGGTTGCACCGCGATACGCGTTCGCAATTCAGAAAGCAGGCAATGCGCCGCAAGTTGATCCGGTGAAAGTGGTGTTGTACTGATCATCCTAATTATCTCCTCAATTCAGGGATATCCTAATCGGCAGTCGGACGCTTTCCCCCTATGCGCTCAGAATATTTTGCTTCTCTCGTGACCATGCGTCTTCCTACCCTTACACCGAAATTGCCTGAAGAATATACGGTGATATTACTTAATTTATAGGTTGAAAAGTATGACAAGGATACGCTACGCAGCTAATTCAATAGCATGCTGGAATCGATACGAATGATGCTGATTATGTTACTGCGATTCATGGACTACTACCGGCGATTTACCCAGCAATGCTGGTAGCATATAAACTTCCAAAGTTAAAACGGAGTAATTCGAAGCAGTACGCGGCATTTCAATATCGCTGCGTGATGCCATATTGACCTTGGTTGATCAACCAAGGACGAGGCTTCATGTGTCTGTCAAACTTTTGAGTAGGAGAGTCGTATGTCGTTCTATACAAAATCAGAGGCACGAGCTGCGGCAACTAGTGCTATGACACTTCAAAAGAGTGCAGGCATGACCTACAGCCGAATTTTGAATGAGGAGAAGGCTGCTGCCAAAAACACTGACACCTTCGACATATTTCTGTCGCACTCCATTCGTGATGCCGAAATTATTGCCGGCGTAAAAAGATTGCTGGAGAAGCAAGGATTTAAGGTATACGTTGACTGGGTAGATGACCCCCAACTCGATCGTAGCGCAGTGTCGAAGGAGACTGCCATGGTCTTGCGGCGGCGCATGAGGCAATCGAAATCATTAATTTACGTAGCTACGGAAAGTGCGAGTTCCTCAAAATGGATGCCTTGGGAGTTGGGATATTTTGATGGCTTCAAACCGGAAAATGTTGCCGTGCTTCCTATTCTCGACAACGAAGGTGATCCTTACCCTAGTCAAGAATATCTTGCCCTCTACCCTGTAGTACAAAAGAGTACATATTCGGATGGACGGAGCGATGTCTTCGTTGAAGACGTCGGCAACAAATGGTCAACGCTTAAGAACTTTGGGAAAGGCCAACCAAATTGGATGCAATACACCCGCAACTAAACGACCTGAATGGTTCGCGAAAGCCTACTCTGGATTGCTCTGATTAATGAAATCTTTCCCATACCCCATTCAGAAACCGTGATCTTCTTAAGAGTTAGGTGAATCCAGATTGCGCGGTCTTGGTTGAAAGTCCATTATGGGAATTGCGAATAGCAGGAAGACGTCGAATGCAACGATTCAAAAATAAGTTGGAAGCAGACATTGCAGCAGAATGGGCCGACAACCTTTTCATAAAATTGCCAAGGCCCGCTTAGGCCGATGAAACGACGTACATGAAGATTTTAAAGCTATAACCGCAATCTAACTTAAACTTTGTGGGGGTGTAAAAGATTTTGTGTAAACGGTCATAAGGCAGGAAACTGCCATCACATTGAAAGGAGTGGAAATGACCGTATTACAGAAGAAGCCTTCGCC